>NZ_JAVFHZ010000005.1:0-306133 GCF_033052755.1 Idiomarina solivarensis | reverse complement strand
TACAAATATTTCTGTTTGCTTACTTCTGCAAGTGCCCACACAGTTTGCTTGGCTTGATATAATTGTTAAAGAGCGTTTCTCAGCAGCCTTGGCTGCGAGAGGTGCGTATTCTACACACCGTGTGTTTTCCGTCAATACTTTTTTGAAAAAAGATTTTTTAGAAAACGTCTGTTTTTGGCGGCTTCGTTGCCTGCCTCGAACGTGGAGCGCATTTTAGAGATTTATCTCGCCCCGTCAAGCGCTTTTCCTGCCTTTTTAACTGTTTCTTTACTGACTGCGTAAAGTTTCAGCAAATGTGATCAAATCCAACATAAATAAAGGACATTGGCACATAAACGCGTTGATGCGTAAAATAGAACCCTGACTAATTATCGGCAAATACGGCGTAACTTAATAATGACTTACAAACGAATCGACACCTCTGAATACCCAAAACAACTTGCGCAGAAAGCTGACAGAGTAAAAGAGATGTTTCGTCCTTTTCATATCGACGAGGTCGAGGTGTTTGAGTCACCCTCGAGCCACTACCGGATGCGTGCAGAGTTTCGGGTTTGGCATGAGGGTGACGACCTGTACTACATTATGTTTAACCCTGAAACGCGAGAAAAAATTCGCATGGATGAGTTCATACCGGGCAGTCTGCTGATTAACCGGTTAATGAAAGAGCTCATGACCTTAGTAAGGCCTAATGATATTTTACGCCGCAAACTGTTCCAGGTAGATTTTCTGACAACAACCACAGACGAAGCCATAATCTCTTTGCTCTACCATCGCCCTTTGGACGATGAATGGGAAAAGGAAGCCACAAAACTTCATGACGCTTTAGCCTCTATTGCTGAGGTTGAAGTGATAGGAAGAGCTCGTAAGCAAAAACGAGTTTTATATAAAGAGAGCGTTACAGAAGAAGTTAGGGTTGATGGCAAGAGCTATTTATCTTTGCAAACTGAGAACAGCTTCACCCAGCCCAATGCAGTCATAAACCAAAAAATGATCAGCTGGGCAAAACACCATGTTGGCAATAATTCGCATGACCTATTAGAACTGTACTGTGGCAACGGCAACTTTACCCTACCTCTGGCAGAAAACTTTAATCGTGTATTAGCCACTGAGATTAGCAAAAGCTCTGTAGCGGCGGCTCGCGAAAACGCAGAGTTGAACGGTATTAACAATGTTACCGTTGTACGCATGTCTGCAGAAGAATTTACTGCGGCTTTAAGTGGTGAACTTAAATCTAGAAGGGCAGCCGATGCCGATATTCATAGCTTTGACTGTAAAACCGTATTGGTCGACCCGCCCAGAGCTGGACTCGATACAGATACAGTGAAGTTAGTATCTCAATATCAAAGAATTGTTTACATTTCCTGTAACCCAACGACTTTAATAGAGAATATTGAGGCGTTGTCTGGTAGTCACAAAGTGACTGCTGCTGCTATGTTTGATCAATTTCCCTACACGGATCATATTGAAACGGGTGTTGTCATGGAAAAGAAAAATTAACGTTAAGCTCGTTATTCTGCAACGGCAGAGAAATTGAACTTTCGATTTAAACGGAGATTTGATAAGTGAGCATAAATAATAAGGCCAGCACCAACTAAAATAATAACGGGCTCTCCCCACGGGCCCAATATATCGCGCTGAGAGTAAATAGCGGCTCCGGCGATCAAAAAGGCCAGTAACCACCACTTTCCATGGCGACGGGCGCCACCAACCAAAGACCAAAGTCCGACAACAACACTTAGCCCTAAAATTGAGTTTTCGAGTAAGTCTTCACCAATAAAGGCAAAGCCAGCAAGCGCTAGAAGTGGCAGAATGACAGGCAGCAACAAGCAATGAATCGCACAGACTGTGGTGATCCAGATACCCGCTTTATCCAAATTTTTAGGGGCTGCTGCTGACATATTCGGTATGACCCTATCTGAAAATCTTACCTGTTATATTATAACATACGGAGAGAATAACCAAGGGCAATCAGAAAAAATTTTAAGCTATTCCAGATTTACGCGGTATCAATGGAAAAAGGCAGGACTTCAGTTATTGAATTAGCTTCACAGACAATCATCAACAGTCTATCAAAACCCAGCGCAACACCAGAGCAAGAAGGCAGGCCTGACTCTAAAGCTGCCAACAACCGAGTATCTTCAGGTCGAACAGGAAGATCTTGCTGCTTTCTCCATTGATTGTCTTTTTCAAAGCGATCCCTCTGTTCAACGGGATCAGTGAGTTCATGATAGCCGTTGGCGAGCTCAACACCACGATAGTAGAATTCAAAACGCCTGGCCACACGGGGGTCATCTTGATCTATCTTTGCCAAAGCCGCTTGCGATCGCGGAAACTCTGTCACACAAACCGGTGTATCAAGAGGAAACTGGTTTTCAATAAACGATGAAAATGCAACTTGCAGAATTGTGTCTTCATCGGTTTCTGTGAGCATCCATTCCGACAAAGCGGGCTGTTCTATCAAGTACTGCTTAATTTTGCTAACACCAGTCTTTGTCAGTGGATCAAAGCCTAGACCGTCAATGAAGCTTTGCTGATAAGTTACGACTTGTACTTCTGGGGCACCACAAAGCTCAGTGAGTAGCGCT
Source organism: Idiomarina solivarensis (assembly GCF_033052755.1). Taxonomy (NCBI): domain Bacteria; kingdom Pseudomonadati; phylum Pseudomonadota; class Gammaproteobacteria; order Alteromonadales; family Idiomarinaceae; genus Idiomarina; species Idiomarina solivarensis. Next base: position 303,548 of record NZ_JAVFHZ010000005.1, on the reverse strand, counting down.
GAAACTTCAGCTATAAGCTGTCTATCATCATATCCAACTCGGTACCATTCAAGGAGGGTAAATTCGGGATTATGAAAGCGCCCGATTTCGTCGTCACGAACCACATGACTCAGCTGATAGATATCTCGGTGGTACGCAGCAAGAACCCGTTTCATTGCGTACTCAGGAGAAGTCTGAAGATACAGCGTTTTATTACCCGAGGGTAAAGGATATTTAAATTCAGTGGTTAAATTATTCAAGTGACAATCTGTTACGCCAAATTGTGACAACAGATGAGTGTCGACTTCGGTTACCTGCCTTTCATAAAAAAACTGGCGAACCTGCCGCATTAATTCAGCGCGTTTAACAAGCACTGACCAATCGGCTGTGGGTCGCCAGTGAGTCGTCATACTTACTTTTGTACCCGCGAAACGTATTCACCTGAACGAGTATCGACTTTGATGATCTCGCCAATTTGCACAAACAGTGGAACACGAACAACCGCTCCCGTACTCAAGGTTGCAGGTTTACCACCCGTGCCCGCTGTATCACCTTTGAGGCCCGGGTCTGTTTCAGTAATTTCTAGCTCAACAAAGTTAGGCGGCTGAACATTAATTGGCTTCCCTTCCCATAGAGTTAGAGTACAAACATCTTGTTCAACCAACCATTTTTCAGCCTCGCCAACGGCCTTTTCATCCGCGGGAACCTGTTCAAAGGTTTCATTGTTCATAAAGTGCCAGAACTCGCCATCGTTATACAAGTAGGACAGCTCAAGCTCAATAACATCGGCACCTTCAACAGACTCACCCGACTTAAATGTTTTTTCGACCACCTTACCACTGATTAATTTGCGAATTTTGACACGGTTAAACGCCTGACCTTTGCCCGGCTTAACCATTTCATTCTCAACGATCGAGCATGGCTCGCCGTCCTGCATTATCTTTAAACCGCCTTTAAATTCACTCGTACTGTAATTCGCCATAATAAGACTTTCCTTTATAAACGCCTGATCATTTGCGCGCAATAATAAAACAAATAGCGACTTTTTTCAGGTAAAATATAGAGTATTTGCAGCAGTAACGGAGGCATGGTGTCCGAGTCAGCGTATTCCATTTCGGTAAATGAGCGCCCTGACTGGCAGTTGGAGCTGAAACAAGCCTATACCCGGCCAGACGATTTGCTGCGCGCGCTCAAGCTAGACCCATCTCTATTTACAGCGGACAGCGAAGCCAGAAAGCTTTTTACAATGCGCGTCCCCAAACCTTTCGTAGCCCAGATGCAAATGGGAAACCGCTACGATCCGTTGCTACTTCAAGTACTTCCTTTACGTAACGAATTTGATTCCGCTCCGGGCTACAGTTCCGATCCATTGCAAGAACAACAGGGACCTGTAAATGGGGTACTGCATAAATACAAAAGTCGTGTGCTTTTAATACTGCAGGGGGGGTGTGCTGTCAATTGCCGCTATTGCTTCCGTCGTCACTTTCCCTACGACGAACTGGCTTTTAGCAAGCGCCAGCAGGGCGAAACGCTCGAGTACATCAAGCGGCACCCGGAAGTGAACGAAGTGATTCTTAGCGGTGGTGATCCTTTAATGGCGAACGACAGACGCCTTAACGATCTCATTGGAGAACTCGAAACATTACCCCAACTGACTCGTTTACGTATTCATAGTCGGCTGCCAGTCGTGATACCCTCTCGCCTGACAACCGAGCTCAAAGAACGACTGAGTAGCAGTCGTTTACAAAGCATACTGGTTTTACACGCAAACCATGCTAATGAAGTGTCATCGGAGCTCGCAACGACTTTAGCTGACTGGCATCGTGCGGGTATTCACTTGCTGAATCAAAGCGTCTTATTAAAAGGTATCAACGATAATTTAACAGCACTTACCGAACTGAGTGAAACGTTATTTAGCGCGAAAGTTATACCTTATTATTTGCATCAACTCGATAAAGTGGACGGCGCAAGCCACTTCGCTGTCAGTGACCAAATAGCGCAAAGCTTATGGCAACAAATGACTCACGAGTTACCGGGGTTCCTGGTTCCGCGCCTTGTAAGAGAGCAGGCGGGCGAGCTTAGTAAAACCGCTATCATGCCAGACGGCACTAATTAATAAAGGATTGATTATGAGCGATAATCTCGAAAGTGTAGAAAATAAACTACAAGAACACCTACAACAGCTGTATCGCCAAGTGATTGATGCAGACCAATACCTCGATGACTTACGCCAACAAGGTAAAGCTAAGTTTCAGGGGGTTTTCGCCGAACAAACAGTTTTTGAAAGCACAGGCAACCGGTTTCAGCCCTACCTTAATGAAATTGTTGCCAATTTTGAAAAGTGGCAGCAAGACAAAGAAGACGAGCAACAATTACAATTACTAGTACAACAATTGCAGTTGATGACTGAAACTCTTGCTCGTCTAAAGCTTATTCGTCAGGCTGGCTGATCAGCGTTTTTTCGAACCAACGCGTTATCATCTGCTCTTCAAAATACAAGTCGTTCCGGCGCACTCTTGACGCCAGGCTGTCGTAATTAAAACTCATGTTTTGCACATTAGCCTGGCCTTCCTTTAAAACATCGCCCGCGTTATTCACTAAACGATAATTGAATTCCATACTAGGGAAATCAATTTCACGGACAATTCGGACATAATTTGAACTTGAACGTCCGAAAGTAGGCTCAACGCGACCCGTTAAATCGACATTGGTCACGGTAACTTCCAACTTTTGATCGTCCGGAAGTTTTGCCGCCAACCCCTGAAAGTGTTCTGTCAGTTGATCCATCACCTTTTGCTGATAGCGATCCTTCAAGCCACTGGCCGGACGAATATCAGTATAACTATCAACATCTTTCCAGGAAACTTCAGCCGTACCGGCTAACGCTGTAACGCTAAAAGCCAATAAAGCAGTTCCCAATAAGCCTTGAACACGCATGCTATTTTCCTCCCATACAATCGCCAAGGTTGCCATCTTGATGTTAGAACACAGTAAGCCAAAAAAATTCCATAAAAAAAGGGAGCCATAACGGCTCCCTTTATCAAACGGTGCTCCGGGGCATCACATCATGCCGCCCATACCGCCCATTCCACCCATGTCGCCGCCAGGCATTCCGCCAGCATTGTCATCTTGTGGAATGTCAGCAATCATTGCTTCGGTGGTAATCATCAGTGCGCCAACTGAAGCTGCGAACTGAAGTGCGGAACGAGTGACCTTGGTTGGATCCAAGATGCCCATTTCCAGCATATCGCCGTAAGTATCGTTACCCGCGTTGTAACCGTAGTTACCTTTACCGCCACGAACGTTGTTCGCGACAACAGAACCTTCAGCGCCAGCGTTCATCGCGATTTGACGCAGAGGTGCTTCCATCGCACGTAATGCTAAACGAATACCTACGTTCTGCTCTTCGTTGTCACCACGCAGTTCTGACAGTTGGCTAGCCGCGCGAACCAGAGCAACACCACCGCCAGGTACAACACCTTCTTCAACAGCAGCACGAGTTGCATGCAATGCATCTTCAACACGCGCTTTTTTCTCTTTCATTTCCATTTCAGTAGCAGCACCGACTTTGATCACTGCAACGCCACCGGCCAATTTCGCCAGACGCTCTTGCAGTTTTTCGCGATCGTAGTCTGACGTGGTGTCTTCCATCTGCTGTTTGATTTGGTTAACACGACCATCAATCGCTTTGTCGTCACCGTTACCATCAACAACTGTGGTGTTGTCTTTAGTAATAACAACGCGCTTCGCTGTACCTAAATCTTCTAGCTGAGTTTTTTCCAGCTCCATACCGATTTCTTCAGAAACTACCGTACCGCCAGTCAGAACAGCAATGTCCTGCAGCATAGCTTTACGACGGTCACCGAAACCTGGCGCTTTAACGGCAGCAACTTTGACAATGCCACGCATGTTGTTCACAACCAGAGTCGCCAGCGCTTCACCTTCAACATCTTCAGCGATAATAAGCAGAGGCTTACCCGCTTTAGAAACGCCTTCTAATACCGGCAGTAATTCACGGATATTAGAGATTTTCTTATCAATCAGAAGGATGAATGGGTTGTCTAATTCTACTGAACCACTTTCCTGATTGTTAATGAAGTAAGGTGACAAATAGCCGCGGTCAAACTGCATACCTTCAACCACGTCCAACTCGTCAATCAGTGCCTGACCTTCTTCAACGGTAATAACACCTTCTTGGCCTACTTTGTCCATCGCTTTAGCAATGATCTCGCCAATGGTGTGGTCTGCGTTTGCAGAGATAGTCGCTACCTGCGCAATGGCTTTGCTGTCGGCACAAGGCTGAGAGATTTTTTTCAATTCTTCAACAGCAGCAATAACGGCTTTATCGATACCACGTTTGAGATCCATCGGGTTCATACCAGCGGCTACCGACTTCAGACCTTCATTAACAATGGCTTGTGCCAGAACGGTTGCAGTAGTGGTACCGTCGCCAGCTTCGTCATTCGCTTTAGACGCTACTTCTTTAACCATCTGCGCGCCCATATTTTCGAACTTATCTTCCAGTTCGATTTCTTTCGCGACAGAAACACCATCTTTGGTGATAACAGGCGAGCCATAAGATTTATCTAAAACAACGTTGCGGCCTTTAGGGCCCAATGTCACTTTGACTGAATCAGCAAGAATGTTCACGCCTTTCAACATTTTTTGACGTGCTGTGTTACCAAACTTAACTTCTTTAGCTGTCATTTTTGCGTTCCTCATTAAATTCGTTTAGTCGGTTGTGCAGTAAGCGGTTCTAGCGTTTTATTCTTCAACAGCCAGAATGTCGCTTTCGCTCATGATCAAGTACTCTTCACCGTCAATTTTCTCGGTTTTAACGCCGTAGCCTTCATTGAACAGCACTTTGTCACCCGCTTTTACATCAAGTGCACGTACCTCACCGTTATCCAGGATGCGGCCTTTGCCTACGGCTACAATTTCACCGCGAGTTGATTTTTCTGCCGCAGAACCAGTCAGAACAATGCCGCCAGCCGATTTTGCTTCAACTTCGGTGCGTTTGATAATGACTCGATCGTGTAAAGGACGAAGTTTCATTGTTGATAACTCCTCAACCTATTGTTGTTAGTGGTTAGTACCCCTAAGGGCGTGTATAAATTGTTGTGCTCATTAAATGGGGGAGGAATTTTTGTTATCAAGGGGGAAGCGCAAAAATTTTTATGGTAATTTGCAAAAACTCATCGGCACTATCAGGACAAAAATGGCAGGAGACAACATGGCTCAAAATCCACAGTTAATTTTATGCACCACGGACAGTCATGACTCGGCAACGGCCATTGCTCGCACGTTAGTTGAAAAAAGGCTCGTGGCTTGTGTCAATATAGTGCCTAATATGACATCCGTTTACTCATGGCAGGGGCAAATACATGAAGACCAGGAATGGCTCATGCTGATAAAATCAACGGCCGAGCGTTTTGATGACATCAAAAACAAGATCAGCGCTATTCATCCTTATGATTCGCCAGAGCTAATAAGTATCAATATTGAAGATGGTTTGCCTGATTATCTGACGTGGCTACAGGACTCAGTTAAATGATAAAAAGACTGATTGCGGCTCTCTCACTTATCTCTCTGCTCTTTGCTGCAATTTCGCCAGTTCAGGGAGCACAATCGAACCCCTTTCAAAGCAACAACAAGTTCTTACCTGTTGATCAAGCCTTTGATTTCAGCAGTGAGGTCAATGGAAACCAGGTCACTGTTAGCTGGGTCATAGCTCCCGACTACTACCTCTACCAACATCGATTCAAGGTGGTGCCCGCGAACGCAGTTAAATCGGTATTGCAGCTACCAGAAGGCGAATCACATACCGATGAGTTTTTTGGAGAATCGGTAGTTTATCGCCAATACGTAGAGTGGTCCTTTACTCTGGAACCTTCTTTCTCAGGCGATAGCATCTCCATCCATTACCAAGGTTGCGCAGATGCAGGGCTTTGTTACCCACCAACAGAAAAGCAGGTAATAATACCCACGAATAAGGATGCCCACGATACAGAAGCGGCGCAGACGAGTTCCGGAAATAGCCTGTTCGGTATAGGCGAGCAAAGTTTAATCATTACGTTGTTGCTCTTTTTTGCTTTGGGTATAGGCTTAGCGTTTACCCCTTGCGTGTTTCCTATGTACCCCATTTTATCCGGCGTTGTGCTGGGCAACCGTGAGCGCACCTGGAAAAACACGCTGTGGCTATCGTTTATATACGTACAGGGTATGGCCATCACTTACTCTTTGTTAGGGCTGGTGGTTGCATCGGCAGGCATGCAGTATCAGGCCTACTTCCAGCACCCGGCCGTACTCATTGTTCTTGCTATATTGTTCGCGCTCTTTGCGCTCAGTATGCTTGGCGCCTTTACCTTACAGTTGCCCATTAGCTGGCAGTCGAAGCTACAGCGCTTAAGTGGTCAACAAAGCGGGGGAAATGTTGTCGGTGTTTTCATTATCGGTGCCATTTCCGGTCTGGTGGCTTCGCCCTGCACTACCGCCCCCTTATCCGGTGCACTGCTTTTTATCGCGCAATCCGGCGATATCGTTAGCGGTGCGGCTATTCTGTATGCCCTTAGTCTGGGGATGGGGGTGCCGCTTATTTTATTTGGCCTGAGTGGGGGCAAACTGCTGCCCAAAGCCGGAGCCTGGATGATCGTAGTCAAACAGTTCTTCGGCTGGTTACTATTAGCGGTCAGCTTATTCTTGGTAGAACGCATACTTCCTACCAGCGTTAGCATGTGGCTATGGATTTTCTACTTCATACTTGCCGCGGTATCACTGGCCGTTGCTATCAGCCAGTCCGTTCGGACAACGCCAAAAGTCATTGCTATCATTCTATTTGCCGCTCTGGCCACTGCGGGAAGTTATTGGCAAGTGAATAAGGCGCAGCTGGAGCAACAAAGTCATGGGCTTTTCACTCAGGTCAGTAATGTGAGCGAAATACGCCAACAAATAGCAGCCACCGATGGCTGGGTTATGCTCGATTTATACGCGGACTGGTGTGTTGCCTGCAAAGAGTTTGAGCAGTACACCTTTTCCGATAGTGGTGTTCAGGCCCAATTTAAGCAATTCAAGCTTATTCAGGCGGATGTTACCCAAAATAATGCCCAGGACGTCGATATTCTAAGCCGATATAAGGTACTTGGTTTACCTACTATTTTGTTCTTTGATCCTAAAGGTCGCGAACGCCCTGAGTATCGGGTGACAGGCTTCATGGAAGCTGAAGACTTCCAAAAGCACCTGGAAAAGATAATTTCCGATTAAACTTGTGCCTAAATGCGCTGATAAGACCAGTAAAGTGCTGCAATCTTGCTTTTTTTCCCTATAATACTGTTGTTATAGGAACCGAAACTGAAAGTTGTGGTCACTTTTAATAGTTACCGCAACTTCACAGCAAATGGCAGCACAATGGCAGAACGTTTTAAAATATTAGTGCTTAATGGCCCGAACCTAAACTTACTGGGACAGCGTGAGCCTGAAGTTTATGGCAATCAGAGCCTGGACGACATTGCTCAATCGTTAAAGTCTATTGCTCAACAACACTCAGCGGCGCTTAACTTTCGCCAATCGAATGCCGAGCACCAGTTAATTGACTGGATCCAACAAGCAGCCAAAGAATCGGTCGACTACATTGTGATTAATCCAGCTGCCTATGCGCACACCAGTGTGGCACTGCGAGATGCCTTATTAGCCGTGAAAATTCCTTTTATCGAAGTACACCTTTCCAATATTTATCGTCGTGAGAATTTCCGCCATCATTCTTATTTGGCGGATATTGCAGACGGCGTTATCTGCGGGCTTGGTGCCCGCAGTTATGAATACGCATTACAAGCAGCATTAACAACATTGAAAAACACAGATAACTAAAGGTAGACGTTAGCATGGATATCCGAAAAATTAAGAAACTGATAGAACTCGTTGAAGAATCTGGCGTTGCTGAACTGGAAATTACCGAAGGTGAAGAGTCCGTTCGGATCAACCGTTATAGTGCGCAACCTGCGCCAATGCAATACGCGCCACAGCCTCAACAGGCGCCGCAACAAGCAGCTCCTGCCAGCCAACCAGCCGCACCTGCAGAACCAGCCAGCGAAGAAGTGAGCGGCCATGTTGTGCGTTCGCCTATGGTGGGTACGTTCTACGAATCGCCATCACCGGATGCAAAACCTTTTGTTACCGTTGGCTCTCAAGTGAATGCAGGTGAAACCCTCTGCATTATCGAAGCCATGAAAATGATGAACCAGATTGAAGCTGACAAATCCGGTGTCGTTAAACAGATTTTAGTAGATAACGAAGAGCCGGTTGAGTTTGATCAGCCACTGTTTATCATCGAATAAAGTAACCGCAGGAATTTGTCATGTTAGATAAAGTGGTCATTGCCAACCGTGGCGAAATTGCACTGCGCATACTGCGAGCCTGTAAAGAGCTCGGCATTAAAACAGTGGCAGTTCATTCGACGGTTGATAGAAACCTTAAGCACGTTTTACTTGCTGACGAAGCCATTTGCATTGGTAAAGCGCCAGCGAACGAAAGCTACCTAAATATACCGCGTATTATCAGCGCAGCTGAAATCACCGATGCCGCGGCCATTCATCCTGGTTACGGCTTTTTGGCAGAGAATGCCGATTTTGCGGAACAGGTTGAGCAGTCAGGGTTTATCTTCGTAGGGCCAACGCCCGATCTTATTCGTCTTATGGGCGATAAAGTATCAGCCATAAAAGCGATGAAAAAAACCGGCGTTCCTTGTGTTCCCGGCTCAGACGGCCCGTTGGACGACGACGACGAGCGGAATAAGAAGCTTGCGAAGCGTATTGGCTATCCCATCATTATTAAAGCAGCCGGCGGCGGCGGTGGCCGTGGTATGCGCGTTGTGCGTAACGAAAGTGAATTACTGAACTCCATTACTATGACCCAGAACGAAGCACGCGCAGCCTTCGGTAACCCTGTTGTTTATATGGAGAAATTTCTTGAGAACCCACGCCATGTCGAAATTCAGGTATTGGCCGACGGGCAAGGCAACGCCATCCATTTAGGTGAACGAGACTGCTCTATGCAACGTCGCCACCAGAAAGTGGTTGAAGAAGCGCCGGCTCCTGGCATTACCCCGGAAATGCGTAAGTTCATTGGCGAGCGCTGTGCCAAAGCGTGCGTAGAACTGGGTTACCGCGGTGCCGGTACGTTCGAGTTTTTATATGAAAACGGTGAATTCTACTTCATTGAAATGAATACCCGTATTCAGGTTGAACATCCGGTTACTGAAATGGTCACCGGCATCGATTTGATTAAAGAGCAATTGCGCATTGCCGCCGGTCGCCAGCTATCGATTAGCCAGGAAGACGTTGTTATTCGGGGACACGCTATTGAGTGCCGTATTAACGCCGAAGATCCGGAAACCTTTACACCGTCACCCGGTGCTATCACTCGTTTCCATTCGCCAGGTGGTTTCGGCGTTCGCTGGGATTCGCACGTTTACGCGGATTACAAAGTACCACCGAACTATGATTCGATGATTGGTAAGCTAATCACTTACGGCGAAAACCGAGATATTGCAATTGCCCGTATGCGCAATGCCTTAAGCGAACTGATCATTGAGAATATTAAGACCAACGTGCCTCTGCAGAAGAGCATCATGGCCGATGAGAACTTCCAGCACGGCGGTACCAATATTCACTATCTTGAGAAGAAACTCGGTATAGGCGGGCATTAATTAATGCCTTGGATCCAACTCACCCTTTCCTGTAGCGAAGAGCATGCTCCCCAAGTGGGGGACATGCTCATGGCCAACGACGCCAAAGCAGTAACTTACCGTGATGGTGCCGACACCCCTATTTTTGAGCCTCGTCCCGGGGATGTCATTTTATGGGAGCACACTCTGGCTACAGGCTTGTTTGATGCAGAAACTGACATCAAATCGGTTATTGCCAATCTGAAAAAATCGAAGCTCTTTGCTGACGATCTGCAATACAAAGTTGACGCTCTGGAAGACAAAGACTGGGAACGCGAATGGATGGATAACTTTCACCCCATTCGGTTTGGCGAAAAATTATGGATTTGTCCCAGCTGGCGAGAGATACCAGAGCCCGATGCGGTTAACATTTTGCTTGATCCCGGTATGGCTTTTGGTACCGGAACGCATCCAACAACAGCCATGTGCTTGCGTTGGATAGACGCCCACCCACCGACAGGTAAAACGGTTGTCGACTTTGGCTGTGGCTCAGGTATTTTAGGCATTGCCGCGTTATTGTTTAATGCAGAACACGTCATCGGCATTGATATTGACCAGCAGGCGCTGATTGCGACAAAAGATAATGCTGAACGTAATCACGTGGGCGATAAATTTAGCCTTCACCTGCCAGCTCAACAGCCTAAAGAACAAGTCGATCTGGTTTTAGCCAATGTACTTGCCGGTCCACTACGTGAACTCGCTGACACGATACTCGGCTTTGTTGCCCCCGGTGGACAACTGGTTTTGTCCGGTATACTGGAGCAACAAATAGATGGCGTTATAAAAGCTTACCAGCCTTACATCGAGTTCGACTCCCCGACTATAGACGGCGACTGGGCAATGCTCAGCGGTACGCGTGTTGGTTAACAAGCGTACGCTTTGTCAATAGTAAAAAATCAAAAAAAGACTCAAATTGCGTAATAAATAGCCTTTTCTTTATTGCGCAAATTCCCTAAAATTCCTCACCCTTTCGCTGCGTAGTTTTTAACCGATGCGGATTGGTCCATATCAACTCGACAATCAGGTCATATTAGCTCCCATGGCAGGAGTTACTGACCAGCCTTTTCGTCAGCTGTGTTACAGCACAGGGGCTGGACTGACAGTATCAGAAATGCTGTCCAGTAACCCAAAGGTATGGCAGACCGATAAATCCAGGCAACGCATGGATCATTCGGGAGAGCTGGGCATTCGCGCTGTCCAAATAGCGGGCTCTGAGCCAGAGTTAATGGCCGAAGCAGCGCGCGTGAACGTCAGCATGGGTGCCCAGATTATTGATATCAATATGGGCTGCCCGGCGAAAAAGGTAAATAAAAAATTAGCTGGCTCGGCGCTCATGCAGCACCCCGGGTTAGTAGAAGAAATACTGGCAGCTGTGGTTGCAGCTGTCGATGTTCCGGTAACACTAAAAACCAGAACCGGTTGGGATCCTGACCATAAAAACGGTATTGATATAGCACAGCTGGCAGAACGTTGTGGTATTCAATCACTTGCTATTCACGGTCGTACCCGTGCCTGCATGTATAAAGGCAACGCGGAATACGACACGATAAAGGCAATTAAAGAAGCCGTTTCGATCCCAGTTGTTGCAAATGGTGATATTCGCACCCCGCTGCAGGCGCTGGAGGTTTTAGAGTACACCGGAGCTGATGCCATTATGATAGGTCGTGGTGCACAGGGTAATCCCTGGCTGTTTCGGGAAATAGCGCATTTTCTCTCAACAGGAGAAACGCTAGACCCGCCATCATTAACAGAAGTGGCTAAGACCGTTATTCATCACGTTGGCAATCTGCACGAATTTTACGGCAGTTACCAAGGTGTCAGAATCGCCAGAAAACACGTTGGTTGGTATTTAAAAGAAAAAGCCAGCAATGATGAATTCAGGCAAACATTTAATCGTCTTGAGGACGCCAGCGAGCAACTTAAGGCACTTGAAGATTATTTTGTCACTGTAGAGAAGAGATAAGCGTATTATGTTTGATCAAAACCCTAGTCGTGAGAACGTATCTCCCCTGACCACTATCGGCAATAACGCACAGCCAAAACCACTGCGTGATTCCGTAAAGCAAGCGCTGAATAGCTTCCTGCGCCAGCTTGATGGTCAGGATCCTGAAGAATTGTATGAGTTAGTGCTATCCGAAGTGGAAGCACCATTACTTGAAGAAGTCATGACTTATACACGGGGTAATCAAACCCGCGCCGCAACCATGTTAGGAATTAACCGCGGCACTTTACGCAAAAAGCTGAAAAAATACGGCATGAATTAAAACGTTTTCCGGGCGCCTTTTGGCGCCCTTTTTTTATTGACCTCCCCCTAAGTTAACTGAGTATAGAAAGGCAAAACAATGGAAACTCGTCCCATCCAACGCGCTTTAATCAGTGTTTCTGATAAAACCGGTATTGTTGAATTCGCTCAAGCTTTGGCTAAAAAGAATGTTGAAATTCTCTCTACAGGCGGCACTGCCAAACTGCTTCGTGATTCTGGCTTATCGGTTATTGATGTTTCTGAACATACCGGTCAGGAAGAGATTATGGGCGGGCGGGTCAAAACCCTGCACCCGAAGGTTCATGGAGGCATTCTTGGTCGCCGCGATGTCGACCAGGCAGTCATGCAAGAGCAGAATATAGCGCCTATCGACATGGTTGTTGTTAACCTGTACCCCTTTGCTGAAACTGTGGCTAAAGAAGGCTGTAGTTTAGAGGACGCCATTGAAAATATTGATATTGGTGGACCAACGATGGTTCGCGCCGCAGCGAAAAACCACAAAGACGTTACCATTGTCGTTAATTCAGCGGACTATCAGCGCGTGCTTACTGAAATCGAGGAGCAGAATGGCGTTAGTCACAGTACTCGTTTTGATTTGGCAGTAGCGGCGTTTGAACATACCGCGCAGTACGACGGCATGATCGCAAACTACCTTGGTGCAGAGCTCAGCGATAACGACTTTGCACGCACGTTAAACCTGCAAGTCTCCAAGAAGCAGGACTTACGCTATGGGGAAAACTCGCACCAGTCAGCTGCCTTCTATACAGAACGAAATGCCCCCAAAGGCACGGTTTCAAGCGCTACTCAGATTCAAGGCAAAGCCCTCTCCTTCAACAACATAGCCGACACTGACGCTGCTCTGGAATGCGTTAAGAGCTTTGAAGAGCCTGCCTGCGTTATTGTTAAACATGCGAACCCTTGTGGCGTGGCTATAGGCCAATCAATTACTGAGGCTTATGACCGGGCCTTTAAAACCGACCCAACCTCTGCCTTCGGCGGTATTATTGCTTTTAACCGCGAACTGGATGAAGCGACCGCCAAAGCCATTGTCGAACGTCAATTTGTTGAGGTCATCATTGCTCCTCGCGTTAGTCAAGACGCCAAAGCTGCCGTAGCGGGTAAGAAGAACGTCCGTTTACTGGAGTGTGGTGAATGGTCGGAGACCCTTAAACAGCTTGATTATAAGCGCGTTAATGGCGGCTTATTAGTACAAGCTACCGACGATCAGGATTTCATCAAGGGTGACCTGAAGGTGGTGACTGAAAAACAACCAACCGACGCACAGATGACCGATTTATTGTTCTGTTGGAAGGTGGCTAAGTTTGTTAAATCTAATGCCATTGTCTATGCCAAAGACGGCATGACCGTTGGCGTTGGCGCAGGCCAAATGAGCCGTGTCTACAGTGCCAAAATTGCTGGCATTAAAGCCGCGGACGAGAATCTGACTGTGCCAGGCTCAGTCATGGCGTCCGATGCGTTCTTCCCATTCCGTGATGGTATTGATGCCGCAGCGGAAGCGGGTATTACCGCCATTATTCAGCCGGGTGGTTCCATTCGTGACGAAGAGATCATTGCAGCCGCCAATGAACACGGTATTGCGATGGTATTTACCGGCATGAGACATTTCCGTCACTAGGCATAAAGTGCAGCATTGCGTCAGTAACGTTTGAGGGCTAGTCTTATAGGCTAGTTCTCAACTCGACAGGTAATAGCATGAAGAAGATAATCACATCCGTTTCTGCCCTAACATTAGTCGGTATTCTTAGCGCCTGCTCACCAGCCCCCGAGGCGGACTCTCTAGAAGCAGCTGTTAATCATGAGTCGCGTACTGACAAATATGTGGCCCGTGATGAATTCCGCAATCCTAAAGAAACGTTAAAGTTTTTTGAGCTTGACCCGACGATGACGGTGGTAGAAGTCTGGCCCGGTGGTGGTTGGTACACTGAAATACTCGCGCCGTATCTGGCAGAAGAAGGCCAGCTGTATGCAGCGCACTTTCCAGAAAACTCAGGCAGCGATTATTATCAGAACTCGTTAGATAAATTCAAAGACAAGATCTCCACTAACCCACTTTATGGTAACGTGGTTTTGACCGAATTCGCTCCGGGAAGAGACACAGAAATAGCGCCGGCCCGAAGTGCTGATCGCGTACTTACGTTCCGAAACTTGCACAACTGGTATATGCAAGAAGGTGAAAAAGGTGTGCGGGAAGCATTCCGTCAGTTCTATCAAACTTTGACGCCTAACGGGTTGCTGGGCATCGTTGACCACCGTTTACCCGAGTCAGCCGACGCTGAAGCTTATAAAGACTCAGGCTATGTGAAAGAAAGCTGGGTTATCGATTTAGCTGAGCAAGCCGGATTTGAATTTGTAGCCAGTAGCGAAATTAATGCAAACCCGGCAGATACGGCAGATCACCCTAAGGGCGTCTGGACTTTACCCCCCACTCTCGCTTTGGGCGATGAGAACAGAAAAAAATATGAAGCCATTGGTGAAAGCGATCGTTTCACCCTGAAGTTTCGAAAACCCGTTACAGACTAACAGGACAAAGCTAACCTTATGAAAGTATTGGTCGTTGGCGGCGGTGGCCGTGAGCACGCTCTGGCGTGGAAAGCAGCGCAATCAAAACAAGTTGACTGCGTTTATGTTGCACCCGGTAATGCAGGTACTGAGCGTGAATCTTGCCTAACGAATATCGCTATTGATGCCGAGGATATTGACGGTCTCCTGGACTTTGCCAAAAGCAAAGAGATCGGGCTTACTATCATAGGCCCGGAAGCACCATTGGTTTCCGGTATTGTTGATCGCTTTAGCGACGCTGGATTGGCCGCTTTTGGCCCAACCGCTAAAGCAGCACAGTTAGAGGGTTCAAAAGCCTTCAGTAAGGACTTCCTGCAACGGCACAACATTCCTACCGCCGACTACCAAAATTTCATTGAAGTTGATGCTGCGAAAGCGTATGTCGCTCAAAAAGGTGTCCCTATTGTCATTAAGGCGGATGGCCTCGCAGCAGGCAAGGGCGTCATCATTGCCGAATCCATTGAGCAGGCCAATGCCGCTATTGATGACATGCTGGCCGGTAACCGCTTTGGCGATGCCGGGCACCGTGTGGTGATAGAAGAGTTTCTAACGGGCGAAGAAGCGTCTTTTATCGTTATGGTAGATGGCGAACATGCAATACCTTTTGCTTCAAGTCAGGACCATAAAGCGCGCGACAATGGTGACAAAGGACCAAATACCGGAGGAATGGGAGCCTATTCCCCGGCTCCTGTGGTTTCTCCGGCTATTCATGACTGGGTCATGCGTCATGTAATAAAACCGACGGTCGAAGGAATGGCTGCCGAAGGCGCCCCTTATAAAGGCTTTCTGTACGCAGGCTTGATGATTGCAGAAGACGGCACATCGAAAGTGTTGGAATACAACTGCCGTTTTGGCGATCCGGAAACCCAACCCATTATGATGCGTTTAAAGTCTGATTTGGTTGAGCTCTGCCAACAAGCAATAGAAGGCAAGCTTAATCAGGCTCCGATCGATTTTGATGAACGCGCTGCGGTTGGTGTCGTTATGGCAGCAGGTGGTTATCCGGAAAGCTACAAAAAAGGTGACGTTATTCGTGGCCTGCCTGAAACAGAACTTGAAGCTCAAAAAGTTTTCCATGCAGGCACAAAAATGGATAACGGCAATGTTGTTACCAGTGGTGGCCGAGTCCTATGCTGTACCGCCCTTGGTAAAACAGTCACCGAAGCACAGCAACTCGCTTATCAACTAGTCGATAAAATCGACTGGAATGACGCTTACTATCGTACCGATATCGCCCACCGGGCGATTAAACGCGAAAGTTAAATAGTCACCTCCTGTCATAGCACTGTCATAAAATAAAACTAAGCTTTTATGTCGTGCTGTAACAGGAGATTTCATGTCAAAGCCTGATTTAACTAAAGAGCTGTTAAGCCTTATTCAGGCAAAGCAGCTCTACCCTCTATTTCAGCCCGTGATGGACACCTCCCGAGGCACCGTTATTGGCCACGAGGCTCTTATTCGCGGACCTAAAGGACACCCACTAGAATTTCCGGATCGTCTATTTTCTCTCGCCAGCGAAGCACAGTTACTATCGGAACTGGAGCTTGCCTGCCGTTCTGCGGCAATGGAAGCGTTTCAAAAAAACGCGATGCTTGGAAAGCTTTTTCTCAACGTAAACCCCAACGTCCTGCAAGACGACAGCCACCCTCATGGATCAACGCTACGGTTGTCTCAGCAATTCGGCATAACACCAGAACAAATTGTTATCGAGATTTCTGAGCGCTATCCAATTGAAGACACCAAAAACTTAAAACACGCCATTATTCATTATCAGAAACTGGGGTTTATGATAGCCATTGATGACTTAGGGGCGGGCTATTCAGGACTCAAACTTTGGTCTGAATTACGTCCTGATTATGTGAAAATTGACCGATATTTTATTCATTTTATTGAAAAATCATCAGTAAAAAGAGAGTTTGTACAAAGTATTCTATCGCTGGCAACAAGCCTGCGTACAAAAGTTATTGTTGAAGGTGTAGAAACTGACGATGAGCTTGAACAGCTGCAGACAATGGGCGTCAGTTATTGCCAAGGCTTTTTACTTGGGAGGCCAACCCCTAAACCTGTTTTGGAAGTGCCCCCTTCGTTTTTAGTCCCGCACCATCACATTACACTAAACTATCAAAGCACTATAGCGAGTGTTGTCGACACCATTCATTGTGTGTCTGCTAAAACTCGCTCGGCAGAGGTGCTCGATACTTTTACCCAAGATAAAACGTTGTCTTCCTTACCCGTTATTCATGAAAAACGGGTAGTCGGCATTATTCGTCGGGAGAAAATTATGGAGTTTTTTTCCGGCTCCTATGGTCATGCACTCTATGCCAATAAAACCGTTTCTCATATTATGGATGAACAGCCTCTTTTAGTTGATTGGCAAACCTCGCTTGAGGAAGTCAGTCAGCTCATTACCGACAATGATGAAGTTGATGTCTTCCAACACATCATTGTTACCCGCAAAGACGTTTATTACGGTGTCGCATCGATTAAGAATTTACTACGCAAAATAACAGAGTTGAAAGTCGATAACGCGCGCCATGCTAACCCTTTAACCCAACTGCCCGGCAACGTTGCTATCAACCAAATTATAGAAGAACAATTGTCCCGTTCTCGAGGCTTCCACGTAGCCTATTTCGATCTAAACTATTTTAAGCCGTACAACGACATTTATGGCTACGAACAAGGAGATCAGATTATTAAGTGGCTCGCACAAATATTGCAAAAACACTTATTCAGACACGGGCATTTCGTTGGGCATATTGGAGGGGATGACTTTGTCGCTGTTTTTAAAGACGGACATCATACTAAGCAACTTTGTGACAACATTATCAATGACTTCGAGCAGGAAATTAAACGCTTCTATCATCAGGAACATATTGATATGGGCGGCATAAAAGCATTGTCCCGTGATGGTAAACCGGTTTTCTATCCGTTATTGGGCCTGGCCATTGGCGTTGTTCAACCCGATCCGTCAAAATGCTCCTCACATCATGATGTTGCGTTATTAGCCAGCGAAGCCAAAAAAGAAGCCAAAGAGTTCGACGGCAGCCATTGCTACATGTGCCACCGTCAAAAACCAAGACGTTTACGCCAGATCAATCTTCAACAATAAGGTCATCTTCAGTATCGGACGCCGAACTGAAAGAATCATCCGCAAACTTCCCTCGCCCGTACATGCTGGCAACCTTTGGTCGATGTATACGCGCCTGATATTTTGCCCATACTTTTTCAACCAATGTTACCGGTGCCTGTTCACCTCTGCTCGCAGCCAGTAATTCAATATCTTCCTTTAAAACCGGCTTAAACTCGCCAGACAACATTGCTGAAATTAAGCAACCGTAATGAGTGAGGGCATCACTCTCGCGGATAGAAAAGTCGCCGGATCGCGAAAAGCCATAGGGGTAATTGCGAAAATCGTTAAACGGTTTTCTTAACAATAATTCACGAGTTATCTTGGTCATGAGCAAGCCCTTCCTTAAAGACTAAAACCGAACAAAAAGTCTGTCACTCTAAGCGACAAAGACGATATAGAGCTATCTCAAATTTTTGTCAATGAAAATTTTTGTAAAATGGCTATGAATATAAAACGTGGGCCCCTATAAATTAGACGCATGTAATAAATTATGTCATTTTATTTCAAAATGTTTCGCAAGTAAGAGGGAAGTACACTATGAATAAATTAATGTTAACCACATTGGCTGCGGCTACGTTAGGCCTCGTTGCCTGCGGGGGCTCAGACAGTAATGATACTAGCGGTGTCGCTCAATTCTCTTTAGCTATTAGCGATGCACCCGTCGATAACGCTGAATCCGTTGTGGCGTGTTTTAATGCGGTTGAGCTCATTGGAAATGGTGATGGGCCAGTCACTTTTACCGTTGGTGAAGACATTGAAGCGCCAGCAGAAAACGACCTTTGCGTAAATGCAGAAGGGCAGCCCATCGATAATACCATTGGTATCGATTTACTTGAGTTCACAGGCAGTGAATCCATGGCCTTTTTGGAGAATACTGAAATTGAAGCAGGTCAATATGGGCAGTTAAGACTAGTCATGGCAGAAGGCTCTTACGTCATGACCGATACGAATGGCGACGGACAAGCAGAAAAAGTAGACGTTGAAGTGCCTTCTAATGAATTGAAACTTGATGGTTTCGTTGCCGATGCCGGAGGCAATTTAAACTTTACGGTCGAGTTCGACTTGCGCCACTCCATGACCAACCCGGTGGGCCAGGATCACTACATACTTAAGCCCCGGGGTGTCCGGTTGGTTGATAACTCGGCTGTGGGTCACTTGAAAGGCACCGTGGCTGAGGGAGCATTGCTCTTTAACGATGCCTGTACTGTTGCGCCGGAAAATATTGAAGAACCGGTTGCCTATGTTTACCTGTATGAAGGCAGTGACCTTGCAGCATCGACTCTGGCAGATAATGGGGGTACTGAAGAAAACGCGCCTTATGCCAGCACGGCGGTTTATTTTGATGGTGTTGATACGTACGACTTCTCACTAGGTTTTATTGCCGCTGGTGACTATACCGTAGCGCTCACTTGTAATGGAATGGATGATCCCGAGGCCGATGACGACCTCAGCTTTTTCTTAACCGAAAACCTAACTATTGAAGCGTCCAGCGAACCACAAGAATTGGAGTTTGTTGGTGCCGCAAGCCAATAACAACGGTTTTGCATAAGGCGACACGGAAGTCGCCTTTCTTTTACCAGAAACCAAATGCAGCCCCTAAACTTCTTCCGCTGAGTAGTACTGAAGTAATAAAAACCGCAGCAGCTAAGACATTCTGCAACAAGGAATTACGATACTTTCCCAACACCGCACTCTGGCAAAGCCACCAAAGGAACCCGACAATAACCGGCAACAAAATCCCATTTGCCACCTGAGCAAACCAGATAACCGTTACAGGCTTTATCCCGACACTAGAAATAATGATGCCTATCACCAATATCGACAACCAAACGGTTCGGAAAGCTCTGCTTCGTAGGTTAACCGACCAGCCCATAATGCCACACAACGCATACGCACTCGCTAAAGGAGCCGTTGTTGCCGACGAGATACCTGCGGCAAATAATCCAATGGCCATAAGGTAAGTTGCGGCATCTCCGAATAAAGGCTGTAAGGACTGTGCCAAGTCACCCGCACTTTCAATGGTTACCTGTTGGCCGAAAAACGCTGAGGCGGCTGTCGCGACAATTGCCATAGAAATAAGGCCACCAAAAGGTATCGAGAGGAAAAGATCCCTGCGGGCAGCGGGGAGCTCTTCAGCCGACGGCCACTTTTTAGACACACTGGAAGCATGTAGGAAGATATTATAGGGAACAACAGTTGTTCCGATTAAAGCCACAACCGTCAAGGTCGCCCCAGTGGGTAACGAAAAACCGAAGGCTCCGCCGAATACGGCGCCCCAATCCGGGTTTGTTAATAGAAACGTTCCAACAAAAGCAACGCTCATCAGCAACACCATGCCAATGAGTACCTTTTCTATTACTCGGGCATTGCCAGACCACAGTATCAATAGAGCAATAATACCGATAATGATCGCCCATGGGTTACTCAGCCAATCATCCAGCAGAGGTATTGGTCCCAGCAGCTCGCTTGCACCGAGGCTGGCGCCGGAAAGGTTTCCGCCCTGATAAACACTGTTTCCAATCGCAATGGCACTAAAGACGAGTAAAAGTGCCAACCACCGAAGCCAACCCGAAGTTAAGTTATTACGCAGATTCTCGCCGAGACCGGCTTGAGTGACTAAGCCAATTCGGGCGGACATTTCCTGCAGAACAACGCAGGCGACAATAGAAAAAAGCAACGCCCAAAGCAGCGCATAGCCGAAGTTTGCCCCAGCTAAAGAAGCCGTTACAACAGTACCCGGGCCGATGAAAGCCGCAGCAACCAATGCCCCCGGGCCAAACTGTGAGAGCTTAAACACAATTAAACCGGCTTATTAGTAGAAATTTGCGGACCTTCAATCGTTACCATCGAAATCCATTGTTTATTCAACGCTTCGGATAAGTCGGATTCTAATACCGTTTTCGCTGTTTCATAATCAACATGCAACCCGGTCACACCACAAGCCCGATTGCGACCATGGGCTTTCCCGGTATAAAGCGCCATATCAGCAACCTGAAGAACTTTTTCCCAGTCCATTTTCTGTTCCGGCACCCCTGCAAACGGTAAACGGATGAAACCGATAGTGGTTGTCACCGAAATCTCTTTTCCTTCGTAAATAACCGACTCTTTTGCGATTTCCTTTAAAATACGTTCACTCATTTCTTCAAGATCGGTGTCGTCCACATTACGCACCAGGAATAGAAACTCTTCTCCTCCCCAGCGAATCAGTTTGTCACTTGCACGGCATTCCTTTTGTAAACGCTGACTAATTTCTGCCAGGACCTTATCGCCGGCGGCATGACCATACTTATCATTAATGCGTTTAAAAAAGTCGATATCAAGCAAAATTAACCCATCAGAATGAGATGATTGTGCGCGACGTTCGCCATGTCTTTTGCGTGCTTCCATTTCTTCCTGCAGAGCACGACGATTCCAAAGTCCTGTCAGCGGGTCTTTACGTGACTGGTCAGCAAGCAAACTATTTGCTGCTTTCAATCTTAAGTTAGCTTGTCGTGCTTTTCTGTACATCAATAGAATAAATACAGTGGCAAATAGCGCCACAATGCCCAACAGCAACCAAATTAGGTTTCTTTGCTCATTAATTTCCAGCAATTGTTGCTTCAGTTTATTCTGACGTTCAAGCAACTGAATTTGCTGCTCTTTGTCTTTGCTTTCGTATAGGTGCTGCAAGTTCGCCAGGTTTTGTTGTTGTTCATTTTGATAAAGCTCCTGTTTCAGCGCCATTTGCTCTTTGAGCGTTTCTGCCTGTTTCTTATACTGGCCTGCAAATTCGTACGCCTGAGCCAGTTCACCCAGCATCCCCTCGACTTCCGTTTTAATTCCCTCTTCACGGTAAAACGTTATGGCATCACGCATTTCTTTAAGACCGGCTTCCGTGTTTCCCTCACGAACATCAATGAAACCCAAATTGAAATGAATGGTCTGAATCATCCATTTATCATCAACTTCTTCCGCAAGTACCAAAGCTTCTTGCAAATGACTACGGGCCTCATCCCATTCCTTCTCATACATGTAATGGTCGCCATAGTTATTGAGAATAACCGGTAGCAAATATTTGCGATCATCTTTAATTGCCACTTTGTAGGCATCTCTTAAGGAATTAAGCGAGGCTTCCCGGTTCCCCATCCCCGCTTCAACAAAAGATTTATGAAGATAAAAATCCGGCAGCTCGTACTTCAGCCCATTCTCTTTAGCATTATTTATCGCTTCGTTAATGGTTTTTAATGAACCTTTCCAATTCTTCAGTTCCGACTGGATAATTGCAATCGAATAATCTAAATATTGCTTACGAACGGGGGTTCTCTCGTTATTGGTTTCGCTTACGGCTTCTTGCGCCGCCAGCAAATGGCGTAATGCGTCATCGTAGCGATTCCAGTCAGCGTACAGCCTTGAAATTAGATTGTGTGCATAATAACGAACGCGGGGTATTCGAGCTTGTCCGAGGGGAATCTCAATATCATTGATCAGTAAAAACGCTTCACCGGTTTTTCCTTCTGCCTGCAGCAGTTCAACCTGAGTTGCCTGAGCTTCTGCCTTTGCGTCTGCTAACTCGCTGTTTTCAGCAAGCTTTAATAGTTCATCAAGCTTCTTGAAAGCGATGTCCGTTTCACCTTCATAGTAATACCAGAAAACCTCATAACTTTTAGCTCGAACCCGGGTGGCAAGTGGTGTTTGCGATGAGAGGTTATCCAATACACCAAACAAGACGGCTTTTGGATCTTCGTTTTCATTACCTAACGTATTAAGGTAGTCATCTAGTCGTTCTTCCAGTTCTGCATCTACCTGGACGCCATTAATTGTCTTAGCGGCCCAGGCTACATCAGAACCAAAACTAAAACATAAAATCAAAACCGATACGGTTAGATAGTATTTGACCCACTTATTGTTTTTATTTTTCATGGGAACGAGTCCGTTCGATGATTAATTAACCACCGAGTTTATCTCAATTTGAACGATTGCACAAAGCCAATCACTGAGGTACAACAAGCGTATGAAAACATCAAAACTAGACTGGTCAAAGATACTCAAATCTGGGCAACGAATTTTTATTGGCTCCCACGCAGCCGTGCCCACAGCGCTTATCGATGATTTAATAGAAAATGCAAAGAACCTGCATGATATTGAAATTGTGCAGTTAATGACGCTGTCCGATAACAAATGGGCGGGTCCCCAGTACCAGCAATTATTTAAAGTAAATACCTTTTTTATTGGCGGCGATACGGTTCGAACAGCCGTCAATGAGGGCCGTGCGGATTATACCCCGACCTTTATTTCCGATATTCCCAACTTATTCAGCAATGGAATTCTGCCGCTGGATGCAGCATTAATTATGGTCAGTCCGGCTGACAAATACGGCTACCATTCAATGGGCGTTTCCGTGGACGTGGTTGCTGCGGCTGCAAAATCAGCCAATACCGTGGTTGCTCAGGTAAACCCCAATATGCCGGTGACCTATGGCCAGTCTTTTTTGCATACCAATCAGATTCATCATTTTTGGGAGCACTCAGCTCCGCTACCAGAGCTCACACCACCCAGTCTGGAGAACAGTAAAATTATTGAGCGGATTGGTCAGTACATTGCACTGCTCGTAGAGAACGGTTCTACCTTGCAAATTGGCGTGGGTACCATTTGCGCTGCTGCGCTGCGTTACTTAAGCAACCACAAGGATCTCGGTATCCATAGTGAGCTCATCACGGACGATGTGATGCACTTAATGCTGAAAGGTGTCATTAATAATCGCAAAAAAACGTTCCACCCAAACAAAATTGTCACCAGTTTTTGTATGGGTTCCAAAGCTTTATATGACTTTGTTGATCATAACCCTCATGTTGGTTTTTATCCCAGCGAGTACGTTAACTCGCCGGCGAATGTCGCTCGCAACGACAAGCTAGTGGCAATTAACAGCGCTATTGAGGTGGATTTAACTGGGCAGATTGTATCCGATTCCATCGGACACCAGTTTTACAGCGGTATTGGCGGACAAGTCGACTTCAGTCGCGGTGCTTCCTTAAGTAAGGGCGGCAAGCCTGTTATTGCACTGCCCTCAACAACGCAGGACGGTAAAGTTTCTCGCATTGTTCCTTTTATTCGCGAAGGCGCTGGCGTTGTCACTACCCGGGGCCATGTACATTACGTTGTCACCGAATTTGGGGTCGCGTCATTGCGCGGAAAAAGCATCCGCGAACGGGCCATGGAGTTAATCCGTGTTGCTCATCCTAAATTCCGTAATCATTTATTACAGGAAGTTCGCAAGCATTACTGGGTTCCTCATTACCAACAGCAGACTCCGGTAGATGTACCGGAGCTTGGCGATATCGGCTTTAAAAAGCTAAAGATCAAAAATGAATCTTTTGATTTAAGGCCGCTTTATCCTTCTGACGAGCGCCGATTGCAGGAATTCTTTTATTCCCACACTAAAGAGACACTGCAACTACGGTACAACGCAGTTCCCACCACCATGACCCGGGAAAAATCCTGCAACCTGGTCAGCGTCGATCAGTCCAGAGACTTAGCTCTGTGTATCGTTCATCAAAAAGGCTCAGCCGTCCAGATTCAAGCCGTGGGCCGTTATTACTTTATAGAGTCCCAGAACAGCTGCGAAGTGGCTTTTGTTACCCGCGAGAAATATCAGGGCCATGGCATGGCTCGCATGTTGTTGGATGAAATGATCCGTATTGCAAAAGAGCGCGGGCTGGATAGCATGCAAGCTTATGTTCTGGCCGCCAATAAACCGATGCTCAGTGTGTTCGAGCGTGGGGGCTTTAAGCGCCTGCCCAGCGAAGAACCCGGTGAAGTCCTGCTCAAACTTGAGCTTAAAGAAGGTACAGAATAACTCATGTCTATCGTTGTTTTTAGTCACCCTGATTGCCTGGATCACATTCCCAATGAGCAACACCCGGAATGTCCCGCCCGCATAACAGCGATTAACGATCAGCTTATTCGCTCCGGAATGGATTTTGTTCTTGTCAAAAAAGAGGCCACGGAAGCTCCCCTCGAGGCTCTTTACAAAGCCCATACTAGCGCACATGTGGAGGCTATTTTTGCGCAGATACCGGAATACGACCATGAATGGATTGATCCCGATACCTTAGTCACGCCGGGCAGCAAAGCCGCCGCGCTTAAAGCGGCAGGAGCCGCCATCAATGCCGTGGATGACGTAATGACAACCCTCAACAAGCAGGCTTTCTGTGCCGTACGGCCCCCGGGGCATCATGCCACGCGCGACAAAGCGATGGGTTTTTGTTTGTTTAACAACGTTGCAATTGCGGCTTACCACGCGTTAGAGATACATGAGCTCGAACGCGTTGCTATTGTCGATTTTGACGTTCATCATGGTAACGGAACCGAAGATATTGTTCAGGGAGACGAACGCATCTTATTCTGCTCTTCTTTTCAGCAGGCGTTTTATCCTTTTACCGGTGAAGACATTAGCGCCAGTAATGTCCGTAATGTGCCGCTACCGTCAGGGTGCAAAGGCCCTCAATGGCAGGAAGCAGTAAGCGAACACTGGTTTAGTGCATTAGATGAATTTGCCCCTCAGCTGATACTGATTTCAGCCGGGTTTGACGGTCACGCCGAAGACGATATGTCACAGTTCCTGCTCAAAGAAGAGGACTATCACTGGATAAGTCTCCAACTAAAAGAAATAGCCGATAAACATTGCGATGGCCGCATCGTATCTTGCCTTGAAGGCGGCTATAATCTCAGCGCGCTCGGTCGAAGTGTGGTCGCACACCTAAAAGGGATTTTATAGAAATTGGAGCGGGAAACGAGATTCGAACTCGCGACCCCAACCTTGGCAAGGTTGTGCTCTACCACTGAGCTATTCCCGCATATTGGTACTTCTGGTGAAAAACTGACGCTGGAGCGGGAAACGAGATTCGAACTCGCGACCCCAACCTTGGCAAGGTTGTGCTCTACCACTGAGCTATTCCCGCTTCGTCAGTGCGGCGTGTATTCTACTGATACCACCGACAAGGTCAATAGTTTTTGCGCCGCAATTGCCCTATTTGCTGAAAAAATGCTCTCGATAATGCTGAAGTTCGGCAATAGACTCACGAATATCCGCAAGTGCTTCGTGCGCACCCGACTTCTTAAAGCTGTTAGCCACTTCCGGATGCCAACGTTTGGCTAGCTCTTTTAATGTGCTCACATCTAAATTCCGGTAATGGAAAAACGCTTCCAGCTCAGGCATGTGTATTGCCAAAAAGCGGCGATCCTGGCAAATGCTGTTACCGCACATGGGTGATACACCCGCATCAATGTGCTGTTTTAAAAACTCAATGGTTTCTGCCGCCGCTTTCTTTTCGTCGTACTGGCTTTTCTTTATTCGTTCTACTAAACCGGAACCGGTATGCGTTTTCACATTCCAGTCATCCATTCTGTCCAGATACTCTTGCGGTTGATGAACCGCAATAACCGGACCTTCCGCCAGAGTATTTAACTGCGCATCGGTCACTATGGTTGCCACTTCAATAATGTGGTGCTCTTCCGGCACCAAACCGGTCATTTCAAGGTCAATCCAAATTAAGCGTTGTTTCTTATCGTCCTCGGTCATTACCCTGCTCTCTTAATACAATTTGTTGTATGATAGCGTCATTTATTGCACGACAACAGGTTAACCGGATTGGTAAAACGCAGACGTCTTAACAAAGGCCAACAACGACAAGTATCCGTCAATCAAAAAAAGCGATTGAAAAACACGGATATCGACTGGACTGACAGCCAGCTGAATGCACCTGAAGCCGGTCGTGTTATTAGTCGTTTTGGCCAGCATGCCGATATTCGTGACGATAATGGTAATACCTACCGCTGCCATATTCGCCGAGTTGTCGACAGCCTGGTGTGTGGCGACAGCGTCCTTTGGTCAAGAGCAACAGCTGAGCAACAGGGAATGCAAGGCGTCGTGGTTGCCGTGCAGGAACGGGAAAGTTTGCTCTCCCGGCCTGACTACTACGATGGCTTAAAACCGGTGGCCGCCAACATTGACCAAATTTTTATTATTTCTAGTGTATTACCAAGCTTTTCCTCTCCCATTATCGACCGCTACTTAGTCGCCTGCGAAGACATTGGTATAGAGCCGGTTATCGTTCTGAATAAAGCCGATTTGCTGCCAGACATTGATGAGGATGAACGCCTACATATTGAGCAACGGCTAAAGGACTACGCAAGCATCGGTTACAAAGTGCTTCACGTTAGTAGTGCCACTCAAAATGGGCTCGATGCATTACAGAGCATGCTCAAGGACCGTATTTCTATTGTGGTTGGTCAGTCAGGTGTCGGGAAGTCATCCTTAGTGAACCAGCTGTTGCCCAATGTGAACGCCGAAACCAATCTGGTGTCCGATAACTCCGGGCTCGGACAGCACACGACCACCGTAGCAACCTGGTACGATCTGGAGCAAGGTGGGGCGCTGATTGACTCTCCCGGAATTCGGGAGTTTTCATTGTGGCACCTGGAACCAGAGCGCATTGCTCGCTGTTACATCGATTTTCGTGACTATTTAGGTGGCTGTAAGTTCCGTGACTGTAAGCACGCGGATGATCCCGGCTGTGCGTTACAGGAGGCTGTCAGCAACAATCAATTGCATGATTGGCGTCTTTCTAATTATCATCGCATTATTGAAACGATGAAAACACAAAAGCCCAGTCGGGCAATTCGAGGTAAATAACTGTGGCTAAGACCGATAAAGTCAAAATCTTCTTCCAACATGTAATGCCTAAGCATTTGATTTCCCGGCTAATGGGAAAGTTTGCGGCGGCACGTGCCGGATGGTTCACTCAACTCTTTATTCGTTGGTTTATCCGCCAGTACAAGGTTGATATGAGTGAAGCTATTGAAGAGTCACCAAAAGCCTATAAAACCTTTAATGCGTTTTTTACTCGTTATTTGAAACCGGAGCTAAGACCTTTAGAAGCCAAAGACGATGAGCTAGCGCATCCGGTTGACGGCGCCGTCAGCCAGTTAGGCGATATTGAAGGCGGCCGTATTTTTCAGGCTAAGGGTCATGATTATTCACTCGAAGAATTACTGGGTGGCAACGAAGAAGACGCCAAACCTTTTGTGAATGGTAAATTCGCGACTATCTATCTGGCGCCGAAAGATTACCACCGTATCCATATGCCCTGCGACGGGGTTTTGAAGAAAATGATTTACGTACCGGGTGACTTGTATTCCGTTAACCCATTAACAGCAGCGAATGTACCCAACCTGTTTGCCCGTAACGAGCGTGTAGTCGCTATTTTTGAGACTGAAGTCGGCCCTATGTCTATGGTGCTGGTTGGTGCAACTATCGTCGCCAGTATTGGTACTGTTTGGTCCGGTACCGTCACACCACCCACCGGCGGACGCATCCAAAGCTGGTCTTATCCAACGTCGGGCCACACCGCCATACATCTCAAAAAAGGTGAAGAGATGGGTCACTTTAAACTCGGTTCAACCGTAGTGTTGACCTTCGCTGAAGACGCGGTTGAATTCGATGATGACCTTAAGCCATTATCGGTTACTCGTATGGGCCAGGCTATGGCTGAGATAAAAGAGAACGACGATTGATTTTATGGGCTCACCGAGGGGCCAGCTATGAGGCCCCGGAAAATACGCTCGCCGCATTTTCCCGCGCGATGGACAGCGGTGTGCACGGTATAGAGTTAGATGTTTATGCCATTGATGGCGAGCGTTTTGTGTTCCACGACCGATACCTGGAGCGTCTGACCGCTACCCCGGGTCGACTAAAGGATCTAACCGCAGAACAAATCAGACAGCTCAAAGTCTTTGGGCAACAGTCCATACCGACTTTGCGCGAAGCTTTGGCTCATATCAACGGACATTGTCATGTGAACATAGAACTTAAAGGCGATGTTCCGACCAAAGAATTACTGCTGGATGTCGACTACGCGTTGAAACACTCGAACTTCACTGCTGAGCAGCTCCTGGTTTCCTCGTTTAATCACCATTGGTTACAACGCCTGAAAAAACGTCGGCCCGGAATTAAAATTGGTGCTTTAAGTGCAAGTTGCCCGCTCAGTTATTGCTATTTTGCTGAGGAACTCGAAGCCTTTTCAGCTCATTTTGCCGTCGACTGTGTGACCCCCGAACTGATTGCTGATGGTCACAGCAGAGGCTTACAAGTGTATGTGTATACGGTGGACGAGCTTCATGACATAGAAGAGCTGCATGCCATGGGGGTCGACGGTATTTTCACGAACCACCCCACCTACGCTCAGAATGTCATTGCCGGCCTAACCACCGCCGGCAATGAACCTATTTTGCACTATTAGCACGGCAGACCATCAACTATGATGGTCTGGATACTCTTCCTGCATAGACTCCAGTTTACGCGTAATAGCCATAGGTGAACTGGTTTTCTGCGCCAGCGCAATATACAAGGCAGGAATAACAAACAGCGTCAGGAAAGCTGAGACTGCAACCCCGGCAAAGATGACCGTACCAATAACGGTACGGCTTTCAGCCCCGGGACCCGAACCGAATATCAAAGGTAAAGCACTCATCAACGTAGTAAAAGCCGTCATCACAATGGGCCTTAGCCTTTGCTTCGACGCGCGCAGAACCGCTTCTTTAAACTCAACACCTGAGTCTCGTAGCTGGTTAGCAAATTCGACAATAAGAATACCGTTTTTAGCCGCCAGCCCTATCAACATGACAATCCCTATCTGGCTGTAAATATTGATACTCATACCAGTCAGGTACAAAGCAAACAAGGCTCCAACAATCGCCATAGGTACCGCAAGCATTATAATTAACGGATGTATAAAGCTTTCAAACTGGGCAGCCAGCACTAAGAACGTAATAACTAATGCCAGCCCAAAAACAAAAACGATTGAACTCCCGCTTTCTTTATAAAGCTGCGATTCGCCTTTGTAATCGATGGAGACATCTTCCGGTAATTTTTCTTGCACAACGCCTTCTAAATAACTCAGAGCTTCGCCTAACGAATACCCTTCGGCTAAATTGGCTTCAATGGTGACACTACGCATCCGGTTATATCGATTCAGGCGGGCAGACGTTGCCTGTTCGGTGATAGTGACCAGATTCGATAACGGAATTAGTTCCTCACTTTTACGGGAACGTACGTAGATATTATCAATCGCACCGGGGCTGCGGTAGTCTGCCTTTTCTCCTTCCAGCATGACATCATATTCTTCCCCCCGGTCAATATAAGTTGTCACCCGGCGTTGTCCTAAAACCGACTGTAACGTAATACCAATGTCCTGTACTGACACTCCTAAATCCGCAGCACGGGCTTCATCAACCTGAATTAAGAGCTGAGGTAAGGTTTCTTTATAGTCACTGTCGAGGTTTTGTAACCCTGGGTTCGTCGATGCTTCTTCTATAACAATATCGCGAAATTCAGCTAAGCGTTCGTAGGTGTTTCCTTGCAATACAAACTGTACCGGTCGCCCGCCGCCACCGCTAATGCCACTGCGCATAAAAGCAAAAGCCTGAACACCCACCACGGAATTCAATTGCGTCCGCATTTCTTCCATCAGATCAAAACTCGACCATTCCCTTTCATCAAAAGGAACCGCGCCAACAATGGCAATGCCGGCACTGCCGCCCCAACCCGGAGCCCGAACAATCAAACGGTCAATTTTTCCTGCATCAATATACGGCAGTAGAATCTGTTCAATCTCGTCCATATGCCGTGAGCTTGCTTCAAAACTCGCTCCTTCGGCACTCTTAACCTGGATATAGAATGTGCCTCTATCCTCCGGAGGAGCAAACTCTTGTGGTATAAAGTTAAACAGACCGAACGCCACCACACCCGACATCACAACCAACAACACCGCCATAAAAGGACGTTTAACGCTTTTCTCCAGTACGCTGCCATAGCCTTTTTCTAACCAGTTAAAGGTGGCATCAAAAGCGCGTCCAAATTTACTGTTACGCTCCTTTTTACTCAGCAATTTAGAGCTCAGCATTGGCGTCAAAGTTAATGCGGCAATACTAGAAAATGCGACAGCAGCGGCAATAGCCAAAGCAAACTCGGTAAATAGCTTACCAATGTTTCCTTCTAAGAAAGCCAGCGGCACAAATACCGAAATCAATACCAGGGTCGTTGCTATTACCGCAAAACCCACTTCGCGAGCGCCACGATAAGACGCAAGCAGAGGGGGTTCGCCTTCTTCTATTCGACGATAGATGTTTTCCAGAACAACGATTGAATCATCCACAACCAGCCCGATAGCCAGCACAAGAGCTAATAACGTCAATAAGTTGATGGAAAAGCCAAGCGCAAAAAGCACAATGTAAGAGGCAATAATAGCCACCGGGACGGTTAATGCGGGAACAATAGTCGCCCTGACATTTCCGAGGAACAGATAGATCACCACCACCACTAAGGCCATCGCAACGGCAAGCGTATTGTAGACTTCATCGACTGAGCCCTGAATGAATATCGATGAGTCATAACTTGGTGCCAGATACATAGTTTCGGGCAGAGTTTCCTGGATATTATCCATCTCCTCATGCACATTATTCACAACCCCAAGCGTGTTCCCTTTTGATTGCTTAATAATGCCGATGCCAACCATATTGACACCGTTGCCCCGGAAATCGGTTTTATCATCCTCTGCGCCAAGTTCCACCCGTGCAACTTCTCCAAGACGCACCAGGTAACCTTCTTCACCTTGTCTAATCACCAGGTTTTTAAAGTCTTCCGGGGTTAAATAGGCTCTGGCCATCCGGACCGAAAACTCACGATCAGTTGACTCAACTTCCCCTGCCGGCAACTCGACATTTTCTTCACGCAGCCGGCTGACAATATCGGTTACTGTCACCTGTCGTGCTGCCATTGCATCTCTGTCCAGCCAAACTCGCATGGCATAGCGCCGATCACCACCAATCACAACGCGGGCAACGCCATCAACCACCGACAGGCGATCGACAATGTAGCGTTCGGCATAATCGGTCAGCTCCAGAATGGACATACTTTCACTGCGTAAGTTGTACCAAACAACGGTACTTTCGCCACTGGAGGCCTTCGATACCTCAGGAGGATCCGCCTCTTCGGGCAGGTTATCGAGCACCCGGGAAACCCGTTC
Source organism: Idiomarina solivarensis (assembly GCF_033052755.1). Classification (NCBI taxonomy): domain Bacteria; kingdom Pseudomonadati; phylum Pseudomonadota; class Gammaproteobacteria; order Alteromonadales; family Idiomarinaceae; genus Idiomarina; species Idiomarina solivarensis. The sequence continues at coordinate 271,818 of NZ_JAVFHZ010000005.1, read as the reverse complement.
TCTTACATCGTTAGAGGCGGCGTCAATATCGCGAGATAAGTCAAACTCAATGCTGATGCTAGAGCGACCGCTACTGCTGCTGGAGCTAATGTTTTTGATACCCTCAATGCCGCTAATACGGTCCTCAACCAGTTGAGTCACCTGGCTTTCAACCACTTCGGCAGAGGCGCCCGGGTAGTCAGTATCAATGGAGACGATGGGACGATCGATATCCGGGTATTCGCGCAGCGGCAACATGCTAAAGGCGACAATACCGAACACCAGCAGAAGAATATTCAGTACCGTGGCAAAAACCGGGCGTTTAACAGACAGATCGGACAGCAGCATAATTAATCCCCCTGCACGGAGACAGGAACACCGTCACGAAGGCGGACAATGCCTTCTATAATGACTTTCTCTCCCGGTTTAATGCCGTCCGTAATTTCTACAATCCCAGGTTTACGGCGACCTATTGTCACTTCCTTCTGACGAGCCCGGTTATCCGGAGTTAAGACATAGACATACTGTCTGTTTTGAATAGGGATTAACGCTTTCTCAGGCAACAAGAGTGCGTCGTCAATACTGCGCAGCAACGTAATTTGCAGTAACATTCCCGGGCGCAAACGCTCGTCATTATTGTCAATTTTAGCGCGTACTTGTACCGAACGAGTCACTGGATCGATGCGTGAATCGATACTGGAAATACGGCCAACGAACAGTTCCCCCGGATAAGCACGGCTGCGTGTAATCACTTCCTGATCAACAGCGATGCTAGCGAAATAGCGTTCAGGGACACTAAAATCGACTTTAATTGGCTTAATGTCGTCCAGTGTCGTAAAGACATCTCCAGGGCTGACTAACGCGCCGGCACTAATTTGGCGAATACCCACACGACCCGTGAACGGGGCATAAATCTTCATTTCTCGTAATGTCGCTTCTGCCACTTCTAAGTCGGCCTGAAGCCCGTTAACCCTAACTTGCTGTTCATCAAATTGTTGTTGAGAGGCGGCATTGCCGCGGCGCAGTTTCTCAAGGCGCTCCAACTGACGCTTTGCTTCTTCAAGGCTAAACTTAATTTGCTGAACGCGAGCCACTTCCTTACGGGCATTTAACTCCGCTAAAAGCTGCCCTTCCTCTACTAAATCACCACTTTCAAAGTAAATTTTTTCGACAACGTCCTGAGTTTGCGCAGTAATACGAACAGTTTCGTCGGCCATGGCTGTGCCGAGTGCTTCAATCGTATCTCTGAATTCGCTAATTTGGGCGGTCTGAATTGCTACCGGAACCGTTTGTTCCTTCCCCTCATCCATTTTTTCTTCAGGCGGAAACCCGAACAAATAAATAGCTGCCGCAATAAGAACGACAACAACAATGGTAATAGGGTTTACCCAGGAACGTCTTGCCATGTTTACCTCTAAATTTTTTGTACACCGATTTTTCAAGGACCATTGTACGCAAAACACCGCCAAAAGGCGGTGCGCTTAACGAGGATAATCGCAATTTAATCGCAAATTCAGCCTTGTGAGTGAAATGCCGGGCTGTGTTTGTGAATAGCATTAATAAATTCGGCCGCATGATCCGGATCCACTTCAGGATGGATCCCATGGCCAAGATTGAACACATGACCAGTGCCTGAACCATAGCTTTGCAGTATGGTTTGTACTTCTTGTTCAATTCGTTCAGGCTTAGCATAGAGCACACTCGGATCCATATTGCCTTGCAAGGCAACCTGTCCACCCACGCGTGCCCGGGCGTCGGATAAATCGGTGGTCCAGTCGACACCCAGTGCATCTGCACCACTCGCCGCCATAGCTTCCAGCCATTGCCCACCATTTTTAGTGAACAAAGTCACCGGCACTTTACGTCCATCCGCTTCTCGCGTCAGTCCCGCCACTATCTTTTCCATATAGGCAAGAGAGAATGCTTTGTAGTCTCTGGGAGATAAAACGCCGCCCCAGGTATCAAATATCATCACCGACTGAGCACCTGCAGCAATTTGTGCATTCAAATACTGAGTCACGGACTCAGCCAACACATTCAGCAAGGCATGCATAGCCTCTGGCTCTGCAAACATCAGTTTTTTTACTTGAGAGAAGTTTTTCGTACTCCCCCCTTCCACCATATAAGTTGCCAGTGTCCATGGACTGCCGGAGAAGCCAATAAGAGGCACACTGCCATCAAGCTCACGGCGAATGGTACGTACGGCATTCATTACGTAGCCCAGCTCATCTTCCATATCCGGCACAGCCAAGTTTTTAATCGCCACGAGGCTTCGTACCGGATCTTTAAATTTGGGACCTTCTCCGGCTTCAAAGTATAAGCCCAGACCCATCGCATCGGGGATGGTCAAAATATCGCTGAAAAGAATTGCGGCATCTAAGTCAAACCGACGCAAAGGCTGCATAGTCACTTCACAGGCCAGTTCCGTGTTTCGGCACAACGACATAAAGTCACCAGCCTGCGCGCGCACTTTCTTATATTCAGGTAAGTAGCGTCCAGCCTGACGCATCATCCAGACGGGTGTACGATCAACCGGTTGCTTTGCCAGTGCCCGGAGGTAACGATCATTTTTAAGCGCCGAAGCGGTCATAGAAAATCCAAATATTTATCAACATCAATGGCGGGTATTTTATCAGTCTGCAGCCCATGGCTCCATGAAAACTTGTGCTTACCCCTTTTGAGAGAGATCAATCAGGGTTCTTGCTATCGTCCCTTCCGGTGGAATAGGTGGTAAATCATCAAATCCAAACCAGTCGCCAGTCACCAATTCGTGCGGATCAATGTGCAGCTCCCCGTCTGCCCATTCGGCGGTAAAGCCCATCATTAATGAATGAGGGAAAGACCAGGGCTGGCTTAAGTGATACCGAATGTTCTTAACTCGAATTCCAGCCTCTTCATAAACCTCGCGCTCAAGTGCTTGCTCAAGACTTTCACCAGCTTCAACAAAGCCGGCAAGAATAGAGTGTAGCCCTTCTTTATGCCGCTTCCCCTGTGCCAACAAAATTTTGTCGCCTTTACGAATGGCAACAATAATGCAAGGAGATACTCTGGGGTAACAGCGGTGCTGACACTGATGACAATGCATCGCCAGCTCCCAATCAACTGACTGCATTCGCGTTCCGCAGCGACCGCAAAAACGATGGGTATTTAAAAAATCACTGAATTGACGAGCCCGGCCCGCCATTTCAAATTTTTCCATGTCGTCAACGGTAAGCAATTGTCGTAAGGGCGCAAAAGCCCCCCCTGTAAATTGCTCGTCCATATAGTCCGCCATAATTAAATAGCAACTTCGCTCACGCATTTCACCCATCTCAACAACCTGATACTCAGTTAAGTCCGGAAAGCTGAGCTGCTGGAGAGTACCAAAGGGCACTGCCCCCGTTTCATCTAAAAACAGATGATCAGAGCTAACAACAAACCACCAGGCCGGTTCATCAGTTGCTGGTTTTGAATACAAAGTCGCCATAATAATTCCGCGTATCGAATCCGCTTTATTTTCTGTAAAATCAGTTGAGTTCTAATGCATCTAAATTTACATTAGATACTGAAACTATAGACGGAGAGTATCATGTTAAGCCGTAATGAGCAGGCAAAAAAGCGCTGGGGTGGCGCTCATAAAAGTATCGACCTTTGGCTTTCTGAGCGCCAGGACTTATTAATTAACTATTTTAAACTTGCCGCGCTCCCTCCCTATGAAAGCGTCCGTCAGGGTTTACCCGATGTCGTTGATATACGAAATTTTTGTGGAGAGTTGGTCGATTATGTCTCAAGTGGCCACTTTGAGATTTACGATCAAATTGTTCGAGAAGCGGCATCACAAGGAAACTCGGTTGATGGCTTAGCTGATGAGTTATTTCCGTTGATTTCTGATACGACTGAAATCGCACTGGATTTTAATGATAAATATGGGGACATCAGCTCCACTGATCACTGTGAAACCTTTGACAGAGATTTGTCCGCTCTGGGTGAAGCCCTGGAGCTGAGAATGGAATTCGAGGATAAACTACTCAACCATTTGGATGAGCACAATTTAATACCCGCTTAAATTTTATATAAAAAAAGCGCTGGCAATTTAAGCCAGCGCCCTTTTTACTCACCGCTTATTATTTCTGATTATCTTCTTTTTGATTTTCCTGCGGCTTCATCTGCTCAGTGTTCGTTGCGTCTTTTTGAACGTCAAGCAACTCAACAGTGAAAATAAGGGTTGAGTTTGGTGGAATCTGACCACCGCCCACTTCACGTTCCCCGTAAGCCAGGTCTGCTGGAATAACAAAACGGTATTTGCCGCCTTCTTTCATCAGCTGAAGACCTTCAGTCCAGCCCGGAATGACGCGGTTTAACGGGAATGATGTTGGTTCACCACGCTCATAAGAACTGTCAAAAACTTCACCGTTAACCAGAGTTCCCTCGTAATGCACTTCTACCATATCGGTCGCTGACGGACTGATACCATCGCCTTCTTTAAGAACTTCGTACTGAAGCCCCGAGTCGGTGACTTTTACGCCTTCTTTCTTCTTATTCTCAGCTAAATACGCTTTGCCTTCTTCTGCTGATTTTTTACCCAGGACATTCTGGCGCTGTTCCATCACTTCCTGGCGCATCGCATTCAGAATTTCTTCAGCTTCTTTATCGCTAAGCTGCGGGTCACCTTTGATAGCATCAACAAAACCGGCAATCACCACATCGCGTTCTAGTACGTAATCGGCTTCTTCCTGGCGATCAAGGTTACGGGCGATGAAACCACCAACCGAAGAACCTAAGGCGTAAGCCTGCTTATCTTTTTTATCAACAAGCTTTGTCTCATTTGCCGGAAATTTTTCCTGTGAACAAGCAGTTAGTGCCAGCACGGCAGCTGAAACAGCCAACGGCTTTATAAATTGTCTCATGGTTTTCTCCAATTATCGTCTTGCATCCTTTCGGACTATGCCATAATAGTGTTATCTAACAGACCCATACTACACAACCATAGGGAAATTGCCTATGCCTTTTCTAAAGCTCTGCACTGCATTCCTGTTGCTGGTTGCTTTGGCTAGTTGTCAGCCATCCCCTGAAAAGCTGAACAAAAAAGTCCACGCAGAAAGCGGGGCCTACGCAGCTGATATCGCAAACGATGGCTCTGTCAGTCTAGTCTCTACCGACGAGACCGGCTTGCTGTTGTGGCCTCGTTATGCGACTAACGCAAAATATCAATGGCAGCATAACGAAGGCGAAGTATCGCAAATTATTGATGTTGATATTAGCGCCGACACCAAAGTTGCCGTTGCCGCTTCACGCAAAGAGTTTTCTATGTGGAGTATCGAAACAGGCGAAAACTTAGGATTCTGGAAGGTAGGTAGTGGGAGCATTCAGGAAATCGTAGTCAGTAAAGAAGGCAATACCGTCGTGTTCGGTAAACGCGACGGGACACAGGTTGCATTTAACCCTGAATCGGGCCGAAGAATCGAGTTCTATGGACATAACGAGACAATTAACGCGCTGGATATTTCGCCCAATGGGTTTTATGTGCTCAGTGGTTCCAATGATCATAGCGCTATTTTGTGGGACACCCGCAGCGGTCAAATTGTTCACAAATGGCCATTGACAGCGAGAGCCACTCAGGTTGCTCTGCATCCGGACGGAAAGTACGCTTTTACTGCCGATGCAATGGATGGTGCGGCTATCTATTCCTTACCCGACGGCAAAACCGTATCCAACTTACAGTTCTTAGATCGTCAGCGTATTTTTAGTGCGGCGCGCTTTAGTTTGAGTGGTGAGTATCTTATTACCGGCTCGCCGTCACGCCGAATCGCTATTTGGGACATCCAAACCGGGGAGTCACTTACGCATTGGAACGTCAGTTTACGAGACGAGAGACACCCAAATAACGCGGCCGTGCTGGCGGTCTTTTTCGATGAAAAAGAGCAATTAGCAATTAGTGAGAGTTCAGCAGGGCTTGCTGAATGGTGGAGCATTGATTTAACAGGTAGTAACGAATGACAGCAAAGAAAATTGAGGAACAACTCGCCAATTTGGAAATGCAACTGACCTTCCAGGAAGATACGATCAACTCCTTGAATAATTTAGTCACAGAACAAACTCAACAAATGACTGAAATGAAAAAACAAATTCGCTGGTTAGGCAAACGCATGAAACAAATGCAGGAGAATCAGTCCGCTGACTCCGACCCCGGGGCTGAGCCACCCCCGCCTCACTATTAAAATGGTCGGGTTTACCTTGACCTGAGCAAAGCAGGTCAGTATAACAACTGTTCTTATTTAGTTTGCGAGAATGTTATGTCATCAAAGCACCCGATAATTGCCGTCACCGGCTCATCAGGAGCAGGAACAACCACCACAGGCCAAGCCGTACGCCACATCTTTCGTTCGTTAGATGTCAGCGCTGCCTTTGTGGAAGGTGACAGTTTTCATCGCTATTCTCGCCCGGAAATGGATCTCGCCATTCGCAAAGCACAAGAGCAAGGTCGCCATATCAGTTACTTTGGCGCCGAAGCCAACGACTTTGATCGCCTCGAATCTTTATTTCGTTCTTATTCGCAAACGGGTAACGGAAAGGTTCGCCGATACTTACACAGCTTTGATGATGCCGTGCCGTACAACCAGATGCCCGGAACCTTTACCCCGTGGGAAGAGCTTTCTGAAAATACCGATGCTTTGTTCTACGAAGGCTTGCATGGCGGGGTCTGCGGTGACGGTTACGACGTTGCGCAATACGTTGACCTGTTAATAGGCATGGTACCTATCGTTAACCTGGAGTGGATCCAAAAATTGATTCGTGACACTTCAGAACGCGGACACTCACGTGAAGCGGTAACCACCAGTATCGTACGCGGAATGGAAGACTACATTCACCATATCGTGCCGCAATTTTCACGTACTCATATTAACTTTCAGCGCGTACCCACTGTTGATACGTCCAATCCGTTTAGCGCCAAAGACATCCCGTCGCTGGATGAAAGCTTTGTTGTCATTCGTTTCCGCGGGATTAAAAACGTCGACTTTCCTTATTATTTGCAGATGATTGAAGGTTCTTTTATGTCTCGGACCAATACTCTGGTGGTCCCGGGTGGGAAAATGGCATTGGCTATGGAGCTTATTTTAACACCGCTAATTGAACAAATTATGGATCGGAAAAACCAGGTCCGCCGTCAGGTTGACTGGATATCCAGTAAGTGACTACTCACCAACCAGCCAACGACTGTGAACATTAGCACCTTTGTCCTGCGCCAGAACCTTGCACAAAATCGGCAGTAACTGCTCACTGTCCTGCACCACCCCGTAAGGTGGGTTAACCCAGACAAAACCACAGCCGTGAAGCCCTTTGCGCTCATCATTAGCACGCACATTCAATTCCATAACCAGAGTTTTCCCAATACCCGGCAAAGCCGCAACATCACGATGAAACGCCGCTGTCTTTAATTCATCTTTAATTGGATACCAAACCGCAAAGCTTCCGCTTTGCCAGCGCTTTAGCCCCTGTTCAAGCGCATCGATGACGTCATCAAATTCAGTCGTATTTTCAAACGGTGGGTCAATCAAGACTAACCCGCGCTTTTCAGCCGGCGGCAATTGCGCCCGCACGGCCTGATAACCGTCCATGGGCGCAAGAATTTGTACTTGCTTGTGACGACCTAAGGCGGTGCTTTTAAGGGTTTCTGCATCGTCTTTATGAAGTTCGCAGACCACCAGTCGATCATTCTCACGTAAAAAGCCAGCAGTGATGACCGGAGAGCCTGGATAATAGCGAAGATTATCCTTTCCCTTATTAAGCTCAGTCACGATACTTAAATACTGAAGAGCCAATGGCTCATCGACAGCCTGCTCAGCAAACCGCACGATACCTTGTTCAGCTTCAGCGGTTCTTACCGCTTCGTCACCTTGTAAATCGTAGTAACCTATCCCGCCGTGGGTATCCAGCACAAAATAAGGTTTATTTTTTTGCTGAAAATATTCAAGTGCACGTGACAACAGCAGATGTTTAAAAACATCGGCAAAATTGCCTGCGTGAAAACTGTGTCGATAATTCAAAGGTCAGCCGTCTTGTTGAGGGGATTCAATCCGGTATCCGTGCGTAATGTTCACAGAAGCTTCCAGCATTTTAGCCACTGAGCAGTACTTGTCGGCAGACAACTTTACCGCTCGCTCTACGTGCTTTTCGTTAATATCATTGCCCACCACGACAAACTCCAGATGGATATCGGTAAACACTTTTGGCACCGATTCCGCGCGAGTACCAGACAGCTCACAATAGCAGCGTTGAAGGTTTTGCTTTGCTTTTTGCAGTATGCTGACCACGTCAACTGACGCACAGCTTCCAGCAGACATCAACACCATTTCCATCGGACTTGGCGCTTTGCCTTCGCTATTTCCATCCATCACCACCTGATGACCACTGCCTGACGTGGCGATAAAAGTCATGCCATCAACCCATGCGACCTTTGCCTTCATATTATTTGCTGACATTTTTGGATCCTTGCTGGAAAAATCAATGAGAGGCTACTGGCGGTAATTACGCAGCCGCTCGTCGAACAGGTTCTTTACTAAACCGACAAACTCGTCAATGAAAGCTTCCTGCTCTGGGGTCGGGTGTGTGTCCAACACTTTGGATAGCACTTCTTCTAAGTCATAGACGATAGCGTCCGTTTCACGGACAATGTCCAGACGCATTTCCTGATCGAGCTCATTCTGCTCAAATACAGCCATCATACTTTCTGATAAGCGTTCTTCCATTAAATCACGTAAGGTATAATCGGCTGTTTTTGCACGATTCCCGTGTTCAGTGAATACCGGTAACTGACCTGTCAGGTACTGGATTAGCTCAATGTATCCGTCTGTTTCAACTATCATCTGCTTCTCTTTGTTTACGCGGCCAGACAACCGTTAACGTTGCCCAGCCGCTAAACTAGCACAGATTGTGATTAAAATTTAAGTCCCGGAGCTAAACTCTCAGGCAAGCTCATATTGTCAGCTTCTACCGAGGCCACTGGGTATGCGCAGTAATCGGCAGCATAATAAGCACTTGCGCGGTGATTACCGCTTGCTCCGATACCACCAAATGGCGCCGCACTGCTAGCTCCTGTGATAGGTTTATTCCAGTTCACAATACCTGCGCGAATGTGTTTGAAAAAGTAACGATAGGTTTCCTCATCGTCACACAAAACACCGGCTGATAGACCATAGCGCGTGTTGTTTGCTTCTTTAATAGCTGCATCGATATCTTTAAAACGATACACTTTTAGCAGTGGTCCAAAATGTTCTTCGTCCGGTAAGTCTTCTACGCCAGTAACATCAACAATACCCGGCGTCACAAAACCTTTCTTCGAATCCGCCTGTTTCATACGTACTAACGACTTAGCACCTTTTTGCAGCAAATCGTTCTGTGCATCGACCATTTCGGACGCAGCTTTAGCAGAAATCATAGCGCCCATAAATGGCTGCGGTTCGGCTTCGTAATCGTCGACCAGTATATTTTCGGTCACTTCGATTAACCGCTCCAATACAGCACGGCCTTGCTCAGAATCTTCGATGAACAAACGACGCGCACAAGTACAACGCTGACCAGAGGTAATAAAGGCTGACTGTACAATGTTGTGAACCGCGGCATCGACATCCGCTACATTGGTGACCAACAAGGGGTTGTTACCGCCCATTTCCAACGCCAAAATCTTATCCGGACGACCGCCAAACTGTTTATGCAACAAGTGACCCGTGTTAGACGAACCAGTAAAATACAAACCATCAATTTGCGGATGTGCTGACAGTGCTTTACCGGTGTCAACTTCGCCCTGAACCAAGTTCAGAACACCCGCCGGTATACCCGCTTGCTCCCATAATTTAATGGTTTCCTGAGCCACCATAGGCGTCAACTCACTGGGTTTAAACACGACGGTGTTGCCGGCGATAAGTGCCGGCACGATATGTCCATTAGGCAAATGCCCTGGAAAGTTATACGGACCATAAACCGCCACAACACCGTGTGGCTTATGACGAATAAAAGCCTTTGCGCCAGGCATCTCGTTTTCTACTGTACCCGTGCGCTCATGGTAGGCCCGTTCTGAAATGGCCACTTTACCCATCATAGCGCCAACTTCGGTACGAGTTTCCCATACCGGCTTACCAGTTTCTTTCGCCATGGTCTGCGCTAAATGTTCTTTGTTCTTTTCCAGCAACTCAGAAAACTTCTTACAAATAATTAAACGCTCTTCAACGCTACGGGCAGACCACTCAGGGAAAGCTGCGCGAGCTGCTGCTACGGCCTTTTCTACCTGAGTTTCACTGGCTGCTTCGCCGCTCCAGATAACTTCGTTACGAGCCGGGTCAATCGATTTGAACAGCTGACCTTCACCAGCTTCCCAACTACCACCTATAAATTGAATATTGTTCGTCATACAATTACTCCTGCTTAGAGTGCAACAATGCGGGCTTCATCGCCGTTTTCTAAATGCATTGCTTGTGCTTGTTCTGTCGTCAATATGAGTTCGTCCGCCCCGGCCGGCAGTGTCAACTTCGTTGCCCGGAAGTTCTTCAGCTGCGTATTGCAGACAATGTGCGGAACGCCTTCTTCCTCTCCCGCTGAATCACGTACCGTGACGGTGACCAAACGACTATTACGGACACTATTGAGGTTGCAAACTTCGGCTTCAACAGTAGGCCCAGCGTCAAAAATATCCACAAAACCTCTAAAGCGGAAACCTTCCGACTCCAACAACTTAAGTGCCGGACGGGTATTGTCGTGAACTTTACCCACAACCGCCTGTGCTTCTTTACTTAGGAGGTTGGTGTAAATAGGGAACCGCGGCATCAGCTCAGAAATAAAGACTTTGTCACCTATGCCGCTCAAGTAATCAGCTTTAGGAAAGTCCATAGAGAAAAAGTTTTCCTCTAACCAGTTCCAGAATGGTGAGTCCCCGTTTTCATCTGAAACCCCGCGCATTTCGGCGATAACCCAATCGCTAAAGCGCTGCTTAAATTGCGCTAAAAACAACATACGGAAGCGTGATAAAGTGCGTCCGTTCATGTTGTGTCGATAAGGTTCACGCAAAAACAACGTGCATAGCTCGGAAACGCCGGTGTAATCATTACACAAGGTGAGCGTTTCCAGTGCGTTATAGATATTAAGTTTCTCTGAATGATGCACGACTTTACCCAAACGGTAATGCCAGAAGGCTTCATTCAAACCCACCGCAGCTTCAATACCACTGACACCCGCGATAGTACCGGTCTCGGTATCTTCCATCACAAACAGATAGCTTTCATCACCCGGTGTTTCAACAGTGTCTTTCGCAAACGCTTTTTGCGCCCCGTTAATGCGGCGCTCCAGTAACGATTGATCAACCGGTAACGAGGTAAAACCATGACCAGATTCAATCGCACACTGATATAACGCTTCGTAATCTGACGGCTTAATGGGTCTGATTAGCAACATAAAACAGCCTCAGTTATTGACCGACGACCTGAGCAACAGCTTTTTCAAAGCGCTGCAGGCCTTCTTTCACGTCTTCTTCGGAAATAATTAGTGACGGGGTAAAACGTACAACATTAGCCCCTGCTATCAGCACCATGACACCGTGCTCTTGACCCGCCAGTAAAAAGTCACGTGCGCGTCCTTCGTACTGCTCGTTTAACGCGGCACCCAGCAACAAACCCTGTCCCCGAATTTCGCTAAACACGTTATATTTGTCGTTAATACGCGCCAGCTCATCTTTAAACCACTGCTCACGTTGTTTCACACCATCGAGAGTTTCTTTCGTATTGACTACGTCAAACACCGCTTCTGACACGGCACAAGCCAGCGGGTTCCCGCCATAAGTACTGCCATGAGTACCTGGCTTAAGATGCTCCGCGATTTCCGTTGTGGTCAGCATAGCGCCAATTGGAAAACCGCCACCTAATGCTTTTGCGGAAGTCAGAATGTCTGGCGTTACGCCCAGTTGTTCGTACGCGTAAAGGCTACCAGTACGACCAAAGCCGGTTTGTACTTCATCAAAAATCAGTAACGCGTTGTTTTCATTACACAACTCGCGAACCGCTTTAACAAACTCAACGTCAGGGCTTACAACGCCGCCTTCACCTTGCAGCGGCTCCATCATCACGGCGCAGGTTTCGTCCGAGATCAGTGCTTTCAAAGCATCAAGGTTGTTGTAGTCTACATGTTCAATACCGCCGGGTTTTGGCCCAAAACCGTCGGAATAAGCTGGTTGGCCGCCCACAGTGACCGTGAAGAAGGTACGACCGTGGAACCCTTTAGTGAAAGCAATGATTTTTTGCTTGTGTTCGCCGTGCTTTTCAATAGCCCAACGACGCGCTAGCTTTAGTGCCGCTTCGTTCGCTTCGGCACCTGAGTTTGCGTAGTAAACGCGATCGGCAAACGTAGCTTCTGTTAACTTTTTAGCCAGACGAATAGCTGGTTCGTTAGTAAATACGTTACTTAAATGCCACAGCTTCTGGCTTTGTTCCTGCAGGGCTGACACCATCGCCGGATGGCAATGACCAAGACAATTCACAGCGATACCGCCAGCAAAATCGACGTACTCACGACCGTCCTGATCCCAAACACGGGCACCTTCTCCCTTTACCGGGATCATCGATGCAGGGTTATAGTTCGGCACCATTACATCATTAAACATTTCACGGTTAACTGTCTTATTGTCTGTCATTACTCTCGTCCTTATCGCCGTAGCGAGTTAACAAAGGTGTCAACAAATTCGTCTCTTTAAGTAGCCAGCTATTATGTCAAATTTTGTTCAGTTTGTCTGTGATAATTCCGTTATAAATCGCTTAAAACAGGGGCTCGCGCTTTTCTTGCATAAGATACGAATAGTTATGCCAATGCGTAGGAAAACCATGAATCTTTAGTCATTAATTTTTACAAGAAACAATTTGTTACATCTCAAATAACATTTAATTATGCAAAATTACATTGCACTATTCCGGCTGTTGCCTTAGCCTGAGTTAACTGAATAAACGTTCGGCTATAGAGTATTTTATGGAAAAACAAACCCCCACTTTGGAATCTCCCTCTCAACCGCAGTTAAAACTTTCCTACTTGCGTCCGGGCGACATGATTGACGTGGAGTTTGCTGCCGCAACAAAAGTAAGAACAAAGCTTCAGCTAGTCGGCTTTGATACCGGTCGCTATCTGGTGTTAAAGCAACCCAATCCGCGTACCGAAGGCAGTTACGCTGATGTACTTTTTGAAGGCAACCCGGTTATTGTCAGGTTGGTTTTAGAAGGTGAGACTGGCGAATGCATAGCCTTTAAAACAAAAATTCGTGCCGTCACGAACTTTCCATTCCGCTTACTTTATTTAGACTACCCTGAGCAAGTGGAAAACCGAGCTTTGCGGGCAAAAAAACGAGTTCGTACTCACATTCCCGTCGATGTTACTGCGGATAACAGTCAAACAGACAGTAAAAAGAAGTTAGCCAGCGGTGTTATTGTCGATATTTCCTCTGCCGGGTGCCGAATCCTTTTCAAAGCAGCACCAAACGAGGCTGGCAACGTTACTCACATGAATATCAAGGTAGGTATAGGGTCGGGCTCGCAAAAAGATTTACTGGTGCTATCAGGTCAAATCATGAACCAGCGGAAGGAACGTGGGATGATCAGCGTAGGAGTGCGCTTTACCGATGAAGAAGCACACATTAACGAGGTTTTCGATCACTTATTAATCGATACTGAATTTGAGTGCTGACGCTAATCGGGTACCACGATAGGAGGCCGTTTTAAGCTCACATTGTTCAGTCGTGCAAGCGTGTCTGCCGTCAGTGAATACTTGTTAAGTAAGTGTTTACCTTCTTCCAGGCTCGCCAGATCCACTTCCCGTAGCATCCTGAATTCACAGTAGGCATTTGCCTGCGCCAATGCTTCAGCGTATTCCGACTCATATTCATTACTTTTGCTTTGCGTAAAAGCCAACAAATGTTGACTCACCGGAACTCGCTTCAGCCCCCAGCCTTCGGCCACGAGATAGCTCACCTCTTTATCTTTTTCCAGCATCAAGTTGCGTAAAAAGCGTTCATCAGGCGCAAGCTTCACAATGGTGTTGTGACGCTCAGGTGACTTGTCGTTAACACTCTGCATAGCAAATTCACGCTGTACATCATCAAACAGGCGCAAATACAACTTCGTCAGAGCAATTTTCCCTAATTCATGAAACATGCCGATGGTATAGGCCAGAACAGGGTCACGCAGCTTACGCTCTACCGCGATGTTGTGTGACGCAATAGCGGTACCCAGAGAGTGCTCCCAGACTTTACGCCGAAACAGGGTAAAAGGCTGTGTGGCCGGAGGAAGCCAGTTTTGCATAATGTAAGCTGGTGCAAGTAATCGTAGATTCTCTGTACCAACGAAACTCATCGCCACCCGCAAGTTATCAATTTTGACTTGTTTGTTTCTGTCAATAAAGGGGGGTTGATTGACCGTACGGATTAACCCGGTGTGGAACCAGTCCATACCCTGAACTACGGATTCTATACGGCGCATAGATGCGGCTTTCAAACTTAAGGTATCGAGCAGTTCAGGTAAATTCTCAGGTAATGGGATCAATCGTTCGCGGATATAGTCACCGTCGTCTATCGTTTTAAGCGCCCGGTGATAAATTTCTTCGTGTAACTCATCAGAAACACGATCGGCGTAGCGTTGTCGGGCCTGAGCTTTACGATCCCGCTCTTCGTAATTCAAACGCTCAACATCTAACAGCTGACGCAGTTGCTCCTTTTCTTCTTCCTCGGTACCATCAGCTTTGGAACGGGCCTTGCGCGCGAATGGAAAGCTTATCAAATAATTGATAAAGCGTTTTTCTAAACGCAGGGCCGGATCATTACTACCGCCCTCTGTCGTACCCGCAAAAAAGTGGAACATGCTACCTCTATATTGACTGAACTGCGCCGGCATTATGTTGAAATCACGACATAAATGCTATTTGCTAATTATCGTATATAGCGTAAAAAATTCGCTAACAACTGATGTCCCTGGTTTGTCATCACTGACTCAGGATGAAATTGCACACCGAATAATGGCCGTTGCCGATGCCGTATTGCCATAACTTCCCGGTTACCCTGTGTTGTCTTTGTATCGGCATCAATGATGAAATCTGTTGATAAAGTGTCGGGAGACACCACCAGTGAGTGGTAACGGGTGACTTCTAAGGGGTTATTTAACTGCCGAAAGAGCCCTTCTCCGGTATGCTGAATAGCTGAAATTTTTCCGTGCATCACTTTTTCGGCTCTGACAACATCCGCACCAAACACCTGGGCTAAAGCCTGGTGACCAAGGCAAACGCCTAATATGGGCAGTTTGTCCTGAAAGTGTTCGATAGCAGCCAGGGAGATGCCCGATTCATCGGGCGTGCAAGGGCCGGGCGATATAACTAAGGCATCAGGAGCCATCGTCTCTATGTCAGTAACCTCTACCTCATTATTACGGAAAACCTGAACCTCTTGCCCCAATTCACAAAAATATCGGGCCAGGTTATGCGTAAACGAGTCGAAGTTATCAATTAGAACAATCATGCTACTGAGACAAACGCTCGCTCAACCAATCCTTAAAATGCACAGGCCGCGCAAAATAAAACCCTTGCAATAAATCCACACCATTTTCTTTAAGCAACTTCACCTGCTCGGCGGTTTCCACTCCCTCAGCCACGGAGGAAACCGATAATGACTCCGCCATATTCAACATGGCCAATAGTAAGCCCATATGTTTTTCATTGACTTCAGCAAGCTGCACAAACTCTCTGTCTATTTTTAATTCACCGACGGGTAATTGCTGAATTCGCATCAAGTTCGAGTAGCCAGTTCCGAAATCATCAATAGAAAACTCAACGCCCAACTCTGCAAGCCGCGACATGGTTTTCTGAACTTTCTCGGCATCTGCCAATAGTAAGTTTTCGGTGATTTCCATTGTTAATTTATTCAACGGCGCGTCATACTCAGCAAAGACTCGTTGCACAGTTTCAACATAATCATCTTGTAAAAACTCAACTGGACTGACATTCACAGCAATTCTGTCATCCAGCCCTCGTTCTTCGAGTTGGCTAACCACCCAGGCGACCTGAACAAGCAACTCTCTAGCCATTGGAATAATTAGCTTGTAACGCTCCGCCACTGGAATAAATTTATCGGGCGCAATAATTTGCCCTGTGTCGTCACGCCAGCGCATCAACGCTTCTGCTCCACAAGTCCCACCCTCAGCATTCACCTTAGATTGCAGCCAACACTCGAATTGCCCTTTACCTAAGGCCGCTCTTAAGGAGACTTCTGTCTTAGCGTCAGCAACAACTGACTCGGATATTTCAGCTCGATAAACGGCAATCTGATCACGGCCCTTGTGACGAGCATTTGAGGTCGCTGTATCAGCCAGTGACAGTAGTCCGGACGCATTATCATCGCCGCCACTCAGACCAACACCAATACTCGCCGTTAAATAATGTGTCTGTAACGTTGTTTTAAATGGTTTTCGTAGTGCCTCATGCAACCGTTTAATCACCTCTAAACCCGCCTCTTTGGAGTCTTGAGTAACGCCAACCCAAAATCTGTCTCCGAGATCTCGGGCTATCCATCCAGAATCCCCAATAGCTTGCCGTAACCTCTGAGCGATTAGTTGAATGACACGGTCTCCCTCTTCATGGCCATGAAGCGTGTTAACACGATTAAAATAATCCATATTGATGGAGGCAACGACAAGGGGCAACTGACTCCCTAGACGTTTTTCAACTAAATCCAAAAAGCGGTGTCGATTAGGTAAGCCGGTTTGTTTATCGAAGTTTGCTAAATATTCGAGCTTCCGTGCATTCTCTTTTTGCTCGGTAATATCTCGTATCACCCCTATGTATTGGGCTTCTCCCGAACGGCTCACTTCTGTAACCGCTAAATCAATGGGGAAGACCTCACCGCTTTTGCGTTTGGCCTGAACTTCGCGGCCAATACCAATAATGCGTGCCCGCCCAGTTTCCTGGTAGGCTTCAAGATAATGATCGTGCTCCCTGGCGTAGGGTTCCGGCATGAGAAGACTGACATTATGACCTTTGATCTCGGCTTCACTGTACCCAAACATTCGCTCTGCAGGTGCACTAAAGTGAGTGATGAGACCCTTACTGTCAATTGTAATAACAGCATCAATTAAATTATCTAACGTGCTGCGAAGCGTATTTTTTTGTTCTTGCAGCAGCTGTAATCGATGCTTTTTTGCAGTCACATCCTGAATGGCACCAAAGAGAACCGTTTCGCCACTCTCTAACTGCTTAGTTACCCCCGTAATGGTAACCCAGTGAATATGACCCTCGGTGTCTTCCAGGCAGCTCTCCGCGGACCAACTTCTATTGGACTCCAGACTTTGTGCAACAAGCTGCTTTATGTTTTCCCGATACTCCGGCAGATGAAACGCCATAGCCTTTTCATAGGTAATGGGCTCATCATCAGCCAAGCCATGAATCTCTCTTAACTGGCGGCTCCAGTATAAGTGCTCAGAAGCAGGTTCGTACCAAAAGCTACCAATGTTCGCCATGGTTTCAACACTGGTTAGCAACTCCTTTTCGCACTTTTTTTGAGACTCATTCACCATCGTTATTTCTACTCCGGGTAAGGGACAAAACCCACCGCACGATAGACATCTGACAAGGTTTTTGCTGACGCTTCACGGGCTTTATCAGCTCCCTGCTTCATAACTTGTTGCAAGAAGGCCTGATCATTGCGCATTTCGTGATACCGCTGCTGAATGGGTTCCAGCATCGCAACCACAGATTCCGCCACATCGCCTTTTAAATGCCCGTACATTTTATCTTCATAGCCCGGCACAAGTTCATCTATCGCCTTGCCGGTAGCAGCGGACATAATACTGAGCAAATTTGAAACGCCGGGTTTTTCTTCCGGATTAAAATAAATACGTGCCTGTTCATCGGAGTCGGTAACGGCTTTTTTGATTTTCTTTATAACTTTCTTCGGCTCTTCCAATAGGCCCACAAAATTATTTGGGTTGTCGTCAGATTTTGACATTTTTTTAGTTGGCTCTTGCAGCGACATGACCCGAGCACCCACTTTTGGAATCATAGGCTCTGGAATTGTGAAAATATCACCATACAGATTGTTAAAGCGCTCAGCGACATTACGTGTCATTTCCAAATGTTGTTTTTGGTCATCGCCTACTGGCACTTCGTTTGCCTGATACAACAGAATATCCGCAGCCATCAGTGCAGGGTAAGTAAACAAACCCGCATTAATATTATTGGCATGACGCTGAGATTTGTCTTTAAACTGAGTCATCCGATTCAGTTCACCCATCTGCGTGTAGCAATTGAGAACCCAGGCCAGCTGAGTATGCTCTGGCACATGGGACTGAATAAAAACGGTGCTCTTTTGTGGGTCCAGGCCACACGCCAAATACAAAGCCAGACCATCTAATGTCGCCTGCTGCAATTTTTCAGGTTCCTGGCGAACGGTGATTGCATGTTGATCCACCAACATAAACTTGCAGTCATGGGTATCCTGCATATTGACCCACTGACGTAACGCACCAATATAATTACCAATAGACAACTGTCCCGACGGCTGACAACCACTTAATACGATTGGTTTTGACATTCTTTTTCCTCTACGAACCTGTTACCGCAGCGATTTCATCGCGCATTGTCTGGATGACACTGGCGTAATCATCCGTATTAAAAATCGCTGAACCAGCGACGAACATGTCCGCACCGGCTTCCGCAATCTCACCAATATTTGAAACTTTCACACCACCATCCACTTCCAGCCTGATATCGCGGCCACTGTCTTTTATAAGTTTCCGCACAGCTCTCAGCTTATCCAGAGTCGATGGAATAAATGACTGCCCCCCAAAACCGGGGTTAACTGACATTAGTAGAATGACATCAACCTTATCCATAACGTAATCGAGGCAATGCAACGGTGTTGCCGGATTTAAGACCAACCCTGCCTGGCAGCCGTGCTCGTGAATAATCTGTAAGGTACGATCGACGTGTTCAGACGCTTCGGGATGAAAAGTGATAATAGAAGCGCCCGCTTCTGCAAAGTCGGGAATAATACGATCGACTGGTTTCACCATTAAGTGCACATCAATTGGGGCTGTTATGCCGTAATCTCTCAACGCTTTACAAACCATAGGCCCAATCGTCAAATTAGGAACATAATGATTGTCCATAACATCGAAGTGCACAACGTCAGCTCCGGCACTTAATACAGCGTCCACTTCTTCGCCTAAGCGAGCAAAGTCTGCCGACAATATAGAGGGCGCAATTAATGGTTTCATCGTTCGTTTTCCCGACCTGTCTCAAAGAACGGTTATTGTAGCAGTTAACCCCCGACAAAAAAATTCACTTTAATGACTAGAATTTTTACAAAATCGCTGATAAATTAGTCAATCTAGCGTTTGGGGAGACATCATGCGAGCACTCACTATAATAACATCAGTAGCACTCACTGCGTTTATCGCATTTGCACTAGTGAGCCCGTCGTCCCTTATTTCTCAACAGAATGCCACTCAACGCTGCCAGCAATTACTGACCGAGGCGGAACAAAGCAATAACGCTGCTCAATGTCAGCTAGCCGCTGGACAAGTCACTTGGTTTAGCTGGCTTAAAGGCGATAGCCGTTCTGTACAATTCCACTTTTTTGACTTGGTTGAACTCATTTCAAGTTCAGGCGAGAGCAGCAAAAATCGTTACCAAAACGAATACACAGAGTAATGTCCGAGTCTTCCGAGAATAAAACCCCTAAGCCGGGAATTATTACTATGGTGGTGAGTGTTCTGGCTGCTTTTTTAGGTGTGCAGACAGAGAAAAATCGCCAACGTGACTTTCAGCATGGAAGCCCCAAAGCTTACATCATCATTGGCGTCATTCTTACGATTTTGTTTGTACTTGGCTTAGTTGGTCTTGTGAATCTGGTCATGGCGAACGCGGCCTGACGCCCCACCGTAGCCTGACATTCATGTCAGGTGCGATAGCTAACCTGACGTAAACGTCAGGCTACAGCTATACCGCTATGTCTTAACAAGGGTTCCACGCTTGGCTCACGTCCACGGAATTCACGAAACAAATCCGCAGCTTTCCGACTACCACCACGTTCCAGAATAACGTGCAAAAAGTCTCGTCCGGTCGCGGCACTAAATATACCTTCTTCTTCAAAGCGCGCGAATGCATCGGATGACAGCACTTCAGCCCATTTGTAGCTGTAGTAACCTGCCGCATAGCCACCGGCAAAAATATGACCGAAGCTGTGCTGGAAACGGTTGTATTGCGGAGGGATCCGCACGGAAGTCTGTTTACGAACCTCACTCAGTATTTCACCAATGCGTGCCCCTTTATTTTCATCGAACTCATGATGTATACGCATATCAAAAAGCGAGAACTCGAGCTGTCGCATCATTTGCATAGCCGACTGGAAGTTACGAGCGGCCAGCATTTTATCCAGCAACTCCTGAGGTAACGGGTCGCCCGTTTCATAGTGCCCCGATATGAGCGCTAAAGCCTCTGGCTCCCAACACCAGTTTTCCAGAAATTGGCTAGGCAGTTCTACGGCATCCCACTCTACTCCGTTAATGCCGGAAAGACCGGCCGTGTCCACTTGGGTCAACATATGGTGCAAACCATGACCAAACTCATGGAACAAAGTCAGCACTTCGTCGTGAGTAAAGAGAGCAGGCTTACCACCCACCGGTTTACTGAAATTACAGGTCAAGAATGCCACCGGATTTTGCAGGGTACCGTTGGCATGAACCCGGCGACCAACAAAATCAGCCATCCAGGCGCCGCCCCGTTTCCCCGACCGGGCGTACAAATCTAAATAGAAGCTGCCACGCAAGTGACCATCAGCGTCGTGAATACGGAAAAAACGCACATGATCATGCCAGGTGTTTACGTCTTTTTGTTCGCTCACAGTCATACCGAACAAACGCTTAACCACTTCAAACAAACCATTCAATACTTGCTGTTCAGGGAAGTAAGGACGCAGTAATTCATCGGAAATTGAGTAGCGTTGCTGCTTCAATTGCTCACTAAAGTACGGTACATCCCAAGCTTCCATTTCCTTAACGCCTTGCTCTGCAGCAAAGGTTTCAATTTCAGCGTACTCAGCTTTAGCCTGTGACTTCGACTTATCCGCCAAATCCTGCACGAAATCTAATACCTGCTCCGGTGACTCCGCCATTTTTGTTGCCAGCGACATTTCAGAAAAATTGTTAAAACCAAGCAGCCGAGCCATTTCATGGCGCAATGCCAGAGTCTCATCCATCACCTCAGAGTTATCGAACTCGCCCCCATTGGGGCCGGTCTCAGAGGCTCTCGTGACAAAAGCCTGATACATTTCCTTTCGCAGCTCTCGGTCTTCCGCGTAAAGCATCACCGGGAGATAGCTGGGAATGTCTAAAGTAAATAGCCAACCGTCCTTATCCTGATCCGCTGCGGTCTCTTTAGCTGCTTCCTTAATACTGTCCGGCAGGCCGGCTAAGCGGCTTTCGTCAGTAAGGTGGCATGTCCAGGCATGAGTCGCATCCAGCAAATTATTGCTAAAGGTTGACGACAAATCAGAGAGTCGCGAGGAAATCTCCGCATAGCGCTTCTTTTTCTCTTCAGGTAAATCCACACCCGACAAGCGGAAATCTCGCAGGGTGTCGTTAATTAATTTCTGCTGGGCTTCAGTCAGCCCGTCAAACTCATCGCTGCTGCGCAGTGCTTGATAGGCATCAAATAAGCCTTTGTGCTGACCCACATAAGTGGCGTAGTCAGACAGTAGCGGCAGGCAGCTGTCGTGAGCTTCGCGCAGTTCTGCCGAGCTCACGACAGAGTTCAAATGTGAAACCGGTGCCCAAACATGTTCAAGCTTTTCATCCGCGTCGGTTAAGGGTTCAATCAGTCCGTCCCAGCTGAAATCACCACGCATCAGCACCTCATCAATGGTTTGGCGTGCTTGCTTTATGCTTGCTTCAACAGCGGGTTGGATATGTTCAGGTTTAATCTGTTCAAAATCTGGCAATTGCCCTTGTTCTAATAGCGGGTTACGGCTCATTTTTACCTCAATTTTTCGAAACGCTTACAGCAGATATTGGGACTTTCGTCTCATCTTCAACCAGGCTTATGTGGTTTCCTGAGTTTTTTACGGTATTATCGGGTGGTCAATAAATCAGAATAAAGGTAAATGTCATGCATGACACCACTTTTCGTTCTTTGCGCCTGTTGGCAGGTTTCACTGCCCTCATCACACTAAGCGCCTGCAGCAGCCTAACTGGAACACAAACAGCCGGTGATGCTGAAGAACCTCAAATGACAGGCAGCAGCCAGTTAACACCCGAGAAAATTTTTGCCAGTGATGCATTTAACATTAATCGCCCGGCCCCCACTCGTTGGTTAGAAGATGGCTCCGGTTACACTACATTAGAACCGTCTGACTCAACCGATGGTCGCGATATTGTCCGCTATCATCCAGAAACCAATGAGCGCACGGTTCTCGTAAGTGCTGAGCAGCTGACACCCGAAGGAAAAGACAAAGCCCTCCACATAGCTGACTACGTATGGTCAGACGACGACAGCAAGGTCTTAATTTTTACCAACACCAAGCGCTCCTGGCGTACCCATACACTGGGAGATTACTGGGTATTGAACCGTAAAACGGATCAATTGCGCCAGTTGGGCGGAGATGCGCCAGCGTCAACTTTGCAGTTTGCCAAGTTTAATCCGCAAGGCACCAAAGTCGCTTTTGTCATGCAAAATAATATTTATGTGCAGGACCTGAGTACCTTTACTATTACTGCCCTGACCAGCGATGGAAACGATACCATTGTTAACGGAACTTTCGACTGGGTAAACGAAGAAGAGTTTTCGCTGCGTGATGGCTTCCGCTGGAGCCCCAACGGTAAGCGAATTGCCTATTGGCAACTGGATACCGAAGGTACACCAGTATTCACTATGATCAATAACACCGAAGAACTGTACCCAACGTTAAAGCAGTTTCCTTACCCTAAAGTGGGTGAAACCAACGCAGCAATGCGTATAGGTGTTGTGCCGGTCAGCGGTGGCGAAACGCAATGGATGGATATTCCCGGCGATCCACGCCAACATTATCTGGTTCGCATGGACTGGGCTGGTAATAGCGAGCAACTTCTCATTCAACAGCTGACCCGCAAGCAACATATTAACCGCGTCTTTATCAGTAACATTGAGACCGGGCGCAGCCAGGAATTGCTTCGAGAAACGACGGACTCCTGGGCAGAATATGTCGACGACGTTCACTTCTTAAATAACGGACGCGAATTTACCTGGTTAAGTGAGCGCAGTGGCTACCGTCATATCTACAAAGTTCACCGTGATACCGGCAGAGTAACCGCTATTACCCGGGGCAACTGGGATGTAGTGGAAGTACTGCGTGTTAATGAAGAAGGAGGCTGGGTTTATTTTATTGCGTCACCTAAAACACCGTTGGAACGTTACTTGTTCCGTGCAAGCCTTGATGGCAGCGGCCGCCTGGAGCGTCTGACACCGGATGTAGCTGGCACCCATAGTTACAGCATTTCTGAGGATGCCCAATACGCGGAGCACTCTTTCAGTTCTGTTGATCAGGTTCCTGTCACTACCATGATTTCGCTTCCGGATCACAAAACAATTCGGACCGTTATAGATAACGCTGAGGTACAACAAGCTGTCGAGCAAGTAGAAAAACAGCCGGTGGAGTTTTTCCGTGTTGAAGCTCGCGATGGTTTAAAGCTGGACGGCTACATCATGAAGCCAACCAATTTTGACCCTAATAAAGAATACCCCATTTTGTTTTATGTCTATGGCGAACCCTGGGGTCAGACCGTTGCG
This sequence comes from Idiomarina solivarensis, assembly GCF_033052755.1. Classification (NCBI taxonomy): domain Bacteria; kingdom Pseudomonadati; phylum Pseudomonadota; class Gammaproteobacteria; order Alteromonadales; family Idiomarinaceae; genus Idiomarina; species Idiomarina solivarensis. Next base: position 248,034 of record NZ_JAVFHZ010000005.1, on the reverse strand, counting down.
AATCGCTGGGGCGGTTCACTGTACTTATGGCACACCATGTTAACCCAGCAAGGCTATATTGTAGCGTCTATTGATAACCGCGGAACCAAATCACCACGTGGTTTCGAGTGGCGCCGGTCTATCTATAAAAACCTGGGTGTTGTTACTGTCCGCGACCAATACGATGCTCTTCAGCAAATGCTGGAGCGCTGGGAGTTCATTGACGAAGACCGCGTAGGAATTTGGGGGCATAGCGGTGGTGGTTCGCAAACCCTGAATGCGCTGTTCCGTTATCCGGACAGCTACGATATGGGCATGGCGCTAGCACCGGTACCGGACTTAACGCTGTACGACACAATTTATCAGGAGCGCTATTCGGGTTTGCTGCCTGAGTCGGCAGAGCGTTATGAAGAAACTTCAGCCATTACCCATGCAGAAAACCTAGAAGGCGACTTGCTACTGATTCATGGCACCGGTGACGATAACGTGCACTTCCAGGGCAGCGAGCGTCTGGTCAACGAACTCATCAAACACGGTAAGCAATTTGAGTTTTTTGCTTATCCAAACCGCTCTCATGGCATTTACGAAGGTGAAGGCACAACCCTGCACTTGCGCACTATGATGACGGAGTTTGTTAAAGAGAATTTGCCGGCCGGTGGAGACTCAGTACAAGACTAGGTACTGATCTTTCGATTACCGCTATCGGTATAAAAAACATGACAACCCCGTGTCTTTATTTGCAAGATACGGGGTTTTTATTCAAGATATCCGCAGTTTTGAATTAAGTACAGGAGTTAAGCAGTATGAGCAGACATTATGACTATCTCGCTATAGGGGCCGGCAGTGGCGGTATTGCCTCAGCCAACCGGGCCGCTATACGCGGCGCAAAAGCCGCTGTTATTGAAGCAAAAGCCGTGGGTGGTACTTGCGTCAACGTGGGCTGCGTTCCTAAGAAAGTCATGTGGTACGGCGCTCATATTGCTGAAGCGATAAAGTATTCTCCTTCTTATGGCTTCGATGTGGAGCAAAAAGGATTTGACTGGGCCACCATGGTGAAAAACCGCGAAGCCTACATTGAGCGTATTCACGGCGGCTACCACCGCGGCTTTCAAGGTAATGGCGTTGAATTTATCGAAGGTTTTGCCAAATTTGTCGATCACCGCACTGTTGAGGTCAATGGCGAAAACATTACTGCCGACCATATTACCATCGCGACGGGCGGACGCCCTTTGATCCCTGATATTCCTGGTGCAGAGCATGGTATTGACTCAGATGGTTTTTTCGCTCTTAATGAGCAACCGAAAAAAGCGGCCGTTGTTGGAGCCGGATACATTGCGGTTGAAATTGCAGGTGTTTTCCACGCGTTAGGTACCGACACACACTTGATGGTTCGCCGTGACCGCCCGCTGCGTAACTTCGATAAAGACCTTACCGACGGCTTACTGGAACGCATGAAGCAAGATGGTCCTGAGCTTCACACCGAGACAACCGTGAACGAAGTTATTAAACAGGACGACGGTACGCTAACGTTGCACTTTGAAAACGGTCAGTCGATGGACGGTGTAGACTGCTTAGTCTGGGCGATAGGCCGTATACCCTCGACTGATAAAATTAATCTGGAATGCACAGGTGTAGACTTGGATAGCGAAGGCTTCATCAACGTTGATAAGTTCCAGAATACGAATGTGCAAGGCATTTACGCTGTGGGGGACAATACCGGTGCTGCCGCACTGACCCCTGTCGCCATAAAAGCCGGACGTTTGCTGGCTGAGCGCCTGTTTAATAACATGCCCAACGCGCATATGGATTTCGAAAACATCCCAACCGTCGTGTTCAGCCACCCAACTATTGGTACCGTTGGCTTGAGTGAAGAAGACGCCAAGCTAAAATACGGTGAGGATAATATTACCGTGTACAAATCGTCGTTCGCGGCAATGTACAATGCCGTTACTCCGCATCGTGCGCTCAGTTACTTTAAGCTGGTGTGTCACGGTCAGGAAGAAAAAGTTGTTGGTATTCACGGTATTGGCGAAGGCATGGACGAAATACTGCAAGGCTTTGCCGTTGCGTTGAAAATGGGTGCCACGAAATCTGATTTAGATTCGACCGTTGCGCTGCATCCTACTAGTGCTGAGGAGTTTGTTACTCTTAAGTGATCGTGTAGAAAGCCCTCTGTGCGTGTTCAGAGGGCATTAAGTCTCCCACATACCTCATATAGCTCCTCACTTTCTTGTTTCTGCGCGAGTATGGCTCTGTTGCTCAGAAAAAACAGGCTACTCGCTGCAGTGTCGGTTTCCATCTTCTGGATCTATACTAAAATTGAGCAAGCAAGAGACGACTGGGAAAATCAAAGACGTTTTTGGAACTCCTTGAGCCTCTCTCGGTCGATAAAAGAAAAGAGGTCATTTTAATCTTTTTTTGAATTAGAGCCGTAAAAAAGTAGTACATAACATTCCAAGCAAATCGAATAGCGAGGAGATAGATTATGTTACGCACAACATTAGCACTTTCTACTTTAGCCCTGAGTATTTCAGTGGCCGCTCAAAACTTCGAAAACAAGCCCGATCAAACCTGGATATCGGTATCAGGCACAGCCATTGAAACCAACCCTTCGTCTTTCATGCTGGATTACGGTGATGGCCAAATTACCGTTGAAATGGATGACTGGGAGTGGTTTGAAGAAGAAGGTCACGGCTTAATTGAAGGCGATAACGTTACGGTTTACGGCGAAGTTGACGACGACTTTGCTGAAAATGCCAAAATAGAGGCCTCCAGTGTTTATTTAGAAGATCTGGGCACGTATTTTTATGCTAACTCTGCTGACGAAGAAAGCGGAGAACCTAATAAAACACTCGATGTTATTGCAATGGATACCACCAATATCGTTGACCTTAATGGCACAGTCTCGTCTGTCAACAACGCCGAAGAAGAATTCACCATAGACAACGGAATCCAGCAGTGGACCATTGATGTTTCAGGCATGGATTACAACCCACTGGATAAAAAGGGCTTTCAGCAGATTGAGAAAGGCGATTATGTCTCGGTTTCCGGTGAATTCAGTAATAATTTAGTTGAGTCTCTGGAAATTGAAGCTGAACGCGTTACAACAGCGTTCATTTATTAATTCCTGTTTGCTTTGAATTCAATCTTTAAAAGGGAGCATAAAGCTCCCTTTTTTATTGCCTTCACTAATGATTCCAGCCTGCGGCTATAATCGCCATGCCTGTTAACGTAAAAGCTGCCCCCACGGCGTCATAGATCGACAACGAAGCTCCTTCCACAGCTTTAAGCCACAAGAGTGCGGTCACCACATAAACACCCCCGTAAGCGGCATACACCCGCCCGCTCTCTGCCGGATGCAGAGTAAGCAGCCAGGCAAATAACGCTAAGCTGATTGCAGCCGGAATCAATAACCAGACGCTTCCGTCTTTTTTTAACCACAGATAAGGTAAATAACAGCCCACGATTTCAGCAATCGCCGTAATAAAAAAGAGCCCCAGGGTTTTGACAATCAGCAAAATAGACATGTTCAGAGCCTTTAGCGTCGTGGTTAGTAATGAATAATCATAAATTCACAGCCTATAGGCAGTATTGAGTTCCCGTTACTTGTCACCACCAGTTTGTCAGCGGTTCTCATGCCCGCATACGTCTCTACGGACACTTGAGAAAGTTTGAACTTAACAGTGTTGTCGACACTTTCTAAATTAGCGTAGACCGTATTAGGCAGAACGGTACGGTAATCTGCTGTATAAGAAATGATTTCCTCGCCCTCAACGTCAATCTTAAGTTTATTTTTATTGATAAACTCAAGAATAATCCGCTGCCCATTACAGGTATCTTCATCTCCGCGAAGCACCGGCGGTAGCCGCAGTTCTGGCTCATTACCCCTGACGTATAGACCAACATCACGCCCCTTATAATAATGCTTTTGCTGATAAAGTTTTTGATAGCTGACGGGAGCAAGACTTTGCTGCTGAATAATACGCTCAAGTTTACTAAAAAAGTCCGGATTTTCGTTAGCCGGATTTGTGGCGACAACAACATCGGGAAATGCTTCAGGGATCCTGACTCCTATAGTGGGTTCAACCTGAAAGCCACTCTGTGATAATACCGTTATCAATTCCGCTCGGTCCTCTTTCGCTAATCGCTCGGTAGTTAAAAACACCGTAGGGGAAGTACAGCCAGTTATCACTAGTAATGCCATTAACGATATAAGCCATTTCACCGCTTAACATCCTTGTATTTGCAACAGTAAGGCTACTCTCACAATCTGTTACAAATTAGTCAACAAATAGTTAACAGAAGTACTTTAACAACCCCACTAGCACTCGGTATGATGGTTCTATAACTGTGAAAAGGAATCTATGTATGAAAAAGCTATTACTCGCTAGCGCGATAAGTACAGCACTATTAACAGCAGGCTGCAGTCAGCCCGTTACTGAAACCAGTCAAGAAACCAGTGCCCAACAAGCCGCTGTAGCCGGTGACGTAATCAAAAGCCCCAACGACCAGCGCGACTACCGTGTACTGACCTTAGATAACAACATTGAAATTATGCTGGTTTCTGATCCGAACACCGATAAATCAGCAGCTTCTCTCAGCGTGGGGGTTGGCTTATTACAAGACCCTGAGACACAACAGGGTATGGCGCATTATCTGGAACATATGTTGTTTTTGGGTACCGATAAGTACCCGGACACGAGCGGTTACAGCGAATTTATGAGCAATAACGGTGGCAGCCAGAACGCATACACCTGGCTGGATATCACCAACTACATGTTTAAAGTTAATAATGACGCTTACAACGAAGGTTTAGACCGCTTTTCCGACTTCTTTAAAGCGCCTAAGCTTTACCCAGAATACGTTGACAAAGAGCGTAACGCCGTTAACGCCGAGTGGTCCATGCGTCGTGAAATGGACTTTTTTGGTCAGTTTAAATTAGGCCGTTTGCTGCTTGGCAAGCACCCTTCTAACCGTTTTCTTATCGGCAACCTGGAAAGCCTGAGCGATAAAGAAAACAGTAAGCTGCATCAAGAAACGGTCGACTTTTATAATCGCTATTATTCATCGAATATTATGAAAGTTGCGATGATCAGCAATCGTTCATTGGATGAAATGGAAAAGCTTGCCCGCAAGCACTTCGCAACCATTGAAGACGATGGTATTGATAAACCCGAAGTAACCGCTGAAATTAACTTTGAAGACGTTGGTGGTAAGCGTATTCACTACGTGCCAAATGAAGACGTTAAACAGCTCAAGTTAGAATTCATCATTAACGATAATCAGGATCAGTTTGCCGCTAAGCCCAACCAGTATGTCAGTTATTTGCTGGGTTCTGAAATGCCGGGAACCCCCGCACAAAAATTGAAAGAGGCGGGTCTTATTGCCAACCTGAATGTGTCTGCTCAACCGACATTCTATGGTAATTACGGTGCCCTGACCGTTGACGTTGAATTAACCAACGCTGGCATGAAACAGCGCGATGACATTGTTGCACTTATTATGCAATACACTGATAAAGTTCGGGCGAAAGGCGTTGATGAGAAATACTTTAAAGAGATACAAACCAGCCTCAACAACCGTTTTCGTTTTCTGGAAAAAGGCGATGAGTTTGGCTACGTTTCTAACTTAGCCGAAGCAATGCAAAATTACCCTGCTAAGTACGCCATAAGTGCTCCTTACGAATACCAGGAGTTTAATCCTGAAGCGATTCGCTCTGTGCTTTCTCAGCTGACATCAGAAAGACTCCGGGTTTGGTACATTAGTCAGGACGAACCACATGACAGTCAACTTGACTATTATGAAGGCAAGTACAAAGTCGTAGATATTCCTCAGGACGAAATTGCCAGTTGGGACAACCAACCTGAAATGGCAATTAACTTACCTAAAGTTAATACATTATTGCCTGAAAGCTTCGCTATTAAGCAAAATAAAGCCTTTGATAAGCCACAGGTGGTCCTCGAAGAAAACGGCATTCAAGTATGGCAATATCCGAGTCAGGTATACAGTGAACAGCCTCGCGGTGTTTTCAGTATTGAGATAAATAATCCTTTACCCATTGAGGATATAAAAGCGAATGTTCTAACCGCTATCTGGCGCGACCTGTACAACCTGAACAATAGCGCATTAGATACCGAAGCGAACATTGCGGGTATGAACCTTAGCTTGACGGACAATGTGGGGCTTAATCTTCAAGTCTCAGGCTTTACTGATAAACAGCCACAATTGTTGGAGCGCGCGGTTAACAACTTAAGCTTCACAGTTGAAGAACAAGCCTTTAATCAGGCCGTTAACCGCTACATTAGAGAGCTGCAGAATAAAGGCCAGCAATTCCCAATTTACCAAGGCTTTGATGCTTACAGTCAGCTAATAAAAGAGGGCGGCTTTGGTAAGAGCGATCTCATTCAAACAGCCCAATCCCTGCGCCCGGGCGATTTAACCGAATTTATGGATAAGTTACTAAGCCATAACGATATTCGTGTGTTCGCGTTTGGTAATTACAATCAGGAAGATTTAAAAGAGTCGCTTAACCGTATACAAACCAGCTTGCCGGATAATCGTAAAGTAACTGATTTTGAGCGGGCGCATTACTGGAAACCTGAACCAGGCAAGTCAATTGTACTTCGCCGTGATTTGGACGTAGCTGATGTCGCATTGGTTGATGCTCACTTCCACCCTCAGCCAGGGTTTGAGAACCTAGCCGCGGGAACTGTACTGCAAAGTGACTTCCGTACGGCAGCATTTGACACTCTGCGTACTGAAGAGCAACTCGCCTATGCGGTCGGAGCCTTTGCACCAAGCCTTGACCATTTTGCTGGCTTTGGGCTGTACATTCAGACACCAGTAAAAAGTGTCGCTGAGATGCAAGAACGTTTTACTCTGTTCAAACAAGAATACTGGAAAGACTTGCAGGAAATGAGCCCGGAAGAATTCGAGCAGATTAAACAAAGTACGTTAATCACCCTAAAAGAGAAGCCTAAGAATCTTGACGAAGAAGTCTCGCCTTTGTTGGCAGATTTAAAGCTTCATCGCTTTGAGTTCAACAGCAAAGAGCAATTGATTGAGGCGGTTGAAGGCCTGACATTAGAGGATGCTAAAGCGTTTTACCAGCAAACCATGCTAAACCCTGATGCCGCGCGTATTTCGGTACAATTACGCGGCACCAAGTTTGCAGAGCAACCTTACGCTGACATCCCCAATCAAACCGTCATTTCTGACCTGGCCGAATTTCAACAGGAGATGGAAAAGCAGTAATTAATCCATGAGGAACTAAAATGAAAACCGTCATTAAGTGGTTTATTTACTCAACAATAGTGGTGGCAGCTTTATGCCACCACTCCTTACAGGCAGAAGAATATAAGGACAAGCTGAACGGAATCTGGCGCGGCGAGTTGCTGTTGCAGGATGACGTGAGTATCGCTCTGGGCATTACGATTGATAATGGACAATTGACGTTAGACAGCCCTAATCAGGGTATGTTTAATCACCAACCGACGACATTTTCTCTTTCTGGCGAAACAGTCAAATTTACGGACCAAAACTTAAATGCCAGCTATCAGGGACAGCTCGAGAACGGCCAGTTAAAAGGCACTTTTACCCAAGGTAAAGAGCGCAGCATTACTTTGCATAAGCTCACTCAAGAGGACAAGAACCGCCTTACCTACGAGGCAACCTATCAAGGGGATTTACCCGTTAGCGCAAACTCCAGTCTTCCGTTGCGTGTTAATGTCGCCGTGATTCATGATGGCTATATTGCGACTTTAGACAGCCCCGCACAACAGAGTTTCGGCATTCCGCTAACCGATGTGAGCATCGATGACAGTGCTCTGAGCTTTAAATCCCCCATGATTCAGGCGAGCTTTACGGGTAAAAAGACGGCCCAGGGCTATAGCGGTACTTTTACTCAGGGACAGGAGTTTTCACTAACGTTAAAAAAAGCCAGTCCAGGCGATAAACAAGCCAAGCCCGTCGATCCTAAGCTGGGTGATTATGGCGCGTCAGTGGCTATCATCTACCCAGATCGAGTTAAAACGCATTTCTATGGTCAACATAATAAACATACGCTCTACGAAATTGGCTCAGTGACAAAAACGATGGTCGCTTACCTGCTGGCTAATGCCATTACACAAGGGCAATTAACACTGGACACCTCTGTCAGACAGCTCTGGCCCGAGGCCCCCGGCACACTCACTCTGGGTGATTTGGCAACCCACCATAGCGGGCTTCCACGGCTACCGGAGAACTTACTCGATACCGCAGTTCAAACCGACCCCTATGCCCATTATGGTCAACCCGAGTTAAAAGATGCCGTTTCAAACACAGAACCTGGCCCGAAAGACTATCAATATTCCAATTTTGGCTACGGTTTACTGGCTGAGCTACTCGCTACACAAGCCGAAAAACCTTTTCCGGAACTGCTAAAGGATAAAGTCTTTGAGCCATTTTCTATGTCCGACAGTTATGTCGCTATCAGCAAAAGGCATAGCCCTGAAGCGTTAGCAGAAGGACATGATGTACTAGGGAACGTCGTCCCCCACTGGCATTTTCAGTCTCTGGCCGGCGCAGGCGCTATTGTTTCTACTCTGGATGATATGACCAGTTACGCTAAATTATTAATGCAGAAAAGTGCGGAAAATAATCCCACAGTTGAGCAGTTACTTACGCCCCAAAAAACCATTGAAGGTTGTTGCCAACAGGCCTTAGCCTGGCTTATTAGCAAAGACGAAAGTGGGAAGCCCTATGCGTGGCATAACGGTCAAACGGGAGGTTTCAGCAGCTTTGTCGGTTTTTACCTGGATGGTTCAAAAGCAGTGGTGGTATTAAATGCACAGTCTGCCAACGTTAACAACGATGCCATTCAATTGTTGACTAAAAAAGCCAAGAGCTTTTAAGTACCGCTAAAGCCCTTGGCCGTTTTTTTTACTCCACAAGAAGTCGCCTTAGAGTTTCTTCATTCCTGTTCACGCTGTTCTTTCGCGTACTCATCCAAATAGTCTGCTTGCTTTAAAATTTTATGCAAAGGATCGAGTATGTAGTGTGTTCGGGCTGTCGGTAACTCAACTTGTACCGGTGTTTTACCAACAACAACGGTTACAATGGAATCCCCTACTTTAACCTCTACCGGCAATTCAAACGGCGCCTCATTAAAGGTTTTCCAATGCAAACGTAACTGATTACCTTCTCTTTCTGCCACAAGCTCCGGCAACGCAGCGGTGTACAGGTAATGTTTAAAAAACCACGTGTAGTCCTTTCCTGTTTGCTCGTTGATAGCATCAATAAAATATTGAGTGTCAGCGAAGTGAGGTTCAAAGTTGCCGGGTTTCGGGTTCGTTGTTTGATACACCAGCTTTCGGGTCGCCGCAAAGAAGTCATCATCACCAATGAGATGCCGCAAAGTATGCAGTATCCAGGCACCTTTTTGATAAATGTCGCTACCCGGCCCACGGTCTTCTTTATAAACGTCATCTTCTGACATTGGCTTATTAGATACCACCGGATGTTCGTTACGCAACCCGATGCGAGTCTCATACATCATCCCGTGGTAGGCAAAATCACCGTGCAGATATTGTCCATACAATGGCTGCATATAAGCGCCGAATCCTTCGTGCAGCCACATATGATCCCAATCGGTGTTGGTAACCTGGTTCCCAAACCACTCATGAGCCAGTTCGTGGTGGAGTAACCAGTCAAAATTATACTTCCCTGCTTTATACTCCTGCCCATAGGCATTGATGGTTTGATGCTCCATGCCAAGATGCGGTGTTTCGACCACGCCCATTTTCTCCTTGTAAAAAGGGTATGGGCCAATGACGTCTTCATAGAAATCGAGTTGCTTCGAAAACTCATCAAATAGCTTTTTCGCTTTGTCTTTCTTTCCTTCCAAATAGTAAAAAACCAAAGGGTATTCGTGACCATAACGGCTGTGGTAGGTATCTCTCAGAACTTCGTACGGACCAACATTTAACGCAATACCATAATTGTTTTGTGGCTGCTCACTGCGCCAGTGGTACTGTGACCAGTCGTCACCTTCGCTGCTTTCAACCAACCGGCCGTTACTGGCGGCAACCAACCCTTTAGGCACCCGGACGACAATATCGGTTTGCCCGGCTTCAAATTTTGGATGGTCAATACAAGGCCAGATTAAATCACAACCTTCCCCCTGAACCGCAGTCGCAATCCACGGCTTTCCAGTTTCGGTCTCATCCCATACATAGCCGCCATCCCACGGTGGGTTCACCGCAACGTGCGGCTGCCCTTTATATTCAATCGCGACTTTTAGTTCTTCACCAACAGTTAATGGTTGCTCAAGCGTAAAACGGATTTCTCCATTTCTGTGAGTATAATTTGTTGTTTCATGGTTATTTATGGAGAATTCTGAAATTTGATAGTTATTGTCGAAGTTGAGCAGGAAGTTTGACTGTTTTTCACTTACTGACAGCACCAGCTCTGTTTTTCCTTTTACCTCACGGTTTTCAGGACGTATATCAAAAAACAGATTGGCTTTTTCAAGGTTAAGGTGTTGTTGCTCAGGTTTTAGCGCACCACCAGTCTCCAAAGTTTCTGCCAGCGTTGGCGTTGTTTCAACGTTGGCGCAACCTGCCAAAATTAAAGGCACAGCAACGCCCGTCAGAAATAATTTTCTCATGCTTTATCCCCCAGTTATTTATCACTGAGCATGCCTTGATTATGGTCGGCACTAAAGCACTTTTGCGACTAACGGGCTATTTTAGGCGTTTGCAGGTAAAGGCCTAAATAGTCAGGCCTCACACGTCACACTATGCCCTGCTCTATCATTGCATCAGCCACTTTTCGGAAGCCGGCAATATTGGCACCAAGAACTAAATTCGAAGGATGCCCGAAATCTTCAGCAGTACGTTTCGCATCATGGTAAATATTGCGCATAATGGCTTTGAGCTTTTCATCCACTTCTTCAAAGTCCCAACGCAGCATACTAGCGTTTTGCACCATTTCCAGCTGACTGGTCGCAACACCACCTGCATTAGCTGCTTTGCCTGGTCCGTAAGCAACACCGCTTTCAATGAAAAGATCGACCGCAGCCTGTGTTGACGGCATATTCGCCCCTTCCACAATGCATTTACAGCCATTTTCTAAAAGCGACTGTGCGTCTTTCTCAGTCAATTCATTTTGCGTTGCACACGGGAAAGCTAAATCGGCTTTGTAACGCCACACTGTATGACCATCTTTTGGGTAATCATCTCTGGAAGTATATTCTGCGTTACTGTGGGTTTCGAGGTATTCCTTCAAGCGGCCTTGCTGTTGTTCTTTAATGCGCTTAACCAAATCCAGGTCAATTCCCTGTTCATGGTAAATGGTTCCGCTGGAGTCAGTACAGCAAACAGGCTTGGCTCCCAGGTCATACAGCTTCTCCATAGCGTAAATAGCGACATTGCCGGAACCGGAAACTAAACAACGCTTACCTTCCAGTGAGTCGCCTTTATCATCCATCATGCACTGCGCAAAATAGACGGCGCCATACCCCGTCGCTTCTTTGCGCGCATGTGAGCCGCCCCAAAGTACGCTTTTGCCAGTCAGCACGCCGTCAAAACGGTTTGCCAGACGTTTATATTGACCAAACAAGTAACCAATTTCTCGTGAACCAACACCGATGTCGCCAGCCGGTACGTCCGTATTTGGTCCAATGTGACGATACAATTCACTCATAAATGACTGGCAAAAACGCATGATCTCCGCGTCAGACTTTCCTTTAGGATCAAAGTTAGCGCCACCTTTACCGCCACCAATTGGCAAACCGGTCAGGGCGTTCTTAAAAATTTGTTCAAAACCGAGAAACTTAACAATCCCGGCATTCACGCTCGGATGAAAACGTAAACCACCTTTGTAGGGACCTAGCGCAGAGTTGAACTCTACCCGGTAGCCTTTATTCACCTGAATATTGCCATCGTCGTCCATCCAGGGAACGCGAAACATAATTTGTCGCTCGGGCTCAACTAATCGCTCAATAATGGCGTGCTCCCGGTATTTAGGTCGTTCTTCCAATAATGGCTCTATCGACTCGAGTACATCTTCTACCGCTTGATAAAACTCGACCTGAGCAGGACTGGTTTGTTTTAATTTTTCGATGGTTTCTTTAATGTAAGTCATTAGCGCCCTTATGATTTAAAACAACATCATTATTAACGTAGATTTTTTATTTTAGATCGCTACGGCTTAAGAACAAGCCGGTTACGCCCCGCTTTCTTTGCCGCGTAAAGATTTTCATCCGCTCGTTTCAGAATGCTGTCCGCTGTGTCATCAAACGCTTTTAATGTCGCCCCTAAACTTATCGTGACCTTAACCGCTTTGCCTTCATCCTTTTTGCCCCGCTTCTCTTTTCCTTTACTTTGGCTTGCCGGCCGTGAGGGCTCACGTAGTTTTAACGGGTAATTAGCCACCTCACTGCGCACGCTTTCTAGCGCACTTTTCAGTTTCGCCTCGTCATTGTGCGAAAACACGAGAGTAAACTCTTCGCCACCATAACGGTACGCTCTAAAGCCTCCATGGCTTTTCAGAATACGCCCTAATAATCGAAGCACCTGATCGCCCACCTCATGCCCATAACGGTCATTAAACTTTTTAAAGTGGTCGACATCGAGCATACAAACAGCACTGCGTTTGCGCAGGTGCTGCAGTTGACCCACAAGCGCTCTTCGCTGCGGAAGCCCAGTTAACTCATCAATATAAGCCAACTGCAGCATTTGATCAGCCAGTGCCAGCAATAATCCCATTGCCGCCGCCAGCGCTGCCCAAGTCGAAGCCTGCGGTTGCTCTACTAAGAGTAAAAACACCATAAATGCAAGCCAGGCAGCCCACTGGCTCCAGGCATAGGCAGAAGCCGATTTATAAAGTAGGTAGGTTGCCCAGATGCCTCCCATGGCAACAGTCCAGAGCAATAAACCAATAGCAAATGACCTCTCATCCCAACCCGGCAAAGTCAAAACATCGACCGGACTTAATAAAGCAAAAAACTGCGCCACTGGCGGCATCAGCAACGTTAACGATACGCCTGCAATCACAATAACGGTCACTACGCCTTTTCCGCTCAGCAACAGCGGCTTTTTCACAAAAGCTAAGAACAACGCACTGACCGAAAGCCATACGGGAAGGGCATCATACAGCCGGGTCACTTCTTTATCAGCCAGCGGCTGTTGCAAACCAAGCTGAATGGTTGCGTAAATGCCGCCAATCCAGGCACACCAGTAAAACCAATGCCATTGGCGGAAAAAAGCAGCAATCAAAAAGACAATACCTAACGCAACCGACACTGCACCAGGAACGGGTAGGGGTATCGCTGTTAGCCATTCCGGGAACAGCCAAATCAGTGTTATCCAGAGAAGAGCGGGCAGTACTGAAAAAAAGGCCACACTCAACTCCCCGCTAATAAGCGATCTAAATGATCGGCAAAGTTTTTTCGGTCGACGTTAGATAATGGCGGCGGCCCTCCGGATTGAATGCCGCTACTGCGCATAGTATCCATGAAATCTCTAATATTCAGTCGTTGACGGATATTGTCAGGAGTAAATAATTCGCCACGGGGACTCAACGCCTTAGCGCCCTTATCTATTACTTCAGAAGCCAAAGGAATATCACTGGTTATCACTAAATCATTTGCTTCACAACGACGGACAATTTCATGATCAGCAACGTCAAAACCACTACCCACCTGCACCATATGAATAAACTTTGACGCTGGGGTTTGGATACGCTGATTTGCCACTAGGTACAGGTGCAGTTGCTTTCGCTGTGCCGCACGAAAAAGAATTTCCCGAATCGCCACCGGGCAGGCATCAGCGTCAATAAATAAGGTCATTACTAATAATCCATCAATCTATATTAGAGTAAAAGGTTCTAATCTTATTGCCTTGTAATGTCACCAGTAAGCTATTATTTAAATGAGACAAACAACAGTTATCAACCACTATTTTAGGAGCCACTTTTATGACATTACGTATTGGCGATACTGCACCAGACTTTACCATTGATACGACTCAGGGTTCGATAAAATTTCACGACTGGGCAAAAGGGTCATGGGTATTCTTTTTCAGCCATCCCGCTGACTACACACCCGTTTGCACAACAGAAATGGGCAGAACGGCACAACTTGCACCAGAGTTCGAAAAGCGCAATGTAAAACCTTTGGGCCTGTCGACTGATACGGTTGATGCGCACAAAGGCTGGATCAACGATGTTAACGAGACGCAAAATACGGTGCTGGAGTTTCCTATCGTTGCCGATAAAGAGCTAAAAGTTGCTGAGCTTTACAACATGATTCATCCGAACGAAAGTGCTACAGCGACCGTCCGTTCAGTCTTTATTATCGATCCGAATCAAAAAATCCGGCTGATCATGACCTATCCTATGACAGTAGGTCGTAACTTTAATGAAATCTTACGTGTTATCGACGCTCTGCAAACAACAGACCGTGAAGAAGTTGCCTGCCCGGCAGACTGGATGCCCGGTGACTCGGTTATTATTCGCCCCACCGTCAGTGACGAAGATGCCAAACAGAAGTTTCCACAAGGCTGGAAAACGTTACGCCCTTACCTGAGGCTTACCGATATCAAATAACGTCACCTGTCATTCTCGCAAGCCTGCTGGCGAGCTGCCCATTCAAGCGGTTCGCTCAGTGGCTTCGGCTTTTCTTAATAACGCAGAGTAAGGGTATCCCCTTTTTGGATTAACTCAAACTCTTTCAGGGCACTCATACCCAACAGTATCACCTCACCGTCCATCCCCGGTGTAATAGAAGCAGCAACGTCATTCAGCTCAATTTCACCCAGCTCTAACCGGTCAATTTCTGTCCGATAGGTTATGACGCGGCCATTCGCAGTTTGGGACATACCCTGCCTGCCTTTACGCAACCCCAGCTTTTGAGCCAAATCTTCGGGAACAGCGACCAAAGTTGCTCCCGTATCAAGTAGAAACGTAACCGGTTGCCCATTAACCTGACCGCGAGCAACGTAGTGACCCATGCGATTTTGCTCAAGCATCACTGTAACTCGCCCATTATCGATACGACTTTGGACCTGCGCATTCGGATTAAACTGTTGCTGTAGTTTGTCTTCGAAAAACCAAACCAGCATAGCAAGAGCAAGCCCCCATGCAATAAACATGAAGGGCTTACCAAAAGAGTTTCTACGTGCCAAAGCGGTCTCCTTCAGTGATCATAAGGTAAGCTCTGATTTTTAACCTCATCCGCTCGTTGCTGCCGCAGCTCCGATACGTCCTCAACCGACCAGCCTTGTAAGTTATTCTCAATCAGTTGCGTCAGCGCACTAATGTGTTCTTCTTCTGCATTCAGTGCAGATATATATTCGTACCGTTCACCACCACTTTCCATAAAGTACTCGCGATTTTCTTCGCCAATTTCTTCAACCGTTTCTAAACAGTCAGAAGAAAAACCTGGACAGAATACCTGAACAGACTTCACGCCTTTTCCTGGTAACGCTTTCATAGTCATATCGGTGTATGGCTGCAACCATTCTTCACGTCCAAAACGTGACTGGAATGTGGTCAAATACTCGTCCTTTCCAAGCCCCAGGCGCTCAGCCAATAAACGAGAGGTTTTGTAGCACTCACAATGATATGGGTCACCATTTTTTAAGTAGCGTAACGGAATACCGTGATAAGAAAACAACAACTTATCGGCTCGCCCCTGTTGTTCCCAATGCCTCTCTATGCGCTTCGCTGCCGCTTCAATAAAGGGAGGGAAGTCATGGTAATGAGTAATAAAGCGTAACTCAGGTAACCAGCGACGCTGAGTAAAATCTTTCGCCAGCGCATCAAAAGTAGAAGCGGTTGTTGAGGCTGAATACTGCGGATACAAAGGAAGCACCAACAGTTTACGAACGCCTTGCTGCATCATTTTTTCGACCGTATCACCCAACGCGGGGCTGCCGTAACGCATAGCAAAATTAACCACAATATTATTGCCCCAGGTTTCTTTTAGCTTTTTCTCAATAGCAGAAGCCTGGTCCTGAGTATGAAATAAAAGAGGAGAGCCGCGCTCCGTCCAGACCGTTTCGTAGGCCTGAGCCGAACGCTTTGGACGAAACCGAAGAATCACACCGTTCAATATCAAGAACCAAAGTAACCTCGGTACTTCAACCACTCTGGGGTCAGACAGAAACTCTTTTAGATAGGGCTTTAGCGCCTTTTTTGTCGGCGCTTGCGGGGTGCCTAAATTAGTAACCAACACGCCAATTTTTTCTGCCTGCCCGTGTGAAAACGTCGGGCTTCCGTTATATTTCATTCTGAATAACCTTTTAACAGTAACGGTTTAAGTGCAAAGTTTACGTAAGTTTTAACGGCTTCGATCCCTATTTGCAAAAAAATCACGCTACACTGAGCCGATAAATGCTATCGAAAATACTGTGTTGACGCGCCAATGAAAGAAAACACCAAGACACAACAATGGTATCAGAAACTTGCCAGCTCACCGCATGCACTGATCCTTTTATTTTTTCTATCCGCTTTAGAGGCCACCGTGCTTCCTATTGCGCTGGAATTAATTTTAATACCCTACATGGTGCTTGAGCGTAACCGGATATGGCTGATTTCGACCGTTGCATTGGCTGGTTTTTTAGTGGGTTCCGTTGCAGGCTATTATATTGGCTCTGCACTGTTTGATACGGCGGGTCAGTGGTTTATAAATTACCTTTCGCTTCAGGACTATTATCAGGAATTTCAGCAAACGCTAAAACAAGATGGTTTCACAGCCATTTTCTTAGTAGGCGTAACCCCAGTTCCGTTTCAAGTCGCTATGTTAGCAGCAGGAGCCGGCGACTACCCGTTGTCTCTGTTTCTGTTCGCTGCTGGCATCGCCCGGGCTCTGCGCTATTACGTGTTAGCACTCATCGTAATCTGGTTAGGCCCTTATACTGAAAGGTTATGGGGTAAATACGCAGGCCCAGTTGGTTGGTCAATTCTAATTCTGGCCGGAAGTATGTTATTACTAATGCAATTTTTGTAGCTCCTTAAGGTATTCATGCTCCTGCTTATTGTTTTTGCCGTTATCGCCATTGGTGTTTCGTTCATTTGCTCCGTCTTAGAAGCCGCTCTTTTGTCGGTAACACCCAGCTACATCGCACATTTAAAAGAGTCACACCCTAAAACTCATCAACAATTACGCCGATTAAAAGATTCTATCGACAAACCGCTGGCGGCCATACTCACACTCAACACCATAGCCCATACGGCAGGTGCAGCCGGCGTAGGAGCCCAGGTCGGAATTGTTTTCGGTGACGGTTACCTGGGGGTTGCGTCAGCTGTCATGACATTGCTTATTCTGATCCTTTCGGAAATTATCCCTAAAACCATTGGAGCTAAGTTTTGGCGCCCTATAGCTCCTATGCTGCCGCCGATATTGAACTTTATGATTTTATCGCTTAAGCCCTTTATTTGGCTTTCCGATCAAATCACTAAACGTATTGGTAATGAAGAAGCCGACATTGATGTGCGCTCTGAAATTAAAGCGATGGCGACCATTGGTCACGAAGAAAAAGCATTAGATGACGATGAGCGTCGGGTGATTCTGAATATTCTCGATTTACATGAAATTCGCGTACGGGAAGTAATGACACCGCGAACCGTATGCGAATCTATACGACCCGATTTAAGTATGACCGAGGTTAGCGAGAGAATTAGGAAGATGCCTTTCTCGCGCTATCCGGTTATTGATAACGATGAAGAACCTCAGGGCATTGTTTTTCGCAGCGACGTGCTCGATGCCAGTGAAACGGACTTACTGAAAGACATTGTGCGACCCGTTGAAGTTGTGACTGAAACCGTCAGCGTCGAAGCTTTAATGAGCTACCTAATAAAAGAGCGTCAGCATATGGCTCTGGTTTACGATGAGCACGGCAGCTGGCTGGGTCTCATTACCCTGGAGGATATTATCGAAACCATACTGGGCACACCCATTATGGATGAAACCGATAATATCCCCAGCCTAAGACGTTATGCTCGACAACGCTGGGATAAACGGCTCAAGCGCGACCCAAAGCAAGCGCAAAGCCAGCAAGGTAATAATTAGGCGGAACAATTGGTCAAAGCGTTGGTTAGTAATTTTTTTCAGCCAACGCAAACCTATCCAAGTACCGACGAAGCCGGCTGCAATCATTGCCAGCACCAAAGGTAACCAGTCATGGAATACAAACCCGGCCATGCCAAACACCAGTGCTTTCGGTGCATGCTGCATGGTCATTACTGCAGAAAATGTCGCCACAGTTTGCAGCCTCTCACTGAAGCGCGCTTTCACAAAGGCGGCCACCAGGGGCCCTGAAGCGCCCACAAACAAGGAAATAAACCCAGTTAATAAACCGCCGCCGACTAGCCCGGCCCGACCGCGAAAGCTTGGTGGCAACCTAGGTCCCCAGGTTAGCCAAACTAAGAACAACGCAATGGTCACTTGCAGGAAGTGAGTCGGCAGCTGAACCAGCAACAAGCTACCAATAAAGGTGCCCAACAAACCAAAGGGCACAAACCAGGCAACCGTTGGCCAATGAATATGGCTCCAGGACAGTCCGGTTCGACCAATGTTAGAGCCCATTTGCACCAGACCATGTACAGGAATAACCGCACTCCCCGGTAAAACGAGTGCCATCATGCCAATCAGTACAGCGCCACCGCCGGCGCCAGCCACCGCCGTTAATAAAGACGTGGCGGCTGATAAAAGTACCAGACCGAAAAATAAAGCGTCGCTGACCATGCTTGTTACTGCTCCGTGATTTGCGCTTGTTGGGATCAAAACGGTATAATCCGCGCGATTTACTGACCCACGATTTTAAATAAAGGCTCCGGATTTACGTTCCGGACCGCTGAAAAAGGTAACATGATATGTATATTTGTGCGGCATTGTACAAGTTTGTTGAGCTCAATGACTATAAAGAACTGCGTGAGCCATTATACCAAACACTCATTGCAAACGACGTGAAAGGGACTTTGTTGTTAGCTCGTGAAGGCATTAACGGCACTGTCTGCGGTACCCGAGAAGCCATTGATAACGTGCTTGATTACCTGCGCTCTGATGAGCGTTTCGCCGACATCGACCACAAAGAATCCCCTAGTGATGAACAAGCCTTTTACCGTACCAAGGTGAAGCTGAAGAAAGAAATCGTTACGTTAGGCGTCGACTGGGTTGACCCGAAAAGTTCCGCCGGAACCTACGTCGATCCGGATAAGTGGAACGACCTTATTGCCGACCCTGAGGTTTTGGTGATTGATACCCGCAATGAATACGAATACGCCGTAGGCACTTTTGAAGGTGCGGTAAACCCCAAAACCGATACTTTCCGTGAATTTCCAGAATACGTAAAACAGCACCTGAATCCGGACAAGCATAAAAAAGTCGCTATGTTCTGTACTGGCGGTATCCGCTGTGAAAAATCAACGGCTTACTTAAAGGAGCAAGGCTTCGATGAGGTTTATCATCTAAAAGGTGGGATTCTGAAATACCTGGAGATGATGCCGGAAAACAACAGCCGCTGGAATGGCGAATGTTTTGTCTTTGATCAGCGAGTCACTGTTAAGCATGGTCTGGAGCAGGGCGAATACGATCAATGCTACGCCTGCAGAATGCCCATCACCGAAGAAGAAATGCAATCGGAGCATTACCAGAAGGGCGTCAGTTGCCCTCATTGCTACGACAAAACCTCAGCCGAGCAAAAAGAACGTTTTGCTGAACGTGAACGTCAAATCCAGCTCGCTAAAGCCCGCGGAGAGAAACACATTCGCGACGGTAAGGTCGAACGCTTGAGTTGATCTAACTCACTGCATGCCCGTATTCCTTATGTAAGTATTAGCTGACAGTTATCGACTTTAGCTGTCAGCTTTATCGGTTTTCATCGCTTTCTTTAACTCTATGATTCGACTATTGTTAAAGCATAACGATGACAAAGGAGGGTTTTATGAAACAGTTAAGCGTTATTGGTTTAGACCAGAAAAAAGCAGAGCAACTTGGCGACAAGCTGAATGAGCTACTGTCGAACTACCAAGTTTTTTACATGAATGTTCGCGGTTTTCACTGGAATATTAAAGGCGAGCGTTTTTTTGAGCTGCACGCTAAATTCGAAGAAACCTACGATGACTTACTGCTGAAAATTGACGAAATAGCAGAACGTATTCTGACGGTAGGCCAACGCCCTCAACATGCGTATTCTACCTACATTAAGAACAGCGAAATCGAAGAAGTAAAAGACGTACACGAAGGCCGTGCTTGTGTTGCAAATATTTTGGACAGCTACCAGACAACCATTCGTTTACAGCGTGAGATTCTTGAACTCTCGGATGAAGCGGGTGATGAAGGTACTAATGCACTAATGAGTGATTATATTAAAGAACAGGAAAAGACTGCCTGGATGCTCACATCCTATATGGGTAATTAATTTAATCTGAATGTAAAAACGCCCCAAATGTTGGGGCGTTTTTTTATTGCTTTGCCTTAAAAAGTGTAATTTAGACGAGCGTAGTAGTAACCACCGTTAACACCAAACGGAAGAGTTTCCCAACCATATTTAAAGCCAGCATCAGAGAATGGCGAACCGGCACTGCCCCATTCATCGGGGTAAGTATCAAACAGGTTATTTGCACCAATACGAACACTTAAACTGTCAGTAAAGTCATAGCCAACAGAAAGATCCGTTAACCATTTACCACTCCATTCATGACGAACACCCGTAAAAGCTTGACCTTCAACGGCACCAAAGTAATTGAAGGCGACATTCACATTCCAGGCATTACGAGTCCAGTCACCACTTAACGTAGCTTTTTCACTGGGTTGTCCTTCTTCAAGACGCAAAACCTGCGTGTCGTTGAAGATTTGGTCACCCGGAATTAACGAAGACACCGAATTAACCTGTTCAACGTCTGTATTCATGAAACTCATAGCGGCAGTCAAATTCAAGCTACCGTCCAAAAGTTCTGTTGGATAAGAGGCAATAATATCCAGACCTGTCGTCTTAGTATCCACTGAGTTTGTGAAGAACTGAGCGGCCCCCAGGTTATTGTCTTCCAGGATCTCACCAAATTCTGCGCCCACACTAGCAGTGAGAGACTCCGACAAAACAATGCGGTCCTCGATATTAATTTGATAAAAATCCATCGTCAGATCAAAACCACTGTCAAAGCGCTTAATAAGACCTAAGCTCACGCTTTCAGAGGTTTCTTCTTCCAGTTGTTTAATACCAAATTGGCGTGCCACCTCATCATCGTTGGCAATAGTTCCCGTTTCAACCAATGTGCCGTTAACAATATTGGTTAAGACTTGGCTGTAGTAGATTTGCTGCACCCCAGGAGCTCTGAAACCAGTAGCAACCGTGCCGCGAACAGAAAAGTCACTATCGATATCATACCGTGCGGACAACTTACCTGAGATATTATCACCGGCTATATCATAGTCTTCGTAACGCACCGCCCCGGCCAACAAAAACTCCGGCGTCACATAATATTCCGCATCGGCATAAACACCATAGCTGTCGCGAGTAGCATCCACCGCCTGACTTGGGCTAAAGCCCGGGAAGCCTTGTATACCGGCCTCAGCTCCTGCCCCGGAGGGAGTCACAATCTCGATACTTGGATCGTTTGTACGGCCGTAAGCCCAGGATACCGGATCACCCGGATTAATCTCATATCCGTCCTGACGCATTTCCAGGCCAACGGCTAAATAGAGCAGTTCATTCGCAATATCAACTGTTCCATTAAAGTCCAAGTTGAAAGTGGTTTGCTCAAAAATTAATTCACCATCAAAGGCCGAAGTTGGCGTCTCTCCATATATCCCACCATCAGGATGCGGTTCGTAATACCAACTGACATTGGCTGAGTTTGACGAGTTAAAGCCAAATTGATTTTGCCCATACACGACACTGGCATCCCATAACCAGGCGTTAGGTAAATCTCCCCGCACTCCAACCACTAAAGACTGGTCGTCAGCTTCTGTTTTCAGGGCTGGCAGAAAGCCATCGGGATAAAGAGCCTCAATAGTTCTGGGATGCCCGCGGCCACGGAAGAATCCGGAGGAAGCCCCATCGCGATTAGAAATCCCCCCAAACGCGTACAATTGAGTCGTATTCGTTAAGTTGTAACCGGAGTTAAACCACGCGTATATATTTTCGGAGTCGGCGTCGCCAATATGCAGGCGAACTACCGGCTCTCCCTCAGGCGAGAGCCAATTACCGATCAGCGAAGCCGTTGCCGGCGATGCTCTGTTGGTCATGCCCCTATCGCGGTATTCTAATGTTCCGTTAAAAAAGCCTTTATCAGATGCCACACCAAAATTCAGGCCGATGGTATTGACTTCGCCATCGCCCTCGTAGGTTTGTCCTGCTTCCGCTGACACAATGCCACCTTCAGAACTTTTCAGCGTAATATTAATTACACCGGCTATAGCGTCTGAACCATATTGAGCAGCAGCTCCATCGCGCAAAATTTCGACGCGTTCAACGGCAGTAATAGGGATCGCGTTAATGTCATAACCCGCAGAGCCTTTACCGATAGTTTCCTGGACGTTCACGAGCGCCTGTTGGTGTCGGCGTTTACCGTTGACTAAAACCAACACCTGATCAGGGTTAAGTCCACGCAGTGTTGCCGGACGAATGATATCTGAACCATCAGAGATAGTGGTACTGGAAAAATTAAACGATGGCGCACTCATCTGCAGAGCCTTACCGAGTTCAGTCGCCCCGGTACTTATGAGCTGTTCAGCAGAAATAATATCGATAGGTGAAGTCGATTCAGTGGCTGTTCGACCGTTGACACGTGACCCCAGGGTGACAATACGCTCCATCGGTTTATCAGACGTTGCATTACTGTCTTCTTGTTGCGCTAACACCGTATTTGGCAATGTGAACGCTACTGATAAAGACAGTGCTAAATATCCCGGTTTGAAAGACGCTCTGCTCATAGTTTTGCCTTAATTTTGTTATTTTAGTTTTAAACGCGATCAGCCTTTTAACAGTTACTGACATTTAACGGAAATGGAATATATCAATTGACATAAGTCAATACTGTGTAAGGAAGCTTGAAGATATTGCAGGCTGCTTTATATTGATAAGTTGTTAACACAAAAAAGGAAGACGTTATGACTCGTATCGTAGGTATTGTTCTATTAGTGGTTGGTGTTATTTTACTGTATTTTTCCTATGAGGCCTCTCAGTCGTTGGTCTCTGAAGTGTCGCAAATGACCACTAATCAACCAACTGACAACACCATTTGGTATCTAATTGGTGGTGTTGCCGCTGTTATTATTGGGCTTTACGCGGTTATTCGCGGGAAATAAATAAGAATTCCGCCGCAACTAGCCAGACGTGTCGCCGGATACGTCTGGCAGTTTTAGTGCCGCCAGCGTCGCTAAAATTCCTATCGCGGCTAACACCCACAAAACGGCGGCAACGCCGTATGCGGCATCCACCCATCCAAGCAGAAGTCCCGCTAAAAGCACAACACCCATCACTGTATTAGACACGGCGGTAAGCTGAGCTCGGTTCTCCTGCGTTGCCATATCCACCAGATACGTTTTTCGGCCAACCCGGGCACCATGGTGAGCCACAGCCGAACAAAACAACAATAACCCCGCCACCCATTGCAGTCCGAGCGCACTGGGCAGGTAATAATAGAGCCCTAAGGCGGTCCCCATCACTAAAGTCGACATAATCGACGCTGCCGCCATAACGTGATTGCTGGCAGCATCCGACCAGCGCCCCCAGAACCGTCCGGCCAGCAAGCCTGCAAGCCCGCTGGCGAGCATCAGACTGCCTAAGCTGGTCAGTTCGGACTCTCCCTGACGCTGAATGAGTACCACGATATAAGGTATTGCAAAAGCGGCCGCAACCAATAAGGCACGAGAAATAACAAAGTGCCCAAACTGCCGGTTACGCCACAACAAAGACATTGATTTCAAGGCCTCAGTTAATGCGTTTCCCCCTCCTTCGGTTGCGCCGGCAACTTCCGGTATTCCAGAATAAAGCAGAGCTGCCATGACCCAGAGCGCAACGCCGGTACCCAGCAATGCGACAAACAGCCAACGCTGACCGTCCATTTGTGGTGCAAGGATGATGACCAAAGCCGTTAGCAACGTGAGCAAGCCCGCGGTTGATGCAGCAACACCGGACAAGCGTCCTCGTCGTGTTTTAGACACCGTTTTTCCGGTCACATCTTTATTTGCGACCGAGCAGATACCGCGCGATAAGCTGAATATGGCCAACAAAATCACTACTGACCAGCCCAACATAGAAGTATCCAGTGTCGCTACCGCAAATAGCATCGCCAGTAATGACAGTGCCTGTCCGAGACTCCCGGCGACCCAAAACCACTTACGCACGGGCTGCTGACGAAGTTGTTGAGCAACAAACAGCTGCGGCAGCAACGCTAACGACTCGCGCAACGGTACTAAAGCACTAATAAATAAAGCCGGAGCACCAAGTGAACTCAACATCCAGGGCAAAACAAGGCGTGCACTGACCAGACTGTCGCCCAGTTTTGTCAGGGTTAGCGACAGCAGCATCAAAACAAACGCGCGCGGTTGATCGTTGCAGGCCGATTCAGGAATGTCTTTACATACTCGAGCGTCTTCGTCTTCGGCTAAATAGCCGTAAACCCGCTCGGTCAGTTTTCTATCAGTCATTTTGTCACTGTGCTCACTTTAAGAGGCTTGTCGTAGTAGATGCTGCCATATTTCATTCAGCCAATCTACAAACTCGCACCACTGAGCTAAGTGCTGACGATCAATTTGATACCGCGTTATTTTTTCGTAGTCGGAAATTAACCGGGCCGTCATATCATGACTGAGCTGGTTTATTTTTATCGTGCTGGCAATGTCAAACAGGGGATGCCCAATACCGGCGTACTCCCAGTCGATAACTTTTATCGAGTCAGCCATTAGCACATGATTCATCGATAAATCGTTATGGCAGAGTACAGGATTCTTAAGCCAGTCCTCTAACAGGGCCTTCATAGGCCGCAATTGGCGACGCATATCGGCGGCCAGAGATCCGTTAAATAAGCGCAGTTGCTGCAAATAGTGCTCTACCCGATTTGCCATCGACCAATGCGGGACATCAACCCTTACGGAATGAATTTTGGCCAGGGTCTCTGCAAGCACGCCAGCTTTAGCTAGAGCGGATAACCTGGCCTGCTGTAACGACGGAGCCTGAAGGTAAGGCTGTAAAAGCCAGCCTTGTTCAATGTGATAATCAACCAGATGCGGAGCGAGCGAATCCTGCGCCAAATGCTGTTGAATGGCAACTTCAAGCCGCCGGTCGACCGCAAATAACCGCTCATTGCGCCAGCACTTCAATACATAGTCTCCAGAATCCGATATCAACCGTAAGGTTTGATTGGATTGCCCGGAACTCAGAGGTTGCACTTTAAACGGTTGAGCAATCACCCGGCTTCGCCCGCAGATGATAATTGATTATCCAGACGCCAGCGCCACATAGCATAAACAACCAAGGCCAAATACACGACAAACAACAGGGCTGTCGCCACAAAGCCTTTACTGGCGTACAAATAAACATAAACACTGTCGATGACTAGCCAATACCACCAGGTTTCATAAGCCTTTTTCGTGACAAGCCAAGTTGCCAGTAAACTAAATACCGTTGTGTAAGTGTCTAACCAGACCGCATCGGCATCCGTATAAGCGGACAGCGAATAAGCAATAAGAGCCGCTAAGGGAACCAGCCAGGCCCACTGCACAAGGTGCCAGCGCAGCGGATACTTAGCGCCATCCGGGCTCTCCTTTGCAGCGCTTTGCTGACGCTGCCATTGCCACCAGCCGTACCCTGCCAAAGCAATGTAAACAGCCTGCAATAGCGACTCCATATACAACCGGCCCTGCCAGAATAAAATAGCATAAATGGAACAGCTGAGTGCGGCAGCGGCCCAGCACCATTGTCGCTGATGCGCTGCTAACACCAAGTAACCCAGTGCCAGAACTAATGCCGTCAATTCCCACGGGGAACTTGCCATTAGTTGCTCTAGCCAGGACTCAAGCATCGCCTGGCCTCAGGTCTTTATTAATGAACTTACAAACCAACACATTAGAAGGCACATCCTGATAAAGCCGTTCCATTTCATTGCCTAGAATACGCATAACATCCTGCATTTCACCAAACACCTGGGTACTCATTGTGTTGGTTATAACGGTCAATTCAGAATGCTGATTTAAGCGTTCGATAAAATCCTGAATGGTGCTTAGGTAATTATCAGCTAACGGATACAGCGACATTTCTACAGAAATTTGCATAAAGTACTCCCTTAAAACGATTTGCTGACAGTAATACCAAATCGGCGCGGTTCGCCATACTGAACATAGGTTTCAGGCACATACTCATTGCGCGGATCGTTGCCAAAGTAAAAGCCCCGAATGGCATAATCTTCATCCGTTAAATTACGTCCCCACAAGCTAACGCGCCAATTTTGATAGTAATAGTTTAATGCAAGATGCATCACCGCCATGCTATCGGCCTTCTGATTGTGCGAATCCGAGAAATAAAATTCATCTTTCCCATCGGCTTGCACGACCCACTGGAAATTCTCGCCCAGCCAGCCTTCAAGACCGACATTGAACTGGTAGTTAGGGGCCTGCGCCTGCTCACGTCCAGTCATGTCGATACCACTTTCAGTGACAAAACCCTGAATTTCAGTTTGTAGCCAGCCTGCGGAGGCAAAAAAAGTTAACCAATCTGTAAACTGGTTGCGAATTTCAGCTTCCAGGCCATATCCTCTGCCTTCAGCAGCGTTTTCAATGTAACCAACAAAAGACTGATCGCGATTCACCCAGCCTTTTAGCTGGACGTCGTCCCGCCAGTGGTAAAATGCGGTGACTCTCGACGTTAAACGCCCATCCGAGCTGCTGCCTTTAACACCAAACTCTGCACTCCAAAGGACTTCCGGAGCGAAGGTTGAACGCTCAAGCAGATAATTCTCCAACTCTTCCAGGCCCTGATCACGTGCCTTGCCCAGGGCTTCGCCATTGACGCCACCCGATTTATAGCCACGGGCCAACGTTGCGTACACATAGCTTTCTTCTGACGCCTGGTAACGTACGCTAAAGTTACCGCCCACCATGGTGTCCTCTGGTTGCTCGGCAATGCCCCGACTATCAAGATAGTCATTATTATAGCGTTCGACCCGTAACCCCGTTATGGTGCTGACCCGCTCGGTCCAATGCTGAGTCAATTCACCGTAAACTGCCATGTGTTCGCTGTCATACTCGCTTTCAAAAATATCAGGCTGACCTAAATCCCAGTTAAAATAATCGCGGGTTAATGCCACAGACTTATCGTAATAATACAGTCCGGCGACCCATTCACTATCAACACCAAGTAAGGCTTCCGGTTTATCCGATAACCAACGAATTTCGGCCGTTTTATCATCCCGTTCGCGGAAGTACGCGTCGAAAGAAGAATATTCCCAACCCGGTGCAATACCTTCGTAAGTCCAGTCTTCGTCGTAGGCATACCCAGTATCAGCATTCAGCTGGTTGACCGACATTTCCAAACGACTGTTGGAAAACCCCAGATAGCTCAATTGTAAACGTAAGGCCTGGCTTTCCAGCCGGTCAAAACCGGGTTCATCTGACAACGTTTCCCGAGTGTTATCGAGGCTGAAGGCGTCATAGCCATTGTCGACATCGTTATAATGCACCACGGTTTGCAGCAACCAGTCTTGACTCAGTTCGGTATCCAGCAGGAATCGCGCCGTTAACTCATCACGCTGTTCGGTGTCATCACGGTTCAAATAAGTATTTTCCATATAACCGTCTTGCTGAAACTGACTGACCGAAAAACGGGCATTACCTAACGCACCAAGATGTCCACCCATAGCGAGGCCACCCATAGCTTCAGAGTAGTTTCCAGCCGACAACTGAAACTGTCCATTAAAATCGCGGCTTGGCGCAGTACTTTCCAATAACAACAAACCGGCCATAGCATTAACGCCAAAACGTCCGCTTTGTGGCCCGCGAAACACTTCCACGTGATTAATATCGAACAGCGAGGCTGCACTGCCTAAGCCACTGTAATCGATGCCATCAATGATTAAGCCCACCGACGGCGTCACCGGATCGACAAACTGAGAGCGCTCACCAATGCCGCGAATTTGAATGAACCGTGCCGTTGAAGTACCACCAGAAAAATTCACATTAGCAAAGCTATTCAGAGTGTCCTGCAAATGCTGGGAGTGACGCTGTTGCATTGCTTCTTTATTAAGAATAGAAACGCTGCTGGTGGTTTCGTTTAGCGTACGCTGATGAAAGTCACCACTAACCTCAATAATTTCTATCTCTTGTTTCTTTTCGGTCTCATCTGCTGCATAAGCGAACACAGGCAAAGCCGGTAAAGCGATAGCCAAACTAGCGGCTAAATAGGGTTGGATTATTTTCATGGATCATTTCCTCAAAACAAAGTCAGAAACGATCCGGTAAGGCTGTATTAGACGGGTTTTCTACCATCCCTACGCCAGTATTAACCGGATCAGGTTTTAAGGGTTCGCTCTCGCATCTCAGCCGTTGCCGGCACCCCTTGGTAAAGCGGCGTCAGTATAACGCAGCTCGTTAGTTAAACAAATTTACTTTCAGTGCAATCAAATAAAGGACAACGCGTCACCGTAAAGATTTTCTAACGGCACATCTTTAGCGACAAAGTCATCGCGAATCACGCGCACCATTTCAAAACGCCCCGCCATATAAATTTCACATTCTGGCAAATTTTTCTCTCGAGCCATGACCGCATGATGCACTAGCCCAATGGAATAGGGCCATTGGTTTTTAGCGTCTTCTACCACCGGGTGGTAATCAAAGTGCTTGTATTCACTTGCCAGACGTTCCAGCTCGTCATGCAAATAGAGATCGCTTAAGCTTTTTGCACCCCAATAGAGCGTTAAAGGCCGCTCGGGTGACAAACGCAAATGTTGCTGCAGAATAGAATAGGCATAGGAAAAACCTGTACCACCAGCAATTAGCACGGCGGGCTTGGTATTTTCCTGGCGGTAAAAGGCAACACCATCAGGAGCTTCAATCTCTAACTCACCGTCGGCGCGAATTTTATCCAAGACTTCCATTGCGTAGCTGTTATCCGGCGTTGCACCTACATGAAGTAACCACTCACTTTTATTGGAGGGGCATGAAGCGATACTAAAAGGTCGCTTGTCTCTCTCGTCCATTACCACCATCAAATACTGGCCTGCTTTAAACTCTACCGGTTGCGGCAGCTGCAAACGCACTTCCCACACAGCATCCGCTAGCTGACGCGATATTTCGGCTTTACAGGTCATTTGTTGACTCATTCACGACTCCATAATATTCAATTCGTCCCACAGCTCGTCAATACGCTGTTTCACCTCGTCACTCATGACAATAGGTTCGCCCCACTCACGGTCGGTTTCGCCCGGCCACTTGTTGGTTGCATCCATTCCCATCTTTGAGCCCAGTCCGGAAACCGGCGAAGCAAAGTCAAGGTAATCTATTGGCGTATTTTCGACCAGGGTCGTATCACGCGCAGGATCCATTCGGGTCGTCATAGCCCAGATAACATCTTTCCAGTCACGAGCATTGACGTCGTCATCACACACGATGACAAATTTGGTGTACATAAACTGACGCAAAAAGGACCAGACCCCCATCATCACACGCTTGGCATGACCCTGATACTGCTTCTTCATTGTGACTACGGCCAAACGGTACGAACAGCCTTCTGGTGGTAAATAAAAATCGACAATTTCCGGGAACTGCTTCTGCAGCAACGGAATAAAGACTTCATTTAGCGCCACACCCAATACAGCAGGTTCATCCGGCGGACGACCCGTATAGGTACTGTGATAGATAGGATCTTTACGATGGGTGATATGAGTGACGGTAAACACCGGGAACTCATCCACTTCGTTATAATAACCGGTATGGTCGCCATAAGGGCCTTCCGGAGCCATTTCGCCCGGTTCAATATAACCTTCCAAAATCATTTCCGCGTGAGCCGGCACTTGTAAGTCATTACTCAAACACGACGTCACTTCGGTTTTACTGTCGCGCAGCAACCCGGCAAAAGCGTATTCCGATAAGCTGTCGGGTACTGGCGTTACCGCCCCCAGAATAGTAGCAGGATCGGCACCTAGGGCCACCGATACAGGGAACTTCTCGCCCGGATGCTGCTGGCACCACTCTTGAAAGTCCAGCGCACCGCCTCTATGAGATAACCAACGCATAATAAGCTTGTTAGGGCCCAAGAGTTGCTGACGATAAATGCCTAGATTTTGCCGCTCTTTATGCGGACCCCGAGTAACCGTAAGACCCCAGGTCACTAATGGCGCAACATCGCCCGGCCAACAGTGCTGAATGGGCAGTTTGGTTAAATCGACCTCATCACCACTCATGACTACTTGTTGGCAAGGTGCCTTTTTGATGGTTTTCGGCGACATGCTCAGTACTTTTTTGTACTTAGGCAGTAAATTCAAGGCGTCGCGAAAGCCCTTGGGAGGCTCCGGTTCTTTTAAAAACGCCAGTAACTTACCTACATCTCGTAACGCGGTAACCGACTCCTGACCCATACCTAACGCCACCCGGTCCGGCGTACCGAATAAGTTCGCGAGCACCGGCATATCATGACCTTTCACGTTTTCAAACAGCAGGGCGGGGCCTTCTGCTTTCAATGTGCGATCGGATATTTCGGTAATTTCAAGGTAGGGATCAATAGGCTGTTGTATGCGTTTAAGTTCACCGCGCTCCTCCAGGAGCGCAATGAAATCACGCAGATCTTGATATTTCATACGCCACTTAGCTGTTGCGTTGACGTTTCATCGATTCGAAGAATTCGTCATTAGTTTTGGTCATCTGCAAGCGGTCAATCAAAAATTCCATGGCTTCAACTTCACCCATAGGGTGCATGATTTTACGCAGGATCCACATTTTCTGAAGCTCGTCCGGAGTGGTCAGCAACTCTTCACGACGTGTACCGGAGCGATTAAAGTCGATAGCCGGGAACACACGACGTTCAGCCAACTTACGGTTCAGGTGCAGCTCCATGTTACCGGTACCTTTAAACTCTTCGTAGATGACTTCATCCATCTTCGAGCCGGTATCGATAAGTGCCGTTGCGATAATGGTTAAACTACCACCTTCTTCGACGTTACGCGCAGCACCAAAGAAACGCTTCGGTTTATGCAATGCGTTCGCATCGACACCACCCGTTAAGACTTTACCCGAGCTAGGAATAACGGTGTTGTAAGCACGAGCCAGACGAGTAATAGAGTCAAGCAAAATCACCACGTCTTTTTTGTGCTCAACCAGGCGTTTCGCTTTTTCGATAACCATTTCAGCTACCTGAACGTGGCGGCTGGCTGGTTCATCAAAGGTAGAAGCAACCACTTCACCGTGCACCAGACGGTGCATCTCGGTGACTTCTTCCGGACGCTCATCAATCAGCAAAACAATCAGCTCAGCATCAGGATGGTTGGCGGCAATAGACGTCGCGATATTTTGCAGCAGTAACGTTTTACCCGCTTTTGGCGGCGCAACAATCAGACCACGCTGCCCTTTACCAATAGGCGCCGATAAATCCAATACCCGCGCAGTGATGTCTTCTTTGCTGCCATTACCGCGCTCAAGATGAAAACGCTCATCCGCATGCAGCGGTGTTAAGTTTTCAAATAAGATTTTATTACGGGAGTTTTCAGGCTTGTCGAAGTTAACTTCACGGATTTTAAGGAGAGCAAAATAACGTTCGCTGTCTTTCGGCGGTCTTATCTTGCCGCCTATAGTGTCACCCGTGCGCAGGTTAAAACGGCGAATTTGGCTTGGTGATACATAAATGTCATCAGGCCCGGCCAAATAGGAGGAGTCTGCCGAACGCAAGAAGCCAAAGCCATCCTGCAGAATTTCCAGCACACCGCCACCATAAATGTCTTCACCACTTTTGGCATGCGCTTTTAAGATAGCGAAAATGATGTCTTGCTTGCGTAAGCGGGCCATATTCTCAAGGCCCATTGAGTCCGCGAGCTGTACTAGCTCGTTTACGGGTTTGTCTTTAAGTTCTGTTAGATTCATAGGAGGGTTTTCGAGTTATCGATTGAACACAAAGCCTTTTTTAATTTGACTCTAGAAAGTAAAACAATTGGAACTTTCGGAATTCGCGAAATGCGAAACCAGAAACAGAAGTTTCATTTAAAAACAGGTTAACCGGTGGAGTGGGTGAACCCGTATGAACAGTTAATGAGCAGAAGTTACCACCAAAAAAACGATTCGTCCAGTTTTCTCAACAAAAACGGCGCATAACACGCCGTTTTTTGACAATCGTTAGATATTCTGGTCAAGAAATTCAGTCAGCTGAGCGCGTGATAGTGCACCCACCTTGGTTCCAACCACTTCTCCACCTTTAAATAATAACAACGTTGGAATGCCTCGAATATTATATTTAGGCGGTGTTTGTTCATTATGGTCGACATTCAGCTTACCAATAACCAATTTGTCAGCGTATTCGCTGGCAATGTCATCAAGAATAGGCGCTACCATTTTGCATGGACCACACCACTCAGCCCAAAAGTCGACTAATACGGGTTTATCGGAATTAATGACATCAGCATCAAAACTGTCATCACTTAGCTGAACTATTGCGTCACTCATGGTACTCTCCGCTACTTTCTTCGCGTGGAAATATTAGAATAGTATTATTTCTGTTTTTGAATACAAGCGCAAACTGATATGCTTATAACTTATGACTAAAACACATCTTACCGAAACTCGCTTTGCTGATTTGGCGCTTCATCCCAAAATTCAGCTGGCTTTATCCAGTGCCGGATTTGAGTATTGTACTCCAATTCAGGCGTTAAGTCTGCCCGTTGCTCTCTCTGAGCGCGATGTTGCCGGTCAGGCCCAGACAGGTACAGGGAAAACCTTGGCATTTCTGTTGGCGACTTTCAACCGCTTAATGCAGAACGAATCGTCCGAAAAAACCGAATCTGGTCCTCGCGCACTCATTATGGCCCCCACTCGAGAGCTTGCTATTCAGATAGCAAACGATGCCGAAGCGCTTATTGAGCATTGCGGCTTGAAAATGGGTGTTATATACGGCGGCGAAGGCTACGAAGGTCAAAAAGAACAGCTTGCGGCGCAGCCCGATATTCTGGTTGGCACAACAGGCCGGCTTATCGACTTTTACAAGCAAGGCCTATTCAGTCTAAACGACATAGACGTTGTCGTACTGGACGAAGCGGACCGTATGTTTGATCTTGGCTTTATCGATGACATTCGCTACCTGTTGCAGAAAATGCCGGAACCGACCAAACGTTTAAACCTTTTGTTCTCAGCGACACTCTCTTATCGTGTTCAGGAATTAGCTTACGAACACATGAATGCGCCGACGAAGCTAGAGGTTGAACCGTCACAAAAAACGGCCACTCGCGTCACCGAAGAGCTTTTCTATCCATCAAAACCAGAGAAGTTCCCATTACTGCTTACGCTGATTGAAGAAGACTGGCCTGACAAAGCCATTGTTTTTGCTAACACCAAACACGGTTGTGAGAAAGTTCACGGCTGGTTGGTTGCTAACGAGCACCGCGCAGGACTATTAACCGGCGATGTTCCGCAGAAAAAACGCTTACGCATTCTGGAAGATTTTGCTGAAGGTAAACTCGACTTTTTAGTCGCTACCGACGTTGCCGCTCGAGGTCTTCACATACCAGAAGTGACTCATGTTTATAACTTTGACTTGCCGGATGACTGCGAAGACTATGTTCACCGTATTGGCCGAACTGGTCGAGCCGGTGCTAGCGGTGCCGCTATCAGCCTGGCATGTGAAGAGTACGTCTATAATTTGCCGGCAATTGAAGACTACACGGGTCATGCTATTCCGGTCACTAAGTACGACCCTGATGCGTTATTGTCGGACTTAAGACGTCCGCGCCCTGTACAGCGTCGTCGTCGCCACAACTCCGGCGGCGGTAAAGGCAAGCCTCGGGGGCGTCGCTCAGGACCACCGCGCAACGCGTCGTAATATATGCCTGCAAAGAAACGCAAACTTGCTGCCATCGACATGGGATCCAACAGTTTCCACTTGTTGATGGCAGAGGTTTCTATGACGGGATTTTTCCCTAAACCCCGAATTCTCGCCCGCCATAAGCAAAAAGTTCGTTTAGCTGATGGTCTGGATGACAATGACAAAATAGACGGTCAGGCTATTTCTCGTGGCGTCGACTGCCTTAAATTATTTGCCAAAGAGATCCAGCGATTCCAGCCTCATGAGGTTAAAGCCGTGGCCACGGCAGCTCTGCGTAAAGCGAGTAACCAAAAAGCGCTTCTCGATGAATTTGAGGCCGCGCTAGGCTCCCCTATTGAGGTGATTACGGGCGATCGTGAAGCAGAACTGATTTATGCTGGCGTGTGCAGTGCCTCTCAATGCCGTGACAAAGTACTCGTCATTGATATTGGCGGAGCCAGTACTGAAATTATAGCGGGTAACGGTCCCCGGCCGAATGTGCTCAATAGCCTTGATATGGGCTGCGTGGTTTTTCAAAACCGTTTTTTCAAAGACGGCATCATTGATAAAACCCGTATCGACCAAGCCATTCAACTCGCAGAAAAGCGACTCTCCCCGCACACTCAGGACTACCAACACCATGGCTGGTTAAGAGTATTAGGAGCCTCCGGTACTTTTCGTGCGGTAAGTGAAATTGCCGCAGCAGAAGGGCAACAAGTACTCACACGGGAATGGTTAGGGCAGCTAATTCAACGCTGTACTGAGCAAGGACGGGTTCAACGCCTTAGTTTTGCTGGCTTACGAGAGGACAGAAGAGCCGTTTTAGTCGGTGGGATCACGATACTCTTCGCGGTATTAAAAACACTCGATGTCGATAAATTTGAAGTCACAACCGGTGCACTGCGCGAAGGCTTACTCGCGCAGCTTGCCGATAAAATCACTGCTTAATTAAGGCATTCTCAGCTTGTCTTTTCTGCCAAACGTTCAGCCACCGATTTTGCAAAATACGTGAGGATGCCGTCAGCACCCGCTCGCTTAAACCCTAATAAGCTTTCTTCAACGACATCCTGGCCCAACCAACCATTAGTAATTGCCGCCTGCAACATCGCGTATTCACCACTCACTTGATACGCAAATGTCGGCACGCCAAAGTTATCTTTCACTCGGCGCACGATATCTAAATAGGGCATGCCGGGCTTTACCATCACCATGTCCGCACCTTCCTGAATATCCAGTGCGATTTCCTGTAAGGCTTCGTCCGAATTAGCCGGATCCATCTGGTAGGTCTTTTTATTGCCGCCTTTGAGGTTACCAGCCGAGCCGACGGCGTCCCGGAAAGGCCCATAAAACGCGCTGGCGTACTTAGCGGAATACGCCATGATTTGGGTATTGATAAAGCCTTCTGACTCCAGAGCAGTCCTTATAGCGCCAATACGGCCATCCATCATATCGGATGGCGCCACAACATCGGCTCCGCAACGTGCATGAGACAATGCTTGCTTCACCAACACCTCTGTCGTCACGTCATTTTGTACATAACCGCTGTCATCAATGATGCCGTCCTGCCCATGAGTCGTAAAAGGATCAAGGGCCACATCGGTCATCACTCCCAGTTGGGGAAACTCTGCTTTTATTGCCTTAACGGCACGCTGAGCCAGGCCGTTATCGTCATAAGCGGCCTCCGCCATTTCAGACTTTGCCGAAGCCGGTGTTACTGGAAACAGTGCTATCATCGGCACCCCAAGACGAACCAGTTGCCCGCACTCCTCCAATAAAAGATCAATACTGACGCGCTCAACGCCAGGCATTGAGCTCACTTGTTCGCGCTGATTCTTACCTTCCAGCACAAACATAGGGTAAATCAAATCATCAACACTTAACTGGTTCTCAGCCACTAGCCGCCGGCTAAAGTCGTGACGGCGTAAACGTCGCAATCGTCTGCCCGGAAAAGCACCCTGATTTATCATGTTTTACTCCTGATTAATTACTGCACCGCAACGCGGTCACGGCCTTCATGTTTTGCTGCATATAACGCATCGTCTGCGGCTTTAAAGAGTTCATCAACACTGTCGAAAACACGCACACTGGTTGAGATAACACCGATACTCAAGGTAATTTTAAGCGGCCCGGCGTCAGTTTCAAACTCGGTTTCCCGAACTTGTTCAAGTAACTGTTTTGCAAAGACTCTGGCCTCTTCAAGCGCTGTTTCCGGCAGAATAATGGCAAATTCCTCACCACCATAGCGGCAAACAATATCAGCGGCTCTTTTCGCATGGCGCTGCATTAATTTTGCTAACTGCTGCAATATTTGATCACCCGCTAAGTGACCATGCGTGTCGTTAACCGGCTTAAAGTGATCGACATCTATCATTAACAATGCCAGCGGTAATTCGCGCCGCAAGGTTCTCCTTAATTCACGGTCAAGGTGTTGCTGAAAGTAGCGACGATTGTAAAGCCCGGTTAATGGATCTTCCGTATTTCTCTGCTCTAGCTCGGTATTAACATCCTGAAGTTCCCGCAGAGCCACTTGCAGCTCAAATGTCCGCTCATCCACACTTTCTGCTAACTCGCGATTATACCGCTGCTCCGCCCGCAATCGCTCTTTACGTTGCTCGCTATACCGCACTGCGAGGACCCACGACAACAGCAGAATTTCAATGCCGGAGCCTATCATAATGGCGTGGCGCTGAATGAACATACTATCAATAACCCCAAGGTAGCCCAAAGAGTTAGCGACAACTGACACCAAAAGGCTACACCAGGCTAATGTAAAAATACGAGCGTAAACGAAGCCTTTACGCCACAGATAAGCGCCCACAAGCAACAAGAATAGACAGCCAGGAGCGGCAAAACTCAGCAAAACATGAATACTGACCCGATAGGTAGCAAATATCGCAATTAGTAAGCTGATAGCCGACAAAAATGCCATGACCATCAACCCTCGACCCCAGGTGTATCGATACCGTTTCAATTCGAGTAACTTATACGCAAATAAGGCAGCAGTTAAGAAGGTTAAGCTCCCGAATATGGGAATCCCCTTATCCTGCAAATAGAGCGAATTAGGCCATAAATATTGAAAGCCAAGCCCTTCTAAAGACAGCATCAGTCCGGCAAAAAATAAGGTATAAAGCGAGTAAAGCCCGAACTCAGGCTCTCGTGAGGCAATAAACCCAAAGAAATTATAAACAGCCATACAGAGCAAAACACCAAAATAGATCCCTTCCGCGATACGCCGATTCATCTGCGTTTCGAAAAAGCCAATTTCGGTCCTTACCGCAATGGGTAGCCGCATAGAGCTTTGAGTATTGGTTTTTATATAGATCTCACCACTGGTATTTTCAGGCAGTGGTACCGCAAACTCGGACGTCGGTATGGGTCTTTGGCTAAAAGGGACGGTATCGCCCATATGGTAAGCTCTCACCCCTTCGGGTTGAACCAGATAGACCGTCAGTTCATCTAGTAAAGGGTAGGCAATATGCAAGATACGGTCGTAGGGTTTGCTGTCCAGTTTAAAGCGAAACCAGTATTCATCGCGAGTGTAACCAAAAGAAGCGCGATCGGTCTTCAGTTGTGACCACTGTGCCGGAGGTAAGTTTTGAGCGGTTTCCAAATCTAACTTTTGTTCACTGTGTGTGTATTCAATGGACAGTTCAGACTGGCTTGTTGGCAACAGCTGGGCCTGGACTACAGGCGCCATGAAGAGAAAGACAGTGAGAGCTCTCGTTAACCACTTCAACACACTCAGTGAAAACGTTTTAGTCACTGTGTTCTCCCAGTCCAAAAAAACGTTTTGTATTTTCGTAGGTTAGCTCGGCTAGTTTCTGTGTTGATAGATTCAGGTAACCCGCTAATGTTTCGCCGACGACAGGCAAGAGTTGGGGCTCGTTCATCTTAGGACGAGGTTTAATGCCTCTGGGCAATAAAAACGGCGCATCCGTTTCCAGAACCAGTCGGTCCAGTGGCAGATTCGGCAAAGCCGCTACAAGTTCCTGATTACGCCGCTCATCACACACCCACCCGGTAATACCAAACCAGTGGCCTCGCTCAGCATAGCGGGCAAGAGAATCGACTCCCCCCGTAAAACAATGAGTTAAGCACGGAGTTGAATCTGCACAATATTGGTTTAGTAATTCAATTTGTCGATCAATCGCATCACGTTCGTGCAAGTACAGCGGTAAATTTAACTCGTTTGCCAGCTCAATTTGCGCCACAAACACCTCTTCCTGCGCTGAGCGTGGGGAATAATTGCGATTAAAGTCCAGACCACATTCTCCAATAGCAACCACAGCAGAGGACTGGGCTAATTCTCGTAACTTTTCTTTATAGTCCGAGGGGATCTCACCGGCGTCATGAGGGTGAATACCCACCGTCATTACCAGCTGATCCGGATATTGCCGGCACAGCTCAACCGCCTGTTCCGCTTCTTCAATAGAGGTTGAAATGATCAGCTGCTTCCATACCCTTGCCTGCTGCGCTCTTTGCATAACCCCGTCTAAATCTTTCAGCAGGCGTTTATTGGTTAAATTGACCCCCGCATCAAACCACATCGTTTTCTTCCTTTTTACCCGGCGTGTACCAACGGCTAACCTGTAAGCCTAGCTCAAACAGCAGCCACATAGGTATTGCCAGAAGGGTTTGAGAAATAACATCCGGAGGTGTTAACAACATACCAACTGTAAAGGCCCCCACGATAATGTAGGGTCGTTTACTGGCTAAGGACTCTCTAGTGCATGTTCCTGTCCAAATTAATAAAATAATGGCCACCGGTGTTTCAAACGCAATACCAAAGGCGAGGAAAATCGCTAACACAAAATCGAGATAACGAGAGATATCCGTTGCAACGGTCACGCCTTCCGGCGCCGCACCAGTGAAGAATGCCATAGCAAGAGGTAACACCACAAAATAAGCAAAAGCGATGCCCGCATAGAACAGCAATGTGCTGGTCGTCAGCAGAGGAATAACCAGACGTTTCTCCCGACCATACAAACCGGGAGCAATAAACGCCCAGATCTGCCATAGCAAATAAGGAACAGCTAATGCCAGCGCCACCACCAGGGTTAATTTAAACGGAGTGAAAAAAGGCGCAGCGACGTCGGTGGCTATCATCTGCGTACCGGCCGGCAGATTGGTCATTAGTGGCTGGGCTAAAAAGTGGTATATGTCATTCGCAAAGTAAGCAAGCGCGGCGAAAACAACCAAAATAACCAACACAGAACGCAGTAACCGGTTTCTCAGCTCAAGTAAATGATCCAATAAAGGAGAGCCGCTCATTCCGCACCCTTATCTACATTTTTTTTGGCTTCTTCACCAGATTCAGGGGCAGCCTTAGAGTATGGACGCTGTACGTCGGCGGCAGCACTTTTTAATTCAACCAGAGAGCGTTGCAATTCCGGACTTAAATTTTCCAGATCCTGGCTTTCTGCCATTTTTAAATGCTCGTGCAATTCTTTTATACGAAGCTCATGATCAAGCTCACTTTGTACCTTCTGAGAGTACTGTTTGATACCAGAAATGGTTCTCTGAAAGCCACGGATAGCAGACGGCAGGCGCTCAGGACCTAGCACTAGCAAACCAACTATCGCTATAAGCAGTAACTCCCAGAAACCAATATCAAACATTTACGATTTCCCGGGTTTATCCGAATCTGACTTATCGTCATGTTCTTCTTTGTGTTGCAAAGAGTCGTCGTCTTTATCTTTAGTGTCCGCTTCGTCACCCATTGATTTCTTAAAGCCTTTTACCGCATTGCCTAAATCTGACCCCAGGTTGCGAAGCCGTTTGGTGCCGAACAACAACACCACAATAACCAACAAGATGAGCAGCTGCCAAGGTGATATACCCATGTTATGTCCTACCGTTTAAGTTAAATAAGTTCACTGTTTGTCAGTTTAGGCCGGGTTCGCCAGGCCATAATGCCTAACAATACCGTGATAACACCCGAACCAATTGTCACGGCGGATAATTCCGTCTGATTCCAAAGTAATGTCGTGCAAATAAGTCCACTGCCCGTCAACACTGTCCAAAATAACGAGGTTGATGACTGCTTTTGGGTTAACAACTGTTGTCTTCTCAGCTGTCTTTCACGCTCATCAATATTATGCTGCTGCCGCAGGTTTTCATACAGCATCATAGGCATTTCGGGTAGCTTTTCAGCCCAATATGGCGCGTTTTCTTTTACTGACCGGACAATAGCGCGCCAGCCCAACTGCTCGTTCATCCAACGCTCGAGAAAAGGTTTGGCGGTTTTCCATAAATCCAGCTCTGGGTATAACTGACGGCCTAAACCTTCAATATACAGTAACGTTTTCTGCAGCAGAACCAGCTGTGGCTGAACTTCCATTTCAAAGCGACGAGCGGTATTAAATAAGTTAATAAGCACATGCCCAAACGAAATTTCAGCCAACGGCTTTTCAAATATGGGCTCGCAGACGGTTCTTATTGCAGACTCAAACTCTTCAATGTTGGTATGTCGCGGCACCCAGCCCGAGTCAACGTGCAGCTCAGCAACCTTACGATAGTCACGATTGAAAAACGCCAGAAAATTTTCTGCTAGATAGCGTTTGTCGTCCCGGTTGAGTGTGCCGACAATACCAAAATCAATGCCTATGTAACGCGGATTTCTGGGGTCATCTTTTGCCACAAAAATGTTGCCGGGGTGCATGTCTGCGTGGAAGAAGCTGTCGCGGAATACTTGCGTGAAGAATACTTCAACCCCTCGTTCAGCGAGCTTTTTCATGTCCACGCCGCGCGCTTTCAGCGTCTCAATATCACTCACCGGAATACCGTCGATACGCTCCATAACCATCACGTTGTGACGACTATAGTCCGTGTAAACCGTTGGTATATAAAGCATGTCTGAATTTTCAAAATTACGCTTAAGCTGTATTGCATTACCCGCTTCACGCATTAAATCCAGCTCATCCAGCAAAGTTTTACGATATTCTTTGACGACTTCTTTTGGCTTTAACCGGCGCCCATCCGGTAAGTGGCTGGCCGCTACTGACGCCAAGGTTTCCATCAATTCCAAATCGGCATTAATGGTCTCACGAATATCCGGACGTATAACTTTAATCACGATATCCGTTAACTCACCGTCTCTTTTTTTAAGTTGACCGGTGTGTACCTGCGCAATTGAAGCGGAGGCTAAAGGAGTCGTATCGAAATCGGAAAAGCAGTCATTGATGCTCTTTAAATTCAATGACTTCTCTATAATACGCTGCGCGGCATGCCCATCAAAGGGAGGCACTTTATCCTGCAACCGAGCTAGCTCAATGGCAATATCCGGTGGCAGCAAATCGCGGCGGGTTGAGAGCATTTGACCAAACTTTATCCACACCGGCCCGAGTTCTTCCAGTGCCAGCCTTAAACGCACGCCGGCAGGCTTATCTTTATGCTTGTTCGGCAACCAGAAAAAGGCATGGCGCCCTAAACGGATAGTCCAGGGTAACCAGCGTGGCGGGATCAGATCATCTAAGCCATAGCTCAGTAATGTTTTCGTAATTTTGTAAAAGCGGCGCGTCCGCATCATTTACCCTTATTATCAAGGTATTGGTCACGACTCTGGCGTTCAAGGCGCTCAACGTGAGCTCGCAGCTGTTGTAAATCGGTTTTAAACTGGTCAAATTCAGCTCTGACCGGTAATAGCTTCTTCTCTTCGGTGAGCACACCATGCATCCAGCGTTGTTGCTGTTGCCACTGCGTTTTTACCTGCTGCCGGCTTCGCCGCCACAGCTTACCCAACCAGTGTGCGGGCACATCACCAATGGTTTTGGCCAGCTCAGACTCCCAGTCAACGTCCAATGACTTAAACAGGCTAACCACCTGTTGCGCCAGCATCGGGTCGCCGTCAATATCGAGTAAATCGGCTTTTATCAACCGCGTCAGATTGGCCGTATCCTGCAGCTCTGGCAGCACACCCAGCTCAGTTGCAATCCGGCAATCCACTTCGCTGTCATCCGACGTACTGAGTTGCACGCCCTGTGCGTCCACACTCACGGTAACTTCAAACGGCAATTCTTTCAGATGAAAGCGAAGCCGCTTGCCGTCCAACCGCTGCAGGCGTTCCGCAGACTCCGGGTCACGGTGCAGCACATTGTTTGCCAGCTTTTCAACCAGCAAAATAGGAATAAGCGGTAATAACGTCATCAGAACTTGTACCCTCTATGCAGCGCAACCACGCCACCGGTCATGTTCTGATAGTCGACCTTTTCATAACCCGCAGCGTTCATCATGGATTTCAATGTTTCCTGATCGGGGTGCATACGAATCGATTCCGCCAGATATTGATAGCTGTCCGCATCATTCGCCACCACTTGCCCCATTTTTGGCAAAATATTGAACGAGTAAAAATCGTACACTTGATTTAAGGTTGCCGAAACGGGCTTAGAAAACTCAAGAATCAATAAGCGCCCGCCGGGCTTTAATACCCGCAACATGGAACGTAATGCTTTGTCTTTGTCGGTAACGTTCCGTAAACCAAACGCAATGGTAATGACATCGAACGTATTATCATCAAACGGCAGTTCTTCTGCATCCGCCTGAACATAACGGACATTGCCGATAACACCACTGTCACGCAATTTATCGCGACCGACTTTCAGCATCGCATCGTTGATGTCCGCCAGCACCACTTCGCCTTCCGAGCCAACACGCCGTGAGAACTGGGCCGTTAAATCACCCGTTCCACCGGCAATATCCAATACTTTCATGCCTCGGCGAACACCGCTGCAGTCAATGGTATAGCGTTTCCACAAACGGTGGATACCAAACGACATTAAGTCGTTCATGACATCGTATTTTGCCGCTACCGACTGAAAAACATCAGCAACCAAGTTTTTTTTCTGATTCCGGGCTACTTTTTGGTACCCAAAATCAATGGACTCTTCATTTTTATCGTTCATTCAACTATCCCGAACTGATTTTGTACTAGTGTACTTGATGATCACACCTGAGCATAGTGGTCACGACGCGGCAACCAACGCTCGATTAATGCTTCTGCGCTCTGTGGGTATTGCTCTAATACGTGCAATGCAATACTTTGGGCTTCTGGTATTAACGCTTCATCACGCTCCAAATCCGCCACTTTCAATTCAGCCAAACCCGTTTGCCGATGTCCCAATAACTCTCCCGGCCCTCTTATTTCCAAATCGCGCTGCGCAATCACAAAACCGTCGTTACTTTCGCGTAAGACGCCCAGCCGTTGTTGCGCAGTTGCCGATAACGGGCTGTGGTAAAGCAGTACACAGTGGCTCGCTACCGATCCCCGGCCGACTCGCCCGCGTAGTTGATGTAACTGCGCTAAGCCTAGTCGCTCTGGGTTCTCAATAATCATGAGTGACGCATTCGGCACATCAACGCCCACTTCAATTACTGTCGTTGCAACTAATAAGTCTATTTCGCCCGCTTTAAAAGCCTGCATCACCTGCTCTTTCTGTTCATGCTTAAGCCGACCATGCACCAGCCCTACGCTTAAGCCCGACAGTTGTTGCTGCAGGTCGCTTGCGGTGTCTTCTGCTGCCTGACATTCCAGTACATCCGACTCCTCAATAAGCGTACAGACCCAGTACGCCTGGCGACCTTCAGTCGAACACACCTCACGTACCCGCTCTACAACCTGCTCTCTGCGAGTATCCGGGATAGCAACGGTGGTCACCGGGGTTCGGCCCGGGGGCAACTCGTCAATCACCGATGTTGCCAAGTCCGCGTAAGCTGTCATCGCTAAGGTGCGCGGGATGGGCGTTGCCGTCATGATCAACTGATGCGGATGCACGCCCGCCTGAACGCCCTTTTCGCGTAATTGTAATCGCTGGTGCACACCAAAACGATGCTGTTCGTCAATAATAACCAGTGCCAAACGTTGGTATTCAA
The DNA here is from genome assembly GCF_033052755.1 of Idiomarina solivarensis. Taxonomy (NCBI): domain Bacteria; kingdom Pseudomonadati; phylum Pseudomonadota; class Gammaproteobacteria; order Alteromonadales; family Idiomarinaceae; genus Idiomarina; species Idiomarina solivarensis. The sequence continues at coordinate 204,214 of NZ_JAVFHZ010000005.1, read as the reverse complement.
CATCGGCCTGAAACAATGCATGAGTACCGACTAGCAGCTGAATTTCACCTTGTTCCAACTGCTCCAGTAACTGCTGTCTGGATTTGCCTTTAGACTTACCACTCAACCAGGCCACATTGATACCTAATGGGGTAAGCCACTGGCTAAAAGTAATAGCATGCTGCTCTGACAGAAGCTCAGTGGGTGCCATTAATGCCACCTGATAACCGGCTTCAATAGCAGCCAAAGCACTCAACGCCGCAACCAACGTTTTCCCGGAGCCGACGTCGCCCTGCACCAGCCGCATCATGGGCAGGCCTTGTGCCATATCCGTGGTGATTTCCTCAACGACTCTTGATTGCGCACTGGTAGGGGAAAACGGTAACTGCTGCAAGAATAACTTTTGCAGCCTGCCATTGCCTTGAATCGCAAAGCCCGCCTGAGCCTGCCGGGACTTTTTCAACTGCAGCAAACTTAACTGGTGCGCAACCAACTCTTCCGATGCCAGCCGCTGCTGCGCCGGATGCTGGCCTTGCTCGAGCTGTTCCAGAGGCACATCGACCGGCGGACGGTGTAACATTAAAATTGCTTGCTCTAAGGAGAGTTGATGGGGCCTTAGGTTTTCAGGGAGCAGTTCAGGTAATGACCCTGGCTGCAGGTAGGTCAGTGCTTGCTCGATAATTTTGCGCAATAACCCCTGAGTGATGCCTTCGGTCATCGGATAGACCGGTGTCAGCGTTTCCTGCATATTGAGTGGCTCATCGGCGCTAACCACACGATACTCAGGGTGGATCATTTCCCAGCCAGTCATACCACGCCGTACTTCACCAAAGGCTAACAAATGCGTGCCCTGCGCAAATTGTTTTAGCTGAGCCGCGCTAAATTGAAAAAAGCGCAGACTGATGCTGCCGGTCTCGTCACTGGCCTGACAAATGAGCATACGCTTACGACCATATTTGATGTCGGCATGCCGCACGGTAATCAATACATTGGTGGCAACGCCAGCACGCAAATCAGCGACTTGAGTCACTTGAGTGCGGTCTTCGTATCGCAGCGGCAGGTGCAACAGCGCATCGCTGACCGACGCCAAGCCTAGCTTGCGCAGCTTAACAGCGACTTTTTCGCCGACGCCTTTGAGTACCGTCAGTGGAATGTGCTGCAGTCCTTTTACCGCCACATCTGCTCCTTAATTTTTTGCTCGCATCGCCAGCCACCAGGCTTCGTCAGCGACAATTTGACCATTCTCATCCAATTCCGGATAGGCCATATTCTTGCGCTTACACGCCTTAGCATAAATAGGGTGCCCGCCTTCAAACAGCACTCGGTGCCGCTCCTCTGCGCTCACCTGCGGCTTATCGTAGAATCCGGCTAACTCCCTTTGCCGTTGAGCTTCATACAGCATTACAGCACCAGCAACCGATACATTCAGAGACTGTACCATGCCTACCATAGGAATCATCACATGATAGTCCGCAACATCCAGCGCTTCATCGGTTACCCCGTATTTTTCCTGCCCCAGTAAAATAGCGGTCGGCTTGGTGTAGTCTACTTCACGAAAATCTACCGAATGTTCCGACAGGTGTGTCACCACCACCTGCATACCTTGACCCTGAGTTGCTTCCAGCGCTCCTGTAACCGTTTTATGGTTATGAATTTTCACCCAGTTCTGACTACCCAATGCTGTACCGCCCGACAAACGCGCCTTTTTAGTCAGCCATATGGCGTGCATTTCATGGACACCTATCGCATCTGCTGAGCGGACTACCGCAGATAAATTATGATTTTTGTGCACGTTTTCCATGACAACCGTCAGGTCTGGCTGGCGCTTATCCAACATTTGATTAATTCGTTGATATCGTTCAGGACTCATTGCTTTTTTATGAAAATAGGACTAGATATAAGCAGTATACCCGAGAGAATCGGTCAGAACTAACCCTATGCTTCATCAAGGAAGACAAGAATAACAATGTCGTACTCCTACATTGCACGGCAACCCATATTGACCAGAAACCAGAAGGTTTATGGTTACGAGCTTTTATTTCGCGACAGCGCCGAGAACAGCTTCCCGGATATAGACCCAAACGAAGCAACTTCTAAGCTGCTTCTGGAGCAGCATTTACTGGGTGATATTCAAACACTGTGCATGGGCAAGCAGGCATTCATTAATTTTCATGCCCGTACGCTGCTCAATGATTTCCCCTCTTTTCTCAATGCCCGAACGGTATGGGTGGAGCTGCTGGAGACCGTGGGCGTTGATGCGCCATTACTTGAGGCCTGCAGCAGCACCACAGCAAAAGGCTACCGCATTGCATTAGATGACCACGACTTTGACGGGCAGTGGGGGCCGGTTATTCCAATGATCAATATGGTTAAAGTCGATATCCAGGAGCAAGGGTTAGATTTAGAAGAAAAAATCCGCTTTTTCAAGGAAAAGGGCGTTCCATTATTAGCTGAGAGAGTTGAGACTCATGACGAATTTGAACGCTGTCTTGAATTGGGCTTCGATTATTTCCAGGGCTTTTTCTTCGAGAAGCCCCAGGTCGTACAGCAAAAGTCACTCTCACCAAACCGCATTAGTAAACTGACATTATTATCTGAGGTGCATAAGAAAGAGCTTGATCTGAATACGATACGACAAATCATTGAACAGGACTTATCGTTAACCTACAGCTTGCTCAAATTGGTAAATAGTGCACTTTATGGTGGTCGTAAAAAAATTGAAAACATTCAACACGCATTAGTCTATTTAGGTGACTCGGAAATTCGCCGTTTTGTCACACTGGTTGTATTAGCTAATGTGTCAGCAGGGCAGCCCGAGGAACTGACCATCAAATCAGTCACCCGTGCTCGTTTTATGGAATTGCTCACCATAGAGATACTCAACGAAAAACACCGTTCCAGCGCTTTTCTAACCGGCATGCTGTCATTACTGGATATCATACTGGGTGTATCGATGGACAATGTTCTGAAGCAACTCCCGCTGTCCTCAGAAATAGCAAAGGCCTTAAAAAGCCGTGAGGGTGTTTGGGGCTACTTACTGCAAATGACTGAACTCTATGAACGTGGTGAGTGGGATGCGCTCGATAAACATCCGCTCAAACAAAAATTAAACGGCACCGATATTGGCCAGCTTTATATTGATGCCAGCCAATGGTGCCGTTTAGCGTTATTCTAATGTTGCCTTAACCCGAAAGCTTGCGCGACACCTCATAAATGTCAGTACGACGGTCTTTCTTATTCGTAACTGAGCCTTCGTGGTGTAAGTACCGCAATTCATCCAGATTTAAGTCTGAGAACATCAGCATTTCTGTGTTCGGCGTTGTTTCCGACATGATCGCATCATGCGGGAAGGCAAAGTCAGACGGTGAAAATACCGCTGACTGAGCGTATTGCACATCCAGGCTTTCCACTTCGGGCAAGTTACCCACACTACCGCAAATCACCACATAACATTCGTTTTCTACCGCACGAGCCTGGGCGCAATGGCGAACTCGCAAATAGGCGTTGCGAGTATCGGTCCAGAACGGCACAAACAAAATCTCCAGACCTTCATCGGCCATTATGCGACCCAACTCGGGAAACTCAACGTCATAACAAATCAAAATGCCAATACGTCCGGCGTCGGTATCAAATACTTTAACCTCACTGCCGCCCTCAATAACCCAGTCACGCTTTTCATGCGGGGTAATATGCAGCTTGCGCTGTTCTTCGACTGAGCCATCACGACGACACAGGTACGAGACGTTATAAATGCTGTCGCCATCCTGAAACGGCATGGACCCGGTAATGATGTTGACGTTATAGCTGACCGCCATTTGAGACATTTCACGTTTGAAAAGCTCGGTATAACCGGCCAAAAAGCGAATGGCGTCCATCTGCTGACTTTGATCGGTCAGTCCCATTAACGGTGCGTTGAAAAACTCCGGAAACACCGCAAAGTCGCTTTGGTAACCCGACAGGGCATCAACGAAATATTCAACCTGCTTTAATAACTCTTCTACCGATTCAACCGGACGCATCTGCCATTGCACCGCCCCCACGCGAACATTCTGAATCCGGGTCGTCAGAATGTTGTCCGACGGCTCATAAAGAAAGTTATTCCATTCCAGCAAAGTAGCGAAACCGCGCGATCTTTCATCTTCCGGCAGATACTTACCCAGCAGGCGTTTCACGCTAAAGTCGTTGGCCAACTGGAACGTCAGAATGGGATCATAAATTTCACGTCGTTGTACTTTATCCAGATACTGACTTGGTGTCAGCTCGTCAGAGTATTTATGGTAATTCACGATACGACCACCCGCTAAAATAGCCCGCAGGTTTGCCTGACGACATAGCTCTTTACGTGCATCGTACAAACGACGACCCAGCCGGTAACCTCTATACTCCGGGTGTATTAAAACATCCAGGCCATAGAGTGCATCGCCTTTTTTATCATTGAGAATGGCTTCCTTGTGCCCCAACAGATCGTCATAGGTATGGGGGTTAGAAAACTTGGTATAAGCCACTTTCACCGTTAACGCGACACCAACGATGCGCCCATTATCCTCCAGGCAAAACTGGCCTTCGGAAAAATCTTTTATCAACTTTTCTATCGTGAACTGACTCCACGATCCGCCGATGTCTCTATAGACCGTGTCCATCAACGATTTTAATTGTTCGTAATCTTCTAGTCGCAAATTTCGTATTTGCAAATGCAGTTCATCCGGGCTCATTATCTATATCCTGATCTAAAACAACTTAACCGACAGTCTACACGTAATTGGAATTAGGTTGCATCAGGATAATTAGCTGTATAAACTTCTGGACGTCCAAATAAAAATAAAAGGCTGACACATGACAGATGCTTCGCCCCAACCGGCTAGCGCTAAAGCGCTGTTACCGCTCGCATTATTCTTAGTTTTGTTCTTAGGAACCGGGCTCTACTTTCAAAGCGAAGGAGTGGAGTACGCGTTTTATCAATTGCCCAGTCCCGTCGCAATTTTGCCCGCTATCGTATTGGGTGTATTGCTGAGCAAGCAGGCCTTCGAAGAACGAATCGAAACCTTTGTGGGTGGTGTCGGCGACAACAACATCATTACCATGTGTTTAATCTACTTGCTTGCGGGCGCTTTTTCGACCGTTGCCGAAGCAACCGGTGGCGTCGACGCCATGGTCGCCTTAGGCTTAAATATTATTCCAGCTTCTTTCCTGCTGCCTGGCTTATTCATTATTGCGGGGGTTATCTCAACCGCCATGGGCACATCCATGGGCACCTTGGCAGCGCTGGCGCCCGTGGTTCTTGGGATTGGTGAAGCCACCGATATCAGCTTGCCGTTATTGGCGGGAGTACTTGTCAGCGGCGCGATGTTTGGCGACAACTTGTCCATTATCTCAGATACCACCATTGCCGCTACCCGCACACAAGGTTGTACCATGCGGGATAAATTCCGTGCCAACTTAAAAATCGCGATTCCTGCAGCTATTTTTACTATTATTTGGCTCATTACTTACGATACCAGCCAGGTACCTCTGGAGATCCCTGAAGCTAACCTATGGCTTTCACTGCCTTATTTCGCCATCATTGTATTGGCAGTAATGGGGCTTAACGTTTTTGCTGTATTGGGTCTGGGTATTGTTCTGGCTGCAGCTTTCGGTATGTTCACAGTCGGCTATGAGTGGGTCACCTTCAGCCAGGATGTATACGAAGGCTTTGGCAGCATGCAGGAAATATTTCTTCTGTCGTTGCTCATTGGTGGCTTATCAGCGTTAATTCGCCAGCAGGGCGGACTGGCTTTCTTAGCGGCTTTTGTCGAAGGTGCTGCCAACAAAATCAGTAAACACAAACAACGGGCATCCGCCATTGGGGTTGCCGCGCTGACGGCCCTGACGAATTTTTGTGTTGCCAACAACACCGTCAGTATTTTACTTGCCGGTGAGGTAAGTAAGCGTTTAGCGAAAGCCGGTAATCTGGCACCACGTCAAAGCGCCAGCTTATTAGATATCTTTGCCTGCGTAGTGCAGGGGGCACTCCCCTATGGAGCACAGGCACTGTTGATGGGAGCCAGCTTTAAAATTTCACCTTTATCGGTCAGTCTACATACGGGATATTGCTTTATTCTGGCAGCAGTGGCTATTGCCATTATCATCTGGCGCCGCCCTCTGGAAGACAGAGAGCCGACACCAGAAGCGGCTTAATTAATTGGTGCTGGGTAGCTCCAGAATGCCGTCAATTTCAATCTGCGCGCCTTTTGGCAATTGCTTAACGCCAATAGCCGCGCGAGCCGGGTAAGGCTGTTTGAAATGCTTTGCCATGACTTCATTGACAATAGCGAACTGGCCCAGGTCAGTCAGATAAATCTGCAGTTTGACCATATCCTGCAGTTCCGCGCCTGAAGCTTCACAAACGGCAGTTAGGTTTTTAAACACCTGCTCCGCCTGTGCAGTGAAGTCTTCACCAACCAATTCCATCGTCTCGGGAACCAAAGGAATTTGCCCGGAAAGGTACACGGTGGTACCAATTTTTACTGCTTGCGAATAAGTGCCGATAGCTGCGGGCGCTTTATCCGTTGAAATAATGACTTTAGACATATTACTTCCTTAAGCGCGTCACGCGCTGAACATCCGGCATCTTACGAATGTGACGGATCACGTCCGCTAAATGCTTCCGGTTTTTTATCGTAAGGGCAACGTCAATAAAATAAATATTGGCGTCAATTTCTTCGGTCTGCAAACCGTCAATGTTACAACCCGTAGTCGCAATTGACGAGGTTAATTTAGCCAGAACGCCCTGATTGTTTACAATTTCGATACGAATTTCAGAAATGAACTCGGCCTCAGGTTTGTTATCCCACTCAACCGGGAAGTAACGCCCCGGATCGTCTTCGTGGCCCCTCACGTTCTTGCATTCACGCCGATGAATAACCAAACCTTTGCCCGGACTCACATGCGCAATAATGTCGTCACCCGGAATAGGCCGGCAGCATTTGGCAAAGCTAACCAGCAGGCCCTCAGCCCCTTTTATCGATAAGCTTTTTTGCGAAGCATTGTCGTCTTTAATCGGCTGCAAATCGCCTAGTAAGCGCTTGGCAATAGCAATGGACATCATGTTGCCCAAGCCAATTTGTTTTAACAGATTCTCGCGGCTATCAATTTTGGTTTCCTGCAACACCCGGTTAAATTCAGACTCTGGAATTTCATCGTAACTGACCTGGCCCAAGGCTGAACGAAGCAGGCGTTCCCCCAGCTGTTGAGCTTCATCGGCTTCCTGGCTTTTCAAATATTGACGGATTTTCGCCCGGGCCTTGCCAGTCACAACAAAATTCAACCAGGCGATATTCGGGCGTGAGTTCGGCGCATTTTTTATCTCGACCGTTTGTCCGGTTTCCAATGGTTTGCTTAATGAATAGGTACGATGATTCACCCGAGCACCAATACAGGTGTTGCCTACATCCGTATGCACTGCGTAAGCAAAATCTACCGCTGTTGCGCCCTGTGGCAATTCAGTAATACGACCGTCGGGACTAAACACGTATATTTCATCAGGAAATAAGTCGGATTTTACACTTTCAATAAACTCAAAGGAGTTCCCGGCACTCTGTTGCAGCTCTAACAGACTTTGCATCCATTTACGTGCACGCACCTGCGCCGTGGTACTGGAGTCATCCGACTGTTTGTACATCCAATGTGCCGCCACCCCGCGATCCGCCATCAGATCCATTTCTTCGGTACGGATTTGAATTTCAACCGGTACCCCATGCGGCCCTTTTAACGAGGTATGCAGTGACTGATAGCCGTTTGACTTAGGTATCGCGATATAGTCTTTAAAGCGCGTTTCAATGGGTTTATAAAGATTGTGCAAGGCACCCAAAACTCGATAGCAGGTATCCACTGTGTCCACAATGACGCGGAAAGCATAGATATCCATCACCTGTTCAAACTTCACTTCTTTAGCCTGCATTTTGCGATAAATGCTGTGCAGATGCTTTTCACGGCCCGACACCCGCGCCTTAATGTTATTGCCTTCAAGCCGCGAATTAATTTCACTTTGCACGCGTTCCGTAAATTCACGACGGTTACCGCGAGCACGTTTTACTTCTGATTCCAGTAGCTTCCCGCGCCAGGGGTACAACGCCCAGAAGCCCAGTTGCTCCAGCTCATTCTTAATATCATGCATACCCAGCCGATGGGCCAACGGCGCATATATTTCTAAAGTTTCACGAGCAATGCGACGGCGTTTGTCCGGACGCAGATGCTGTATGGTACGCATGTTGTGAGTGCGGTCGGCTAGCTTAATCAGAATAACGCGAATATCCTGCACCATAGCCATAATCATCTTGCGATAGTTTTCAGCCTGAGCTTCTTCTTTGGAATTAAATTGCAGCTTGTCCAGTTTAGAGACCCCTTCAACCAGACTGGCGACGGTTGCGCCAAAGCGCTCGGCCAAATCTTCCCGGCTGGTTTCGGTGTCTTCTATCACGTCATGCAGCAAGGCCGCCATCAGTGTCTCGCAATCCAATCTCATATCGGCAAGCAGACTGGCTACAGCAACCGGGTGAGTAATGTAAGGTTCACCACTACTGCGTTTTTGCGAACTATGTGCTTCGTTTGCTACCACAAAGGCATCACGAATACGTTCCACTTGTTCAGTCGGAAGATACTCACTAACCTGAGCCTTTAAGCCTTCAAATAAGTACACCAGATAACTCCCCGGATAACAGCGGATCTATGAATATACTTTCAGAATAAGGGGATTTGACAGAATTGCCAACGGCATTGATGCCGTTGGCGAAAAGAAACTTTTATTCGATACCGCGCAGAGCGTCTACCGCACGCAGTTCTTCAGCGTCTTGCTGCTTTTGAGCGGCCTGGTCTTCGATATCCAGACGTTCGTTGTCGATAAGGCCTTGCTCTATTTCACGCAAAGCAATTACAGTTGGTTTTTCGTTTTTTGTTTCAACTAGTGGCTCTTTACCATTAGCCAATTGACGCGCGCGGCGTGAGGCTAACAAAATCAAATCAAAACGGTTACCAACACGGTCTACAGCATCTTCTACAGTTACGCGAGCCATGGTTTACTCCCAATAAAGCGTGAGTCGTATTTTTCGAAAGGCTAAGAATTATACGGAATTCGGGCCTATTATCCAAGCAATTCCTTCAATACCTTTGAATATCTTACTTGCTGATGCGGCATTTTGTGCCGCTGTGCCATTACTATGTGCTCAAGCGACGCCAGGGTAGTATCAAAATCGTCATTGACCAGTAAGTAGTCAAACTCATGATAATGAGACATTTCTGCCTGTGCTTTTGCCATACGTTCGGCAATAACCTGATCAGAATCCTGCCCACGAAAGCGCAATCGTTCTTCCAGAATTTGAAGGCTTGGCGGCACAATAAACACAGATCGTACATCGGGATGGTGTTCACGAACTTGCTGGGCACCCTGCCAGTCGATATCTAAAAAGACATCTTTGCCTTCAGCCAACAGAGACTCAACGACTTTACGGGAGGTTCCATAGTAATTTCCAAAGACCCGCGCCCACTCGTAAAACTCACCCGCATCAATACGCTGCTCGAACTCGTCAGTAGTAAGGAAGTGGTAATGAACACCCTGCACTTCCCCCGGACGCGGGGCGCGTGTAGTGGAGGATACGGACACCTGCATTGATTGATCAGAGTGCTTTTCCAACAAAGCCCGAATCAGGCTTGATTTGCCTGCGCCACTGGGCGCCGCAATGATAAACAAATTCCCTAACACCGGAGACGCGGTCATAACGGGTACTCTTTTTAAGAAACGGACAGTCACTGTTGGCGCGAAATAATAACACGGTTTCACACCACGATGAAAATTGAGTAAAGTATGGCTTTTACAAACCAGCGGTACTAATTTGCAGACTCCATCAACGCCTGTGACGAAATCTTCAATACGTTCTTTGCTCTTCGGCTTGTTCGTTCTGGTACTGCTGGGGTTGAACCTGCGCCCTTTGCTGACCTCCGTAGGGCCACTCACCGAAGAGCTGCAGACAATTACGGGTCTGTCTTTTAGTGAAATCTCATTACTGACCACATTGCCCATCTTAATGATTGGTTTAATGGCGTTATTTGCAGGCCGTGTCACCACTGCATTGGGCTATCGGCAGGGAATAGGTCTTGGTCTGCTAATACTTTGTGCTGGCTTGATAGCACGACTATTTGAGCCAACGAGCGCCAGCCTGATTAGCAGTGCTCTGATCGGCGGCGTTGGCATTGCTTTGCTTCACATTGTGATTCCCGAACTGACCAAACAAAAATACTTAAACCGCCTGGGTATGGTGACCGGGCTTTGGTCTGCCGCGCTGATGGGCGGGGCCGCTCTGGGCGCGGTGGTCACTCCGTGGGCCGCAAACTTATTACCCGAGCGATTTCAGGCTTTGGGAAGCTGGTCACTATTAGCTTTATTAGTCCTTGTCATTTGGTATCTCCCCTTTAATCGCGTACCGGTAGCCAGCATTCCTCCAAGGCATCTGTTATTGCGTGCTCACCGTTATCCCAGAGCCTGGCTGCTCGGCATTTATTTCGCCTTGGTCAATGCCGGTTATGCCGGGTTTATCGCCTGGATAGCACCATTCTACGCGGAGTTCGGCTGGCCAGCACAAAAAGCAGGAAACCTATTAGCGCTATTTTCTTTGGTCCAGGTGTTCGGCGCTTTGTTACTGCCCGCACTATCCCGAACACAAGATCGTCGGTTCTGGTTAATCGCCGCCGTTATGATTCAGATGACCGGATTCGCTGGATTAAGCTGGTTTCCGACAGAAGCCCCCTGGGTGTGGTCAGCACTTTGTGGGTTTGGTTTAGGCGGCGCCTTCCCTTTATGCATTGTCATGGCACTAGACCATATCGACAATCCGGTTCAGGCCGGTCGACTGGTTTCCTTTATGCAGGGTATTGGCTTCATGTTTGCCAGCCTGATGCCGCTGCTAACCGGATGGTTTAGAGACGTTTCAGGCAACTACAGTTTAGGCTGGCAATTGCACATTATTGTGGGCTTGCTCATTCTGCTGATGACTTGGCGCTTTGATCCCAAAAGTTACAAAAGCTTATTTAGCTTGAAGGAATAATTCTCACCACGATATCGTCAGCTAAACTTTCCAACTGCGACTGAGTTAGCCCTCGTCTGACCATAGTGCGCAAACCAATAATGTTGGTCTGCAATACTCGCGCAAGGCGCTCAGGTGACTGCGAACGACCTATTTCTCCACGTTGCTGTGCTAATTCAAATGTTTCAGTAAAGAGTTGTTCAAACTCCTCCAGATAACTGCGAGCAGGATCGCTAAACGCTTTGTCTTCCGGCGTAAATTCCAGCAACGTCTTTACCAACATACAGGCTTTGGTTGGCTCACAGGTTGCATTCATTACGGCTAAATTGCGAAGGTATAAACTGAGTCCCTGCAACACAGAAGACTTTTGCGCTAAAGTCTGCTTAAAGTCATTTGCGGCAAGCACCGAATACTCTTCCAGGGTTTCTTTAAACAAGCTCTCTTTATTGCCAAAGGCTGCATAGATGCTTCCCGGCCGCATATCCATTTCTTCTTCAATGTCTTTCATCGAGGTCGCATGATACCCCTTGCGCCAGAAGAGCTTTAACGCATTATTGAGCGCAGTTTCCCGATGAAATTTAGGCGTTCTGGGCATTTTTTTTGTCCTTAATTATTTACCTGGAAACCAGTATAGACCTGCTTGCTTTCAATTTCACTTTAAGAAGTGTTAAGAAAACATGATCTAAATATCTGGAGCCTAACTATTAGTCTATACATTCACGATAGAGGTAACGCTATGGAAATTGTTCAGTTTGGTTCTGATGATATTGAAAACACTCTGGCTAAAATGTCAGATGATAAATTAAACGATATCGCTTTTGGCGCTATTCAGTTAGATGGCAGTGGCAAAATCATTCAGTACAATGCAGCTGAAGGGGACATAACCGGTCGAGATCCTGGCGCGGTTGTTGGTAAAAACTTTTTCAAAGAAGTAGCCCCTTGTACGAATAGTCCTGAGTTTAAAGGTCGTTTCGACGAAGGCGTAAAAAACGGTAACTTAAATACCATGTTCGAGTACGTCTTCGATTATGAAATGAAGCCCACTAAGGTCAAAGTGCACATGAAAAAAGCCCTGACCGGTGACAGCTATTGGGTCTTTGTTAAGCGTCTTTAATGGTGGAAGACTCATTGCAGCATCACTTTGTCGTTACCCTCATCGGTGATCTCCTCGCCGATGAGTTGGCGCGAATGCGGCCGCTCGAAAGCGAGTTCTGGAAACGCCGACAGTGGCATGAAGACGACAGGCTGGTGGCAAAACATCAATCCACAAATGACAGTGGAAATGACGAAATTGCTGTCGACTCACTAGAGCGGCTTGCCCTAGCCGGGCGCATCGTCCAATTCTTCCACATGGGAGACAGTGGTGTCGAAGACTACCTGCTGCGCCGCGACAGTCTGTCCGATTGGGCTGAGATTGTTCTGAAATCACGTCAAGTTCACTCCCGGAACGTAACAGTGACGACATCAGGCAGCACTGGCCAACCAAAAACCTGCGAACATTCCTGGAGCGACTTAGTCAACGAAGTTAATGAGTTTGTTAACGTTTTTAATAACCACTACGACCTATTTCCAAGTCGCGTCGTTGCATTAGTACCCAGTCACCATATTTATGGCTTTTTGTTTACTGTGCTACTGCCACACCTGACAAATGTTCCGGTTTTAAGAGGTTTCAAAGCTTACAGTCACGTACGCAACGGGGGTCTGCGAACCGGGGACATCGTCGTTGGTTTTCCGGAGCTATTAACTCAACTTGCGACAGAAATTTCCTTCTTGCCGCCAGGTGTGCTTTTTATGAGTTCAGCAGGTCCTTGCCCTGCCAGTACACTGCATCAGCTATATGCTAAGGGCGCAGCACGGGCGATTGAAATTTACGGCAGTTCTGAAACGGCGGGCATTGGCTACCGGTGCGAACCCGAGAACAATTACCGTCTGTTATCACGCTGGCGCAGTAACCTTGAGACACCTCAGCTGTTAACTGACTCACAGACTCAAAATACCTTTGAGTTACCCGATAACCTCAACTGGCAAAATGCAGACGAATTTAAGATTGAGGGGCGCATTGATAAAGCCGTTTCGATACGTGGTACCAATGTATTTCCGGCACACATTAGCAATTGTTTAAAACAACACCCTGAAATTGCCGACGCTAGCGTCAGACCTATGCAGCCAGCAGAAGGCAGTGGGTTAAAAGCTTTTGTTGTCCCACAGAACAGTGCCAGTATGGAAATGACAGAACAGAACATTAAAAGGTGGCTGGCTGAACGTTTGCTCGCTGTGGAAATACCCGAGCACATAAGCTTTGGGGAGCGGCTACCACTTAACATTATGGGGAAAACAAGTGACTGGGCTATTGATAAGCCAGTAAATTAGCGCATGGCGCGTATTAATATATCGTCAAACCGAAGATCGGTAACCTGAGCGCACTCAAGCGCCACTTTGTGATCAAGGTTACCCTTTATTAGCTGCTGCCGAATAGCGCTCAAACATTCGTTGTTCTGCTCCGCTGACAAAGTCGACATCAGTACCACAATAAGTCCGTTTCCTAAATATCCTGGGATATCATAATCCTGAATGCTTTTACGCACAATTTGGCTGACCTTCGTCAACGTTTCTGCATCGTCAGCAACCTGCAGAACCAGCACATAATACCGGTACTCAGCGTGCGCCTGAAAAAGGCTGAAACGTCGTTGCAGAGACTGCAGCATGAGTCGGCGGTTATAAAATCCGGTGTACTCATCACTACCGCCGGTCTGCCTAAGTTTAAGCTCAAGCTCCTTATAGTCGGTAATGTCCTGAGAGGTACCGAAAATAATTTCCCGGCCAGCGTCATCAACACGATAAATTCCCGAAGATCTTAACCAGCGAACTTCGCCATCGCCCAGTATGATCCTATGCTCAACGTCTCGTGCACCCGACTGCTTGACGGCCTCGATAGCTGCGTATACTTTTTCCCGGTCTTCCGGGTGAGTTCTTTCCATCGCTAATGCCAACGATGGCTTGGCCGTGGCTTTATTCAACTCATGCAGATCGTACATAGTCTCTGACCACAGAGATTGACCCGTTTCTAAATCGAGTTGCCAATGACCTAAACCGGCCACCCGTTCAGCCAATATTAAATTTCGCTGATTTTCCTCAACCTTTAGCTCCAGCATTTTTCGCTCTGTAATATCCAGCATTTGTCCATTCCAGAGGGTGCTGCCGTCTTCTTGCCGGATCGTAACAGCGTGCCCATAAATCCAGGCCTCTCGACCATTTCGAAGCACCCGGTACTCTTTTACCCACAAGTATTGATAGTGAGCAGACTCGTGCATACTGGTTAATACAGATTGTAAATCGTCGGGATGAATAATGTGGCTTAACAAACTGATATCGTTTGCCAATTCCTCGGCAGAACAACCATAAATAGCTTTCACGCCCTGACTTATGTAGTTAAATTTTAACTCTCCGTCGGGCGAACGCTGGAGTTGATAGAGGGCTCCAGGAACAGCGTTTGCTAAGTGCTCTAAATTAACCGGATTTTTCTCAGTACTCATAACCGCTAAGCCACTTATTACCGATTTCAATAACACCGCAATAATACCTCAGTGTTCGGAAACTAAACAGTACATTAATGTAAAGTGACCCATTACAAATCTTTTTAAGTAGTCTATATATAGATAATCCATAATAAAAACAGGAGCTTTTATGTCAGCCGAAAAGCGCAAATGGCATTCTGCGATTTTAGTGCCGGTGTTTCTTCCTGCGGTTATTGTCATAGCTCTTCTGGTTATAGGCACCCTCAGTGCCCCAGAAAAAGCAGGCCAGTTATTTGAGTGGACCCTGGCCGGAATTACCGAAAACTTCGGTTGGTTCTACATGTTAGCGGTCGCACTCTTCCTTATGTTTATTGTTGGTGTGGCTCTTTCAAGCTGGGGGAAAATTAAGCTGGGTCCCGATCACTGCGAGCCTGAGTACAGCTTCACCTCTTGGTTTGCCATGCTTTTTTCCGCTGGCTACGGCATTGCCTTGCTCTTTTTCGGCGTATCCGAACCCATCCTGCATTACGCCGAACCTCCTGCAGGAGCCGCTGAAACTGTCAGTTCAGCGAAACAGGCCATGCAAATTGCTTACTTCCACTGGGGTTTCCACATATGGGCGATTTACGGCCTGGTGGGCTTGGTATTGGCTTATTTTTCATTTCGCCACGGGTTACCGCTCACCATGCGTTCAACCTTGTATCCGCTTATTGGTGAGAAAATTAACGGTCCAATTGGGCATACAATAGATACCTTCGCTATTCTCAGTACCATGTTTGGTATCGCAACCACGTTAGGCCTATCCGTTATACAAATTAACGCCGGCCTCAATTATTTGTGGCCGGACATTCCTGTTGGCACCATGGTTCAGGTTATTTCGATTGGTCTTATTACTCTAGCGGCAATTGCATCAGTCGTTGCTGGCATGGATAAGGGGATTAAACGACTATCGCTGATTAACATCGCCTTAGCGATATGTATACTTCTCTTTGTTTTCGCGGTTGGACCTACCATTCATATTCTGGAGACCTTCTTACAAAACACTGGCGCCTACTTAAGCGGCATTGTGGAAAGAACCTTTAATCTACAAGCTTATGAGCACAGTGACTGGATTGGTAACTGGACATTATTCATCTTTGGCTGGACTATCGCCTGGGCGCCATTTGTCGGGCTGTTTATCGCTAAAATCAGCCGAGGCCGTACCATTCGCCAGTTCGTTTTCGGTGTGATGCTGGTACCCACAATATTCACGTTCCTCTGGTTCGCCGTGTTTGGCGATACGGCGTTGAATATGATCATGAACGAAGGCTACACATCGCTAATTTCTGAAGTGCAAAACAACCAGGCCGTTGCGTTGTTCAAGCTCTATGAGAATTTACCGATGACCAGTATCTTGAGCTTCCTGACCGTATTCCTCATTATCACCTTTTTCGTTACCTCGTCAGATTCAGGCTCATTGGTTATCGACTCGCTATCGTCGGGCGGAACGATGGAAACACCTGTTTGGCAACGTGTCTTTTGGGCAAGCACCGAAGGTGTTGTGGCTTCAGTGCTGCTGGTAGCAGGAGGCTTAGGCGCATTGCAAACGGCGGCGGTTACCAGCGCGTTACCCTTTGCCATCATTATTTTGATATCCGCAGCAGGTATGTGGCGCGCACTTATCATCGAGGGCCATCAGTCCAATAGCCTTCAGAGTCACCGCCATTCTCATCGCCGAGGGGTAAACGAAGGCGCAGACTATTGGAAGAAACGCTTGGCCGGACTGGTCGATTTTCCAGATAAAGAGGCTGTACTGGAGTTTATCAATGGACCGGCGACCGAGAGCATGAAGAGAGTCCGGGACGAATTGAAAGACCAGGACTGGCCAACAGAATTCAGGACTGACGAGGAGCACAATCGCATTATTCTCAGTGTTGAACGAAACGGCGACTTAGAGTTCGCTTACGAGATCCGCTTAAGAGAATACCTGTTACCGGAATTTGCCCTGACGAACGAAAAAAATAGAGAAATCTACTATCGGGCAGAGGTGTTCCTCAGACAAGGTGGTCAATCTTATGACCTGTACGGTTATGAGCAAACCGACATCATCAATGATGTGATTAATCAGTTTGAAAACTACCTTCATTTTCGTCATCACAGCCCTGGAGTACTGCCCTGGGACCTTGAAAAACATGACGAAGATCTTAACGAAGACCTCGAGTCTAAAAAGTAAAAGGAACGTAAAAGGCCGCTCTACTGAGCGGCTTTTTAGTGGTCGGACTGTTGATAGTACAAGACATGTGCGAGAATGACTCTATTGCCAGTATGGAGTTTAATGATCACTATGGAACGTGTTGATACAAGCCCTCAAAAGCTAGCGCCTATGCCAAGCATGCTGCTGCGTTCTCTATTGACGTTACAACGCAGCGACGAATCTGAAGCAGAATCAGAGACGCTGTTGAAAAAGTACTCTATTCCTGCGCCCGCAGCAAAGCACCTCAGTCGTTATCAACAAGCGTTTAATGGTTTTGTTAGCGAAGTACCTTTAGCTATGTTGTATTGCATTGCACAAAGGGCGCACCTGTCACAAATGCTTGACGAAAGCTTCCCCTGGCCAGCCCCTGGTCTTGTTCATGTAAGTAACAAAATTGAGCGACACCACGTTATTTCCACGCAAGCGCCTTTTCAGCTGGTATCAAAAGTTAAGGTGCCTAAACGCGGCCCGAATGTTTCACCGCGACGCTTGCGCCCCGAGTTTGTCGTTGAGTTTTGGCAACAAAATGAGAAAGTCGCCACGTGCTCAAGTGTTTATCAAGTAATGACCGGACAACATTCAGGGCCATCACGAAAAAACGCCGCAGCGGTAAAACCTTTTGAACCTGAAGGCAATTGGGAAAACTTAAGTCATTGGCAGCTGGGCAGCGGAATGGGCCGGCGTTATGCACGTATTTCCGGAGACTTTAACCCCATTCACCTACACCCTCTGGTGTCTCGTTGGTTCGGATTTAAAAAGCCCATTATTCATGGCATGTACATGATGGCAAGAGCTCAGGCTGAGCTTGAAAGGAGCCAACAAAGGGCCGTCACTTATATCGATGTAACATTCAAACGTCCGGTAATTCTGCCTGCACGGGTGCAATTATGGGTATCTAATGAGGATGAAAAAACAAAGTACGAAGTGCGCAGTGGCGACCACATATCGTTAAAACTGGAAGGGTCAGTACGCTTCGACTAACCCCTCTATATTTCTTACTGGTGCTTATAAACTTTTCCGTCTTTCATAACATAGCTGACATTCTGTAATAGAGTAATGTCGTCTAACGGATTCCCTTTTACGGCAACGATATCCGCCAGCTTACCTTCTTCAAGGTAACCAATATCATCATTTTTCAGGAATTGAGCTGCAATAGAGGTTGCCGCTTGAATTGCCTCTGCTTCAGGCACTCCGGCTTCCACCATATACTGGAATTCTAACGCGTTATCGCCATGCGCTGAGACACCACTGTCCGTACCAAAAGCAAAGTTCACTCCCGCTTTATAAGCCTTAGCAAAGGTATCTTGTATTTTCGGTCCTATCGCGCGGGCCTTTGGCCTGACAACATCGGGAAAGTACCCATCAATTTCAGCTTTCTCTGCGACAAACTTACCCGCCAGGATGGTTGGGATCAAATAGGTTCCATGTTCCTTCATCGCAGCGATAACCTCATCGTCCATATAAGTGCCGTGCTCAATCGACGTGACCCCAGCTTCCACAGCGCGCAACATACCGACTTTACCGTGGGCGTGTGCCGCGACATGAAAATTATAGTCGTCAGCCACATCAACCAAAGCCTTTAGTTCGTTGTCGGTAAACTGTGGGTTATTTCCGCTACTGGCCATGCTTAAAACACCGCCTGTGGCAGTTATTTTGATAAAATCAGCGCCATCTTTATAGCGCTGACGCACCGCTTCCCGCGCATCGGCAGCACTATTAATCACACCGTCTTTAGGTGTTGGGCGTCCCATTAAAGCCTCTTTCCAACCATTCGTTGGGTCGGCGTGTCCGCCTGTGGTTGCCAATGACTTACCCGCAGAATAAATTCTTGGGCCATCAACAATTCCGGCCTTCACCGCATCGCGCAGTGCAATGGTAACGTTGTCAGAATCGCCTGGATTTCTTACGGTTGTAAAACCAGCATTCAATGTTTTCATACCATAATGGTGCGCTTTTAGAGCTAAGTCGGCTGGGTTTTCAGTAAACTGCTTTATGTAAGAGTTAGGCCCGGATTGACCATCAAGATGCACATGAAGGTCGATTAAGCCCGGCAGGCAAGTATGCGAGCTCAAGTCCGTTACCGTAGCATCTCCCCCCGGAGCATTGACTTTTACTGCGGTGATCTTGTTGTCAGTCACTTCAATGTAGCGTTCACCCGCCAGACGTCCGCTTTCACTATCAAACACATTTCCGCAATGGAGCCATTCAGCCGCTTGTGCCGAGTGGCCAACTAAAGCTATGGTTAATCCGACCGCTACTTTTTTCAACATACCGTTCCCCAGAGTTCATTCCAGTATTTACCTTCTTTGATACTCCCAACGCGGATCAATTGCAACGACAGATGCGAGCATTGCGACCAAAGGCTACTCTTTATCGATAGTTACCCTAATGGGCGTTCCCCATCGTTCTCTAAGCTCTGCTTTATGAGTCAGTAACGAAGCAAGAGTGTAGTTTGATAAAAATTTATAAAACGTTTCTTTGCCCTGGTTAATAACATTTTTCAATTCGCAGACCGGAAAAATCACGCATTCAGGTTTATGGCAATCTATCCAGTATTCATCGCCCTCTAAGCGGCGGATCACTTTATCCAAGCGAACGTCAGCGGGCTCAACAGCCAATAAAAAGCCGCCATTTTTCCCACGCCGTGTCTCAATCAGTCCTTCCTTGCCCAGTTGATGAACCACCTTATTTAAATGGTTTCTTGGCACATTGAATAGACGACTGAGCTCATCAATAGTGGCGCGTTTTGTATCTTCTTTTGCCGCCAGATACATAAGCACTCTCAGGCCGTAGTCTGTATATTTTTTTAATTGCATGGTGGCGCCTTTGTCTTATTCGCTTTTCTGTTTAAACACCATTTTTCGACCTCCACGAGTACTGAGGATCAAGCGGCCTTTATCATCAATGTTAACCTGGTAAACACGCCCTAGCACCTCGCTGAACCGCCGCGACAACTCATCTGCGGTATCGCTACATGCCATTTTTGTGCTTCCAGTAATGCGCAACTGCGCGAGCTCACCGCCCATATTGTAGTGACCAAAGTAGCGGTTACAGCCATTAAAGCCCGCTAGCTGACCGTCTTCTAAAAACTGAATAGTCGGTGGCTTAGAATGGATTGCCTGTCCTTCAAACTGAGACAACTGCCATACTGCGCCCTGAAGCAACCACTCACTGTCACCTCCGCAGCCAGAGTACATTCGGTCAGATTCCTGTAAATCAACCTGATACGGGTATAGCCGGCCACTCATTGAGTCGCGACATAACCGATCAATAACAATAAGGTGTTTTCCCGTCGTCGATTCAATACGCCATTCATAAGGCTGCTTAGAAACCACTTGCGCAGGCTTTAAGTCAATTATCGCTTCACTCTCAGGTGTCGTTAATGCCATATGCTGAGGATTTACTGCAACCTGCCAAAACGGCTCGTTGCCTCTGGCAGTAAAATGTTTCGGCAAGGTTCCCCGCTCAACGCATAAGGGCAAATCCTGACCTTCCCAAGTAATGGTTGCTTCACTTCCTTTATTCCAATATTGCGTTACCGGATCTTTATCATTTGAGTATCGTGCCCCTGAACCGCTCACCTTCTGCGTTAAAATTGCCTGTTCCGAATGATAGTTTAACAGCACGTTTTGCTCTTTATGCTGCACGCTTAATTCAATAGCCCCACACTGGTAATACGTTGGCTTTTGTTTTGTTGGAGATAAAAGCGCACATCCTGACAGCAGCATTGCCGCGAGAATAAAAAGACTTCCTTTGATGGTGATACCGGCCATACTTGCCATCCTGTTATTTTTAGCTGTTGAGGTAGGATTCTATAGAATGTGCTGGTGATTGCACTAAATCCTCAAATTCTTTTTGAGCAATTGGTTTTGAAAAAAGAAACCCTTGTCCTTCATTACACGACATTTTGACTAATAATTTAGCCTGTTCCACTGTCTCAATACCTTCAGCAACAATGGAGCATTTAAAATTATGTGCCATTAGCACAATAGTGCCAACAAGCTGTTGGTCTGATAAGTCACTCACCAAGTTCATAACAAAACTGCGGTCAATTTTAATCACACTAATCGGTAAATTCCGCAAATAGGACAACGATGAATAACCGGTGCCAAAATCATCCATTGCGACTGTGACGCCTGCTTGCGTCAATATTTCCAATTCACGTTGGACTTTTACTACGTTTTGCATGAAAGCCGACTCAGTAATTTCTACCTGTACCTGTCGAGGTTCCACATCGTGGCGTGAGCAGCATTCTAGTAAATCGGATGCAAAGGTTCCCGTCACCATTTGTTGAGGAGATACATTTATTGCCAGAACAAAATTCTCATCAACGACGCTCTGCTTGTTCCATCTGGCCAGCTGCTTTATCGCATGTTCAGTCACCCAATCTCCTACGGCTCTGATATCACCGGTTTCCTCGGCCAAAGGAATGAACAATGCGGGTGAGATAAAGCCTTTATCCGCGT
This sequence comes from Idiomarina solivarensis, assembly GCF_033052755.1. NCBI lineage: Bacteria > Pseudomonadati > Pseudomonadota > Gammaproteobacteria > Alteromonadales > Idiomarinaceae > Idiomarina > Idiomarina solivarensis. The sequence goes on along the minus strand of NZ_JAVFHZ010000005.1, from coordinate 182,970 downwards.
GCCGCCAACGAATGAGTGCTTCAGCACTGGTTATCTTACCGGTGGTCAGATCATATTTAGGCTGGTAAAACAGTTGAAGAGCATTGGATTCTAACGCCGCCCTTAAATCATTGCGTAAACTGATTCGTTCAGCCAAATCACGATGCAACTGATCTGAAAACAAGCCAACAAGATTTGTGCCTTTCTTTGGCAACGCCAGTGAAGCCTGTCGTACCAGCTCATCCGGCTCCATACCCCGGTCTAAAGTAGAGCTGATTCCTGCCCGTGCAGCAATAGTAAACAAAAGTGTTTCGTAGTCATGATCACCACTGGCGACATCCACCAGCTGATGACCTTTCGTCATAAGGTCATCATCTAGCTTGGCCTCAAACACCACAACATATTCCTGTTGCCCCCAACTACCAATGAAACTGCGAGCAGGCGCTTTACTCTGTAACAACAACGCCAGTTCACGAGTAAACGCTTCAGCCAACGGGTAGCCATGCAATTGAGCCACTTCTTCCAGTTCATCTATCACCAGAAAAACAACGCTACAACCTTTTTCTGAGCGCACCATCGCACCCACTTCTTGCAGAATGGCTCGTCTATTGGGGAGCCCGGTTAGCATGTCTTCGAGAACCAACTCCTCGAGTTCCGCCGAACGTTCACTTGCAATTGCCTCGAAGAATAATGAGGCGTCTCGTCTGGCCTGAGATCGATAGTGAACCTCGAGGATATTACGTAAGCGCTGCAATATTTCTTCGTAATCGAACGGTTTTGTCAGGAAATCCACAGCACCAAGCTCAAGCGACCGAAGCCGAATTTTTTTATCATTCTGGGCGGTGAGCATAACCACTGGAGGAGCATCTTCGCCATAATTTTGGTTCATATGCTCAAGTACATCGGCACCACTCAGTTCCGGCATTTTATAATCTAATAAAATAAGATCGGGCTTAAACGACGCCATTTTTTCGTCTATGTGCCTGGGGTTTTGTATACCTTCAAGGTACTGATACCCTGCTTCTTCTAGTAATGCTATGAGGAGTTCTATGTTGGTTTGATTGTCATCAACAATCAGTACTCTTGCATTCGCAATATCCCTCGCTGACATAATTTACCCTCCATCTCGCAACTCAAACCAAAAGGTACTCCCTTTACCTGCTGCACTACTAAAACCAATCCGACCCTGCAGACACTCTACAATTTTCTGCGTCAGCGCTAAACCCACTCCAGTGCCTTCTATAACGTCATTATCCTCGTAACCTAAGCGGCTGAAAGGCTGAAACAGTTGAGGTTCTTTTTCCGGCACAATACCCACCCCAGTATCTTTTATTTCAACTCTCACCATTCCACTTTCCAGATGGCGCCATTTCAGTTCAACAGTACCCTTCACGGAGTTGTATTTAATTGCATTCGATAGCAAATTATAAAAAACTTGTCGTAACCGTTTTTCATCCGCGTGAACACAAAGTTCATCGTCATTGTCGACATTAAACTTAACCGATATACCCTCGGCGGCGGGCAGCACTGTTATCGTTTCAGTCACTTCATCAACGACGCTTTTCAAGCGCACAGGCCCCATGGAAACTGACAACATCCCCGCTTCAATTTTAGACAGCTCAAGCACGTCATTAATCAGAGACAGCAGATAATCACTGCTTTCATAGATTTGATTAACATGATTGCGTTGTTTCTCAGACAGACTTTCTTTTTGGCTTTTTAACAGCAATTGGCTGAATCCGGCAATCGCATGCAAGGGCGTTTTTAGTTCATGACTCATTGAGGACAGGAAGTCTGATTTTGCATTATTTGCGCGTTTTTCTGCCTCATGCATCAACGTTAAAAGCCGCTGTTGTTGCTCGAGTTTTTCGTTACTTTCTAAAAGCTGAGTTTGATCGACATAGTGGCGGATAAGGGCTTCTACTTGTTTGGCAAACTGTGTGAGTAAGCGATGATCAACCTCACTAAACTCTCTCGGCTTATCACTCATTACACACAGAGTGCCTAAAATAGCCCCTTCAAACGGTGCTAACGGCACACCCGCATAAAACTTCAAATAGGGGTCGCCCGTAACCAGCGGGTTATCAAAAAAACGGTCATCCAGCATGGCATCTTCAACAATTACGGGGCTGCCACAAGCAATAACATGTGCGCAAAAAGACACCTCCCGGCGGGTTTCACACACGGGAAGCCCGACAGAGGATTTAAACCATTGCCTGTTTTCGTCCACAAACGAAACGGCAACCATCGGAATGTTAAAAACCTGTTTGACTAAGTTAACCAAATTTTCAAACTCAGAACTCTTGCCGCTATCAAGAATGTTGAGTGACCTCAAAACGGCTAAGCGTTGTGCCTCATTGGCAGGTATATCAGCTGCTGACAAAGCGTTTCCTTTTCCTTTCGATTCCTTAATACATTCCTTACGTAACTTTTCTAAAATCCGATGAGTTTAATCAAAGAAACCGTAAAACACTATTGCGAATCATTCTTATTTTAATTATCATTCTCGCCGCCTAATTCATTAAAACTAAAATTACTTTTAAAAAAAGGTAAATCGAGTCCGTTATGAAAAAAACAATCCTAGCTAGCACAATACTTGCGGTTTTTGCTGCGCCGGCATTTGCCGATGATACTGCCAATGTCGAAACCGATATCGAACAAATAAAGATTATCGGCAACAAAAGCGATGCGCGCAGTATTGCCGGATCGGGCGCCGTTATAGACGAAGAGCAAATGCGCATTGAAGTGCCAACAGACATCAACCAACTAATGAAAACAATTCCGGGCATTTACGTCCGTGAAGAAGACGGCCAGGGACTGCGCCCGAACATAGGTATTCGTGCAGCCACGGCAGGTCGAGTAAGTAAAGTGACACTATTGGAAGATGGTGTAATGATGGCACCAGCACCTTATTCAAATCCGGCAGCATACTATTTCCCGACGACCCTCCGTATGTCATCGGTAGAAGTTTTGAAAGGTGCCCCATTACTGCGCTACGGTCCCCAAACAACGGGTGGCGTTCTGAACCTGGTCTCTACACCAATTCCCGAAGCATTTAGCGGACAAGTATTAACTGAATTTGGCGACAACAGCAGCCGCGATATTCACGCTTACGTTGGCTCAACAGAAGGCCAATTTGGCTTTTTGCTGGAAACTGTTCAGCGTAGCAGCAATGGCTTCAAAGATATTGACCGCAGCAGCCGTGATGCCGGGTTTGATATTGAAGACTACGTTGCAAAACTCCAGTGGACTGGCGACCGCCAAAGTCTGTTGGCTAAGATTCAGTATTCCGAAGAAATCTCAAATGAAACCTATCTTGGTCTAACAGATGCCGACTTTGCTCAAAATGAAAACCGCCGTTACGGACTTTCTGAAATTGACCAGATGGATAATTCGCACACAGGCTACAGTGTAAATTATGCGTTTGCGGCCAGCGAGAATCTGACCCTCAATGTGCTCGGTTATTATAACGAGTTTGCCCGTAACTGGTTCAAGCTTGACGGTGGTAACGCTTATGTTGAAGCAGCAAACAATGGCGACGTCGACGCTCTGGCTATCCTACACGGTGTTCAGGATGAAGCAGGACTGAACTACAAAAACAATAATAGAGCTTATGAGTCCATGGGCGTAGAAGCTAATGCACGGCTCACGCTAAGCAACCATAACGTGGAAGTTGGCGTACGCGATCACAGCGACGAGATGGATCGCTTCCAGCCGGTTGAAATTTATGATCAAGTGAACGGAAGCCTAGTTTACCAAGATATAATAATGCCTACTGGCAGTAACAATCGGTTAGAAGGCGCCGATGCAATTAGCTTCTGGCTGACGGACCAGTGGCAGGCAACCGATGCTCTTAAAGTACACTTTGCGCTGCGTTATGAAGATGTCGAATCCTATCGTAACCAATTTGCGGATACAGCCCGCGAGCAATTGGACAGCACCCGTTCAAATGACAGTGACGAGTGGTTGCCTGGTGTGTCATTCACTTATGACGTCAGCGACAACTGGCAGGTACTGGCTGGTGCGCACAAAGGCTTTTCACCCTTAGGTGGCGGTGCAAAAGAGTTCCAGGAGCCTGAAACCAGTAATAACTACGAAGCCGGTATTCGTTTTAAGCAAGGATCTTTCTTCGCTGAGACAATTGGTTTTTACAGCGACTTCAGCGACACCACACAACAGTGCTCTATAGCTAACCCTTGTGACAATGGCGAAGAATCGGGCTCCTATGTGCTTGGTGAGTCGACCGTAGCTGGTCTGGAAGTTCAGGCAAGCAACACCTTTGAACTTGGCCAGTTCCTTATGCCAGTCGATTTTGCATACACTTATACCCAAGGTGAAATCAGTCAGGACAATGCTGTGACAGGCCTAATGGAAGGTGATGATCTGAACGATATCCCGCAAAATACCTTCAGTGTTCGGGTTGCGTTAGATAACAACAAAGGCTGGATCAACTATGTAGTCGCGAAATACATTGATGAAATGTGTGTTTCTGTTGGCTGTAACCGTGACAACAGTCGTTTCAACAAAACAGAATCACTGTTTGTTACTGACTTTGTCAGCCGTTATGAAATGAACAGCAACATGACTGTCTATTTAAAAGTTGAAAACCTGTTTGATCAGCAGGAAATTGTTGCTCGCTCACCGCATGGTGCACGTCCAAACAAGCCCCGTACTGCGTCATTAGGTGTTGAGTACACTTTTTAAAACCAGTCTCTCCCTGGTTCTTTATGGCCCCATTTTTATGGGGCCATTTTTTATTGGCCAGCTTTAAGACGCTAAACTAATAAGGTAGTCCGCTAACTCACCCATACCGGTTTTTTTAACACCCGCTTCACGCTCTGCACGTTGGTTGTAGTTCGTATTGGTATTGACATCGTACACGTACAACTCACCTTTCGCGTCTTCAATAAACTCAACGCCGGCAACATCAATGTCATTGGCTTTCAGAAACGCCTCCAACGCGAAGACAATTTCATGGTCGTTAAAGCGCTGAGTTATACTGAACTTGTTCGGCTGAGCATCATCAGCAGAGTTTTCGGTGGTAGGGCAAAATGCGTCATCCACGCTGCATACATCTGCAGGGCAAAGCTCAAACCCTTGCTCTGTATTAACATTGACTGCATAAACAAACTTCTGACCAACAAACTCGCTGCGAGTAATATGCGGCTGTTTTGGCTGGATGTATTCTTGTAAAAGCCAGATGCCATCTAGCGGCTCTTCATAGTCGCTGCTATCGAGGTAGCTTTTTAAGCCTGCAACATCGTCAAACTTAATGACACCTAAACCTTTACCACCGCGGTTAGGCTTTAAAATTAATGGCCATTGCGCAAATTCTTCAGCCGCTTCCGGAAGTAAGCTTTTCCCCACAACCGCCTGCGTTTTAGGCACATTAAGGCCCGCTTTTTGCAACGCCGCGTATTGCGACAACTTACAGACTTCCAGCGCCAACACCCGGGTACCGTTAACCACCGTGCGATTATTGTTTTCCAGCCAGGTTAACGCCATGCGAGTCAGTTCCGGAGCAAACCGGTGACCACGGGTATGTGACGACGCGCTCATCCGGTTATAGTAAACAGCATCTTCGGGCAGCTCGGTAAAAGGCACCACTCCCGTATCCAGAAACCACTCTTTCGCTTTTACTCCACGCTTCTCAAACTCTGCTCTAAGCGGTACCAGCCACTCTTCATTTTCGTGCAGAATAACAATATCTCGCATGTAGACCTCTTAACGCCTCAGCTGATGTATCAGCAGAACTACGACAATAAAAATAATACCCGACAACAATACTTGCCACGGCACAAAAACGGCCAAACCAAGACAGCTGACCAAACCTATTATGGATACCCACTTCGGCACAAAACGATCACTTTTTGTGACTTTCAGCGCCGCCATATTGGTAATGCCATAATACACTAAAACGGTAAAGGCACTGAACGACCATGCGGTCTTTATGTCACCAATTGCGACCAACACCAGCATGACAGCACAGGTTAACCAGGTTGCAGCAGGGGCGGCGGTTTGTTGGTTGTTTAAATTCGAAAGTCGCATAGGTAAATCCGAACGGCGTCCCATTGCCAGCACTACCCGCGATACCCCCAGAATGAGGTTCAGCATGACACCCCCCATAGCCACTATAGCCCCCAGGATCACTAGCCACTTTACAGGCCCCTCCGGCAGCAAGCTAGCGAGGGAAAAATGCTCGGCCTGAAAGTTATCTACGCTGGGGAAATGCAACAGAGCACTGCCAACGCCAAGATACAGAACAGTCACAACCACAAGAGTTGAAACAACCGCCAAAGGAATAACCTGACGAGGATTTTGCACCTCTTCTCCCATGGTGGCGATTCGTCCATACCCCGTGTAGGCCACAAAAAGTAGAGCAGAGGCCTGCAGGATCTTCGTCCATTCAACTGGCGGTTTCTCTACTATCAGCGCGGTTTGCTGATGCCCAGTAACAATAAAGACCAGCAGCGCAGTGATGCTGACAGTAACAATAGCCGCGTTAACCCAGTTGGTGCGTTTAACGCCACCAAGCACCAGGAGTGTGAACAACACCAAGAGTACGGCCGCAATCCACTGAGCAAAAAACGCTGGTATTGCTGTGGCATTCGTCACATACCAACCGACAGCCAGTGCGGCTGTTGCTGCCGAGGCGCTTTTTGCGACAATGAATAAACTTCCTGCCGTCACACCATAGACTGGCGTCAAGAACCGATAACCATATTCGTAGGTGCCGCCGCTGACGGAGTGAGCAGAAGCCAGCTGAGCAGAGGACAAACCATTGCATAAGGCGGTCATCGCGGCGATCACAATAGCCCACATGACAGCACTACCCGCAATATCAGCACCGATCCCCACGCTGACAAAAGCACCGGTACCAAGAATAGAACCGAGCCCCAACACAATGGCACCGGTCAGCGATGTTGAACGAACCAGTTGCTGATTCATAGCTTACCCTTTTTGATTATTTTCATTGCTGATTACGTTACTTCTCCATTATCTTACAGTGTAAACATGAATTGGATGTGACAACCGCTTAAATGAAACATTTAGCACTCGGCCCGATAACAGCCCTTATCGTATTGCTAACGACGCAACTGGCGAACATGCCACTACCTGCGGCGCTGACTTTAAGCACTGTGGTCTGGGTCGCCTGGTGGTGGGTAACCGAGTGCATCCCGTTGCCTGTCACGTCTCTACTGCCTTTTGTCTTGCTTCCTACTTTTGGTGTCATTGATACGCAAACAGCCGCTGCTGCTTTAGGCGATAATATTATCCTGCTGTTTATGGCCGCTTTCATGCTGGCTAAAGCGGTTGAGGCTAGTGGTGTGCACAAGCGTATGGCATTATCTCTGGTGAGCCGAATTGGTGCCAACGACGGTCGCAAAGTGGTTATTTCGTTTATGGCTGCAACGGCTTTCCTGTCCATGTGGATTTCCAATACCGCTGGTGTTCTCGCACTATTGCCCGTCGCCTTAGCACTGGCGGATGCCAGTGAGGACAAAAATTTTCAGCAATCTCTACTCTTAGGTTTGGCTTACGCCGGCTCGCTTGGTGGTATCGCTACGTTAGTCGGAACACCGCCGAATTTGATTTTTGCATCCATTTACCAAAATATGACGGGATCCGAATTCAGCTTCACTCGCTGGTTGGGCATCGGCTTACCAATGGTCATCATAGGACTTCCCGTAACGGCACTTTGGCTAACGCGGAATGTCCGGCTGTCTAAACCTCTTCAGTTACCAACTGCGACAGCGATGACAACCTATGAAAAACGCGTATTGACTGTCTTTGGTTCCGTCGTTCTTCTTTGGATAACACGTACGACGCCCTTCAACGGATGGACAGGCCTGCTCGGTATTGGCAGCTTAAATGATGCAACCGTAGCCTTAGCCGGAGTCATCGCCATGTTTGTTATTCCCAGCGGAAAAGCCACAAACGAAAAACTATTAAACTGGTCATTGGCGAAAGACATCCCCTGGGGTATTTTACTCCTGTTTGCCGGTGGTATTTGCCTGGCCCGCGGCGTAATGGAAAGTGGTCTGGGTGAGCTCATCGGTCAGTCACTTACCGCTCTAGATATTTTGCCGCTTTGGTTATTAATCTTCGTCTTAACCCTAACAGTGTCCTTTGTCACTGAATTTACTTCCAATACAGCGACCGCTACCTTACTTATGCCAATTTTGGCAGCAACCGCCACCGCGCTCGATCTGCCTGCTGAGTTACTGATGATACCGGCCGTTATTGCTTGTAGTTGCGCTTTTTGCATGCCTGTAGCAACACCACCCAATTCAATTGTTTTTGCCTCAAAACGGATAACGATAAAGACTATGGCAAGAGAGGGTATGGTGCTCAACATTTTGCTCGCTGTTGTGACAACATTGGTGGTACTGCTGTTTGTCTAGTGCGCTAGAGACTTTGGCAGGCTATAATTGCTCGCTTTCGTCCCCTTTAAAGGATCTGATATGAGTGACTTCCCTGCCTGCCCAAAATGTGAATCAAGCTTTACCTACCACGATGGTACTTTACTCATCTGTCCTGAGTGCGGCCACGAATGGTCTGAGAGCGAGCCGGAAGCAACAGACGACACACCCACATTCCGTGACGCCAACGGCACTCCGTTAGTCGATGGTGACACCGTCACTGTGATTAAAGATCTAAAAATAAAAGGGTCTTCGTCGGTGGTTAAAGTGGGCACCAAAGTTAAAAATATTCGCCTTATCGACGGTGATCATGACATCGACTGCAAAATTGACGGTATCGGTGCCATGAAACTAAAGTCTGAATTCGTTAAAAAAGTCTAATCCTGACTGGGTTGCGGTGTTTTCATGAATACCGCAACTATTGCCGCCGTAATTGCTCCAATAACCAACGCGAACAGCATCGACTGCACAATATAACTGCCCAGAGTAAAATAGACTTCGGCCTCTTCAGCAGTCATTTTTCCCTGAGTGACCGCAAAAGCACTCACATTGTCGAAATAGTTCGGCGAGATTATTACGTGGGTTATCCACTGACTTATTGGCGTTAAAATGGCAACCACCACCGCAATAATCAGACCGCTGAAAAACCCCTGCTTCCACGTCATCGATCCATTCAAGTCCTTTTCTCGTTTTTCTTTGAGTGCTAAAACGTAGATCCCAATAGCGATGAGCGCAAAGAAGTTCGTGTAAGTCGCATGGTAAGCAATATAGTTGTCGTGCAAACCAACTAACCTCTCCATTAACATCCACAACAAACCGGCTATGGTGAAAAGAACACCCCATTTTATTTCTGTTTTTCGTTGTTTAAGCATTTTGGATTAGCCTTTTGTAAAGATCCCTAAAAACAATAGCATTATTAAGAGATAGTCTGTAATTATAGTCGCGTTTTAAATGATTTCCTTCAGGAGGTTTCCCGTGGAAATACCCAGCATGCTAGCGATTGTGGCTGCACTGTGGGTTGTTCTCATCATCGCCGGTGCTTTTGAAGCCATCCGCCACTGGGCGCTGGTTCGTAAGATACCCGTTCGAGTCCATGTTAATGGTACTCGGGGAAAAACCAGCGTTACCCGGTTAATTGCTGCCGGGTTGCGTGGTGGCGGTAAACGTATCTGCGCTAAAACGACCGGATCAGCCGCGGCTATTACCGATCCCAATGGACGAGAATTCCCTATTTACCGAATCAGCGGTGCCAATATTATTGAGCAAATGCGCACGCTTAAACGAATGGCAGCATTGAAGCCCGAAATTGTCGTGATGGAATGTATGGCACTGCAACCACAATACCAGTCACTGAGCGAACTGCGCATGGTCCGTTCTACAGTCGGCGTTATTACCAATGCCCGCGCCGATCATTTAGATGTGATGGGGCCTGGTGAAAACGATGTCGCGCTGGCTTTGGCAGGCAGCACACCGGTTAAAGGCGACTTATTTACAGCAGAGCGCGATTTACTTGATGTCTTTAAGCACTCGTGTCACGACCGGAAAAGTGAGTTACATGGCGTAACAGAAGAGGAAGTGGCTGCGATTAGCGAAGAGACCATGAAACGATTCAAGTACGCCGAACACGCCGAGAACGTCGCTCTGGCACTGAACGTTTGCGAACACCTCGGCGTTGATAGAGAAAAGGCACTCGATGGTATGGTCGCACTAGAGCCTGAAGCGGGTGCAATGCAAGTGCTGCACGTCAATTACTTTAAGCGAGAGATTGTTTTCGTCAATGCCTTTGCAGCCAATGACCCTGAGTCTACCGGGCGTATATGGGAAAACATGCTGGAAAAGTATGGCGAAGGACGACGCAAAATTGTGTTAATTAACTGCCGCGCCGACAGACCACACCGTTCCCAACAAATGGCTGAAGATGCGGTGAAATGGACCGAAGCAGACAAATACTTGCTGATGGGGTCTGGCACCTTCATTTTTGTCCGTAATGCAGTCAAATACGGGCTAGACCCGGAAAAACTCCTCGTCATGGAAAATGCTCAAATGACAGACATTACTGAAACAATTTTAGAAGAATCTGGCCGCAGCGCCTTAGTCGTTGGCATGTGCAATATTCATGGCGGTGGCGAAGAAGTCGCTCGCTTCTTCCAGAACAGAGCAATCAAAGAGGAGGACCTATGATTGCGTTAAACATTCTGGCCGTTGCCATTGGCGTCGGTTTATTTTTTACTCTTTTATTGTCACAGGCATTAGGGCTTGCAGCGGGTGGCCTGGTTGTTCCTGGTTACGTCGCGCTACAGTTAACCGAGCCGCTAAGTCTGGCTATCACCTTAATCGCCGCGCTTATTACCTACTTTATTGTTCGCGTCATTGCCAGTTTCGCCATTATCTATGGACGTCGCCAGACCATCATTATGATTCTGACCGGCTACCTCATTGCCGGTCTAATCGACTTATTCCTCGGAAACCTGGTTAACTGGGTGGATCTTCAAATGGTTGCAGGGGGCGACAATGCCCAGGCCCAAATAGCAACACTTGAATCAAGCGTAATGATGTCGGTCATGCAAAGCAGCATTATTGGTTACATTATTCCGGGACTCATCGCCATCTGGTTTGATCGTCAGGGCGTTTTGCAAACACTTTGTGGCTTAGCAGTCACCGCTGTGTTAGTGCGTTTGGCATTAATTATTATTATGCCGGAATCGTTACAAATGTACGAAGCAAGCCAAGCATTCCAGATGCCAGGCTGGTAACAGGAGGACGAATCATGAGTAGTTTTACAAAGATTTATTGGCGTTCGTCGGGCGTACCAACCTGGGGACTCATTTTCCTTATTGTTTTATCGGTTATCGTTATCGTTGCTGCCGAAAATGTAAAAAAACGGGACCCTATCGTAGAAGAGAATTACGCGACCATGGTGAATGCAGCAAAAATCATGCGTGAAGGCATGCAAGTTCTGAAGCCGTTACGAGCGAAGTTAGCGCCAATTAACCCCGAATTTGATCCACAGCGGTCCGGCTTAATTGGCCTTGAGAACAGTATCGTCACTACCAACCATGGTGGGCGCGAGTCAAAGCAAACCACCGTTAACCCTAATTGGGCGGCTGTTGCTGTCAAATTGTTAGCAAAAGCCGGGGTCAAAGAAGGTGATTTAGTGGCTGTTACTGTGTCGGGCTCTTTTCCGGCGCTGAATTTAGCGACGTACTCTGCAATTGAAGCAATCGGTGCCAAAGCAGTGGTTATCGCATCAGCGTCTTCATCGCAATGGGGCGCAAACGTACCTAACTTTCTCTGGCTGGATATGGAGCGCGCACTCAGACAAGCTGGTGTCATAGGCATAAAACCTATCTATGCCTCTATTGGTGGCATTGAAGACCGCGGCATTGGCATTGCCGAAGAGGGCATTAAATCCATCCGCAATACTATTAAACGAGCCGACATTAATCTGATTGAACCGGCCAACTATCAAGAAGCGGTCGCAGACCGGATTGCCATATTCCGTGAATATTCGGCCGATCGCCAGTACCAGGCTTATATCAATGTCGGTGGTGGTGCCACGGTCGTTGGTCCTCCCGGCATTGACGATATGTTTAAATCTGGGCTACAGGAAGATGCGCCAGCACGAGCCTACGCAGTTGATACTGTTATGGGATACTTTTTACAAGAAGACATCCCCAGCATCCACTTTATTGGGATAAAGAACATGGCTGAACGTCACGGGCTTCCTCTTATGCCACAGGAAGTTGTTCCGGTTGGTAACGGGGGAGTTTATTCGGCGGCCGTTTACAATCGATGGTTAGCTCTCGGTTTGGGCATTGGATTATTCGCCATGACCTGGCTTATTGTCCGCTCAGCTCGTATTACCAGTTTATGGCGCAGAACAGGCGAGAGCGGCAAAGGCACGAAACCGATGGTTTAAGGGCGTTACGTGTAGCCTTAACTGAGAAATGGGAGCCTCTAATTCGGGCTCCCATTTTTTAAGTCATAACAATGACAGATAGCTCGCCAGGCTTCTTCAGCGGTATCCACCATTTGGAAAAGCTCCAAGTCCTGCTCGGTAATCGTGCCTTCCTCCACCAGTACATCAAAGTTAATCAGGCGACTCCAGAACTCCGACCCGACAAGTACAATAGGTACCGGTTCTGACTTTTTAGTTTGTACCAAAGTTAAGGTCTCAAAAAGCTCATCAAGGGTTCCGAACCCACCGGGAAACGCAACTAGCGCGCGGGCCCGTTGTAAAAAATGCATTTTACGAATAGCAAAATAATGAAACTGAAAGCAGTATTCTGGTGTTATGTAAGGATTCGGTCGTTGTTCATGAGGTAATACGATATTGAATCCAATACTTTGTCCCCCGGCTTCCATCGCTCCCCGGTTTGCAGCCTCCATAATACCCGGCCCGCCACCGCTGACAATCATCAGGTTTTCTTCATCGTGTCGAAGGTTATGCTCAGTCGCAATACGTGAAAAGTCCATAGCCTGCTGATAATAAGCACTATTTTTCAAAGCCCGCTGAGCGCGCTTTACGTTGCCTTTTAAACTGTCGTTATCGGGCTCTTTTGCTAACCTCTGCTCAGCAATGCCAACGTCATGTTGTGCCTGCTCAGGAGAAAGGAACCGCGCACTACCAAAGACAACAATAGTCGCATCTATCTGATGCTGTTCTAGCGTCAGCTGAGGCTTTAAATACTCCAGCTGTAAACGCACGGCTCGCAAATCGTCCTGTAGTAAGAACTCGTTATCGGCAAACGCAAGCTTATAGGAGCCTTGCCCTTCTATTTTTGCGATAGATTCTTCCGACTGCTTTGCTGAAATTAAATGACGCCGGTGCAACTCGTTATCTGCCATGGGAGTCCCTATTCATAGGTTTACTGGTAGCCAACAGCGGCTAGTTTATTTAACTAAAGGGCAAAGCCTTTCGAATTATTCCTTCTCTATACGCATAGCAACCATGCCTTGATTTTCACCTATCTCACAAAAACCAAGGCTTTTATATAACGCCCGGGCCGGCAAGTTTTCGGGGTAGACATTTAACGTAATAAAATCTGCTTGTTTATGAGTCCAGGCATTTTCCATTAAGGCTTTTACAAAGGCTCTCCCAAGTCCTTTACCTCTAACTTTCGGGCTCACAATAAGACACGCAATATGAATACCCTTTTCGATTTTTTCGTAAGCCTGCGCAAAACCAATAAGCTCTTCTTCATGATAAAACGTAAAGGTTCCGCGTTCGTCAGCTTTAATCTGCTGCCAGATGGCGTCGGCTGAGCTGCCATAACGAACTTTTTCACCAAACCATAACCGGAATTCGGCAGCATTTTCCGGCCAGTTAAGCGCAACTTCTAACTCGTCTATTTCTGCTTTTTTCAACATCGCTCTTTTTCTTGCCGTCGTTTTTTAAGTAAATTATCACAGAAGAAAACCCAACGTCGCGTTAGTTCGTGAACTAAGGTAACGTAGCGCCTGTAAAAATAAACGACTTAACGATACCAATCAGCGGGAAAATCGCGCCATGCTAAGCAACGCTAAACTTCACCAAAAGCTCGCTTTACCTCTGATTATCCTATCTCAATTACTGGGCACCTCCTTATGGTTTAGCATTAACGGTGTCTGGCTGCCATTATCTGCTGAGCAACAACTCACTGAGTCCGACTTAGGCGCGTTAACTTTAGCGGTGCAACTGGGCTTCATTATCGGTACGCTAGCCCTGGCATTAACCGGTTTTGCCGACCGCTATAGGGCCAGCCAGATCTTCCTGTTTTCAAGCATTGTCGGAGCCGCTGTTAATGCGTTATTCATTGTCACCGTTGATCACGCGGCCCTAGGCTGGTTACTGCGATTTTTAACTGGGCTCTGCTTAGCCGGCATTTACCCTATGGGCATGAAGCTGGTGATATCCTGGGTCCCCCGTTATGCCGGAAGTGCGCTATCCTGGCTACTGGCAATGCTCACCTTAGGAACCGCTCTGCCTCATCTTATGCGCGGCGTGACCCTGGATTTTTCCTGGCAAGTGCCCTTATTAGCGTCTTCGTTACTCGCCTTGCTCGGCGGGCTTCTGGTCGGTTGGCTTGGAAGCGGCCCGCACTTACCCAGCACGACGTCAAACCACACTCTGCGTTCCGGGTTACGCGCCTTAACCCAACCTAAGTTCCGTGCTGTTGCCATAGGTTACTTTGGTCATGCATGGGAGCTTTATGCCTTTTGGATGTTAACCCCATTATTGGTGTTGCAGCCACTAATATCACTCAACCTCCCCTTAAGCGCGGTACCCTGGCTGGCCTTCTGCATTATTTCCATTGGCAGCCTCGGCTGCATTGGAGGCGGCTTAATGACGAAAAAGTTAGGAGGACTAACCGTGGCCCGACTGGCGTTATTCAGTTCGGGTACTATCTGCTTACTGTACCCTTTGATGACAGAACTACCGGCTTGGCTGCTGGTTGGCTTGCTGCTGTTGTGGGGACTCACGGTTATTGCCGATTCACCACAGTTTTCAGCGCTGGCCGCTCAGTTTGCACCAAGGGAAAACGTTGGTTCCGCCTTAGCCATAATGAACGCCATCGGCTTTTCTCTAACACTGCCGGCAATATGGCTAACCAGTCACTTATGGTCTCTACATAATGAATGGGTTACCTGGCTTCTATTCCCCGGCCCGGTTATTGGCTTATGGGCAATGCGCAAACTGACATCGCGCTCTCAAGTTTAAGGCGTTTACTCACCCTGTAACGTCAGCACCAGAGTACGTGCACCGCCATGATCACGGTGCTCACAGAGATAAATTCCCTGCCAGGTACCGAGGTTTAAACGACCTTTGGTCACCGGAACAGTCAAACTACTGCCGAGAATGCTGGACTTTAAATGTGCAGGCATGTCATCAGGCCCCTCAAAGGTGTGCCGATAATAGGGCGCATTCTCCGGTACCATTTCATTAAAATGGCTTTCAAAATCCTGCCGCACCGTTTCGTCGGCGTTCTCATTAATTGTCAGGGAAGCTGAGGTGTGCTTTATAAACACCTGCAATAAACCCACATCAACCCGACCAAGTCGGGACAGAGCCTGTTCAACGTCACTGGTAATAATATGAAAGCCTCGCGGCTTTGCTGGTAATTGAAGTTCGGTTTGTTTGATAAGCATTTGTAAACCTGTTTGCCGTAAATGAAAGCATGCCATATGCTTACAGCATACCGAAAACAACGGCATGACTTAAAGGAATGATGACAATGCGTTACTTACTATTAGCTTTCACCTTTTTATTCAGCATTACCGGTTTCGCGCAAGACAGCGTAGAAGAAGCCACAACGAAAGCCGTCAAAGGTTTTCTTTACGGTGCCAGCATCAACTCGCCTAAAGCCCATGACCGCTTCTGGGCAAAAGAGTTAACTTACACCAGCTCCAGTGGCGAGCGTTTCGGTAAAGAACATCTCATGTCAGGGTTAGAAGGTGCAGAGCCTAAAGACCCTGAAGACGTAAAAGTGTGGTATGGCGCGGAAGATATTGAAGTAAAGCAATTTGGTGACACCGTTGTGTTTAATTTCACACTAACGGCCGAAGAAGAAGGAAAAGTCACTCAGTACTATTATAATACCGGTGTTCTTATTGAGCGCGATGGTCGCTGGCAAGCCGTTAACTGGAACGCGACCAAAGTCCCTGAATAAACTCGACAACCGCGGAGGTACCAATGGCAAGAGCACACGCAGTACATATTTTAGTAGACACCAAAGACGAAGCTGAGAAGCTAAAACAACAATTGGCAGAAGGTGCTAAATTTGCTGACTTAGCCCGTAAGCACTCACTTTGCCCCTCAGGCAAAAAGGGCGGTGACTTAGGCGAATTTAGCCGCGGCCAGATGGTTCCCGCTTTTGATAAAGTGGTTTTCAACAAACCCACACTGGAAGTCCACGGACCGGTCAAAACCCAGTTCGGCTGGCACTTAATTAAAACGTTGTCACGCAGTTAACACTATTTTGACTTACTAGCCGGGTCGGTACGCTCACTAGAAGGATCTACATAAATAGCGATGCCTTCCCCGGTTTTATCGGTCAGGCCGAAAGCTTTCCCCACGCTGAGACCAAAACCTACATTACCAGAATAACCACCAGCCCCCGTACCAACGTAAATAGAGTCACCTTTTCTATCACCTGTTTTCTGCAGCAATACGCCATTGGCGCCCACTTTTGCGGCTTCTTGCTTTAAGCGCTTTAACACCGCTTCCATTTTCGCTTGCTGACTAAAACTCCAGGACGCGTCACTGGTCGCTTCTATGAGCGCAATTTCTTGGTAGTGTTCCGGTTTCTCCAAATAGACCTTAACCTGCTCAACCGCAATTTCAGGACGCGCGTCGCCAATCAGCACAGAGGAGGAAGGAGCCGCACACCCTGTCATTATCAGCAGTCCGCCTAAAGCTAAACTATAAAGAATATTGTGCTTCATAACACCACTCTCATTTTTACTCGCATGACTAATCAATAGCACAGAAACGGATTTTTCACTCAACTCTTTCAATATCTTTAGGGAACCGTAAAATAGGAGGGGTTAAGCAGACCAACTGACCGGAGCGCTTTATTGTTTGATATCGACCTAATTAGCCGCCACTTTTTAGCACTGTACTTTTTATTTATTGCCGTTCATTACGCCAGTACCGCTATTGGGCTATCTAGCCGAACCACGCAAAGCCACATTCAGTATGGAACCAAAGGCAGTGCGACTTGGTGGATAAGACAAGTCTTTAACCTGTTTCGTACCGCCATTTTAGCAGTGTGTATTGCTCGGGTCTTTTTTCCATTAGACCCATGGCTCGGCGTTATTACTCCGCTGTATACCCCTTGGGTGCTCTCTATAGGCATGGTGACTATGCTGATATCCCTTGGGTTGGTCAGTTACAACCATGCCTATATGAGACAAGACTGGCGCTCTGGTATAGATTCCGATGAAAGCCGCTCGTTGCTGACAAAAGGACCTTTCGCTCGAAGCCGCAACCCCATGTTTTTGGCCATTATGCTGGGTCAATTCGGGCTTTTTCTGACCTTACCCAGCCTATTTACGCTGATTTGCCTGGCAACTGGCGTAGCGATGATACGCATGCAGGCGGTAAAAGAAGAGCAGGCGCTGAGTGAATTTTATGGTGACGAGTATCTACGCTATAAAACGCAAGTACCGCGCTGGTTCAAATGGATGCATCCCAATTAGCGACAACCGTATTGCGCCCATCAGCTTTTGCCTGGTAAAGGTTTTTATCCGCGGTTTGCAGTAGCGTTTCAGCAGTATCACTTTCATTGCTACCTGACGCAGTAGCAATACCAATGCTCACGGTGGCATTGATGTCATCAAGCAGCGTTTGGCTATTCAGTTTTTCCACGACTCTGTCTGCAATATGCGCCGCTTGGGTGGCATCCGTTTTAGGGCAAATAATTAAGAATTCTTCACCACCCCAGCGACCAACTAAATCACCGTCGCGTGTCGCCTCTGTCATTATACGAGCAATGGCGACTAAAACTTTATCACCAGCTATGTGGCCATACTCATCATTAATGCGTTTGAAGTGATCCACATCCAGTAGCAACACCGAGGTAGGTTGGGCGTCTCGCTTCGAAACCGCCAGTAACGTCTTTAACGTGTTATCTAGATGCAGACGATTAAAAATCCCTGTTAAAGGATCCGTTACTGACGTTTTCTGCAGCTGTTCATAAGCCTCACGCCTTGAGCGTTCATAATAGCGAAATAGAAAAATTTGTGCGGTGGCCACCTCAGCAAAATTAAAAAACGCTCCTAAACTTAAGTTTCCGGGAATGCCCTGGCCCAGCAGCTTATATAAAAACCAGCCGCAGTAGGCAAACACCAGCCCTGTGACCCAAGTACCTGCTGTTGGCCCCAATAAGAAAAAAGCAATGGGGGGCAAAATGGTCACCCACAACAATGAATAATTTCGCCCTTCGGCTAAATGGATAAAGGCGAGCAGCACGAAAACCAACGTCAAGGTCACTATCCACCCAGCCACTTTGAAGTTACCGCCACGGCTTACGTAGAAGTAAATAGCAGCAGCTAATGCGAAGCCAGAGAAGTCATACACCGCAATATCGGCAGCATCAAACAGAGTAATATTCAGCAAGCCTATTAAACCGAAATAAATCAGCATGATTAGCAAAACGCTGTATATCAGTGACACCTGATGATAACGGGGATCATCAGCACTAATGGTTGGATGGTACTTACGCCAATATTTCATAGGTCGTTTTTTGTTCCTTTTTTCCTATGCTAGCGCGGTTCCGTATGTATTGGAACTTGTATGATCACAGGTTACTTATGCCGCCGCTTCCTTTAAGATTAAGAAAACGGAAAGAAATACTGAGCAAACTAATGACTAAAACTGCATTCGCAGACCTTGCCGAGTATATGGATCTGCTACTCGACGCCATTTGCGTCGTCGATCAGCAACACCGGTTTAGCTACTTAAGCCCTGGTGCGAAGCGCGTCTTTGGTTATACGCCTGATGAGATGATGGGTTGTTCAATGTTCGACTTCATTCACCCTGATGATCACCAGTCAACGATGGCGGTAGCGCAGCAAATAAACTCCGGAGATCAGGTGGTGCATTTTGAAAACCGCTATCGACGCAAAGACGGTTCGATTGCGCACATACTTTGGTCTGCTCGTTGGTCAGAACGAGATCAGATGAGGGTTGGCGTTGCTCGCGATATTTCTGAGCACAAACGGTTAGAGTTAGAGCGTGAAGCTTTGATAGCTCGGCTGGAGCATATGGCACTCACTGACCCATTAACTCAACTGCCTAACCGCGCTTTGTTTTATGACCGAGTCAAAACATCTCAAAAGCGAGCAGAGCGGGACGGAAGTGGATTAGGACTGCTTTATCTGGATCTCGATAAATTCAAGTTCATTAACGACCACTACGGTCACGCGACAGGGGATCAACTGCTAAAAGAGGTGGCCCAACGCATTGCGTCCGCAGTTCGCGCAACCGACACGGTTGCTCGCCTGGGTGGGGACGAGTTTGTGGTGCTTATTGATGCCGTACCAACAACCAACGGTGACACTAATACAGTGCATACCGTTGCCGAGAAAATTCTTCACGTAATGCGCTCCCCCTTGCAGTTACCGCACGGTGAAGAAGTGGTTACCTGCAGCATGGGTGTGGCATTGTGGCCCACAAGTGGCGATACCGTAGATACTTTAATCAACCAGGCAGATCAGGCTATGTACCGTGCTAAGCGAAAAGGTGGAAATCAGTTGAGTGAATAGCCGATATAAAAAAGCGCATCACCGAAATGTCGATGACGCGCTGAATATTTCACGGCTTTTGCCGGTTTGTATATTGTGCCTTAAGCGCTTTTCGTTTCGCTAATGTAGTCGTTTACGAATTGCTCAAGAATATTGAGCGGCACCGGGCCACTGCCCAGAATCACATCGTGGAACTCACGAATGTCAAACTTCTCACCGAGCTCAGACTTCGCCTTTTTGCGCAACCCCAGAATTTTATTCATGCCGATTTTATACGCGGTTGCCTGACCAGGCATCACTATATGCCGCTCAACCATTTTCACAGCGTCCGCTTTGGCGTTTGGCGTATTATTCACATAAAAATCGATACCTTCCTCGCGCGTCCATTTTTTGGCGTGAATACCGGTATCAACCACCAAGCGCACCGCTCGCCATAACTCCATCGCTAAACGGCCAAAATCAGAGTACGGGTCTTTGTAGAGGCCTATTTCTTTAGGCAGTTTTTCGGTGTAAAGCCCCCAGCCTTCGCTGTAAGCGGTGTAGCGTCCAAACCGACGGAATTTAGGAATGCCCTGTAGTTCCTGCTGAATGGCAATCTGCATGTGATGCCCCGGAATACCCTCGTGATAGGCTAATGCTTCCATTTGATAACTCGGCATCGATCCCATGTCATAAAGGTTGGCGTAATAAATGCCTGGACGAGTACCATCCATTGAAGGCTGTTGATAGAACGCTTTGCCTGCAGATTTCTCACGAAACGGTTCGACTGCTTTAACAATCATGTCTGCTTTAGGCTTATTAATAAACAGCTCATCGAGACGTCCACGCATATCATCGATAATAGCTTTCGCTTCATTTAAGTAGCGTTGACGGCCTTCTTCAGTATTAGGGTAAATGAAGTCCTGATTGTTGCGCATGTGCACAAAAAATTCCTGCAGAGTACCTTCAAAGCCCACTTTCTTCATAATGCCGCGCATTTCGTTATGAATACGCTCAACTTCGCTTAATCCAATTTGATGAATTTCTTCTGCGGTGAGATCGGTCGTAGTCGTGCGTTGCAGGGCATTATTGTAAAACGCCTCGCCGTTAGGGAATTTCCACGCACCATCTTTAGTACCTGCCTGCTCAGCAATACCTTCGAGCGCAGTAATCAAGCTTTCGTAGGCGGGTTTGACGGATTGCAGCATGGCTTTTCTGGCTGATTCAAGCAGCGTATTACGTTGCTCTTCGCTAATTTCCAGCCCCTCCACTTTCTTAGTGAAGTCGGCCCAAAGTGCACTGGATTCACCGTCGTCAAACGGTGCACCGGTAATGATATTTCGGCTATCGCTTATCACATACGGGTACACAAATTCAGGGGCTATAATTCCCTTCTCAACGCGTAACTGGAGGTTTTCTGCCAGCTGATCAAACAGCTCAGGCAAGCCATTGAGGCGTGAAATATAATCTTCTGCATCGTCCACGTTGCTTATGCTGTGCTGATTGATCAGCAATGACGCTACGCTCGAATGCATACCAAACATTTGGTTAACGGGGTAATTATGATGACGCCATTTAAAGTCAGAAATGTCGTTTTCTAACTGCTGCTTCATCAGCAGCCAGCTGATTCTGGTCTGTTCATTCAGCTTAGACTCGTCAATCGCTAACACTTGCTCTAAATGCTTTTTGTGAAGCGCTAAATCTTCCTTCGCCTGCTCTTCAGAAATATCATCCCATTTATCCTGGTCTTTTTTAATACCAAGATAAGACTGAAACATGGGACTGCGCATGACATTCGCCATAAAAATATCTTCGAACAGTTGGTTCGCTTTTTCTGATTCAGTTTGTGCGGTTTCTTGAGCCGCGTTTTCTGCCGTCGCGGTTTGCGTTTGAGCTTTCGTTGTTGCTTGTTCTTTCGCCGCATCAGAACACGCCGTGGTCATAAGCACGACCGAAATAGCCAGTGCAATACGTTTATATTCAAACATTCTTTTATCTCCTGTTGTTTTATAAACTTGATAACGGTTGTAGGGTTCGATGTCAATGCATAGACGACTGCGGGGGGAATGGCTGGGATAGATGGGAAAGCTCGTGCTGAACACACGAGCAACATTAATCAAAAATCAAACAGTTCACCAAGAAGGCCTTTTTTCTTCTTTTTGTAACCGTGCCGGCCTGAGTCTCCATAACCACCTTGGTATTGCGGCTGATGTTGCTGCGGGCGACTTTGCGGTTGTGCCGCGGGACGCTCATCGGCTGTTCGCTCAATGAGTTTATCAAGCTCGCCGCGGTCCAGCCATATACCTCGGCACTTAGGGCAGTAGTCAATCTCAATTCCCTGCCGATCAGTCATCATTAAGTTTTCTTCCGGACATACAGGACACTTCATGTGGTGCTCCATTCTTAATTCTAATTCGTGTTTTACTTTGTCTACAACATGTCAGCATTAGTTCCATTAAGTAGAGATAAAAGCACGGCGTTTCCAGCGCAGCTATCGCGCGGCTTGCTTCAAGACTGGGGTTTGATCAAACTACTGCGCTAGCTATACTCAGTTCATCCGTCGTTGTTTAGAGGAACGTGCATTTGTTTGACCCTGAAAGTTGGACCCTATTTCAGGGGCTGGTAGCTTTTGGCCTTTGTGCTCTGGTTATTGCTATCGCCGGTACGCGTATCACACGCATTGTCGACCAGCTTGCTGATCGCACCGGTATCGGCGAGGCTGCCGCAGGCGCTGTATTACTGGGTGCGACAACCTCGATTGGGGGTTCTGTGTTATCGGTTACCGCTGCGTGGAACGGTAACGCCGAACTAGCGATAAGCAACGCACTGGGTGGTATCGCGGTTCAAACCTTCTTTCTGGCGGTAGCAGACATGGTCTACCGACGCGCCAACCTTGAGCATGCTGCAGCGTCTGTCCCGAATTTGATGCAAAACGCGCTACTTATTACCTTACTGGCACTTATTCTCATAACACCGCTTTTGCCCAACATTACAATATGGGGCTTACACCCTTCCACACCGCTACTTTTTATTGTTTACGTGTACGGTATTCGCCTTGTGCACGGAGCACGTAATACACCTATGTGGGCACCGACAAAGACTCGAGAAACGCGCGAAGATAAGCCAGATGATATCCATCTTATGCCCTCGATGGCGCGACTCACGACTGAATTTTTTGTGCTCTTTGCTGTACTGGGCTTTGCAGGCTATATGCTGGAACCCTCGGCGACCGTCATTGCGGCAGAGACCGGACTGACCCAAACGATAGTTGGCGTTATGCTCACCGCTATTAGTACCTCAATTCCTGAGCTGGTCACTTCGGTGGCGGCGGTACGTCGCGGAGCCTTAACACTGGCTGTGGGGGGCATTATCGGTGGTAACGCTTTTGATACCTTATTCACCGCCGCTTCTGATATTGCCTACCGTAAAGGCTCGATTTACCACACCATGACCGACGGTACCTTATTCTGGGTGTGCCTGACGCTGTTAATGTCAGCCATTTTAATGATGGGCCTTATTCGGCGCGAGCGCGAAGGCCCCGCTCGCATTGGTCTGGAAAGCGTGCTTATCACAGTGCTTTATGTTGGCGGGGTATGGCTGTTGTTAAATCAAATTTAAAGGTTCTGGCGAGGAGTGACACATTTTGGATCCACAAAAGCTGATTCTGATTGTTGACCTTGAAGCCACCTGCTGGGAGGGCAACGTTGAGGGGTTAGAGCGCAAACAAACCGTTGATGATATGGAAATTATTGAGTTTGGTTGTGTTGTTGCAAAATTCGACGGGACCGTGGTGGATTCGCGATCCTTTATCGTACGACCGCAGTTACACTCAAAGCTGAGCCAGTTCTGTACGCAGCTGACAAGCATTACACAAAACGATGTTGATTCAGCGCCTGTTTATCAAAATGTTGTGTCTGAAATAAACCAATGGCTGGAGAGTTATAATCTGTCTGCCTGGGGCTCATGGGGTAATTACGACAAAAACCAAATTAATGCAGAATTTCGGCGTCATGGGTTAGCGCCTGAGTTCTTGTCTCGTCCTCATATCAACATTAAGCAGCAATGGCGTCAGGGTAAAGTCAGCAGCCGCAATGCTGGTTTGGATAATGCGCTGCAGTACCACGGCTTCAGCTTTGAGGGAACGCACCATCGGGGCATAGACGATGCCTTAAATATTGCCCGTTTGCTGCCTTTTATTGAATTTTAAAACAACGAAAATCCTAAGCCATCTGCCCCGTCTACTCTTGAATCTCACCAAAATCTCAATATTAATATTTATGTTTTACGTTTTACATTTTACGTTTTACGTAAAGTTACTATTGTAAAACGCTAAATATCTGTATATATTTTAGGCATAAATTAATTTTTCGAGTTGACTATGACCGTTAAAAATCTCTCCCGACTGATAAATTTAGCTTTAGTTGCGACTGTGTTAGTAACAGTAGTAACCAGTGTCTTTGCACTACTCCTGCCATACTTTGATGAGCACTTACTCACCACCTGGCAAATTGAGCTCAGCCATTCAGCTCAGTCGTTTAACGCAGTTCTTAAGGCCGGTGAATGGGGTATTGAAAAAAACCAGGGTGTTTTATTTATTCAAACATCCGGGTTTGGCTACGCAATTAGCCGTGCCATTACCATTCTTCTTATCGGTGGGCTTGTTACCTATGCCTTATACAGTTTTCGGACGTTCGCTGGTGATCTGCAGTCGGAGCGGCCATTCCAGGCCTCGACTCCCGACCTTTTGAAAAAAATGGGCCTGTCGCTGATTGCACTTGCTGCTCTACTTTATATTGAAGTTGTCACTCGTTTTTACCTTTTCATACCCAACGCAACAGACATCGCTGATTTTTATGTTACTCATATAAAGGTCTCTCCGCCTGATACCGAAACTTTTTTCATATTCCCGGGCGTGGAGTGGGGTTTAATCATCGCAGGGGTATTTCTTCTGGCCATTGCGAAAGCATTTGCACTGGGGCTCTCATTACAAACCGAAAACGACGAGATTATCTGATGCCAATTATTGTGAATCTTGACGTAATGATGGCCCGGCGAAAAATGAAAATGAAAGATCTGGCCGACGCCATCGACATATCACAAACCAACCTGTCACTTTTAAAAAACAGCCACGTTCGGGGCATCCGCTTTAATACCCTGGCTAAGTTATGTGAGGTTTTGGAGTGCCAGCCGGGCGACTTACTCGAGTATAAAGAGGATGAATCATGAAACAGCTCTCATTAATATTCTTGTGCTTCATATTAGTAGCATGTCAGGACTACGAGGTTGGCAAGCTCACCGACATTCCGCCCGAAGTTAAAGAAAGTGTTCGTGCGGCGGTTGATAATAAGCATCGGCCCGGTGTTGTCATTGGTTTGGTCAATCCTTCCGGTAGCTATTACTACAGCTATGGCGTCTCGCGATCAGGTAGTGATAAGGCTATTTCAGAACAATCTCAATTTGCGATTGGCTCCTTAACCAAGCTTTTTACGGCAGAGTTACTTGAATCTCTGGATGACCAAGGATCAGTAAGCAAAGAGAGGTTGGTGTCAGATATTTGGCCAATGGCTGAAGACAATGCAGGCACGCGCCTTATTCATTTAGCTGAGCATACTGCGGCTTTGCCAGAAGACTTACCTCACCAGACGCTCGCTGAAAATAATACAGATACATTGCTGAAGGCACTTTCCCGCAGCGCAACATTACCCGCAGATTATTCGTACTCAAGCGTTGGTATGGCAATTCTGGGCTTATCGCTGGGTAAGGTTAATGATTCTAACTTCAAAGCTCTGTTGCAAACAGAAGTGTTGTCGCCCCTTAAGCTGACCCAAACAGGCTATACACCGAATGCAGAGGCGGTTGCCTCTCGCCATCAAACCACCACACCCATTGAGTCTCAAATAGAGATACCGGAAGTTGCTTATGGGGCCGGGGGTCTATACTCAACGGCAACGGATTTAATACGCTTTTTGAAAAACGAAATGAGCCAGCCGACCCACTTAGGATGGAAGCACTATCAAAATGAAAGGTTTGAGGCTTTCTATCATGGGGGCGACGGCAATGGCCACCAGGCATTTATCGCCTTTCGTCCGGATAATGGCGTGGGCGTGGTCTTACTCAGTAACTCGTCCTCCGACGATGCGCTTCAGGATATAGCACTCCATTTAATTGACCCTAGAATGGATTTACCAGCCTTCGAGCACCGGCCTCACCCGCGGCTCGATAAAGAAGCATTAGCTTCATTTGTCGGTAGCTATCGACTTCTTGAGGACAGTGACAGTAACCGTATCGAATTGAACCTTGTTGATGATCGGCTGATTTATCACGAGCAAACGCCTGATGGCAAAACCGTTCGCAAAACACCGCTTTATGCCATTGATAACCAAACGTTTGAGCTAGTCGACGTGCCTGTGACTATTTCATTTAGTCGCGCAGATAAAGAACCCAATGCAACTCTGAGCTTTGGTGATCAAGCGTTCACGATGGTGCGGGTGGAATAAGGATACTGACCATGAAAAAACTTATTGAAGTGTGTGTTCCCGACAGGCTTCAATTTGCGCAGCGGGCAAGAGCTCACCTATTACAGGTTTAAGCGCCAACTGCACTTTAGGGATTAACGCCTGAAACTCGGCAAGTAATACGTCCTCATTGATGCTCTCGTTAAACACAAGTGTAACCTTCAGGCTTTGTGGAAAGCGCTGATAATTCACCTCATGAGTCAGCCAAATAAAACCTTCATGTTCAAATTTCGCAGCTTCGCAAACCTTGGTGAGCTCACGGATAATTTCACGTTCTAGCTTCTTGTCAGTTTTTCGCATAAATAAAGTCGTTATTAGTTTTATTGAAGAAGGTCGTGTGGCTGTTGATAAGCTAAGTGGAAACCTTATAACGCGTACTTCGGCCGCCCGCTTCTGTTTTATACAATAATCCTTGTTCAACCATATCCGCCAAATGGCGCGTGGCGGTTGCTTTGCTCACTTTAGCCACCGACTTATACTGCGACGCATTAATACCATCAGCAAAGTCACCATCTAATAATCGATTCAGCACCTTCTGCTGGTTAGGTTGAATAGTTTTGGCCGCATGGCGGGCCCAGAATTTGGCCTTAGCGACAACCCGATCAATTTTTATTAACGCAGCATCAATTGCCTCGGCAAGTGTTTGTAAAAACCAAACAAGCCAATGCGTTATATCAAGCCCATGTTTCTGGGTGTATTCCAGTATGTCGTAATAGGCTGTGCGATTTGCCAGAATAGCTTCCGACATCGCGAATAACCGAATACTTTGCCTGTCCGCCTGAGCCAGAGCTCTGTCGGTAAGCGCTCGAGTTATGCGCCCGTTACCATCTTCAAACGGGTGTATTGTTACAAACCACAAATGCGCAATCGCTGCCCGTAATACCGGGTCGTAGTGGGGGTCATGTTGCGTTTCGTTGTACCATTCAATAAAACTTTTGAGTGCTGGCTCTATATTGGCTCTTGGAGGCGCTTCGAAATGAACAGTCGGCCGTGTAACAGGCCCTGAAACAATTTGCATGGGTGCTTCACCACGCAAAACACCCGGTTCGACTTTTTGCATGAGCGATTCGTGATGTTCAAACACCCAGCGGTGCCAATTTAACAGCCATTCCAGGTTAACTGACTCATCCAAATTCGTCACTGCTGAACGCATCAAACTGGCTAACCCTTCCGACGAGCCGTCTGTTTTTACCGGTGAATTGTCATTAATACCGAGTTGTCGGGCTAAGGATGAGCGCACCGCGTATACATCAACCTTTTCACTCTCTATTGCTGACGATGCAACAATATTTGCCAGGAGTGTATCGAGACTAAACTCAGCGTCGTTCTCAACCAGTGCAGATTTACCTTTAAGCTGGCCAAGGCGATCGTAAATGCCACGCAGCAACGGTGCAAGCTGCTGTTGCTGCCACACCATATTCGGCCAGTCTTTATGTTGCCAGAGCCACGTGGTCACGATTGCTAATTGCCTTTTTTACTCTTGTGGTGAGCCGAATAAGTAATATATTCGGCTCATTTTATGAGTTTAATAGTAGATGTATTCGGCTCATTGTTCAAGTTTCGGGCAGTCAAACCAGGGAATCGTATAGAGGCTTAGGTTACTCGATGTTTTGGATCTTCTTATTGAAAACCGTTATAAATTCATTTAAATCAACATATTACGGTTTACTTGTCATACTTATTGAATTAGGCTAACCGCAATACTCGCCAATCTGCTTACCTGAATACATGCATATAAAGCAGTTTAAAATTTGACCACCTATTCTCTTTTCGATAACTTCATATTCGTCCAGCTTCTCACTGACTTCCCTAGTCAGTGAACGATGTAGCTTTTATTAGGGCTTATCTAAAAGGATAGCAACCATGTCTACTACTGGCGAACAACCTGGAACAGGCACTTACACCTGCGACAACTGCGGCGAGAGAGTAACGCTTGATGATCACGACGATACATTGCCGCCATGCCCGCGCTGCCACGAAACAGAATATACACCTTAAACAAAGTATTCAAAACTATGGTCAATGGGAGCTAGTGCTCCCATTTTTGTACAACACGTTAAGGTATGTAAGACCAAGTGGAATACTCTCTCTTTGCTGACGAAAGCGAAATCTAAATCGCCATTAGTCTGCTAGACACTCAATAGCCGTTTTTCAAATCGCTTCCATTCTCGAGATTTGTTGATAGATTGGTTACATTTAATCAGATGGTCCGTGAATCGGGATTCATAGGACTAATTATGGATTTACTAGGGAAAAGAGATGCTTTGGAAACTTGGGTGGTTAGTAAAATCCTTGAAGTATCAGGTCGCAAAAGACTTGCATGATACATTACATCAAAACCCCCATTTCTTAAGGAATCGATGGTCACCAGTTGAAATCTTCATCAACTTTTGTTCTCGTCATCCAATCTTAACAAGCATCTTTCTATTAGTATTTTTTACAGCCTTTGCTGTTGGACTTCAAGCTATTCACGAGTATGTAAAAGTTTACATTGCTGCGTACTCAGGTTCTTTTCGTTCTTTCTTACAATTATCACCCGTATTATTTGGCGCACAGGTTACCCTTTTAGCGCTCATTTTCCCGCTGGTAATAGCACTCATAGGATTGTTACTCCGAGGTCGAGCTGCCAATGAATCCCTGTGGACTATCTATCGCCAACATTCAAGCTTTATGCTGGTTGGATTAAGTTCAGTAAGTTTTTGCATTTTTTATATATCAGCAAATGTAATCGACCCATTCTTATCGTATAGCGGACGTATTGCTTTCACCTCAACTTCTGCAATTTGGTTTACAGTAAATATCTTGCTATCCGCCAGATTTTTATGGAGAACAATTCAATTCCTATCAGCAAATTCACGAGACAAAATTGTACGCAACTACGTCATCAATACCATTGCACGTGAAGATATTAAAAATCGGCTCATGGCTATTCACAGCAACCTTGCTGTTACTAATCAATTAATTCAAAAAAAGTCAAGCAGTCAGATTAACCTAAAAGAATTCACAACGAAAACATATGAAAATGAGCTTTCTATTAGATGCAGACAACCCAAATATATCAAGAATATCTGGTACCGACTCATTCAGTTAGCACTATATCTAATAAACCTTCGAGCAAAGAAGAAAGAGTCTAAAATAGACCTCGTGGTCAGTATCAACTCGAACGGGTGGAGAAGCTCGGAACATTTGATCGCGAAGTCTGATACTGATGTATTTACGAGCCTTGTCCGTTTTTTATTTACACAAGCAGTGCGCTTATCCTCAAGCGACAAGCAAGTTAAATTAACAATTGAGCAAGTGATCCAAACTATCCTAAGCGATCTTGAAAACGCACTTAAAGAAAACAACTACTTTGAGTTTGAAAACGCTCAGAATCGCCTTGCGAGTATCCAGAATGAACTTCAGGTTTCACTCAACTTTCTTAATGACGATGACGAACAGGATAACTGGTTACTTTTACCGGAGAGCTCTTGGACGGCCCGAACTCCCATAAATGCTTTTATAGAAATTACGCGTAAAATATCTAGCAATGTCACTCGCCGGATTCAAACCGACAGCAGCTACTTCGAAAGTTGGTGCTACTTTTATCCAAGACTTTACACAACCGATGACAAAGCCACGCCTCTTAGAGTATCGAGAGCTTATATCGACGGGCATTTTTTTATATGGTCAGATCTAATGACCTGGCTAGCGGGTGAAGACGTGAAACGCCCAGCTATTGAGAGCATGTCGGATCGAGCCATAAAACACTTCGTAGGTAGCTGGGAAAGTTGGAATTATCTCTTAGGAAAAGAGTTTAAAACAATCCAAAGCCAGAACTTTCAGTGTACGTTGCATCACCTGAAGAGAACTGCCTGCATGATAGTTGAAAGTTTGAACAACAAAAATATAGAGGCCGCCGAATGGGCTACTGACATGTTGGCCTATTGGTACGAAAATTTCTCAAATGGTCAAACTAAAAATTACTACCCAGGAGGTCTACAGGAATTAATAACGACAGACCAAGCCAATCATAACGATAACGACTGGCTAGCTGTCACTTTGCGAAGTACTAATGTAGATAACTTAGAAAGTTTAATTGGTTCCGCTTTAGTTAATGTATGGACCGACATTCGAGTCGCCACCGCAGCATACATTCTAACCGGCACCAATGAGAGTGTGGATCATGCAAAAACATGCGTTAATTCTCTACTAAACTGTAAACGTTTGAAACCAACCGGGACAATTGATTTAGTTCACTCGCAAGTTTCAAAGCCTAGTGAATTACTAACATCTTTTCTAAGAATCAATCAGTTTGGTAAGGACTCATCAAGTTATAAGGAGTTCATTGGCGGACACATTGAAAGTATGCGACGAATAGAAGAGCCCGCATGGGTCCCAGGCCGTATATACTCTAGAGAAGGCTCCGGCGGAGAACTTAAAAAGTTAGTTCAGGTTTTTGGCATTGGTCAAAGCATTCGGACATTTTCACTTGGGAACTCTGTACAAAACTTGCTGGGTACCCCCGACTTCCCGCAGAGTGATAAGAACTCAATTATTTTTTCTCTCAAACAGCTGAAAACGCATGATAAGCGCGTAGCTTCATTAACATGTTCATATTTTGACATTGACCAAAACACTTTTGAAGAGCGAGCAGTAATATTTGATCAATCGATTGATAATGTAATCGGTTCTCTCCAAGCAGATATTGACGACCGCATCATTAAAGCAGGTATTGATGACGAACGGTTAGAAGAGATAGGTAAGCTTGCTAGCACAACATCATTTATCGAAGAGAAACCTCCTCTTCCAGTGAACCTATTTAAAGAGCCAATATACTTGTCTGAGTTTCAAGGTGAGTTATCAAAAGTAAATATAATCGACTACAGAAAAAGTGACGTTGCTCTAGGCCTCGAAGTAAACCGCTCAGTCAATGAAGCAGAATTCTTTGATTCTATTATAAGAAAGCGAGTGTCGACAGTTGTCTTTGACCAGGTGATTCAGAACGCTAATTGGAAAACGAATCATTATGCAAATGATATCAATATGCTTCGAAAAGCAGTGTTAGACAGTAAGCACATTACCGAAAATCAGCAAACACCTATTTTATTCATTGGGCCATGGGGTATTTTTGAAATGCTTGACTCAGCTCGATGGAAACAAGCTAACTCGCTTAAGGAGATTCCATTTGATTTGTCCTTTCAAAGTGGGCAACCCCCTGAGTATATTTGCCATCTAGAAGACATCGCCGTTTTCCGAATGCCAAATGGTAACGCCGATTTTTCCCTGTTATTGCCCGAGGAGTCGTTTCACAAAATCTCATTCAAGCAATTTGAACCGGGTAGGTTTGTCAGAGCAACATTCGAACCATCAAAAAACGACCCTCTGACAGGGACATTGAGTTTAGAATTCGGTGTAAGTGCGGAGATCGCAGGCGACTTTTTCTTCCGTTACGAAACGACACAAAAAAGTTCATAGCCTAGCGCCCCCCGTTAACTCTATTCCAATCGAAAACTTCCGATAACAACCACCGCTTTATCGCGCCAATTCGATAAACCGGTGGCGTCTTGCCTTGACGCTCAAGCCTCCACCATGTTGTCCGGCTGATGCCGGTTATCTCTTCTCTCAGCTTATCATCAATGTACTGATCAAACGGCGCAAATAGTGACGTTTGAGTTCGCTTATTATTTTGTCGGGGCATAACTTTTCTGAATCCATGCATCAACCTCAGAACGCTTAAACATGACTCGTTTGCTAGGCTTGAAGTGGGGAATCTCTTTTCGGTGCGTGAGTTTGTAAATGGCCGAACGGGACAAGCCCAAGTATTTGGCGCATTCCTCTACCGTC
Organism: Idiomarina solivarensis; assembly: GCF_033052755.1. Lineage (NCBI taxonomy): Bacteria > Pseudomonadati > Pseudomonadota > Gammaproteobacteria > Alteromonadales > Idiomarinaceae > Idiomarina > Idiomarina solivarensis. Next base: position 151,022 of record NZ_JAVFHZ010000005.1, on the reverse strand, counting down.
ATGTATTCTTTCGTTACCAGTTGGATTTTCTTCAATTCTGTCATTGCTTGGCTAATAAGCTTTAACTCCGGCGACATCGGCATGCTCCTCGTGTGTCTTGCTTTTCAATCAATGCACCTAGCTTACCGCTGCTTGCGCCTATACCACCGGTCTGTAGCTTCCCATTTTGGGCAGTTAGAGCTGTTTACCCCTTTTTTTATTCACAATTCAGCGCAGCTAATAATTGTGTATTTGTATTTTTTAATTGATTTAATTGGTGTCAGAACGCCACCTTTTTACAGCTCTCGAAGACATTGGGAATGCGCTAGTTTAAAGCTTTATTCTGGTAGGTGCATGCACGTGTTTTATGAATAAGTGTACGTATCACAATAGGTAAACGCACGCGGCACTTCGGGTTATCTCAACGACTTAATCAACGGTCAATTCGGTACTTGCGGGCATTCACGATTAACAAAGTAACTTTGAAGGTAGAAACACGTGGATAAAGGCAGTTATATAACACTAATTGCGGACCGCTTTGTTACACTCGCAAATACACCAAAACCTATTGCAGTCCAAGAGAAGTCAACCATATCACTCTCCGTTGAAAAACAATTGTGAATAAATCTGTTTAAGTGTTGAATTTTTAACCCAAAAACCCCACTTAATCCACAAGGCAAGGATTTCGCTTGTACCCCGCTGATACTTTTAGTCTAAATTTCCATGAGGATGATCGCATGGCTAAGACAACAAGCGGCAAAAAGAAGGTTCACGTTCCTGCGCACACCAAGAAAGATGGCACGAAGGTTCCTGAACACTATCGCTCGACGCCGAACTAACGTTATCAGGGGCAGTTTGCAGTCGCCCCTTCCTTAACCCCATTAAATAGCAAATCTATTACAAGGAAGGGCAATGATTAAAGTCATAATCAACGAGCAAGACCGAATTTGGGATAGCAGCCAAGTAGGGTGGCTCAACGGCACAATAAATGAGTTACAAAAAGCAGGTGAGCCTGTCTGCGTGAGAGTACTAATCGAGTATGGTGATATCAACTTATGCCTAAGCGCTGGAATCTGCAATAACTCGGGGGGCGGCGGTCGCCCATTGAACACGCACGAAAATGAAATTGTTGAATACTGGAACCGACTAGATGTAGAGGCTCCCCCTTTGAATAGCGGTAAACTCGTCGCCTTTTTGAACCAAATTAAAACCCAATAAGAGTCTGACTATGACCTTATTTGATCGAGCTTACAGTTCCAGATAGTGCACTATAAGAACTCTAGAATAATATTATTTCATTACTTCTACAGGTAGAGCTGTGCCGGTGCTATAAGAAAGATCATCATAATAGAAACGCTTAAACCTACGGATAACAGCAATCGAAATTTCATCTTCTCGTGCTAGCCGAATACTGACATCCATTTGGGCGGCGCGTAATACCTCTGCATGTTTTTCAAGTGCTGATTCGGCGGCACCAATATCACCATCAAAGTCTACCGGAATTGTTCCCAAGAGGTTTACTCGGTACCGCTCACCATCGGATATTTCATCAAAAGGATGGATTTCAACGTACATTCCAGACAGCTCATTAGTTGCTTTCTTTGCCTTTTGCCTGAGCTTACCTTTACGGTCCGCTGTATCAATCCGTCTATTGAACTCACTGGGTAAAGCTGGACGCGAGTACCTAGCGGCAAGCCAATCAGAAAAATGTCGCAAGTCGTATTCTTCAAATAACCTCGCATCATCAGGAGAGCGTTCTGAAAACCAAGCTTTAGCTATGAATTGTTTATCAAAGGCTTTAATTTCTATGAGTTTTTCTTCCGATAGAGAATTGCTACCAACTCTTTGAATGAACCTCGTGTGCAGTATTCGAGCATTTTTGTTATGCCGATAATTGCCATTTAAACTATCCAAGCCGCCTTGCACAAAATAAACCTCAACATTAGGTTCAAGCACTAGGCTATCGTTCGCGATATCACAAGACTGCGAGGCTACAACGGCATAGTACTCAAATTTAGGCTCTAGCCCGCACAGGTTTGCAAGCTCTGCCGCATCCTCATCCCTAAGAATTGAACCTTGCCGCCATCCATTTTCTTCGAGTTTGCTTCCCATCATAACTCGTAACCTTTAAGCAAATGGATCTGACAATGGTTTGTTCTTTGCTCCACGCAACATTAATCTGTTGCCTGCAAATAAAATTAAGTCCTTTTCACCCTTTTTAATAAGGTCGAACAGAGAAAGCTCGTCAATTACCGGTTCACGCAGTTGCTCACTAGGAAGTGGTAAGCCGCTTTTCACCCATTCATTTGCGGTCATTTGGAGCTCATGAATATGAATCAGCGTATTAGAACGTGGTGCAACACCCTCAATCCAGTTATATATCGTTTTCCTGGTAGTTCCTAAAACCTCAGCAAGCTGCTCTTTGGTTAGTCCGAAAGTTCCACAGATTTTCTCTACCGCAATAGCGATTGAGTTCCCTGTTTGAACTACGAAAGAAATTCCTGCTCCGCTGTGAGATTGCGCTAGGGTTACGGTGAACTTTCCCCCGGAACCATGAACTACTCCAGGGATAGGGGACTCTAAGTCCTTACACGTCAGCGTTATAGCTGGTTGCGATGCCCGTTTACTATAAATGTACCCTTGAAGATCTTGAGTTGCTAAATTGAAATCTGGGGCAGCTAATTCCATTTTTCGTCCCTCGCAAAATCTGTAGTGACTTCCCAAAACGCTGCTCGTGACGCGTCGTGTAGATCAGAAAGTCTGTTAAGGACCTCATCACAGTTGAAAGACACTGATTCGTCACCCGCTTCCCAAATGTGATCGAAGTCAAGAATTAACCTTAATGACGGTGAGTCATCACGCTTAATTTGCACCGGAACATTATCAATATCGGGTGGACAGGTTAGAGGCATCTCACCAAACCAGGAGCGAATAGATAGCGTCCCATGTCGTGTTTCAACATAGTTCTCTGTTTTCAGGTGTCGCGTTCTCCCTATTCCTGCCGTCGTTGCTGTAGGAATAAACTTTCTATCAACTAACCGAGTGAAATCATCTTCATTATCAGCAGTAATTAAATCACAATACCTTAACCCAACTCTTAATAGTAATGAGGGCTCTATGATTTCAATAACCTTATCAAGAACGTTTCTACAAGCTTCAGCGAAGCCCTCGAACCGCGGATATGCATTAGTAAAGTAAATTAGTCGATCTTGACTGATATCAAAAGCATGCTTTTTATCACTTGATGCAAATGACCACCGGCTAATAGAGGTGAGTTCTAAACCATCAGGTTTCACGTGAACGGACTGTTCTGCACTTTTACGGAATGTAGGGTACTGTTTCCGAAGCATTTCTTGGAGCTCCGGAATGTATTGCTCAATTTGCAGAATTTGGGAAAACCGAAACTCGGCAAGTACCAGCTTAAGCGGCTGATTCTCAAGCTTTTTATAGTCAGTCACACCAATAATCCTTATTGTTTGGTCAGCAGCGGGACGAAATTATACATTAAATTACACACTGCCTCTATCAATGTATGTGACATCCAAAAGTTTAGCAAGTTTCCTTTTGGGGTATGTTTAATTCATTCCCACCCAAACCAGCGGCTCAATAACATCAGCAACCTTTTGGTGCACCTGCTGCCGTGTATGTGATGGTTATCTCTTGGAAGCCACCTACCTTTTGATATCATTTTCGCACACAAACAGGTTATGTCATCCGGTTTACAACTAGCAGACGTAGTCGCACGTCCTATTGGGTTAAAAACATTAAGACCAGAGCAAGAAAATCGTGCGTTTGAATCACTACAACCGAAATTCTACTGTGAAGGTGGAAGATGCTCTGTTGGTGAAGGGTATGAAGGAATAGGAATGATGGTTTACCCTACTCCAAAAAGCGAAAAGCCCCAGTGAAACCACTGAGGCATTAGAGCCGACCGGGACTGCCCAATCCATTTAAACGTAAGTTTGGCCGAGCATTTCACTCTTGTCAACTATCAGTTGAGTACAAGTCAGCCAAATTAGACATATGAGATCTCACCTGCGGTAGAACCGCAGGCTACGCCAGAACCCATTATTCCAAGTTTTGGATCTGCTCCCTCATCTGTTCAATCAGCACCTTCAACTCAACCGCCGCAGCGGTGATATCGGCGTTAATCGACTTAGAGGCTAAGGTGTTCGCTTCGCGGTTGAACTCCTGCATCATAAAGTCCAAGCGACGTCCGCAGGGGCCACCCTTTTTCAAAATTTTGCGGGCTTCTTCAACGTGTGCGTCTAAGCGGTCGAGCTCTTCGGCTACGTCGGTCTTTTGCGCCAGCATGACCATTTCCTGCTCTACGCGCTGCGGGTCGAGCTCTACTTTGGCTTCTTCAAAGCGAGTTAGTAAGCGCTCACGTTGCCATGCCATTACGTCGGGCATGCGTTCGCGCACAAAGGCCACTTGTTTGGTTACACCGTCCAGGCGCTCCTGCAACATTTTATCAATGGCGGCGCCTTCGCTTTTGCGGTTTTCAATGAAGTCGCTGGTGGTCTGCTCCAGTGCGGCCAGAACCTCTTTTTGCAGCTCATCCATGTCTTGATCCTGAGCAGCAACCACACCGGGCCATTTTAGAACATCAATGGGGTTTAACTGGCCTGCGGCAGAATGCTGGCTCACCCATTTAGCGCTGGCTATCACACTTTTCGCAAGGTCTTCGTTAATGGACAAAGCGCTTTGTTGGGCTTCATCCACCTGCAGGCTCAGTTTGCATTCCACTTTGCCCCGCTGCAGCTTTTTACGAAACTGCTCACGCAATGAGTTTTCCAGTGAACGGAAGGTTTCCGGCAAACGGAAGTAAGTTTCCAGATAACGCTGGTTAACGGAGCGAATTTCCCAAACGGCGGTGCCCCAGTCGGCTTTGTGCTCATAGCGGGCATAGCCAGTCATACTTTGAATCATGTCGGTTCCTTTGCTGTTAAACAGCCGTTGCGGATGACGTTGTAATGACAATGTGCGCTGATAGTACCTGTGATCAGTGCCAAGGTGAAGTCAAAGCAGTGACAAATAAGTTGTCACACTTTTACTCGCCAACCTGACTTTATTAGTGAACTTGTCAATTTTGAGTTTTAAAACCACAGAATCACAACCGAGGATACAAAAATGAAGTTCACTATAACGATTTTTCTTACCACCTTATTCGCCAGTATAAATACAGTATCAGCCGATGAAAACTCCGACAGTATTTCAAGCAAAGTGTCTGGCAGTGGCGAAGACGTGGTGCTTATTCCCGGACTTATGAGCGACAGTCGTGTTTGGCAGGACACCGCTAAAGCACTAGAGAAGAACTATCGGGTTCATCAGCTTAGTATTGCCGGGTTCGGCAGCCAGCCATACAACCCAGCATTGCGTCAGCACTTTACCCAACCGGTGGTTGACGCTGTCAGCAACTACATCAATCAGCAAACGTCGGGCAATGCTGCCGTTGTGGGCCATAGTCTGGGCGGCTTCCTAGGCTACAAGTTAGCACTGACCGATACGCCTAACGTCAGTTGCGTCATCTCTGTCGACGGTGTTCCGTTCTTTTCCTCCTTAGTCATGATGACCCCGTCATTCACGGCTGAGCAGGCAGAGCCGCAGGCGAAGCAATTGCTCTCCTCTTACCAGCAAATGTCTGCAGCAACCATGGCACAGCAGACCAAAGCAGGAATGGCACGGCAAACAGCTTCTACAGCGGGACAGCAAACCATCATGGCAATGGCAAAGACTTCAGACCCGAAAACTGTGGGACGCGCCATGTACGAACTGATGACGACCGACCTAAGAGCACAGCTTAATCAACTATCAGTACCGGTATTGCAAATGGCCGCGACCGGAGCCATACCGGCAGCGTACCGTTCATCAGCCATTCAACATTATCAAAACCAAGTGAGTGGTAGTGATCTTGTAACCTTGGTAGAGTTTGATCAGGCACGCCATTTTATTATGTGGGACCAACCACAAGCGTTCATTAAGCAAACCACCGACTTTATTGAGGAGCGTTGTCATGCCCAGTAACACCGCTGCATTAACCCGACACGTCGAACAGGCGCAAGCGGGCAATAAATCGGCTTTTGCTGAAATTGTTCAGCGCACACAAAATTTGGTGACCAGCGTTGCGCTTGCCATCGTGCATGACGTTAAGGCCAGTGAGGACATAGCCCAGGAAGCCTATATACTGGCCTGGCAAAAAATAAACCAGCTGAAACAAGCACAAAGCTTCCTGCCCTGGCTTCGTCAGACCACGCGCCATTGTGCTTATCAGTGGCTTGAGAAAGAAAAACACAATCACCGTCAGCGGCAGCAATCTCTGGACGCGGAACTCGAACAGTTGATATCCACAGAACAGCCGGACGAAGCTTTTACCCAGCAACAGCGACAACAGATTATTGCACAAGCGCTAACCCGGCTCCCCGACGACAGTCGCGATATCGTGCTGCTGTATTATCGCGAGCAACAATCCAGTGAGCACGTTGCTGAACTGCTGGGTATTGACTCCGCAACAGTGCGCAAGCGTTTGTCCCGTGCCCGCAAAGCGCTTGCAGAAGACTTACTGGGCCGGGTAGGGAAAGCCGCCTTACTCAGTGCTCCGTCGCTCAGCGTCACCACAATACTCAGCACCGCACTAACATTAGGCAGCCCACCGGCAGCTGCGGCTGGCTTATCGGCTACCGGCGCGCTCAGTAGCGGAATCAAGTGGATTGCCGTTTTAGGCATTGCAGCGGTCGGTATTCTTGGCGGATTAGCAGGCTTGTTTATAGGATCACGTCAGGCACAGAAATACGCACCAACGGCAGAGGCACGGCAACAGTTAGTACGCTTGCGAAATCACGCTGCGGTATTTCTGATAGCCATTGGTGGCCTGTTTTTTGCCAGTTATGAGCTGGACCCCGGCTGGATTCTTCCGCTTGCGACCTACAGTTTGTTAGTGTCTGGCATCATGTACTATCAAGTTCAGGTGCAGCGTCACGTTAATAACCCAAAATCAAAACGCTGGAGCTGCTATTTAGGCGCTATTCTGGGTTTTGGTGGCGGGGGAATATCCTTCATCGCGGGTTTAATCATGAGTGGCCGACTCTAGTCGGCCATCACCTTACTCAGTTACCGCTTTGCGTGCTTTTCGCGGTTCTTTTGTTTCTGTTCTGCGTTCTTTTTCATCATTATGTAAGCTGCGCCGCGGCCTCCATGGGGTCGCTGTGCGCTATGAAACGCCAGTACAGGTTCCAGCTCGCGCAGCCATTTATTCACATAACTTTTTATCAGTGCCGGGTGCGGTTTCGTATGTTTACCCATACCGTGAATGATTAAAGCCGTACGTACTCCGGCGGCATGGCAGTCTTTCACAAAATTAAACAATGCCGTGCGCGCTTCTGCCAAAGTATGGTGGTGCAGGTTCAGGCTGGCTTCCATGGTATAGCGACCTTGTTTCAAACGTTTATAAACACCGGCCTGAACCCCGTCACGATGAAACTCAATAACATCGTTAGGCTCAACCAAATCTACATACTCGGTCGAGAGAAAGTTTTCGTTTTCAGCTTCTTCCGCCTCAGCAGCACGGCGACGCTCTTTTTGCGCCAGTGTCGGTTCAAAAGCCTGCTTAATATCGGCTACTTCTTCGCCAGCCAAGGGCGTTACGTCCGTCATTTCCTGACGAAACAGTTCAAATTCTTCATCATCTGAACGCGACATACTGCCTCCCGTCCATATTCTGTTACTGGGTCTAGTGTAATACGTTGCTGCGCGAATCGCGATCCATTCATTATGCAATTCTGCTACAATTGCGCCCAATTTCATATTGCGACATTCACTCAGTAAGGAGATGACATGCGTCCAAGTGGCCGTACGGCACAACAAATTCGACCGGTAACCATTACCCGTAACTTTACCAAACACGCAGAGGGCTCGGTTTTAATTGAGTTTGGCGAAACCAAGGTGCTTTGTAATGCATCGGTAGAGCGCGGCGTTCCACGCTTTTTAAAGGGCAAAGGTCAGGGATGGGTCACCGCTGAGTACAGCATGTTACCGCGTGCCACGCATACCCGTTCTGCCCGTGAAGCGTCTCGAGGCAAACAAGGCGGTCGTACCTTAGAAATTCAGCGCTTAATTGGCCGTTCATTGCGTACCTGTATCGATATGAGCGCTTTAGGTGAACACACCATTACTATCGACTGTGACGTGATTCAGGCTGACGGTGGCACCCGTACCGCTTCTATCACCGGTGCTTGCGTGGCGTTAGTTGACGCTCTGAACTGGATGCGCGGTCAAGGTATGGTCAAAGTGAACCCGCTAAAAGAAATGGTCGCAGCAATTTCAGTCGGTATTTTAGACGGCGAACCGGTCAGCGACCTGGAATACATTGAAGACTCTAAAGCTGACACTGACATGAACATTGTGATGACAGAAGCCGGCAAGTTTATTGAAATTCAGGGCACAGCCGAAGGCGAAGCCTTCAGCCTGGAAGAAATGAACAGCTTGGTTGATATGGCCCGTCACAGTATTCGTGAATTGATTGATATTCAAAAGCAAGCATTAGCATAAACGTTGGCTTAACCCAGGCGAGGAAGAAGCAGACAATGAAAGCGTACCAAAAAGAGTTTATTGAGTTTGCCATTGAGCGTGGTGTATTAAAGTTTGGTGAATTTACCTTAAAGTCAGGCCGCACCAGCCCGTACTTTTTTAATGCCGGGTTGTTCAATAAAGGTTCCGACCTTGCCCGCTTAGGTCGCTTTTATGCCGCCGCGCTGGTCGACTCTGGTATTCATTTTGATGTGCTGTTCGGCCCCGCTTACAAAGGTATTCCTATTGCCACGGCGACTGCCGTCGCTTTGTACGACCAGCACGACCAGGACACGCCTTATTGCTTTAACCGCAAAGAAAAGAAAGACCACGGTGAGGGCGGTAATTTAGTGGGCTCTCCACTGGAAGGCAAAGTGATGCTGGTGGATGACGTGATTACCGCAGGCACCGCTATTCGTGAGGCCATGGAAATTGTTCAGGCTAACGGCGCTGAGCTTTCCGGAGTGTTGATTGCGCTCGACCGTCAGGAGAAAGGCAAAGGCGAACTGTCGGCCATTCAGGAAGTGGAGCGTGATTTTGGTGCTCAGGTGGTCAGCATTGTCAGCTTGAATGATGTCATCACCTTTTTGAAAGATGACGACACCTTTAAAGAATATCTACCCAAAGTTGAAGCGTATCGCGCCGAATTCGGCGTCGCCTGATACTTATTTCGTAGCCTGACATTCATATCAGGCGGGATATCGGGGAATAAGAGTGCGTCTGGCGGTTGCGAGGGGCCTTATGGAGGTGTGCAGCGCCATGGATGGCGCTGCTCAAGCCCTACAAGGATGTATTCACGGGCGTCCTCCAAAAGACCCCTTGTAACCTCAGCACTTGTTTCCCCGGTTTCCCCAGCCTCTAGAGCTGTTCCTGTGGCTGCCAGGCAATACCAATACTGCCGTTGATAACCTGACATTCGCCACCAGATGACTGCACCCGACTGGATTCACTCAGTTGAACCATTAAACGATAATCTTTGTTCAACAAGCTGAACTGTTCACGATCACCACACAGAATTCGCATGGAGTCGATTAACCCTCTATCGGTTAGAAAGTTTGTGGTAGGCGCCGTTTGAACCACGTCATCACCTTCAGCAAATTCAGCTGTTTTTATGCCATAAGGCGAAATTACGCCTGAAGCGCCTGAGACCAGATAATGAAAAGTGCCCGCGACTGCAGTCTCCGTTCCTCGTGCATCTTCCACAAAGAAAACACCGCGCTCACCAATTAGGTCAAAATCACCGCTTTCTAAATTGACCAGCATCGCCGTTTTCTCATCGATACCAAGCGACAAGGGTGTGGACGTCGCTGCCGCTAAACGTAACAAGCGACCAAACCGACCCTTTTCAGAAAAGTGGGTGTCCAGGGTCGCGTAATGGAACAGGCTCAATCCGCCTAGCGGATGGTAGGTTAGGCTGTCGGGTCCAACATTCGGCGGACACGTCATATCCAAATCACAGCCAAACGGCGGTGGATCGGAGGCAATAGCACCTTCTTTAATTGCTTGCGCTGAAGTGCCGTTAGAAATCATTGGCTTAGAGGTTAAAACAGCCGTACCCGCTCCAGTGCTGCCAATAACCAACTCTTTTTGCTGAACTTCGGCAATCATCATTTGAAGGATATCGCTTGGGCCATTATTCGCTTTTAGAAAGGTTGACCGGGTCAAATTCTGCTGACCGTCATTAAAAAACAGCCCATCGGCGTCCGCTATCATGCGCGCCGCAGCTTCAGGCTCCTTACAAAAAGCCACTTGCTCTTTATAGCGCTGGCTGTGCACACGATCACGCTCATACGCACCAAGGACTTGCTGTTGAATAGTGGCCAACTCGTCACAACGACCTTCGCGTTGAGCTTTTACCAGCGCGGAATCCAACGGCAACCAATGCACTTCAGCGCCCAGTTGTTCAAATACGCTTTTATAAAAATCAATTTCTCCATAAGGATTACGGGATGCTGAAGTAAGAAAGTAGATCGTTGGCTTCTCATCTTCGTCATTGAGTGAATCAGCCATCTCAACAAAGCGTTGGAAAATCGCTTTTGATTCGCCTTTAATATTTTCATCCAGATTCACAACTTCCCGGACAGAATTCGGCACTGGTAACTCAAGCAAGTCAATAATACGGTTCCACTCGGCTTCAGACAGAGAGTTATAAAGTTGCTGCGTGGCACGCCGGGTAAATTCGCGCAAAAAGACACGTTCAGGAACAATATCTTCGTTTATCCGGTCGTGAATTAGTTCCAGCGCTTTAGCCACTTGAAGTCGGGTTTCTTCGCGATAGCTTGGCCAGACCGCTTCTTGTGTTGCTATCGAGCGAAACTTTTTCGATAGGTTGAGGTACCTATCTGTGCGCATGGTGTCTTTATCTATCCAATCGACATCATCACAATTATCAGACGCAAAGCTTGAACAAACAGTCAGACCTCCCCCCGCAAGCAGTAAATGCCGATAAGTATCACTGTCCGCAGCATTGGAGGGCATCGAAAACAGTAATGACAACGCCGCCAAAGAGAGAAAGGAAAACAACGACTTAACCATAAATAGAACCCCTAGTTACCGACGGCTTGCACCGCAAAAGTATCTCAATTAATAGAATTAACAGCCTGCAACGCTAGAGCGTCAGCTACCTAACTGTCAAATATAGGACAATAGATTAACGTATTTATTATAGACAGACCTTAAATTCTTGCTGAATTAACGTATGTGATAACCACTAGTAAAGCCTCTGTTAAAACATATAAACATTTGAAAATAAAAGATTTTCAGGGGTCGTGATGCGCCTCTGAACACTGCTATACTAATTCTCTTTTACAGAATAAGACACGCGTATTGTTATGAAGTCATCGTCGCGCTTTTGCGTTTTACTATTATTACTAAGCGCCATCCCTGTTACCTCTCAGGCCTTCTCGCAGCAGAAGCTGCTTTTTCGTGCGCCCGACGAAGGCCCTTTTACACAATACGTGACATCCATACTTGAGGAAGCATACGCTAAGCTCGACATTAAACTGGAGTATATTGAACTGCCCAGAGTCAGAGGCGAACAATTAGCCACCGAGGGCACCATTGCCGGTGAGCTGGGCCGCACCGCCTCGCTGGAAGAAAAACGTGACGACCTTCGCCGTATCCCTTTTCCACTGTTCTCGTTTGATATCATTGCGGTTGCCGACCGCCGCAACTGTGGCTACTGTTCGGTATCGGAAATAGAGAGTCTGGCTTACGTTAATGGCATGGATTCCATAACAAACGTTGTTGAAAAGCTGCCTTACAAACCCTCAATAGTCACCCCCATTAACTTTGAGCAAGTGGTAAAACTATTGGATTCAGGGCGCATTCAGTTTGCCTTTATGACTGATTTTCAGTTTAAGAGCTCAAAACTGAGCAACAATCCGCACCTGATTACCCATACCTTGTCGTCGGAAACAGGGTTTCATTATCTCAACGAAGAACACGCACGACTTATTCCTCAACTGACTTATTATTTGCAAACTATGCGCAAAAACGGTCGCATGGAGGAGCTTCGTAAGCAGTATGGTATAGAGACTCAAAAACCAATAAAGTTGATTGAACCGCCTAAACAATTGACGGTTGTTGGAGCTTTGCACCCTGGGTTGATCAACGCCGACGGTACCGGCAAATTGTGGGAAATCGCTCAAACCGTATTCCCGACGTTCGGTTCGAAAATCAACAAGGTTGTCAGTAGTTGGCAACGAAGCTTTCAGTTAATGGGAGAAGGTCGTGCGGACGCTTTAATCGGTGTGCGTCCGGATCAGCAAATAAAGAACGCTATTTTGTCTAAATACCATGTGGGTTACGACGACAGTGTGTTTCTTTTCAGTCTGGAAGAATCTAAGGAAGGCCCTATTTGCGTTTCCGGTCCCCACTTTATGGAAACCTTGTTTGAAACCCAGCGACCTTTTTACCGAGCGTCTAACTCACTTGATTGTTTTGCGTTACTGGATTTAGGAAGAGTCAGCGCCGTAATCGATTATAAAGACAACCTGCCCGACTGGACCGAAAAACCTTACAAGAAAAAGAAACTATCCGCTCCCCAGCCTTTATTTGTCGCCTTTTCAGACAGCGGCAGAGGCCGTGCTCTGCGTCAGCTATTTGATAAGGCCATTGTTACTAATAAGTCCGTCGTAAGACAAGTTAACAAGCGCCTGTAAAGTCGTTCTGGCGCCACGCTTCATAAGCGAAAATGGCAACCGAATTCGATAAATTCAGGCTGCGGCTGTTGTCTGCCATGGGGAGTCTCAACCAGTTTTCTTTTGGAAGCGTTTCCAGCACCTCCATTGGTAATCCACGAGTTTCCGGGCCAAACAGCAACACATCTCCGGTTTGATAGCGAACCGTTGAGTAATTTGTCTGACCTTTTGTCGTACAGGCAAAAATACGATTAACGTCGGTACTATTCAGAAAGCTTTGCCAATTACTGTGGATTTTCACCGAGGCAAGATCATGATAATCCAAACCGGCACGCCGTACTTTCTTCTCATCAAGTTCAAAGCCTAAAGGCTCAATTAAGTGCAGGGACATACCGGTATTCGCCGCCAAGCGGATAACATTACCAGTATTAGGCGGAATTTCCGGCTCAAATAGTACGAGGTGCAACATGGTCGTTTTCATCACTTCAGTAAAAGCGGTAGAATAGCAGAATATTTTTTAGAAATGTGTATCGCTGCTGTGGCAAATCAAAAAAACTATCAACAGAATTATGCGTTTTGGGTGCGTCTGGCAAGCGCAGCCTCTGTAGTCGTGGCGGTCACCCTCATTACCATTAAGCTATTCGCGTGGTTTCAAACCGAGTCTGCCAGCATGTTGGCTTCGTTGACGGACTCCATTTTAGACAGTGGCGCGTCTATATTCAGTTTCTTCGCCATTCGCTACGCATTGCAACCCGCTGACGAAGAACATCGGTTCGGTCACGGCAAAGCAGAGTCTTTGGCGGCGTTAGCACAAAGCGCTTTTATTGCCGGCTCCAGCATGCTGCTGATTTTCCATAGTGTGCAACAGTTTATGCACGGTGGCAGTGTACCGAAAGTGGGCTTAGGTATTACCGTCTCCGCTATCGCCATCGTTATTACCTTTGTGTTAATTCTAATTCAGCGTATGGCTATTCGTCACACCAACTCCCAGGCCGTGCAGGCAGACAACCTTCATTATCAGTCAGACATCCTGCTGAACGTAGCCGTTATTGTTGCGTTAATTCTAAGCAGCTACGGCTGGCTTTGGGCTGATAGCATCTTTGCCATAGCCATTGCTCTTTATTTAATTATTGGGGCTGTTCGCATTGGCTGGAATGCTTTTCAGGCATTAATGGACAGAGAGCTTTCAGAAGAACTGCAGGAACAGATAGGAAAAATAACGCTGTCAGTGCCCGGCGTTAGAGGGTTTCATGGCCTGCGTACGCGAGAAGCCGGCCCGGTAAGGTTTATTCAACTGCACATTGAGTTGGCCAACGAGTTATCACTATTACGCGCCCATGCCATTGCGGACGATGTCGAGGCATTGCTTATGAAAGCATTTCCCGGTGCAGATATCATTGTCCATATGGACCCTGAGATTGTCGCGGTGGTGGAAGGCTCGATCAAGACTTAACTAATAATTGAGTTTCTTTAATAATAGCGTCCAGCACTGGCTGCCGAAAGGCGTCAGTTTCCATCATTAACTCGTGATATGCCCCTTCAATGATTTCAAACCTGAAATGCTTTCGGCTAACTGCCGCAGCAACTTTTTTTTGTCCGGGCGCAGAAACGACCTTATCGCTACCGGCCTGAAACAGTATGACTGGAATAGCAATGTCGTTGACCAGCTTTTGCGCGTTCATTGCGGCACTAATTGCCTCATAAAGCCAGTTAAATGTCGGCCCTCCTAACTGCACATCGGTGACGTTATCATAAGCGTTACGAAAGGCCTTATAGCGCTGCTTACTGTGTGTCAGCACATTGTCTTCAAAAGGTATGGACTGATAATCTCCCATACCGAAGAAGTACCAGGGTTTTGCCAGCCACTTATTAAGATACGCACCCGCAGTGACAACCCAACGAGCCAACCAATAGGGTGCTTTCCCCGTTTCTATAGAAAACATGGGCGCAGAGAGTATGAGTTTACTGTAAGGATGCGAGTATGACGCGCAATAAAGTGTGGCAATTGTGCCGCCCATCGAATGAGAAAAAAGAACTTTAGGGACATCGCCAAAAATAGACACTAGCTGCTGGGTAAAATCTGCAAAATCCCTGACAAAATCATTAAAGTTGTCGACATGCCCCTGATGAGGGTTCTCAGTTAAGCGTGCGGATAACCCTTGCCCGCGATGATCAAGCGCTGCAACAGAAAAGCCTTGCTGCGCGAGCTCCCAGAACAGTTCCTGATATTTAAGAGCCGACTCTATTCGACCGGGCGCAATAACCACTAAAGGTGCTGAGGGGCTGTGTTGGTAATAAGCAAAGTGGAGTTGAATACCATCGAACGCAGTAAAGTATTTAGAAACAACGTTTTGTTTCCAAAAGCTTTCAATTTCAGTTTTAAAAAAATGCGGCCACTGGGGTGTATCGTCGGCAGGTCGCTTTTGTTTTACATCAAGTAACGGGTTCATTCTACTCGTTCAGGCTGACTTTTGGGTAAGTCTAACACGACTTCCAGTCCACCTTCAGGGTGATTCTGCGCCTTTAACTGCCCGCCCAAAACCGCCGCTGCACGGTGGCTTAAAGCAAGCCCAAGCCCAACACCGGCCTTGTGGTGACGGGCAGGATCACCGCGGTAGAATGGAACAAACAGTTTCTCCAGCGTATCTTCCTCAACACCGGAACCGTAGTCGCGAATACGAATTCGGTATCCATCACCCTGCTCATCACACGAAAGCTCAACGTTATTCTCGGTATAGTGCAGCGCATTGCGAACAATATTTTCCAACACAAGTCTGAGCAACTCAGGGTCCGTATCAATGACAGGCCAATCACTTTCAATACGTATCAGGCGCTCGCGTACCTCCGGGTTTTGGTAACACATATCGTTGATAAGCTGCATCACCAACTCCCCGCTATCCAGGCTTTCATGGTTAAGCGCCACCAGACCATTTTCCAGCCGCGACAATGACAGAATGCGTTCGATGATAACGCTCAGGCGCTCGGTATCGCGGCGTAGCTGCTGCCAATTAGGATCATTTTCATCGGTTTCTGTTAAGTCCAGCGCCACCTGCATACGAGCCATAGGTGAACGTAGCTCATGCGAGACATCGCTGAGTAACCGTCGCTGGGCGTCGCGGGAAGTGGCTAAATCGATAGCGGCCTGAGAGAGGGCGCGTGCCAGTTCACCAATTTCATCGCCACGTTTGGGTAAGCGTTTAAGCTCAGGGTTTGCACTGCCCTCTGCAACCTCACGCATCGCTAAAATCATGCGTCGTATTGGGCGGATAAGCCAAATGCCCAAAAGGACAGCAAGCAGTCCACTACCAACAAGCAGAGTTAATAAACGCGCGCGGGTGGACTCACGCTCTCGCCGTTCCCTATCAACCTGCTCTTCAATGCCTAAGGGCTTAGTAACCAGGATTTTATTACCGTCCAGCTCAAACGGCCCCATGAGTAAACGTTCGTCCAAAGGAATTTGTTGAGGGGTACTCTGACCCAGCATACGCAACAGTGTGGAGCCATGCCTAACGCGCAACATCTCATCCATTAGCAGCTTCTCGCTGCCTTGTACCGATAGCTGCGCAGCCACACGGTAATCGCCGGCAATTAGCCGACCAGGTTGCAACGATTGAAAGGTTAAAGCATCACTCAGTAAGGGCTGTAGTGTTTGATATATTTCCGGCTCCAGCGGCTTTAACTCTGCTCTGGGCTTATTCCATACCGCTAGCAGATAACCGCTGGCCGCAGTCACCGACAGCAATGCCCAGAAAATAAACAGTAATCTCAGAGCAAGCGATCGATACCACCGCGTACGCCGATTCTTCATAAGCTCGCGATCAGTCGGTAGCCACGTCCTCGTATGGTTTGAATACGATCGGGTTTGGTCGGAAATTTCTTACGGATATTACTAATATGAACATCCAGACTGCGGTCGAAAGGTTCCATTTTCCGTCCGAGAGCTGCCACCGACAGTTGATCTTTACTGACCATCTGGCCTGCTTGCTGCATTAAACAACGCAGAATATCGAACTCGGTGGGGGTCAGTATCAATTCAGCCTCATCGCACTTAACTTCCGTTGTGGCCGGGTCTAACACAATACCGCAAACATTCAGACTTTCATTTTGCATTGTGGTATTAGGGGTTCGACGCAGCAAAGCTCTGACCCGCGCGACCAGTTCGCGTGGATTAAAAGGTTTCGGAAGGTAGTCGTCGGCACCCAGCTCCAGGCCCATAACCCGGTCATCATCGTCACCACGGGCTGTCAACATGAGCACAGCGGTATCGCGGTGTTGTTGACGCAGACGTTGTAATAACTGCATACCGTCAATCCCCGGCAGCATCACGTCAAGCAAAATGAGTTCGTAGTCACCGTTAAGTGCTTTATCAAGGCCAGTGACGCCATCCTCAGCAACACTTAAATCCACGGATTCACGCTTAAACAATTCAGTCAGCATAACTGACATTTCAGTATCATCGTCAATGAGTAGTACGGAATGTCTCATAACTTATTGTTCTCTTGAGAAATAAATCCATGATCCAAAATACAGGGGATGGATACGACCCCCTTTACATAACTTTTACTTTAGCAGAGTTTTTAACTTTCGGGTTAAGGTATTCCTTCCCCAGCCGAGCCATACCGCTGCTTTTTGCTTATGCCCTGAGAATCGTTTCAAAGCAGTCTGCAACGCCACTTTTTCCAACTGCTGTTGATAACGTTGAAGAACATCCTGTGATACTAACGGTTGTTGTTCCAGCTCAGCTTCTAAGTCGTGCAGCCATGTTCGTTCATCGCCCGGGACTATCGAGCCAGAATCGGCCGGTAGCAGGATATCTTCAGGCAAATCATTCACGCCAATCTGCTGCCCGGGAGCCATAACGGTTAGCCACCGACAGGTGTTTTCTAACTGCCTCACATTACCCGGCCACGTGTAGTTTTTTAACTGGCTAAGTGTTTCATTTAAGACTACTTTTGGTGTGACGTTCAACTCTTCCGCCGACTTCTTTAAAAAGTGCTTCGCCAGGGTGTCAATATCCTCCACCCGTTCACGCAGAGGGGGTAAACGCAACCGTATAACATTTAAGCGATGATAAAGATCGTCCCGGAATTTACCTTCATTCACTAATTGCTCAAGTTCCCGATGGGTGGCGGCGATAACGCGCACATCAACGGTAATAGGCTGGTGAGCGCCCACCGGATAAAACTGGCCTTCGGCCAGAACTCGTAACAATCGAGTTTGAACAGGCAACGGCATATCACCAATTTCATCTAAAAATAGGGTACCTCCGTCAGCCTGCTGAAAGCGTCCGACACGTTTCCGATCGGCTCCGGTAAATGCGCCTCGCTCATGTCCAAACAATTCAGATTCGATCAAATCAGCCGGAATTGCCGCCATGTTAAGAGCAATAAAGGGTTTATCCGCACGCGGGCTGTGTTTATGCAAAGCCCGCGCAACGACCTCTTTACCTGTGCCGGTTTCGCCGGTTAGCAAGACACTCACACTTGAACCAGACAGCCGGCCAATAGCACGAAAAACATCCTGCATGGGAGCCGCCTCGCCGATAAGCTCGGGTACCGAATTGTCTTCACTTTCAGATGGCAAGGAGGCACCTTGCTTTGCGTGCTGTAGGGCTCTGTCGACAGCCGTAATTGCCTCATCGATATCAAAAGGTTTTGCCAAATACTCAAAAGCACCGCCCTGAAACGCTTTTACCGTCGTTTCTAAATCGGAATGCGCCGTCATAACCACCACCGGCAGCTGCGGTTGAGCCTTACGCAATTTGTCCAGTACCGCTAACCCATTTTCACCCGGCATACGGATGTCCGTCAGCACCACCGTGGGTAGGTTGTGCTTAAGCGCGTCAAAAAAGTCTTCACTATTAGCAAAGCTACGCACATGGTAACGGCTATCGGCGAAGGCTTTCTCCAATACCCAACGAATCGAATCGTCGTCATCAATAATCCATAATTGCGCACTAGTGCTCATCCTTCACCCCTCTACCATTTTCTGCAGAAAGATACGGCAGATACACAGAAAAACGGGTCTCCCCCCGTCGGGAATCAAAATCAATTTTACCTTTATGCTGATGCACTAAATTTTGCGCCAGTGACAAGCCCAGGCCCGTTCCGTCAGCGCGGCCACTGATTAACGGGTAAAACAACGTATCGCGTAATTCTGCCGGTATACCAGGCCCGTTGTCTGTAAGAGTCACGACCGCACATTGCCGGTAACGCTGACCAAATAAAGTTAACTGATGTTCAACTCGTGTCTTTATGACGATAGTGCCGACTCCTGACATTGCCTGAGCGGCGTTCTGAGCAATATTCAAAAACACCTGTTCGCACGCCTCTGCCACCACCTGAATGTCAGGTAGAGAGGGATCATAATCCCGAATCAATTTTAACGAATCACCGTATTCGTAAGCTAAGGTTCTTACGACCCGCTCCAATACCTCATGGATATTGGTTTCTCGCGACTCGCCCCGTTTCGTCGGTCCTAACAAACGGTCAACTAAATACCGTAAACGATCAGACTGGCTGATGATCAGATCCGTGTATTCCGTTAAGCGCTCATCCGGTAACTGTCGCGCCAATAGTTGTGCTGCACCACGTAAGCCACCCAGGGGGTTTTTAATTTCATGGGCCATGCCGCGTAATAAATGCTGTGTTGCAAATAGCTGATTACGTTGCTGATCTTCCCGATTAATCCGGCGCAGCTGATCAACTTGTTTTAACTCAAGCAGCAGCGCTTTACCAAACGACTGTTCTACCGTTTGAATACTGGTTTCCACGCGAATGTCATGGCCTGAATGCAAGGCAAACTGGAGCTCAGCATTGAGTACAGTCTGTTCACTATTTAGACACTCCATTAAGGTCTCTGACGCCAGTGAACACTGATAAAATGCCGCAGTAAAAGGCTCACCAACCAGTCGCTTTGCACTGTGGTCAAGCAGTGATTCAGCGGCCGAATTGACGTAACGAATGGTCAGGCGCTCATCAAGAATGAGTATGCCTGTGAGTAATTGATTAAGTAATACGTTATCGTTCACGAAGGCAGGAACAGTTACGCACCAAAATGGTGCAGCCGGGCAAGGGATACGACCTTACCCGGCGAATAACCATTAAACGCTGTAGTACATATCGAACTCTACCGGATGGGTAGTCTTCTTCAATGTCTCTACTTCGTTATATTTCAGAGCAATGTAGGCATCGATCATGTCGTCGTCCATAACGCCACCTTGCTTCAGGAAGTCGCGATCTTTATCCAACGCATCCAGAGCCATCTCTAGTGAGTGACACACGGTTGGAATGTCTTTCGCTTCTTCAGGAGGCAGATTGTATAAATCTTTGTCCATTGCATCGCCCGGGTGGATCTTGTTACGAATACCGTCAAGGCCTGCCATTAACAGTGCAGAGAAGGCTAAGTAAGGGTTCGCACTGGGGTCAGGGAAGCGAACTTCAATACGACGACCTTTCGCACTGGAAACCAACGGAATACGAATAGACGCCGAACGGTTACGAGCAGAATAAGCCAGCATGACGGGTGCTTCAAAGCCCGGAACCAGACGTTTGTAGGAGTTGGTCGAAGCGTTAGCGAAAGCGTTAATAGCACGCGCGTGCTTGATGATACCACCGATGTAATACAGTGCCGTTTCACTCAGACCTGCATACTGGTCACCAGCAAATAAGTTCTCGCCACCTTTAGCCAACGACATATGTACATGCATACCAGAACCGTTATCGCCAACCAGCGGTTTAGGCATAAAGGTTGCTGTCATGCCATAAGATTGCGCCACATTATGCACAACATACTTGTACACTTGCATCTCATCGGCTTTTTTCGTCAGGCTATTAAAGCGAGTTGCCACTTCATTCTGCCCAGCGGTTGCCACTTCGTGGTGGTGTGCTTCAACGACCATGCCCATATCTTCCATAACCAGGCTCATAGTGCCGCGAATGTCATGCGCAGAATCAACCGGAGGCACCGGGAAGTAGCCACCTTTAACGCCGGGACGGTGAGCCAGATTACCTTCTGAGTATTCACGGCCAGAGTTCCACTTCGCTTCTTCTGCGTCAATTTTGTAGAACGACCCACTCATATCCGTGTGGAAACGTACGTCATTGAACAGGAAAAATTCAGGTTCAGGACCAAAGTAGGCGTCGTCGGCAATACCCGATGAACGCAGGAAGTCTTCTGCACGTTTAGCAATAGAACGAGGATCCCGACTGTAACCTTGCATGGTTTCAGGCTCAAGAATGTCACAGCGAACATTCAGGGTGATTTCATCGGTGAACGGATCCAGAACGGCGGACTCATTGTCCGGCATTAGTACCATGTCTGATTCGTTGATCCCTTTCCAACCGGAAATAGATGACCCATCGAACATTTTGCCTTCTTCAAAGAAGTCTTCATCGATTTGCGACACCGGAATAGTGACGTGTTGTTCTTTACCTTTCGTGTCGGTAAAGCGTAAATCGACGAATTTTACGTCGTGTTCTTTGATGGTATCGAAAATCTTATTAGCTGACATGTTGTCCTCCGTAGACAGCGTCTAAAAATACAGCCTAAGTATAGCAAAGCTTGTGCCAACTGAATTTAACATTGGTATTCAGTCACTTAGCTGAATTAACAACCGATTTTAAAAATTAGTATGCACCAGTATAGCGCATAATGCACAGAATTGGTGCAGCTTCATTGTAAATGTCAAACTTGTGAGAATGATAAAATACAGAATAGAACGAACAAAAAACAATCAGGCCTTTCTTAATCAGACGCAAACAGGTAGAATACGCCGCTATTTTTCATAAAACCCCTTGGACGGGTTTCACTCCCGGACAACTACAGGCAGTTCTTAATGACAATTCAGGTATTTGATATAGAAAAACTTCGCAACATCGCCATCATCGCGCACGTTGACCATGGTAAAACCACCCTAGTCGACAAGTTGTTGCAACAATCGGGCACCTTAGAAAGCCGTGGCGAGCTCGAAGAGCGTATTATGGATTCCAACGATCTTGAGAAAGAGCGTGGTATTACCATTCTTGCCAAAAACACAGCGGTTAACTGGCAGGATTACCGCATTAACATTTTGGACACGCCGGGGCACGCCGATTTCGGTGGTGAAGTTGAACGCGTACTTTCTATGGCAGACTCCGTATTGTTAGTGGTTGACGCCGTTGACGGCCCTATGCCTCAAACTCGATTTGTGACGCAGAAAGCCTTCTCTCACGGTCTTAACCCAATCTTGGTTATCAACAAAGTTGACCGTCCTGGTGCTCGCCCAGACTGGGTTATGGATCAGGTCTTCGACTTGTTTGACAATCTCGGCGCTACAGACGAGCAGCTGGACTTCCCGGTAGTTTATGCATCAGCGCTTAACGGCTGGGCTTCATTGGATATCGATGAACAAGATGGCGATATGACGCCATTGTTCGAAACCATCGTTAACAAAGTAAGCCATCCTGATGCTGACCCTGAAAGCGACTTGCAGATGCAGGTATCACAGCTTGATTACTCCAGCTATTTAGGCGTTATCGGTATTGGCCGTGTCACCCGTGGTAGCGTTAAAGTTAACCAGCCAGTGACCATTGTTGGCGCTGACGGCAAAGAGCGCAACGGCAAAATTGGTAAAGTCTTTAGTTACTTAGGGCTCGATCGTATTGAAGCCGACAAAGCAGCAGCGGGCGACATCTGCGCCATTACAGGGCTGGGCGAATTAAAAATCTCCGATACCGTTTGTGCGGTTGGTAAAGCAGAAGCGATGAAGCCTCTGACAGTTGACGAACCGACTGTAACCATGACCTTCCAGGTCAATACTTCTCCGTTCGCGGGTAAAGAAGGTAAGTTTGTTACCTCTCGTCAAATTCTTGAGCGTTTACAGCAAGAACTGGTTCACAACGTGGCATTGCGCGTTGAAGAAACTGACAACCCGGATCGTTTCCGTGTATCTGGCCGTGGTGAGCTTCACTTAGGTGTTCTTATCGAAAACATGCGTCGTGAAGGTTTTGAATTAGCCGTTTCTCGTCCGGAAGTTATCATCAAGTACGAAGATGGTAAGAAAATGGAACCTTATGAAACCATGACGGTTGATATTGAAGAGCAGCATCAGGGCGCCGTGATGGAAAAATTAGGCTTGCGTAAAGCCGAAATGACCAACATGACACCAGACGGTAAGGGTCGCGTTCGCGTTGACTTTGAAGTACCAAGCCGTGGTTTGATTGGCTTCCAGACAGAATTCATGACACTGACTTCAGGTACTGGCCTGATGTACCACACTTTTGACCATTACGGTCCGCACAAAGGCGGCACCATCGGTCAGCGTAGTAACGGTGTACTGATCTCAAATGCCCAAGGTAAAGCTCTAACCTACTCGTTATTTAACCTGCAAGAGCGCGGTAAGTTATTTGCATCGCACGGTGATGAAGTTTATGAAGGCCAGATCATTGGTATTCATAACCGTTCAAACGACCTGACAGTAAACTGTCTGAAGGGTAAGCAGCTGACTAACGTTCGTGCCTCTGGTACTGATGAAGCACAAACGCTGAGTACGCCAATACGTTTAACTCTGGAACAAGCACTGGAATTCATCAACGATGACGAGCTGGTTGAAGTAACACCACAATCCATTCGTATCCGTAAACGTGCTCTAACAGAAAACGATCGTAAGCGCTTAGGCCGTGAGCCGAAAAACGGTTAAGACATTTCTAAGCTAAAACTGAAAAAGCCCGCTAACTGATGTTAGCGGGCTTTTTTTATATGATATTCAAAGAGTTTCTATCTTAACGTTATTAAATCCGGCTGCGGTAAAACAAAATAGAAAATAGAGAAGAAGTGAAACACGCTTCCGGCCAACACAAACAAGTGCCATATGGCGTGGTGATAGGGCAGTGACTTCCAAACATAAAAAATGACGCCGAAGGTGTATGCCAGGCCGCCCGCAACCAATAACATTAAACCTCCGGCATCAACGTTATCAATCATTGGCTTAATTGCGATAAGCGCCATCCAGCCCATACCCAAGTATAAACTCAGAGACAGCCATTTTATCCGTTTTTTAATCCCCAGCTCAAGAATTACACCTAATAACGCAATGCCCCAGGCAACACCCAGTAACGTCCAGCCCCAAACCCCGTTCAAATTGATCAAAGCAAAAGGGGTATAAGTACCCGCGATCAACACGTAGATAGCGGCATGATCGAATTGTTGAAAAACGGCTTTGATTCTTGGCCAGGGAAACGCATGATAAAGCGTCGATGCAGTATAAAGCAGAATGAGACTAGCCCCGTAAATACTGGCTGCGACCACATGCCAGACATTGCCATAATCCGTCGTCCAAATCAGCATGACCACCAGCGCAACCACGCTTAACACCGCACCAACGCCATGGGTTAGTGCGTGCGCGACTTCTTCCGCTACCGTATAGGCTTTATGCTCGCTCATCCTCTCTCTAATCCCGGCGTTTCATAGCCTTTACTGATGTTTTTTAAGGCACGCATAAACTGATCAAACTGTCTTTCATTGTCATAATTCAGATGATAAGAATTGTGAAATTGCAACGTCAGCTTCACGCCAAACCCTTCCAGAAAAACGGTGTAGCCGTCATGGTCAGTATAAGCTTCTATCCCATCCAAATAGTGCCGCCCCTGACGGGCTTCACCATGCGTGTGGATTTTCTCATAAGCGTCCAACATCAGTTTGTTATCGAGTTCGTTCTTCATCACACACCTCAGCGTTTTTACTAAATGTATACCTTTATTATTAGGGCGGAAATCGTATTCCACAACCGCTTTCGGCTATTTGTAGCAAAAACCTTGTATTAGAATATACATACATAAGTGCATGATTATAAAAAAGCCGTTATAATAATGAACGAATACTAAGAAATAGGAGCTCGAAATGGTTCGACGCACAAAAGAAGACGCAATGGAGACCCGCGCTAAATTGCTGGATGCTGCCGAAGCTTTATTCAGCGAAAATGGTGTAACTCAAACGTCTATGATGCAGGTGGCAGAAAAAGCTGGCGTCACCCGTGGTGCTATTTACCATCATTTCGATAATAAAATGGACCTGATCGAGTCGTTGATGGGAAGAATTAGCCTGCCTATTGATGAAATGCGGGAGCAAATCGCTGAAAGCCTAGAGTTCGACCCGTTAGAAGAAATAAAAGCACGCTCTAAAGAGTTTCTCGCGCGTGTTCAAAACGAGCCACAAGTCAGATCAATTGCCAGTATTCTCCTGCATAAATGCGAGTACATTGACGAAGTGAACCCCATTAAACTGCGTCATGTCAGTGGTCGCAACGAGTGCATTTGTGAAGTGGAAAAATTATTTGAGTCCGCCATTGAAAAGGGGAAGCTGTCTCCCTCTGTTAACCCCCGCATAGCAGTTATTGGCCTATTTTCTTTAGTCGATGGCTTTATTTACAACTGGCTATTGGCCCCTGATTATTTTCCTCTGGTTGAATACGGTAACCAAGCCATCGAGAGCTACATCAATGGCTTAACACGCTAAGGTTCATTACTGTCGCCCCGGCGACGGCGCCAGCCACTGTATTTTCGGTGGACTCCGCGGGTCAGCGACTGGAACGTGTCTTCGAGTAAGTCGACACCAAGCAAGACACCGACAATAACCAGCGACAGCACAATACCAACACCGTACATACCCAGACCAACCGCGATACCTATGGCGGCCAAAGCCCAGATTGTCGCAGCTGACGTTACGCCAACCACCACGCCATCTCGCGCCAGCATAACGCCAGCACCGAGGAAACCAATACCGGTAATAATTTGCCCGATAACCCGGGAGGGGTCGCCGCCCTCACCGACAGCTGAAGAGCCGCCAACTAAAAATAAATAAGTGCCCAGAATAATCAGGGCCGCGGTTCTTATTCCAACAGGCTTCCCTCGAACTTGTCGCTCTAATCCCACGATAGCGCCACACAAAAGCGCCGAGCCTATCCCTTCCCAGGAATAGGGTCCCAGCTCCTGAACAATTTGCCAGTCAATCACTAACTAGCCTCTCCCTGTTCTAAAAATTGTTTTAAAAAGTTTTCATCCATTGCCGCAATGGCTTCATCGCTGGCGTTAGGACAACTTGCGCATAATGGCGCTGTCCATGCCTGAACATTAGCCAGTATATCGCGTAAATGACTTACTGCACGCAATCCTCCCAAACCACCGGGAGAAGCGGCCGCCAATAGCACGGTTTTACCGACCCAGGCTTGATTATCCAACCGCGATACCCAATCGATGGCATTTTTTATTAACGGCGAAACCGATGAATTATACTCTGGGCTGACCAACACTACTTTTGATGCGGATTTTATTTTTTCACCCAATTTTTGCATTGACTCAGGCACACCATCTGCGGCTTCCAGATCGCCATGGTAAATTGGCGCATCCAATGCGTCAGCGTCAATTAAGTCATGGCGAATGCCGTGCTTGTCCGCAACTTCGGTCAAGCGATGTTTGAGCTTGGTGTTAAACGACTCTTTACGACGGCTGCCACCAATAATTAAAACGGTCATAGTGTCTCCTGAACATTAAGATTGAGGATCTTGCATTGCGTTAATAAAGCGGTTCGATTCATTTACTGCCGCTTCCATGTCTTTAATTAGTACGGAAATTTCCCTTTGTAGATTACTAAACTCAACACGAATGGCATCAATTGCTTTGGCGTTCAGGTTATGTTTCAGGTAAAGCACGTTATCCTGCATTTTCTCCAGAACCGGCTGCATCTTATCTGCAGCGCGCTCCATCACCCTTAATAACTCTGCGTAGCGGCGCTCGGTTTCACGCAGTTGTTGTTCACTTTGGCGACGCATCCTGTCATTGCTGTATTGACCCAGCTCTTCGCTCCATTCATCGAAGAGATCATTAGCCACCTCATCAACTTCATCAATACGACTACGAACTTCTTCGGCTGCAGCTTTGCTGTCTTCATAATCGTCCCGCAAAGCGTTGTACTGCTCTTCCAGGTTGCCGCCGTCAATGTTCAACATAGCATCAAGCCGCTCTAAAGCGGAGCGAAACTCCTTTTGTGCCTCGGTTTGTGAGTCTCGTGCTTCATCGACTCTATCCACTAAAATATCGCGCTTTTCTATGCCAAACTTCTCCATGGTGCCATAGTACGCACTCTGACAAGCTGACAACATAAGCACCGCAACCAAAGGCAGTGTCCACTGTTTCATTTGTCACCTCGCGCCGCTTTAATCAAACGTTCATCACGTTTGGTCTGGCGGTAGTCATGCACGGCAATAATGGCATGAATAATGGCAATTAAATAAATCGCGCCTAAGGCGCCCAACGAAAAAACAAACAACACCACACCAATAACAGCAATCACCACATTGAATAGCGCCTGAAATATCTTACCGGTAAATAAAATTGCGATAGGCGGGAGTAAAATCGCTAAAATATATAACATCGTATTCTCCTTGCACTCCATTGAGTCTGTTAACCAATTAAGAGACATTCTTTTCTGAAAAGCAAACTAAATCAGTAAGGTAAAGGGGTACCATCCCAGTGCCAGAAACCGCCGGATTGTTCCGGTTTCAGGCTTTTTATTACCGCTATTATTCGCTCTGCAGACTGTTCCGGCGAATACAGTTTATTGGCCGCAATGCGCCCCTGAAAAGGTTCAGACAACGCAGTGTCGGTGGTTCCGGGATGTATTGCCGCAACAACCAAATTTTTATGTGTCCTTCTTAACTCTATCGAAGCGGTTTTCAGCAGCATGTTTAATGCCGCTTTACTCGAGCGGTAAGCGTACCAGCCACCTAAATAGTTCTCTTCAATACTGCCAACTTTTGCTGACAGCTGCACCCAAAACTTAGTTGCCTTTTTATCAATAATAGGCCTGAAGGCTTTTAGTGCTAACAAGGGTTTTATCGCGTTAACAGAAAACAGTTTAGTTAGGTTTTCGGCGGTAATATCCGCTAGCTTCTTCTCTGGAAACGTCTGCTCATCGTGCAGTATACCTATAGCTGAAACAACACCGGTCAGCTTTTCTCCACTGCCTTGAAACTCGTTCACCCATGCCCGAAGTGAATCTTCATCGTAATCTTTGACCTGATAATAAATCATGTCACCAGAACTAGACTGTCCCGTTTCAGGCTGACGCGATAACGCAATTATCCGTTCATCAGGAAACTGCCTTCTTAACTCAAGTGTGAGCGCCCGACCTAAACCGCCACTTGCTCCTAATACCACCATTGCCATTTGCGCTGCTCTCTATCATGATAGTTCCTACTTCCCTACGTTAACGAAACTGGATTAGCTCAAAACACCATGAAGCAACTTGACTGGAAATCATATCTCTATAGCACCTTAGGCTTTTTAAAGTACTTTGGGCAGAGGTTTAACAGCGACAACACCAATATTACTGCGGGCCACCTGACCTACGTTAGTATGCTATCGCTGGTGCCGCTGTTAGTCGTTATGTTTACGGTATTTTCTGCCTTTCCGATGTTTAACGAGCTTAAAGAAAACCTGGAGCAGGCACTTTTCGCTAATTTGCTACCGACTTCTGGCGAGCAATTGGAACAGTACCTCAATGAGTTTGTGACCAATGCCTCAAAAATGACAACCATTGGCGTGGGGTTCTTGTTTATTGTTGCGATTATGCTGATGTCGGCCATTGATAAAGCTCTGAATAGTATATGGCGAGACTCCAGCCGCCGGCATTGGCTGGTCTCTTTCGCCGTTTACTGGATGCTTCTGACCTTAGGCCCGGTACTGATAGGATCGGGGCTTGCTGCAACGTCCTATTTAATTTCGCTTAGCCAATTTGCCGACGCCTACGTGTCTGGCGTACAAAGCTTTTTGTTTTGGTTTGTGCCCATTGTTACGTCTTTTGTGTTCTTTGTACTCATGTACCAGTTGGTGCCTAACCGTCAGGTTAAATTCCGCTATGCTGCATTTGGTGCGGCTATTGCGGCAGTATTATTTGAACTCAGCAAACAGTTATTTTCTCTGTACATTACCTTTTTCCCAACCTACCAGGCTATTTACGGCGCGCTGGCTACTATCCCCATTCTCATTGTCTGGATTTACCTTTCCTGGCTAATTGTCCTTATTGGTGCCGTGTTAACCGTTAGCCTGGAGGAGTATCAATTACGGCAGCCTGAGCCGAAGTCTGATTGACCTGCTTCGCTTTTTCACCGACCATAGCGATTCTGTGTTTGAAGGGTAGTTATCATGATTGGACTGATTCAGCGCGTTAGCCGTGCCAAAGTCACCGTGGCTGATGAGCTTGTCGGCTCTATTGGGCCTGGGTTATTGGTTTTGTTAGGTGTTGAACATAAAGACGACGAGGCCAGTGCCGAAAAGTTAGCCCGCCGTATTGTCAATTACCGTGTTTTTAGTGACTCAGAAGACAAAATGAACAACAGTGTCATTGACCAACAGGGTGAGATATTGGTGGTCTCTCAATTCACCCTGGCCGCCGATACCCGAAAAGGTCGCCGCCCCAGCTTTTCCTCAGCTGCAACGCCCGATCAAGCTCTGCACTTGTACAAGATTTTTTGCGAAAAAGTAGCGGCACAGGGCATTGCCGTTAAAACTGGGCGCTTTGCCGCGGATATGCAAGTCGAGCTGATCAATGACGGTCCGGTCACATTTGAATTGAAGGTATAAAAGTCATGTATCGCGTGATCACTCCAGAAGCTGACCAAGAATTAGAGCGTTATTATTACCTGCGCTGGCGAGTGTTGCGTGAGCCCTTCCAACGTCCACTAGGCTCAGAGCAGGACGAATACGACCAAGTGGGTCACCACCGCATGGTGGTGAACGAGGCTGACGAAGCGGTCGCCGTGGGTCGCCTGCACTTTAATAGCCCCGAAGAGGCTCAAATCCGTTTTATGGCAGTTGCCCCTGAATACAGGGGGGAAGGTCATGGTGTTGCTATTATCTATGCTCTGGAGCTTGCTGCACGTCAGGAAGGGGCGTCGCATGTGGTTATCAACTCACGTGATAACACCATTGGCTTCTATAAGAAGTGCGGTTACGAGGTGGCTGAAGAAGCCGATACCGTTAATAACCCCATGTCTGAGCACCAGTTGCGTAAGTCTTTTACCGAGTACAATCGCATTATTTACCGCCCGGAGTGGTGTGCAGAGTTGCAAAAAACCTGGCAAGAAGATATTCCCATATCCGACGCCATGGGCATTAAAATTCATCAGTACACCGGACGAGTGTTCGAAACCCGCGCGGTTTTGTCACGTAATATTAATGTGCACGGCACCATGTTTGCGGGCAGCATATACTCTCTCGGCACTCTAACGTGCTGGGGACTTTTGCATCTGCAGCTTCTAGAGCGTGAACTGGAAGGTGCGGTCGTTCTGGGCGATGGCAATATCCATTACCACAAGCCCGTAACACAAGAACCCCGTGCCGTGGCCCGCCTTAGTGACGTTACCGGTGATTTTTCTGCATTGAAACAAGGGAAAAATGCGCGTTTAACACTTAAAGCGCAGATACTTGATGACGAGCAGCCGGTAGCTGAATTTACCGGCCGCTTCGTGGTTTTAGCTAAACGAGACAAGTAACCGAAAGCTACGACAGAATATGCGGTAGTTGCACTACTGCCGCTAATTCGCCTTCTTGAATTAAGTCACTGGCCGCTTTAATGTCCGGCGAAAAGTAGCGGTCTTCAGCATAATAGGCCACTTTCTCACGCAAGCAGTTAAATGCGGTTTCAACCGCAGCAGCACCTTTCAACGGGCGACGAAAATCCAGCCCCTGTGCGGCTTCTAACCACTCAATCGCAATAATATCACTGACGTTTTTAGCAATATCCGTTAACCGACGCGCCGCAAAGGTAGCCATAGACACATGGTCTTCCTGATTAGCTGACGTTGGCAGACTGTCCACTGAAGCCGGATGCGCCAGTGTTTTATTCTCTGACGCCAATGCCGCTGCAGTCACCTGCGCCAGCATGAAGCCTGAGTTTACTCCGCCGTCATTCACTAAAAATGCCGGTAACTTGCTTAAATGGCTGTCTATCAGCAGAGCGCTACGACGTTCAGACAAGGCACCAATTTCACTCGCCGCAATAGCCAGAATATCGGCAGCCATAGCAACCGGCTCGGCGTGAAAATTACCACCGGAAATAATGTCCTGCTCTTCGCTAAACACCAAAGGATTATCGGTAACGCCATTGGCTTCACGCACCAAAATACCCGATGCATGCTCGATTTGATCTAACACCGCCCCCATTACTTGCGGCTGGCAACGCAGTGAGTAAGGGTCTTGCACTTTCTCGCAGTCTTCATGATCTTTGGCAATTTCAGAACTGTCGGTCAGCACGTGACGCAGCATTTCCGCTGCTTTAATCTGACCCGGTTGTCCGCGCACTGCATGAACACGCTCGTCAAAAGGCGCACGTGATCCCATGGCGGCTTCGACAGAAGTAGCACCCACCACAATGGCCGCATGATAGTTACGCTCAATACGGAACAAGCCAGCCAACGCCAATGCAGTTGACGCCTGAGTACCGTTCAACAACGCCAGTCCTTCTTTTGGCGCCAGCTCAAACGGCTCAATGCCGGCAACTTTCAAACCTTCCTCTGCACTCAGTATTTCGCCTTTATGGCGAACAGAACCTTCACCAACTAAAGGCAATACCATATGTGCCAACGGCGCTAAGTCACCCGATGCGCCCACTGACCCTTTTTCCGGTATACACGGATACACTTCAGCATTTAATAATTTGATTAAGGCATCCACCAACACCTGACGTACACCGGAATAGCCGCGCGACAAAGAGTTAACTTTCAGCAGCAGCATTAAGCGGACGACCGCGTCTTCCATATAATCGCCAACGCCGGCAGCGTGCGATAACACAATACGACGCTGTAAGTCGGTTAAACGCTCGGGTGGAATACGGGTATTTGCTAACAGCCCGAAGCCCGTATTAATACCGTAAACCACGCGCCCTTGCTCAAGCACATCGGCAACTGTTTTCGCCGAAGTTGCAATGTTGCCTTTCGCTTCATCAGACAGCTTTAAGGTCTGATGTTGGTAAAACCAGTCGCGCAGTTCGCTTAACTGCAACTGTCCTGGCTGTAGTTCAAAATGACTCATGCAACCTCCTTACTTCGTATCCAGCATGGGTAAATCAAGCCCTTGTTCACGGGCGCAGTTTTTCGCAATATCGTATCCGGCATCGGCATGGCGCATAACGCCCGTACCCGGGTCGTTCCACAGTACCCGGCTTAACCGCTTGTCAGCTTCTTCGGTGCCGTCTGCCACTATTACCACTCCGGCGTGTTGTGAGTATCCCATACCCACGCCACCACCATGGTGCAGACTAACCCAGGTCGCGCCGCCTGCAGTATTTAACAGAGCATTCAGCAATGGCCAGTCAGAAACCGCATCGGAGCCGTCCTGCATCGCTTCGGTTTCCCGGTTAGGGCTGGCAACAGAGCCGGAATCGAGGTGGTCGCGACCAATCACAACCGGTGCTTTTAACTCGCCGCTTTTCACCATATCGTTAAAGGCACGGGCAATGCGGGCTCGGTCTTTCAGACCTATCCAGCAAATGCGTGACGGTAATCCCTGGAAACTAATGCGCTCTTTGGCCATATCCAGCCAGTTGTGCAAATGCTCGTTGTCCGGGATCAGCTCTTTCACTTTCTTGTCGGTTTTATAAATATCTTCCGGGTCACCGGAAAGCGCTACCCAACGGAATGGACCAATACCTTCGCAGAACAGCGGGCGAATATAAGCCGGCACAAAGCCCGGGAAATCAAACGCGTTATCGACACCGACGTCTTTGGCCATTTGACGAATGTTGTTACCGTAATCCAGTACCGCAGCGCCTTCTTTCTGGAAATGCAGCATAGCGCGTACCTGTACCGCCATAGATTCTTTTGCGGCCGTTACCGTATCGCGGGGAGCGCTTTCCTGCTTCGCTTTGTACTCATCCAGAGTCCAACCCTGTGGCAAATAGCCATGCAAAGGATCATGAGCTGATGTCTGGTCCGTCACCACATCCGGTGTTACGCCGCGTCGTTGCAGTTCGGCGTAAACGTCAGCAGCGTTACCCAGCAAACCAACTGAAATCGCTTCGCCTTTGGCCATGGCGTCATTAATCAGTTTTAACGCATCGTCCAAATGAGTCGCTTTATGGTCCACGTAGCCGGTGCGTGAACGAAAATCGATACGCGACTCGTCACACTCTACCGCTAACATACAAAAACCAGCCATAGTAGCTGCCAATGGTTGAGCTCCGCCCATACCACCAAGACCACCAGTAAGTACCCACTTACCTTTTGCGTCGCCATTAAAGTGCTGACGCGAGACCGAACCAAAGGTTTCGTATGTCCCCTGGACAATCCCCTGTGAGCCGATATAAATCCACGAACCGGCCGTCATTTGGCCGTACATCATCAGGCCTTTTTTATCCAGCTCGTTAAAGTGGTCCCAGTTGGCCCACTCCGGTACCAGATTAGAATTCGCAATCAACACACGAGGCGCGTCTTCATGGGTCGGAAACACCCCCACAGGCTTGCCTGACTGAATCAATAACGACTCGTTGGGCTTTAAGCGCTCTAAGGTTTCAATAATTTTGTCGTAGCATTCCCAGCTGCGCGCGGCACGGCCAATACCACCGTAAACCACTAACGCCTGAGGGTGCTCGGCGACTTCGTCGTCCAGATTATTCATTAACATACGTTTTGCGGCTTCCACCTGCCAGTTGCAGGTGGTCAATTCGGTACCATGTGGCGCGCTTATCTTGCGACTTTTATCCAAACGGGTGAATGACATACGTTACTCCTTAAACGTTAAATGGCCGCCTAATTTAAAACGGGAGCCAGGGTGAGTCAGCGTGGCAAAGGTGACGACTCCGCCTGAGCTCCAGGTGCGGCGTAAAATTCTGAGACAAGGTTCGTGACGGTCAATATTCAAATACTGACATAGCGTACTGACCGGCAGAATGGCTTCAATTTGATGACTGGCTTCGGTGAGCGGACTGACCACACATAAATATTCGTGCGGGGTCACTTTGCTGTAATCTTGTTTAAGATAATCCGGCACCAGTTCCGGGTTCACAAAACGCTCTTCAAGTTGCACCGGCAAATCGTTTTCGAAATGGGTGATCAGCGAATGAAAGACCGGCCGGCCTTCTTCTAATTCCAGAGCTTCCGCTATTTGGGCCGTCGCCGGCTGCTCTTTTAATAAATGGATTTTTGCCCGGTAATCATGCCCACGTGAACGGATTTCGTCGGCAATATTGCGAATAGCCATAAACGAGGTTTGCGACTTAATGGGAGCCACGTAGGTACCGGAACCCTGAGTCCGTATCACCAAACCTTCGTCAGCCAATTCCTGTAGCGCTCTGCGCGCGGTCATACGGCTCACCGAAAACTGCGTTGATAACGCATTTTCTGAACTGACGGGGTGGTTTTCGGGCCACTCACCGGACTCAATCTTCAAATAAATATGCTGTTTTATCTTTGAAAATTTATTCATCCTGACCCCAACAATAGATGACATGACTCAATGCTTTTGAGGGTAAAAGTCTAGTCGAGAACAATTGTCTATACAAGTTCCTTTTGCTATTCTTTTATCAGAACTAACCTTTAAGGACTGTTATGCAGCGCATAGAGAATATTAACGCAGCCACAATGACTGGTGACCAGGGCTATGGCCTGATCCAGGACGCTACTGTCATTATCAATAAAGGAAAAATTGAATTTGTTGGTGCCGCTTTTGACGCGCCCGCTACACCGACAGCAGAGGTTATTGACGGAAATGGGGGCTTACTGACACCGGGGCTCATCGACTGTCATACGCACTTGGTGTGGGCTGGCTCACGCGCTAACGAATTCGCGCAACGTCTGCACGGCGCCAGTTATCAGGAAATTGCCGAGCAAGGAGGCGGTATAAAAAGTACCGTTAAAGCCACCCGCGAAGCCTCGCAAGAAGAATTGCTCACTCTGGCGTTAGTACGCGCAGAAGCATTGATGTCCCAGGGTGTTACCAGCATTGAAGTAAAATCGGGTTACGGTCTGGACCTGGAAAATGAACGCAAGCAGTTGGCCGTAGCGCGTCAACTGGCGGAACAACTCCCCGTAAACGTCAAGACGACACTATTGGCTGCACACGCCGTGCCGCCGGAGTTTAGTGATAACGCCGACGGCTATATTGATGAAATTATCCAAACCATTTTGCCGACTCTGGCTAACGAAGGCCTGGTCGATGCCGTCGATGCTTTCTGCGAAAGTATCGGATTCAGTCGCGAACAAACCGAAAAAGTGTTTAAAGCTGCAAAAGCCCTGAGGTTACCGATTAAGCTCCACGCCGAGCAAATCACCAATCAGAACGGCGCCCAACTGGCAGCGGATTATCAGGCGTTATCGGCTGATCACCTTGAGCAATTAGATGAAGAAGGCGTTAAAGCGATGGCAGAAAATGGGACGGTGGCGGTGTTATTGCCCGGCGCATTTTACTTCCTTCGCGATACGCAAAAACCGCCGGTTGAATTATTGCGAAAACACGGTGTACCCATAGCAATTGCCACCGATGCCAACCCAGGGTCATCGCCTATCCATAACTTACCCTTAATGCTGCAAATGGCCGCGACCTTTTTTCACATGACACCCGAAGAATGTTTACGCGGCGTTACAGTCAATGCAGCCAAAGCATTAGGCGAGTCAAAACGCGGCGTTATTGCTGAAGGCTGCTATGCCGATTTAGCATTATGGAGCTGCAAAGACGCTGCTGAGCTTACTTATCAGTTTGGCGTAAACCCGTTAAAAACATTGTGGTTTAACGGCGTCGCTCACGACCGTGTAAGTAAGCCGTGGTCAGCTCGCTAAGCAGTTGCCCGCACATTTTTACGCCTTCGTCGAAGCCGGCACTGCATAAAGAGGGAGCCGCTTCGGCAAGGTGTAAGTAACGGGCTTCACTTACCTCTGCCAGACGCTTAACGTACTGAAACCCTTGCCCGAGGCTGAGTCCTGCATAATTAATGGCACTGGCAGGTACTGCGTTTAAAGCATCAACGTCCACTTCAATGCCCAGTGGTCGCTGCCAGGACACCGCTTTTGCCACCACCTCGTCCATCACCTCAATAAACGAGCGCTCATACAATCGGTGCAGCGTGTGGTAACGCATTCCTGCGTCCTGCAGCTGTCGCAGGCTACTGGCAGAGTTTTTACCCTGGTGCAGCCCGACAATATGATAGAACTCCAGCGCACCTTCCATATAAGCGTAGCTAAAACCGTTCCCCGAATGACGACCTTCGCGTGGCCGAAAATCTGCGTGTGGATCTAAGTTCACCGCACCACAGGCTTCTCCGGTCACTTTGTGCAAACTTTTCAGTAGCGGATACGCATTATTGTGGCCACCACCAATCACAATCACTTCATAGCCCTGCTCAAACAGAGGGGTCAGAACACTCTCAACCCGCGCATCAACCTGTGCGCAAAGCTCGCGCAAGGTTGCCAGATCATGGGCGTTGGCAGCATCTAAATCTGCAGCCTTAGCATTTAAATCGTCACAATTAACCGCCCCAACCAGAAGCAACTCGTGGGTGGACAGCAGTCCGGTTTTTTGCAGATTAAGAAAGCTTTTCAGAAAAGACTGCCAGCCATCGTCAGCACCGGCACGCCCAAGATTAGCCCGCACGCCAATACTTTCCGGAATACCCACTAATGCTACACGTTGGCCATCTTCAAAGGCTGCAGCCAGGCTTTCCTCGTAGGTACCTTGCTCAGACAGCACCCGAATAGCCTGACCAATTTTTGTTTCCTGTTCTCGTACCGTTACCCACTTTGCCGGGTCGGTTAATTCTAAATAAGAGATCTCACTCATCATTCAATATCTAAAGGTTCCGGGGACAAAATAACGCCAGTGGTATCAATATAAAGATGATCGTCCGGTAAAAAGGTGACCCCCCCGAAGTTAACGGGCACATTCAATTCGCCAACCCCTTCACTGATTGCACTTACCGG
Organism: Idiomarina solivarensis; assembly: GCF_033052755.1. NCBI lineage: Bacteria > Pseudomonadati > Pseudomonadota > Gammaproteobacteria > Alteromonadales > Idiomarinaceae > Idiomarina > Idiomarina solivarensis. The sequence goes on along the minus strand of NZ_JAVFHZ010000005.1, from coordinate 114,395 downwards.
AATGGACGCAACACCCAAAATACCGATATCCAGTTCTTCCAGTGCATCGACTTCACGCACCGCACCATAACAGACAATGCCTTCCCAATCGTTATCCATAGCTTGCTCAGCAATCGCAGCGTCAACTACCGCACGCCGTGCCGAGCCGCCGCCATCAATCAGTAATACCTTGCCGCCACCGTCGGCAGCAATCGTTTCTTCAATCAGTCCTTTGTCTTCGTGGCACTTAATAATAACCAAGCGACCACCAAAGGAACTGCGGCCTCCGTAAGACTCAAACATGGGTTCAACCACATCGACCATATCGGGGTATAAATCGCAAAGTTCTGAAGTGTTGTATTCCATGATGGCATTCCTGGCGTTGCTTTAGCAGTAACTGGCAGTATACCTGCTATCGGGTAAGGACAAAAGCAGACCCAATAGAGATAACGAAACTCTTGAATTATAGAGCAAAAACCCGTTTAATCTAATTCACTATAATAATAATAAAGTGAATTGCTATTTCCATGCCCCAGCTCGATCTAATGACCAGTCTGGCCATAGAGACGTTTGCGCACGCCATACAAGCGGTTTTCCTTATTGGATTTGCGTTGCTGTTACTCTATTACCAACGCTACTACCAGCGTGACTACTTACGTTACTGGTCGTTCGCCTGTTTTGCTTTTGGCCCGAGTGAGCTGATCCGCGCCTTTCTTGCCGGCAGCGCAATGATTGCGCCCGAGTCTGCACTGAGCTGGTCCAGTGGTTTGCAGGGCATTGCCTTAACCTTTCAGTATCTTGCCATTTCTTTTATTGCTCTGGGCGCGAGTTCTGCTGCCTTTAATAGCAAGCCGCAAGCCTACTGGCAATACATCGCTTATGCGGTTTCGCTTGTGGGCGGCATCATTTCCTACTTCTGGCTGGAACCGACAATAAGCTACGTCGGCAGTACGCCCAACGCTGGTTTTATGCGCTTTTTAGTAACTGGTTTAGCCTTAATGGCGGTTAGCCTGTTTATGTGGCGTAAATTAGGAAGCGGTATTGGCCCGAAGTTAATATCCATTGGATTTTTTAGTATTGGCATAAAGAACTTTATTGTGGTCAGTGCCATACTGTCATTGTCCGGCAACGGTGTTGACTGGATACTCAGCTTCCAGGCGCTGTTAACCGTTATTATCATCGCCGCGATTCTCGTCGGCGTTATCATCTGGCTACTGGAATCTGAACGAAATACCGCAGTCCGTGCTATTCAACGGGCAGAATACCTGCACACCCATGATGCACTGACGGGTGTTTCCAATCGTGATCAATTAGTTAGCAAAATTCCGTTATTCATTGAATATTGCCGCAGTAACAACCGTCATTTAACCATTATGTTGGTTGGCGTCAGTCGCTTTAAAGTGGTGAATGAAAACATAGGTATCCGGGGTGGCGATCAGGTTTTAAAAGAAATAGCCCGCCGTCTGCAAAACTTTAATAAACAACCCCTAACGGTGTCACGTATCAGTGGCGACGTCTTCGCTATTGCGTTTGATCATTTAAAAAGCAGACGCCTGATACAGGACTTAGCGTCCGAACTTCAGGAGGCACTAAGCAAGCCAATTGAGATTGGTGAAAAGAGCCTCAATATTGCCGCTGGCATTGGCATTGCCCGTTACCCGCAGCATGGTAGTCGCTCCGAGGTGTTGATTAATAAAGCGACCATCGCGCTCACTCAAGCCAAGCAAGCGCATCAACCCGTCATTACCGTTTATGAACGGGGCATGGACGAAATGTACGCCTACCTGGTAGATATGGAACCGGTTTTGCGTAAGGCAATGCAAGACAACGAGTTTACACTGTACCTTCAGCCCCAGTTCGATTTCGACCACCAACAGCTTTGCGGTTTTGAAGCACTCATTCGGTGGCAGCATCCGGAGCGAGGGTTACTCAGCCCGGCAGAATTTCTTCCTTATATTGAACAGCTAGGTCTCTCAACCGAGCTTGATGACTGGGTACTCAATCAGGCAGCTGCGATTCTTAGCTCCTGGCAACAAAAATTTGGTCTGTGCTGGCCCATTGCCGTTAATTTGTCCGCACCGCAGTTCCAGCATTTTCAGTTAATTGAAAAAATGCAGCGGCTACTGGAAGACTACAACATTCTACCCGACTGGCTCGAACTGGAAATTACTGAAAATGTTGCCATGTCCGATTTACACAACGGCATGAGTGTTATTCAGCGGTTACGGGAAATGGGTTTTGGTGTTTCTATCGATGATTTTGGTACGGGGCACTCCTCACTCGCGTACCTGCGTTCGCTGCCAATCAATAAAATCAAAATTGATCGCAGCTTTATCAGCGAACTGCAACAAAACAACAACGATGCGACCATTTTAAAGGCCATGATCCGCTTATCCCATGGTTTGGGTAAACGGGTGATTGCAGAAGGTATCGAGACCGAAGAACAGCAGGACATGCTGCAAAAATTGGGCTGTGACATGATGCAAGGCTACTTTTACTCGCCGCCTATGCGCCTACAGTTTGCTGAACAATTTATTGAACGGCAAATTCAGAGCAATAAAAAGCCGCTGCCTCCGGGGGAGTTCGCAACGGCTTTTTAACCGGCTGACTTTTACTAAACTGTACTTACAAGATGAAGCGACTTAAGTCTTCGTCTTGCGACAACTCGCCAACATGCTCATTAACGTACTCTGCATCAACCGTCAGCTTCTCACCACTGTGGTCGGTTGCATGGAAAGAAATTTCTTCCATCAACCTTTCCAGTACGGTGTGCAAACGACGTGCTCCAATGTTTTCTGTGGTTTCGTTCACATGGAACGCCACTTCGGCTATACGCTGAATGCCGTCCTCGGTAAAGTTGACCTCAACCCCTTCGGTATTCAACAGGGCATGATACTGAGTAGTCAGTGAAGCGCTCGGTTCAGTCAGAATGCGTACAAAGTCGCCGCTGGTTAATGCTTCCAGTTCAACCCGAATAGGCAAACGGCCTTGCAGCTCGGGAATAAGATCTGACGGCTTGCTCATCTGGAACGCACCCGAGGCAATGAACAAAATATGATCGGTTTTAATCATACCGTGCTTGGTATTTACCGTCGTCCCTTCCACCAGAGGCAGTAAATCGCGTTGCACACCTTCGCGTGAAACATCCGGTCCGCTGGTATCACCGCGCTTACAAATCTTGTCAATTTCATCTAAAAAGACAATACCGTTTTGCTCGACCGACTCAATCGCCGCTTCTTTTACATCGTCGGGGTTCAATAGCTTAGCAGCTTCTTCATCCACCAATTGCTTGTAAGCGTCTTTAATGCGCATTTTACGCACCTTGGTCTTCTCGTTGCCCATGTTCTGGAACATATTCTGCAACTGCGACGTCATTTCTTCCATGCCCGGCGGAGCCATTATTTCGACACCCATTTGCGGCATGGCTAAATCGATTTCGATTTCTTTATCATCTAACTGGCCTTCGCGTAATTTTTTACGGAACACCTGACGCGTACCTCGTTCTTCTTCATTACTTTTGCTCTCGCCTTCGTCCTGCGGTTGCTGAGCCCAGCCAGAAGAAGATTTCTTAGCTGGCGGCAACAACACATCCAAGATACGCTCTTCCGCCGCTTCCTCGGCACGGTAGCGCACCTTCTGCATCATCTCTTCACGAGTTTGCTTTACCGCCACGTCGGTTAAGTCTTTAATAATGGACTCAATTTCTTTACCCACATAACCCACTTCCGTGAATTTAGTCGCTTCTACTTTAATGAAAGGCGCTTTCGCTAATTTCGCTAAACGACGGGCAATTTCGGTTTTACCGACACCAGTAGGGCCTATCATTAAGATATTTTTAGGGGTCACTTCCTGGCGCAGCTCATCATCCAGCTGCATACGGCGCCAGCGGTTACGCAGCGCGACAGCCACTGCGCGTTTGGCTTTGTCCTGACCAATAATGTGTCGGTTTAATTCATCAACAATTTCTCTTGGGGTCATCTCAGACATCTTATTTTTTCCCCTGCTTCGTTTTGTCTTCAGCAATCGACTCTTCTTCTTCAATGGTCTGGTTGCCGTTTGTGTATACGCAAATGTCTCCGGCGATAGTCAGCGCTTTTTGCACAATGTCGCGGGCATTTAAATCGGTGTTTTCCAGCAGAGCTCTCGCTGCTGACTGAGCAAAAGGCCCGCCAGAGCCAATCGCAATCAAATCATTTTCAGGCTGAACGACGTCTCCGTTACCGGTAATGATCAGTGAGGTTTCTTTATCAGCCACCGCCAGTAAAGCTTCCAGGCGTCGCAAGGCGCGATCAGTACGCCAGTCTTTTGCCAATTCCACAGCCGCACGCATCAGGTTCCCCTGATGTTGCTCAAGTTTGGATTCAAAACGTTCAAACAGTGTGAAAGCGTCCGCGGTTCCGCCAGCGAAGCCGGCAAGTACTTTATCGTGGTAAAGGCGACGCACTTTGCGCGCATTGCCTTTCATTACGGTATTGCCCAGGGAAACCTGGCCATCTCCGCCAATTACAACTTTATCGCCGCGGCGAACAGATACGATAGTAGTCAAATCAAGACCCTCTTTTTGTCTTTGTGACATTGATGACAAGTATTTGAGGGTCTATTCGACGTTTTTCAATGGTAAGGGTTGACTAATCCAGATTCCAGTTCCAAATAGCACAACCAAACACTTGATTTCGCTGAAGTTTATGGCGATCACTTTCAGCATCTCGTTTAGTTTCATACGGTCCGAGAATGACTCGGTACCACACACCACTACTGCCTTCTGAGGAGCGAACTTGAGACTCAAGGCCAGCCATCGCAATTTGTGCGCGTAACCTTTCAGCATCCGATTTTTCCCGGAAAGAGCCACATTGCATTAGCTTAGGCGGACCAACCTCACGTTCAGGAACATCAACTTCCACCTCTTTGCTTTTCAATTCTTCTATATAACGCCAGCGCTCGATCGGCTTTTCCGGCAATAAATCGGCCGGAGCCGGCTGTATCTTCGGTTGTTCAACTTGTTCAGACTTGCCGTTAATTTGCACTAACAGGTAAGTAAATAAAGCAATCAAAACCACCGCAATAACGACCACAAGCCAAGGGACAGGCCTACGGTCAGCAACCGGCTTAGCGCCGCGCTGCTGTTTCTTGTTGGCTCCCTGCTTCTTAGCCGGCTTACGCTTCGGCGATTTGGGCTTACGGTTGGCGTAATCCATAGAGCGTTACATCTTCTCCAACGTCGGAATACCCAGCAGATCCAAGCCCTGTTTCAACACATTCGCGGTTAGCCGCGATAACTTCAGGCGACTGTTCCGCACCGCCTCATTTTCCTGATTCAAAATTGGACACGCTTCGTAAAAACTGGAGAAACGTCCAGCTAAGTCAAACAAATATCCGCATAAAAAGTGCGGCATGGCTTTGTCCTGAACCTGGTGCAGTACTTCATTAAAACGAACCAGCTGATTCGCCAACGCCAGTTCACGCTCGTCATCCAGAATAATGTCGGCCTCTTGATCAAACTTCGTGTCACCCAGACGATAAAAAATACTGTTCACCCGAGTAAAAGCGTAAAGCAGGTAAGGCGCGGTATTGCCTTCAAACGTCAGCATATGGTCCCAGTCAAAAACATAATCGCTGGTACGATTTTTCGATAAATCGGCGTATTTCACCGAGCTAATGCCCACCACTTCGGCTACGCGCTTTTGCTGCTCTTCAGTTAAGTCTGTGGTTTTTTGCTGCAACAGTGCTAATGCGCGACGTTCCGCTTCATCCAGTAAGTCGGCCAACTTAGTCACGCCACCGTCACGACTTTTGTAAGGTTTACCGTCTTTGCCCATCACCGTACCGAAACCGTAATGGTCAAGCTGTATATCGCCTTCAACAAAGCCTGCTTTGCGTGCCAGTGTGAAAATTTGGTCAAAGTGCAGTGCCTGACGGGCATCCACAAAATACATCAGGTGGTCACCACCCAATTGCTTCTGACGGTATTCAATGGCCGCTAAATCGGTGGTTGCATAAAGATAACCGCCGCCTTTTTTCTGCACAATAATGGGTAACGGTTCACCCTCTTTACCTTTGTACTCTTCAAGGAATACGCACTGCGCACCCTGATCTTCAGTCAACAAGCCTTTTTCACGCAGATGCTCTATAACGCCCGGTAATTTGTCGTTGTAAGCACTTTCCGCCATCACGTCATTACGAGTGAGTTTTACGCCTAAGCGGTCATAAACATCCTGGCAATGGCTCAACGACACATCAATGAACTGATTCCAGAGCTTCAGGCAGTATTCGTCGCCCGACTGCAATTTAACCACCAGCTGACGCGCACGGTCAGCAAACTCTTCACTGTCATCGAAGCGCTGTTTCGCCGCTTTGTAAAAAGTTTCCAGATTGCTCAGTTCGTATTCTGCCGACTGATTATCCAGTGCTTCCATGTACGCCAATAGCATGCCGAACTGCGTGCCCCAGTCGCCCACGTGGTTTTGCCGAATCACTTTATGGCCTAAAAACTCGCACACCCGCGACACCGCGTCACCAATAATGGCTGAACGCAGATGCCCAACGTGCATCTCTTTCGCCAGGTTAGGCGAAGAGTAGTCAATAACAACGGTTTTGCTTTGGGCAGCTACATCCACATTCAGGCTGTCGCTGTTCAGCATGGCGGTCAGCTGGTCTTTCAACTGGTCCTGAGCAATAGTGAAGTTAATAAAACCCGGCCCGGCGATATCCATTTTCGACAATAAAGTGTTCTCGGGAACCGCTTCGACAATGGCTTCAGCCAACTGACGCGGGTTCGATTTTGCCGGTTTGGCCAACATCAGTGCCAGGTTCGTCGCAAAGTCGCCGTGCGATTTGTCTCGAGGGCGATCCAACTGAATCTTTACTGGGTGATCCGCAGGAATTTTTCCCTGTGCTTTAAGTTGACCAATCGCTTCGGCCAGTAACTGTTCAAGTTGTTCTTTCATTAATGCGACTACCTGTATGAAAAATCGAAGAGTAAATTCAAGGCGCTTAGTTTAATCGCTCCGCCCGATAAAAAAAACCGCTTAAGTGTTAATCAGCTGAAGTCTTGCGGATCAATATCCAGCGACCAGCGAACTTTTTTCAATAGCGGCAAGGCATTAATCTGTGGCAGCAAATGTTCAATGAGCTGAAAACGTAATTTACGCGACTGACAATGTAACAGCAATTGGTAACGGTAACGACCGGCTTTACGCTCCATTAGTGCAGGCATCGGTCCCAGTAAAAAGGCCCCATCCACCTGCGGCATCAATTGCTGAATTTGAGTCATTGCCTGTACCACCGAGTCTCTGTCGGTTGCCTCGGCACGGAACAACGCCAAATGAGAGAACGGAGGCAATTCGCTCTGCTGACGCTCAGCCAAAGCCGTTAACGCAAAATGCGAATAGCCGTTGTTGAGCAAGTCCTGAATCAGATCATGCTCCGGATGGTGCGTTTGCAGAACCACCTTGCCGGCTTTGTGTTCACGCCCGGCACGACCAGCTACTTGAGTATACAGCTGGCCTAAACGCTCCGCCGCCCGAAAATCGGCACTGTAAAGTGCCCCGTCAACATCCAGCAGCGCGACCAGGGTCACATGCGGGAAGTGGTGCCCTTTCGCCAGCATCTGAGTGCCCACAAGTAGCGGATACTCATTATTTGTGGCCTTTTGCAAATAGTCATCCAGCTGACCTTTGCGACGAGTAGAATCACGGTCAATACGCAGTACACCACGCCCGGGAAACATTTCTTTCAGGCTGTGCTCTAGTTGTTCGGTACCTACCCCATGGGAAATCATCTGCGGAGACCCACAGGAGCCACACTGGCGCGGTATTCGCTGCTGACTCCCACAGTGGTGACACTGCAGCTGTTGATGGGTTTTGTGCACCGTGTAATAGGCATCACAGCGATGACACTGCGCCAGCCAGCCACACTCATGACACATTAATGCCGGTGCAAAACCACGACGGTTCAGAAATAGAAGCACCTGATTGCCGCGATCAATTTCGACCTGAATTTGTTCTTTGAGCGTTTTTGAAATACCCGCTTTTATGGGTTGCTGCTTAAGATCAATCAGCTCGTGTTTAACCATTTGCGCACCGCCAGCGCGCTGGCCCAGCTTCAGCCAGTGAAAACGTTTACTGACTGCGTTATTCAACGTTTCCAGCGAGGCCGTTGCACTGCCAAGCACCAAGGGTATATTCAGTAACGACGCCCGTTTAATAGCGATGTCCCGCGCATGATAACGAAACCCATCCTGTTGCTTATAAGACAGGTCATGTTCTTCATCGACCACAATCAGGCCGAGCTTCTGGCAAGGGGTAAATACCGCCGACCGGGTACCGATAATAATCGCCGCATGCCCGTGTTTCGCATCCAGCCAAGTGTTCAGTCGCTCTCTGTCGCTCATACCGGAATGCAGCATCACCACCGGCGCATTAAAACGTTCTTTAAAGCGTTGCAAGGTTTGTGGTGTCAGGCCAATTTCGGGCACAAGCACCAATACCTGCTCGCCGCGCTCTAACACTGGCTGCATAGCCTGCAAATACACTTCAGTTTTGCCGCTGCCGGTTACACCTTCCAGCAACAACGTACTGTGTTGCTGTTGTTGGTTGATGGTGGAAACCGCTACTGCTTGCTCGGTATTTAACGCATGCCCTTCTTCCCGCAGTACCGAGCTTTGTTGCTGCCAACTTTGCGGCTTAGCCGGTTGCTGTTCGCGTACCTCAAGCCAGCCTTTGTCCTGCAAGGTGCGAAGTACCGCGGACGTCACACCAATCTCGGTTAAGTCACTTCGCCTCAACGGCTGATGCTTCAGAGCCGCCAAAACCTGTTGCTGTCTTGCTGCCCCCTTCAACTCATTAATGGACTGGGCGCGGCCTAAATCGGTTAGTGCGTAAAAAGTTTCAGTTAAATACTCCGGCGCATCACCCTTGCGCAGTAACACCGGCAAGCTATTGGCAGCAACGTCACCCAATGAATGGTGATAATAATCTGCTGACCAACGAACCAACTGCCAGATATCTTCCGGCCACAGGCGTTGTTCATCCAACACTGAAGCCACCGACTTGAGCTCAAACGCCGGCATTTCATCGCTGGCTTCTGCGACCACATAGCCAACCAACTGGCGTTGCCCAAAGGGCACACGTACACGCACGCCCTGCGACAGTGGTTCAGCACTTTTGCACAGATAATCATAGGTTTGTCTGAGAGGTAACGGCAGTGCGACTTTATAACGTCGTTCGCTGCCAGTATTGGCTTGCTTCATGGCTCTATTCTGGAACGCTACCGCGCAGAATACAAGACAGCAGATTCTGCTTGATCACGGACTCAAGATCACATAAAATGCGCGGCTCTTAATTCATTGATGTTTTTTTGCGCATGGTGTTCGGCTTTGGATCGAATGGCGATGCGGCCCATAACTGAGGTAACCCCATGAAACAAGGTATTCATCCTAAGTACGAGACTTTAAAAGTCAGCTGTTCTTGCGGTCATACGTTCGAAACGCGTTCAACCCGCTCAGAAGATTTACACCTGGACGTCTGTTCAGAGTGCCACCCGTTCTACACTGGTAAGCAGCGTGTTATGGACACTGGTGGTCGTGTTGACAAATTTAAGAAGCGTTTTGGTGCTCTGGGCAAGAAAGACTCCTAAGAAAACCTATGAAAAACGCTGCTTAACAGCAGATTTTAAGAAAAAGGCGCTAAACAGCGCCTTTTTTTGTACCTCCTCCCCTAAACACCCTATTGTTAAAGAAAAGTTAACTGGTGTACTTTTAAACACCTTTAAAATTTCTTCCCTATCGAAGACGCTAAAGATGGAGGTAAGATTTGTTTATTAGTCTAAAAGCGATAGACTAATTAGCATTCTGATCACCAGACTCAGGTATCACGCATGACAGATTTTCGCCAACAGGCACTGGATTACCACGAATACCCAACGCCGGGTAAAATTTCCGTAGAAATAACCACGCCAGCTGAAACCAGCAAAGACTTAGCTCTGGCTTATAGTCCGGGCGTTGCAGAGCCAGTTCGGGAAATCGCTCAAGACCCGGACAACGCGTATCGTTATACGGCAAAAGGGAATATGGTCGCGGTTATTACCAACGGAACCGCTATTCTCGGACTGGGTAATTTGGGGCCACTGGCGTCTAAACCGGTCATGGAAGGCAAAGCATTGCTGTTCAAACGGTTTGCGGGACTTGATTCGATAGATATCGAAGTCAGCCACAGAACCACGCAAGACTTTATTAATACCGTTGCCAACATCGCTGATACCTTTGGCGGTATTAATTTAGAAGACATTAAAGCACCTGAGTGTTTCGAGATTGAACAGGCTCTGATTGAGCGCTGCAATGTACCAGTATTCCACGACGATCAACACGGCACAGCTATTGTTACTGCCGCCGGTATGCTGAACGCGCTGGAAATTCAGGGTAAAGACTTAGCCGAATCTCGCATAGTGTGCCTTGGCGCAGGCGCAGCCGCTATTGCCTGTATGGAGCTGCTCATTAAGTGTGGCGCCCAGCGCGAACACATTTATATGCTCGACTCAAAAGGAGTTATCCATACCCGTCGCGACGACTTAAACGAGTATAAACAGTTATTTGCTAACAATACCGATAAGCGCACACTGACCGATGTGATTGATGGCGCGGATATTTTTGTAGGTGTTTCAGGACCAAATTTACTAAGTCCCGATGAATTGAAACTCATGGCTCCGAATCCGGTTATTTTTGCTTGTTCTAACCCTGACCCTGAAATTAAGCCTGAAGTGGCTATGGCAGCGCGTGATGACCTGATTATGGGCACCGGCCGTTCAGATTATCCAAACCAGGTAAACAACGTTCTCTGTTTTCCGTTTATGTTCCGCGGCGCTTTAGACGTGCGGGCAACGGCTATTAACGATGAAATGAAGGTGGCAGCGGTAGAAGCTATTCGCCAATTAGCGAAAGAGCCCGTGCCAGATTCCGTGTTAAAAGCCGCTGATGTAAAAGAGCTCAAATTTGGCCGCGATTACATTATTCCTAAACCGATTGATCCGCGTTTATGTCAGCGTGTAGCCCGTGCGGTTGCCGAAGCGGCAGTGAAGTCCGGCGCGGCTAAAATCGATTTGCCGAAAAATTACATGCAGGATTAATCGTCTAACTCGTCGTCCGTGGGGATGGGCAAGCCTCGTGCTTCTAGCTCTTCCCGCACGGCTTTAGGAATTTTGTTAGGATTGGATTTTTGCAAATCTTCATCTTCTGGCAGCGGCTGACCGGTAAAAGCGTGTAAAAACGCCTCACACAGCAATTCGCTGTTGGTAGCATGACGCAAATTACAAATTTGTCGACGAGTCCGCTCATCGGTCAGAACTTTTAACACACGAGTGGGGATTGAGACCGTAACCTTTTTAACCTGCTGACTTTTACGACCATGTTCAGCATAGGGGTAAATGTATTCACCGTTCCATTTCATTGCTACTGTCCCACTCTATAACAAAACCACATAAGTTATAATGAATTGTACCCGAATAAGCGACACCGTCAAATTTTATCCGTCTAGATGGCTAAAAGTTGCTGACATTTGCCTGACAATATTTTAGCCTTAGTAGCAGAACTCTAATCCACGCGCGTAGTTAAGGAAGGCGGAATGACAAAACACCAGCTCACTGAAGAGCAAAAGCAGGCCGTTGCCGACAGTGTTCAGGTACACAAATTTGGTGGCAGTAGCTTGGCCGATGCTTTTTGCTACCGGCGCGTCGCCCGTATTGTGACGGAATACGCGGGTGCCAGCGATCTGGTCGTGGTTTCTGCCGCCGGTGACACCACCAACCGCATTCTTGCCATTATTAATGCCAAAGCGCAGCCAGGAGATACCGCCAGCATTCTAATTGATCAGCTGGAGAAATTTCAGCAAGGATTAATCACTGAGCTATTGAGCGGTGATTTACAACAACAGCTGCTACAGCAATCACAGCAAGACTTTAAACGATTCCGTCGCTGGCTGGCCGGTGATGAGCAAATTTCACACAACGCTGAACTATTATCTTACGGCGAACTTTGGTCCGCCCGTTTGCTTGCGGCATTGTTGCAAAAGCAGGGTACGCGTGCCGATCACATTGATGCCCGCGACTTTTTATTGGCGGCCGATGCGCCTGAGCCCGTCATTCAGGTAGAGCATTCACGTGAAAAGTTATTGTTAAGGGTGGCGCCTCATTCCGGTACCCGCTTTATTGTTACCGGTTTTATTGCCCGTGGTTTAAATGGTGAGAGTTTAACGCTGGGCCGAAACGGCAGCGACTACTCTGCCACGCTGGTCGGAAGCCTTTTAGATTCCCGTCAGGTCACCATTTGGAAGGACGTTGCCGGCGTTTACTCAGCAGACCCCCGCAAGGTTGAGCGAGTTGTCAGCCTACCGACTCTCGACTGGACCGAAGCCGAAGAGCTCGCCCGGCTGGGCAGCCCAGTTTTGCACCCCAGAACGTTTCAGCCAGTCGACCGCCAGCGCATGGTCATTTCGGTACGCTCCAGCCTGAAAGTAGAGAATCAGCAAACCCGTATTGGTCAATTCCAGAACACACAGCCTCGCGGCAAGGTATTTACTTCGTTGTCTGAAGTTGTGCTGTTTAAAGTTGAGTTGCGCGATAAAGCATTAGTAAAACGTTTGGACGAGCTGGAACTGGAACCCTTAGTCAGCTGGACCGAGCCAGAAAATCACCAGCAATACCTGGTCTTTCACCAAAACCATTTAGATTACCTGACTGGCTGGTTAGACAGCCTTGGCGCCGGTGATGCCATCACGCAAATGCGGGGCTACTCGATGCTCGCCATTGTCGGTAACCGCATTCAGGAGACCGACCAGTTCTCAACGTTTAAATTGCAGCTTTCGGAACAAAAAGTGCGTCGCTTTGCGTTGACTCAAAACGGCGACTCTGCGGTTGCTATTTTAGAGCAAAAGCTCGACAACCGTCTTCTAAACCGTCTGCACAGTCAGCTGTTTAACTACCGTCGCAGCCTGGGCGTATTAGTTGTAGGACGCGGCAACATTGGTACTGCCTGGCTGGAGTTATTCAGACAGCAGCGTGATCGCATTAACCAGGTGATGGATGTACGGGTCATTGGCATCGCTAATTCACGACGTTTATGGCTGGACTACAATGGCGTTGAACTCACTGAGTGGGCGGACGATTTTGACCGTTTAGCACGGCCATATGTGTTAACTGAACTGCTACGAGAGCTGCCAAATGCCCCCTACGACGAGCTCGTTGTTATCGATTTAACTGACGCAAAACAGGTGGCGCAACTCTACCCCAGCCTGTTTGCCAACGGTTTACACATTATTAGTGCCAACAAACGCGCAGGTTCTGCCGACGAAGCGCTATACCGGGAAATTCGTACAATTCAGCACGAATATGAACGCGAGTGGCTTTACAACACCACCGTTGGAGCAGGATTACCGCTAAATTACGCCATTAATGACTTGCGTAACTCCGGCGATGAAATTCGCAGTATTTCCGGGATTTTCTCCGGAACCATGTCGTGGCTATTTGAAAACTTCACGAAGGGCGTTGCTTTTAGCTCTCTGGTAAAAGAAGCCAAAGAACGCGGTTACAGTGAGCCCGACCCACGGGAAGATTTATCTTGTCAGGACTTAGTTCGTAAGCTGCTGATTCTGGCACGTGAAATTGGTCTGAAGCTCGACTGGCAGGATATTAAGGTGCAAAGCCTGGTACCGGAAAGCTTGCGCGAGTTACCGCTAAACGAGTTTATGCAACGGTTATCCGAGCTTGATGAGCCCATGACAGCCATGCTGGACGACGCCGCTAAAGATAATAAAGTACCTCGGCTACTGGCCAGCTTCACCGTCGGACATGATCAACGAGTCAGCGCTCAGGTTGGCATCGAATTTATTCCGGAAGGTGACATGCTGGCTAACTTAATACCCGGCGAAAATATCTTTGTTATTTACACCGACTGGTACTCTGAGATGCCGTTAGTCATCAGTGGACCTGGCGCTGGCAAGCACGTTACTGCTGGCGGAGTGCAATCCGATTTAAATCAGTTACTCAGTAAACTGGCAGTGGGAGCGTAACGCTCCCAGCTTTTTTGACCCACTTAAAACAAGTCGTCATCGTTATTTTCAAAGATATCGCCGTCAGAGTTTCCGTTTTTACGAATATATTCTGTCGGCTCTGTTCCACGAATAAAGTACTCAAAACGTGTTGTGTAATCGCTTTTATGCGACAACTTACCGCTTTCAAGGTCAATTCGAACATTGACGACGCCCGGCGGAATACCAAACTCACGCGAAGGGTATAATGGCAGCGCTTTTTCCATAAACAGGATCCAACCCGGTAAAGCTGTTTTTGCACCCGCTTCACCACCGCTTATAGCCTGCTGACTGGAGTCGACGTCCGGGTGTTTTGACGTACGCCCTAACTTTCTGGAAACATCATCAAAACCAACCCAGACGGTCGTCACTAAATTGGAAGTGAAACCGGAAAACCAAGTATCACGGACGTCGTTGGTCGTTCCTGTTTTACCCGCAATATTACGACCCACAGCATCGGTGATTGGGTCAGAGCGCTGAATACGCCAGGAGGTTCCATTCCAGCCGGTACCATTTGCCCAACTGCCACCACCCCATACAGCAGAGTTCATCGCTTGCTCAACCAGGAAGGCATTTTGTTCACTCACTACCTGAGGTGCGGGATTTTCGCACTCATAGCAGGCTCGTATCGGTTGCGCCTCGACTAAAATATCGCCATTTGCGTCTTCCACCCGATCAATAAAGTAAGGGTCAATTAAAAAGCCACCATTAGCAAAAACCGCATAGGCTCTGGCGACTTCCATTGGCGTCATTGATAGCGACCCCAGAGACAAAGACTCGTTTTCCGGAATTGTTGAGCGCTCCAGACCAAATTTGGCCAAATGATCGGCAACCGTTTCAACACCCAATTCACGAATCAACCGGACAGAAACCACGTTCTTAGACTTAGCCAGCGCTTTACGCAAACGAATAGGACCTTCATACACTTCCGGTGAGTTCTTTGGCCGCCACGCAACACCCGTGCCCGGATTCCATTGATTGATCGGCGCATCATTCACCAAAGTTGCTAGAGTTAACCCTTCTTCGAAAGCCGCTGAGTAAATTAAAGGCTTAATGTTTGAGCCCACTTGACGCTCAGCTTGTAGCGCTCGGTTATACTGACTTAACTCAAAACTGTATCCGCCGACCACAGCAGCGACGGCACCGTCACCCGGACGCAGAGAAACAATAGCAGAGCTGGGTTCCGGAATTTGCGCCAGGCGCCATTTCTGATCCTGATTAACACGGCGCAGCCAGATAACATGACCGGGCTGCATAATTTCGGCCGCTGTTTGCGGCGGTTCGCCCTGACGCTCTTCGCTCAGATATTCACGGGCCCAGTGCATAGCCGTCCAGGGCAAGGTGAGCTGACCTTCGCCTTTCACCATCACTTCGGCAGACTGCTCTTTAATTGAGGTGACAACAGCCGGCGTCACTGCGCCGATAACATCCAGCTGCTCAAGATAGGCCTGGATAGCTTCCTCTTTTAACGGCTGTTCATTCTTCTTGGCCGACCACAATAAACTTGCCGGACCTCTATATCCGTGACGTTCGTCATAGCTATGCAAATTATCCCAGATAGCCTGTCGAGCCGCTAACTGCACCTCGCTTCTGACCGTTGTATATACTTTATAGCCGTGGTTATAGGCCTTTTCCTCACCGTAGCGGGCCACCATTTCCTGGCGCACCATTTCTGCCAGATAAGGCGCATAAACCGTCACCTCTGCACCATGACGACGCGCGCTGACCGGAGCGTTAGAGGCTTCCTCAAATTCACTACGGGTTATTTTTTTCTCATCCAGCATTCGCAGCAAAACAACTTTCCGGCGCGCTTTTGACGCGGCCGGATGAGAAATAGGATTCAAATTAGACGGGGCTTTCGGTAAACCAGCGATGGTTGCCATCTGGGCTAAAGTGAGTTCATTCAGCGGCTTACCATAATAAACCTGCGCAGCTGCACCTACTCCATGGGCGCGGTGACCGAAGGTTATTTTGTTCAGGTACAGTTCAAGAATTTCATCTTTACTCAGCAACTGTTCAATGTGAACCGCAATAAAGGCTTCTTTAATTTTGCGCATCCAGGCTTGTTCAAAACTCAGGAAAAAGTTTCTTGCCAGCTGCATGGTGATGGTGCTGGCACCTTCCTGGATTTCTCCGGTCATCACTAGCACACTAAAAGCACGCGCCACGCCAATGGGGTCCACTCCAAAGTGCTTATAAAACCGACTGTCTTCTGTCGCCAGAAACGCATCAATAAGAGGTTGAGGTACATCTTCCAGTTTTACCGGAATTCGGCGTTTTTCACCAAATTGCGAGATCAATTCCCCATCGGCGGTAAATACCTGCATCGGTGTTTGTAGACGCACATCACGCAGTGTTTCTACACTGGGTAACTCCGGCTTTACGTAGAAATAAAGTCCACCAACCGTTACGCCACCAAGAATAATGCACACCAAAAAGGTGTAGCCTAACCGCTTAAACCACTTCAATTATCTACTCCATAACAACACGTCAATCGGTCTAACACCTTCAACCCGAAAATGCCGACATAAATTAGCTCTGAACTCTTACTGACTATTATGGCGGATTTTTGTTCACAACACTACGCTTGCATCTGGCTTTTCTACAATAAGGATATTGTCTAATGTCATTGCTCCACCTGCAGTCACTTGCTGTTCAAATTAATCGGGAACATTGCTTAGTCTTACAGTTATCGCGACAAAGCCAACACTTTGTCGTTGAGCATTTTTCGCAACAGCATTACAGCAGCCTGGGCCACCAAAAACTGAAAAAAGGACAGGTTGTATCAGCGCTTGATTATAGCGCCACTCATTATCAGAAGATTCCTTTGCAAGCAGAGTTTCAGGTTGAAGAACAGCTTCTGCAAAAGCTGCCGCCGCAACTTAAAACCGACACCGGTATCACCTACGATTATGTGACCGACGACAATAGCGAGCTTGAAGCCGTTATTGGCCACCGCTCCGCATTGGAGAAACTGCTGATACAACTTGAGCCGCTGCAAATGCCGGTTCAGGTTGTCGAACCCACGTATCAGTCAGTCGTGCGCGCAACTAATGCTTTGCTGCCTTATTTGTGGCCCGACGACGCCCTATTTGAAAGCCTAATGGAGTGGGTCATTATTGAACTACGTCGTCCGCAGTGCATTGCCCTATATTGCAAAAACGGGGTATTTCAGCGTCTCGAGTACGTTGATACAACCCATTTAATCACTTTTTTGCTGTCGACCGAACTACGCTGGGTAATGAGCTTTGGTGACAAGGCACTGCAGTCATCACTTGAACAGCAGTTGGCAGAACACTCACCGTTACAGCATATAGCGCTTTCAACAGCGCCATTTTTTAACGGTAATTCACCCCCTGTCATTTCTGCTTTAGATAACGAAATCGTTTTACTAGGTCTTGCTTTACGAGGGTTCAACCAATGGCATCGTTAAACCTTCTTCAATGGCGAGAACAAAGTTCATGGCGACGTTATCGTACCCTTCATAGCCTGGGCATTTTGCTTGTACTGGTGGTTTGCTTCCTTTCAGTGCAATGGGTTGTTCACTATGGTGGCTACCTGGATCATCTGGAGCAGCAGATCACTGAGCATAAAGCGGCCTTAAAAAAACAGAAGCGCCAGCAGCAGCTCAGGACAGCTTATCAGCAGAAGCAAAAAGCGCAGCGGGCTTTTGTACAGCTTAAAAGTGCTAACCAGCGCCAACTTAATGCTTTCTACGCGTTACTTTATAGAACCCATCAAAACCTGCAGCACCGTGAACTGTCTCTCAGTGGTTCACAGTTCCAGCTTCGCGCTGAATACCAGCAGATGCAGGACGTTAATGACCACTATGTCTGGCTAGAGAAACAGTTGCCTCAAGCTCGTTTAAAGCAGCAGCTATTACCGCAGCGGCGTGTGCTATTTCACTACTCAAATAATCCGCACGGAGCAAAGACGAATGGCTGATTCATTACGAAAAGTGTTGTGGCTCTGGGGGATCGGCCTTCTATTATTCATAGTGTTTGCTATAGCAGTTAGCTATTTTTTAACCAGTTATCAGGCTAAAAAATTCAACGACACCCTTCAGCGTCAATACCAGACGTTGCGCGAGTCGGTGCCTCGTGTTCCCGAACTCCCCCATTCTCGTTTGTCAGCGGCGCAACCTGTCAATGTGTCTTCTTTACTCACCCAGGCCGCCAGACAACAGAAGGTGAACTTGCATTACCAACAAGACGCCCGTAACTCAGAGCAGTGGCTGGTCGGTGTCAGTGGGGATTATCAAAGTGCCGCCCGCTTTATTGCTTCTGTGCTGCAAGCACAGCGGAACTCAGAACAGTCCTTTCCGTTAACCCAGACTCTAAAGTGGCAAGACACTGGGGCTCAAACCGGTCAGCTTAGCTGGCAGTTTCTGTGGGTCACCGCTGCAGGCTCAAAACTGCCGGAACACAACAGCCCCGCAGTGTTTAAAACACATTTTCCCCAGGTTATTGCTGAGCCAATTAAGTGCCTGAGCAAACCCAAAGCGCACAGCGAGATTAAAATCAGTGCGTGGTCGTCAGTACAATTGCTCGCGACTCAAACCTCTCCGTTACAAAAAGTATTACTGAAAATACCCGAACAGCCCTTGTTGACGCTCACTGAACGCGAGTGGATAGAAACGCCGCTCATCCAACTACGAAGCATTCATCCGGACTACGCGACTTTTCAACACTGGCAAAAGGAAGCCGGGTGCTGGTCAGCACATTCTTTGACACTCTATTTAACTCAGGACACGAACTCACAATGATACACATTCGATTCTCTTTCTGCGTAGTTGCTTTGCTGCTGATGCTGTCCCCACAACAAAGCCAGGCCGCCAATAAAAATTGGCAAAGACTGCTTAGCGAAGAACAACGGCACCAACCCGTCTCGATTAATGCGAATAAAATGCCATTACGCCAGTTAATACAGTTATTAGCTGACCAGCATCAGCTGAACGTACTGATCACAGACAAAATCGACGGTAACACCAGTCTAAAATTAAATGGCGTTGCCTGGCTGGATGCATTTGAAACACTGATAACCAGCCATGGCCTTGATATCAATTTACAGGGCACCTTATTAAAAATCGGTATTGCAGATAACCAGCAAAATAATAGCAGCGAACATCGCTCCATTTTGCTGAGTGTTAATTTTGCTAAGGCTACTGACTTAGCAAAGCTATTAAAGAATGAGCAACAAAGCTTTCTGTCACCTACTGGCGCCGTCAGTGTCGATGAACGGACCAATACGTTGATTGTGCGTGATACGCCGACACAACTAGAAACCATCCGGCAGTTGGTCAGTAATTTGGACGTACCCGTTAAGCAGGTGCTTATAGAGGCCAGAATGGTGACGGTTAAGGCCAATGTCAGCAGAGAACTCGGCATTCGCTGGGGCGCTTCAAAGTATGGTCTGGCTATACCTGAAGACGCGGGAACCTTTATAAAGGGTATGCAGATTGATTTACCAGCCAGTAACCCGGCCGGAACATTTGCCGCTAACCTGGCAAGGCTCAGCGATGACATTTTACTGGATCTGGAATTAACCGCGCTGGAACGGGAAAATAAAGCGGAAATTATCACCAGCCCTAAAATTTTTACTTCTAATCAGCAACCTGCGTATATTGAGCAGGGAACCGAAATTCCTTATGTTGAAACCGCCGCACATGGCACAACCGCAGTCCAGTTTAAGAAAGCGGTCATGGGCTTAAGTGTCACCCCTCAAATTACCCCCAACAACCATGTTTTAATGGAGTTGACTATCACCCAGAACACCCGTGGTGACACCGTTGCAACGCCAACCGGTCCGGCTGTTGCTATTGATACTCAGGAGATGTCGACTCGGGTATTAGCCAAAAACGGAGAAACGATCGTTTTAGGGGGGATCTTTCAGGAACATAACTTAACTGATGACAGCCGCATCCCTATCTTAGGATCGCTGCCGTTACTGGGAAATTTGTTCTCACATCAGCAGCAACGCGATGAAAAGCGAGAGCTTATGATTTTCGTCACACCGACGATATTGCCACAAACTTAGTCCAAAATCCGATTACTATTGCTAAACTGGGCTCAAGTTGCGATAATCGCGCTTCTTTTCGTTGGGTTGGGGGACGTCTCCAGACACTCCGGATTCGTGAGTTACAGCTAATTTTAACTAATGATGTAAGCAGGAATATGGCTGAGAAACGTAATATTTTTCTTGTTGGGCCCATGGGGGCTGGCAAAAGTACGATTGGCCGTCAAATCGCCAGACAATTACATTTAGAGTTCTACGACTCAGATTCTGAAATTGAGCGCCGCACAGGTGCTGAAATCAGTTGGGTTTTCGAGCTGGAAGGCGAAGAAGGCTTTCGTGCACGCGAAGAAAAAGTGATTGAAGAGCTGACCGAAAACATGGGCATCGTCTTGGCGACTGGTGGCGGCTCGGTGTTAAGCAAAGAAAGCCGTAATCGTCTCTCGGCGAGGGGTGTGGTTGTCTATCTAAAAACGCCTATCGAGAAGCAACTGGCCCGTACCCAGCGTGACAAGCGCCGGCCTTTAATTGCTGAAGCTGACGACCCGCGTAAGGTGCTTGAAGACCTGGCTCAGGAACGCGATCCGTTGTATGAAGAAATTGCTGACATCACGGTGCAAACCGATGATCAAAGTGCAAAATTTGTCGTCAACGATATTATCGATCAACTCGAATCAATTACTGGTCTCGGGTAAGTATCAGGAGCTGCGTTCATGGCTGAGGTTAACGTCTCTTTAGGTGAACGCAGCTACACGATTTATATTGGTAACGGTTTGTTACCAAACTACGTAGAAAACCTCCCGCAAAAACTCAATCAACAGCTGTTGATTATTACCAACCCGACCGTCAGTCAATATTACCTAAAACCTCTTTTGCGCACGCTTGCCGATCATCAGGTTGAGGTATTTGAAATGCGCGACGGCGAGCAGTTTAAAAGTCTGGACAGCTATGCCGAAGCGATGGATATTCTGATTGATGCCGGCTTTAACCGCGACTGTGGCATTATTGCCTTGGGCGGCGGTGTGGTTGGCGACTTAGCTGGCTTTATTGCGTCAACCTTTCAACGCGGTGTCGACTTTTATCAAATTCCGACCACCTTACTGTCTCAAGTTGACTCTTCTGTGGGCGGAAAAACGGCGGTAAATCACCCACAAGGCAAAAACTTGATTGGTGCCTTCTATCAGCCGAAATCCGTCGTTATTGATATTGACTGCCTGCAGACACTAACTGAGCGAGACTTCCGCAGCGGCTTAGCGGAGGTGATTAAGTACGGCATTATCTACGATGCTGAATTTTTTAACTGGCTGGAACAGCACACCGCCGAATTAACTCAGCAGGATCCGGCGGCGCTCACCTATGCCATTCAGCGCAGTTGCGAAATTAAAGCCGAAGTTGTGGCCCAGGATGAACGAGAAAAAGGACTACGGGCATTACTCAATTTAGGTCACACTTTTGGTCACGCCATTGAAGCGGCTACCGAATACGGCGAATGGACCCATGGCGAAGCAGTGGCTGCTGGCATCATAATTGCATCTAAACTGTCAGAAGTGACACAGCGGCTCGATTCGTCAGATTTTCGACGCATCAAAGATTTAATGCTGGCACTTGGTTTGCCAACGAAGGGCCCGGAAATGCCCTGGCAGGACTGGTTAGACTACATGCAGCGCGATAAAAAAGTAAAAGATGGACAGCTGCATTTTGTTCTCCCAGTCGCTATTGGTCAGGCTGAAGTTGTCAGTACGATAGAACATCATACCGTTGCTGCTGTGATCACTGAATGTTGCTAACGCCTGAGCGTTATCTCTATTCGGCTGACAGACAGGAACAGACAGATGCAAGCACTTGCAACCACACAACATATTGTTGCGGCACCGGTAAAAACCAAACCGAGTCAACAGCAGGTTATTGACCAGCTCCACCAACATTGCCAACAAAGCGTGTCGCTTATTATGCTGCACGGCAAAGAAGGCAGCGGCAAAACCACCATTGCGGAAGTCTTTCTTGAGCAGGCGTCGGAATACGCTGAAGTTGCTTTTATTGGCGCAAATGAACGCTCCACCAATGACCGCGTTCGCGCACAAATACTCAACCAGTTGTTTGGCACCATTAGTATTAATGACGAGTCATTAAGCCGGCAGATGCAACGCCAACGTCCACTAAACCATGCCATCATCGTTATTGATAACGGTGAGCTGCTTTCCGAAAGTTTTCTGGCTGAGTGCATTTCTACGGTTACGCAATTGAGTGCTATTGGTCAGCGCACCAGTATTATTATTACCGGCGACAGCCGTTGGGCTCAGCAACAACGTCCAGCACCGCATTTGCGTGTACAGGGCCCGACCATGATTGAGGTGCAGCCACTGAATCATGACGAACAAATACGCTTTGTGCAGGCGTTACTACCTGAAAAGCAGCGCAGCTTCTGGAACCTTGAACGCATTCAGCAATTTTTGAACTCTATTCATGGGTTTCCGGGAGAAATCCAGCAGCGCCTGCAGTTAACGTTAACCACGCAGGCGGCCCGTTACCGCGATACCCATACTGAAAATAATGACGACCGTAACGATACAGCTGCACAGAGCAAAGTGGAGCATAAATCAGAGAAAAACAGTGATCGTAAAATGAAGCTTTGGCCTATTATTCTGGTCACAACCGTCATTAGTCTGGCTTTTGCAGGATTTTTGAATAAGGACCAGTTAACGGCCTATTGGCAGCAGATAAACCCTGAGCCGGCGACAACCGCACAACCGTCTACCAAAGAAACCACCGCTGACGTAGCAGAGAAAACCAACGAAACAGCCACTAAAGCAGCTCAAGAAACAACCCAGTTGCCTACCTTTGAGCCGTTAACTGAACGTTCACTGGAGCTGGTTCCTGCTGAGCTTGCGTCGTCATACCGTACTGCGCTGGGAACATTAAATACCGTGGCGTCTGCTGAAGTAACGGAAGGCGATATATCGCTGGGCTTTATTAAGCAACAGCAACCAAAAGAAGCTGAGCCCGTGGGACAATCAGCCGCGGAGGCCGGTATAAAAACCGTTGTAGCCGAGCCAGAAGCAACTGCAGAGCAACCTGAACCACAACCACAGCGTGCGCTGCCGTTCCAGACCCAATGGGCTCTGGATCAGAACACCAACCGCTATACACTGCAAATCAGCATTATTAGCGACCCACAGCTACTGCGTACGTTTCGCAATGACTATGGTATTGCGGGCAATACCCAAGTTTACCAACGCGCTGACCAACGTTATGTCGTTATTTTTGGCAGTTACCCCACCATTGCAGAGGCACGTGCAGCAACGGCTGAGTTGCCGACAGAAGTCCAGAAAATCGAGCCCTGGGCCAAGTCGTTTAGCAGTGTGCAGAACGACATTACCGGCGAGTAGGGTAACGAATCGCGCAGTCAGCAATTTTCATCCCCCGGCCTTTGGGGTACAATCCACTAAGGATTCACCAACGGCCGGCGCATGAAGAAAAATCGGGCATTTTTAAAATGGGCAGGCGGTAAGTACTCACTTATCGAACCTATTACCGCACGCTTGCCGCAAGGTAAAAAGCTTATCGAGCCGTTTGTTGGTGCCGGTTCAGTCTTTCTGAATACCGACTACGACAGCTACCTGCTTAACGACATTAATCAGGACCTTATTACCCTGTATCAGTTTGTGAAACGCCGCCCTAAAACCTTTATTCAGGATGCCCGCAAACTATTCGTCGATCGCAATAATCACGCCGATGCTTATTACGCCCTGCGCGCCGCATTTAATGCCAGCAGCGACCCATACTTCCGCTCACTGCTGTTTCTTTATATGAATAGACACGGTTACAACGGCCTCTGCCGTTACAATAGCAAAGGCATTTTTAACGTCCCGTTTGGTGACTATCGCAAGCCCTATTTTCCCGAGCGTGAGCTTGAGCACTTTGCGGAAAAAGCGCGTAAAGCTAAGTTTATCTGCCGCCCGTTTGAACAAGTGTTCCGGCGCGCCCGCCAAGGCGACGTCATATACTGCGACCCGCCCTACGCCCCCCTGGACCAGATTTCGAATTTTACCAGCTATGCGACCGGCGGCTTTGGGTTGGGCGATCAGGATGAGTTAGCGCGCCGCGCGGTTCAAGTTGCCAAAAAACGACACATTCCGGTACTTATTAGCAATCATGACACCGACCTCACTCGCGCCTTATACAAGCACGCCGATATCAGTAGTTTGTCGGTCTCGCGCAGCATCAGTCAAAAAGGCGACGGTCGAAAACCTGTCGCTGAGTTGCTCGCCTTGTATGATACCAAGGCGAACAAAAGCAACGTAGTTTCTCTTAACAAGTCATTGAGAAGAGTAGGCACATGAACTGGCATTTAAAAGCATTTAATGAACTTTCGCTACACGATCTATACGACTTGCTGAAACTTAGGCAAGAAGTTTTCGTGGTGGAACAAACCTGCCCATACCTCGATGCCGATGGCGCAGATGAGCAGGCTTTGCATTTGTATGCCCGTAATGAGACAGGCGAGATGATTGCCTACGCCCGCTTGTACCTGGCAACCGCTGCTACCGGCCATTCCCGCATTGGGCGGGTAATAACGCACGAGAAAGTTCGCCGTCAGAAGCTGGGCGTTGAACTCATGCAGCGCAGTATTGAATATCTTGAACAACAGGCTCCGCAGGCACCCATCCAGGTAGGGGCCCAGGTTTACCTGCTAAAATTCTATAGAAGCTTTAAATTTGAAGCCATTAGCGAGGAATATCTGGAAGACGATATTCCGCATATTGATATGCAACGTAAGGCCGCACAGTGATCCTCGCCCCTGTACTGAGTGAACCGGAATGTGCTGATGCTGCCGCCGAAATTGCAGCACGCTGGGGCTTACCCACTCAGAGCAGTAAACAAGACACCTTCCAACTCTGGCTCAGAGAGGGGGTACTGGCACTTCATTGGCTAGAAAGCCCACAGAAAATGTCACCGCTGGTAGTGGATTTTCATCAAGGCAAAGCCGCCTACCGGGCACAACATACGCAATTAAAAAATGAAGCCATTGCCAAAGCCGTTGGTGTAGGCGGAAAACTCCAACCGTCGGTACTCGATGCTACCGCAGGGTTGGGTCGCGACGCCTTTGTTCTTGCCGGATTAGGCTGTGACTTACAATTAATTGAGCGTCATCCTGTTGTGGCAGCGCTGCTCGACAACGGCTTACAACGCGCTCAGCAAGAAGCCGACTTTATCGGTGAAACCTGCCAGCGTATGCACTTAATAGGCACCGATAACCTGTTTACCGGAAAAGGCTTCACCCACGAACCCGACGTAGTCTACCTGGACCCTATGTACCCAAAAACCGGTAAGCAAAAAGCTCAGGTAAAAAAAGACATGCAAATGTTCCAACAACTGGTCGGCAGCGATGAAGACGCGGACAACTTACTGGAGCCTTCAATAGCCCGAGCGAAATACCGAGTGGTGGTAAAACGCCCGAATAGCGCACCTTTTCTGGCCGAGCGTGAACCAAACAGTCAAATTAAGAGTAAAAAGCATCGTTTCGATGTTTACATAAAACGAGGTTTCAATGAGTCAACAAATTAAAGAAGGCGATAAAATATCGTCAGGGTCACTCACCAGTAAAGGTGAGCTTGGTATTCAAAACTACGATCCCGCAGAAATTTTTGCTAAAGGTACACACATACTATTTTCAGTACCTGGCGCTTTTACTCCGACCTGTTCGGAGAAACACCTGCCCGGCTACGTAGAGCACGCTGAGGCATTAGAAAAAGCGGGTGTTCAGAGCATTAATTGTGTTGCCGTAAACGATGCCTTCGTAATGAAAGCCTGGGGCGAGTCTTTAGGGATCGGAGAAAAGGTTCGGTTATTGTCCGATGGCAACGGCGCCTACAACCAAATGCTGGGCTTAAGCATGGACACCGGCAGCTTTGGCGGCATTCGCTCGAAGCGTTACGCGATGATCATCACTGACGGTGAAGTTACTGGCTTGTTTGTCGAAGACGACAAAACTTTCGAAGTTAGCAAAGCCGAGTACGTACTGGAACAACTGCAAAAGTAATGTCGAACTGGGACGTGATTATTATTGGTGCCGGCGCCGCCGGGCTGCATTGTGCCGCACACGCCGCAAAAGGCGGTAATTCGGTGCTGGTGCTTGATCACGCCAAACAAGCCGGTAAGAAAATTCTGATTTCCGGTGGCGGCCGCTGCAATTTCACTAATATGTACGCTGGCCCGGAAAATTTTCTTTCGTCAAACCCGCATTTTTGCAAATCGGCTCTCAGCCGCTATACCCAATGGGACTTTATTGGCTTGGTGGCTGAGTATGGCATTGCTTACCACGAAAAAACCTTAGGTCAGCTGTTTTGCGATGACTCCGCCAAAGACATAGTGCGCATGCTGATGAGTGAGTGCGACCGTCATGGTGCCAAAGTTCAATTGCGCACCGATGTTATCTCGGTAGAACATGACAGCAATTACCGTATTGAGACCAGCAAAGGGGAGTACCGTTGCGATAAGCTGGTGGTCGCCTGCGGGGGATTATCCATGCCGAAACTTGGCGCAACGCCCCTGGGTTATCAACTTGCCGAGCAGTTTGGGCATTCCATTGTGCCGGTGCGAGCCGGGTTAGTCCCATTTACTCTACAGGAAGATGAAAAAAACCGCTTTGCTGAGGTTTCTGGTGTTGCAGTGCCCGTAACCGCAGAAGCTAACAATGGCTACTTCCGTGAAGCTATGCTGTTTACCCACCGGGGCGTGAGCGGACCCGCCATTTTGCAGGTATCGTCCTATTGGCAGCCCGGCGAAGCCGTCACCATTAACTTGCTACCCGACTTAGACGCTTTTGAGTGGCTGAAAACACAGCAACAGCAGCAACCTAAAACCCAACTGAATACTGTTTTACAGCAACACTTTCCTAAACGAGTGGTCTCAGCATTTGCAAAACAACACCAGTGGCCCCTGAGCAACAAGTTAGCGGACACCTCTAACGCGCAATTCCAGGCCATAGCCGATAACCTCAACCGCTGGCAACTAAAACCCAACGGCACCGAAGGCTACCGCACAGCAGAAGTGACCTTAGGCGGCGTAAACGTTGATGAAGTTAGCTCCAAAACCATGGAAAGCAAGAAACAACCCGGCCTGTATTTTATTGGCGAAGTGCTGGACGTAACCGGCTGGCTGGGGGGCTTTAATTTCCAATGGGCGTGGAGCAGCGGGTTTGCCTGTGGGTCGGAGTTGTGAGTCTCTTGCAATAATAAACACCGACATAATTTCAATGATTAACTACGAGCGCTAGAGTATGAAAGGCGATTCAAAAGAAACTATCGGGTTTCCAATAAATTAGTAGCGATTCCAACCCGTTGAAGTTCAACCGCTAAAGCCTACGGAGAAAATTTGAAAAAATTTAAGTACAGCTTTATTTGGTGGATCCCGACCGTAATAATTATGACGCTAATGATCGACATACTCTATGAGGAGAAACAAGCCTTATTCCAGTTCTTTTATACTGGTAACGGTTCCAGGATGACTGGATACCTTGCTCTTAGTCTCGTTATTACCGCAGTTGGCATTCTGTTTTACTATCCTTACGTTTTAATAAAAGCGTTAATAACTCGGTATTACGTCGATGAACATTTTTTTTACATACGAACCTTGGGAAAAGAGAAAAAAATTCCTTTAAATGAGCTCAAGTATGTCCTAAGGAAACAAGACTGGACATTCTGGCTAGGTGGTCCTTTTCTACGATTCACCTATGAGGGTAAGCGCTATAAGCTCGCACCAGGGTTTTACATGAATAAAGAAGATTATAGTTACCTTAAATCTTTAATCTATATTAATGAACCAGACACTCTCTTTTAAGACTGAACGATCTATTAATTTAATGGACATTTCGTAGAAAAATTTGGATTAATTTCATAAATTTTTCTGGCATTCAAACAGGCAAAAGTTAAGAATAGTGGTTAAGTTGGCTCCAGCTTTTAGTATGTTAACTTTATTGTCGGTGAATACGAGGTCCCTTTGAAGAGTAAACTTTCACTGTTTCTAATATTCTTTTCTCTTATCACTGGATGTGCTCCAACTCCTATTCCAGGTCATACCCACGGCGTAAATTTTTCTGAGAATGATATTTCTATCGTATCTTCATATTATGGTGAGGAAAATTATGAACCACTTAAGTCCATCGCTCAATATGAAACATTTAATCTCGTTAATATTCATGATGAAGAATTTACCATGTCAATTTTTACCACAAAGCATTTAGCCCAATGCTTTGAAACAGAAAGGTCTCTCGAGAAGAAAGTTAGAGGGTTAATATCTGATGAATTCTTGATGTTATTAGAAGACAATAATTTAGGTGTTTATTTCATACCAAAATCAAATTTTCTAATAACGAGCAAGAAGAAAAAGAATAGCTCTGAGAGATTGAATTTCGTGTTTGGTGTAGAGGACACCAAAGGATGCGACCAGAAATTAATAGTAAAGTCTTTCAAAGACGCAATCAGAACAATAATTCATGAGTCATTTCATGTTTTTATTTATGAAAATAAAATAGCTATCACTGAGCTTGAAGACGAAGTTTTGGCCTACACTGTTGATTACTGTAATGAGATCTACGCAAGTAATACAAAGAAGTTTGTTTTGAACAATAAAGCGCCTCCTGAGCCTACAAACTGGGCTGATTATTCACTTTCATTAAAGGCTTATTATCTATTCCAAAAAGGACTTCAACAAGCTTACTCTAATTCGTATGAATTAAGCAGCATAAGTGAGAAACAAAAGGCTATGAGGTTCGTTCAGGAAGTGTGCAGTGGCGCTACCCATATTGTGTCTGATTAGCTTCCTGATAACCGTCGATAGAACGCTAATAAGTCAATCCCGTTCCAACTCATCTTCCCACAACAACTCTCCATCCAGCCCATGCAGCGTAACGCGGTAGTTCCCGGCAGGGAGATAAAGCGGCAGCTTTTCAGCTGCATCCGATTGAACGCGATCCGCGACATAGCCCGTTTTAAGGTTATAGGCCTGAAGTATGACGGGCCTATTCTCAGGCCAGTCAGGTTCAGTTGGCATATAAGAGTCTCCCAAGTCTCTGCGAAAGTAGCCTGTCGTTTCCGGTGGCGCTTTAGGCACTCGTATTTGTATATCAACGTTTTGCACACTGCCGACGTTTAGAATATTTCCGTTCTGGACGTAGGCATAAGTGGCAAGTGGGTTCTCGTCATTGCCGCGGTAAGGGCACGCGGTCGTGTCGATGGTAAGCGGATCAATTCCGTGCTCATTCTTCAGGAAGTCAGCCATTGTCCGATACTCACCATCCGGACTATTAAGCGGAGCTTCAGCAATGTGCGCCCAGCCCGCAAATATCAGGAACCGGGCGTTATCATCCGCCTGACTAATTTGGGTCATTATATTATCTGCCTGCTGACGGTCTCTGAAAGCAAAGCTTTCCGCAGATGACATGTCATCCGGTGCAAGCTGTGTTCGCTCGTATCCGAACACATTAAAACCTAACGTCTTAGCCTTCTGAATAAGGTTCGACATCATGGGTTCCTGCACATACGCCTCCTTTGCGCCGTGCTCTCCGGGTTGCAGGGCTTCAAAGCCAACATGCGTAAAGCCTTGCGCTTTAAACCATGGTAACCACTTGGCTACAATAGCTCTTGAGGCTACGTTAAAATGGTTTTCGTTTACCATAACGACCTGATGCTCGCCCACACGCTGTTTTACTAACGGCGTTCCGGCCACTTTTTTAACTGAAGAACTTACTTCGCAATAACCACGAGCCGTAAACTGGGTCAGGAACTCATAGACTTTATCGGAACGACCCATCAGGGTAAGAAAGGCGGCTTCTGTTTGTGGTGCGTCGCTTACCGATTCCAAGAGCTTATTAATGTGTCCTTGTTCGAGGCTATAAGCGACGCTATTCGTCGAACTGTCTTTGCTCTCTGCCGACACCAACATTGGAGCGAAAATTAGAAATGCGAAAAATAATCTCATAAAACTAGTTAACTGTTGTAAATATGTTAATTAACATTAGCTGACTCAAGGTCAATGAACAAGGCCTTAAAAACCCACTTTTACACTCCCTTTATGCCAACAGGGTGATCTAAAACCTTCCCTTAAGCTATAGTACTAGGAGTTGAAATTAAGGAGTCTTGTGCTTATGAAGAAATGGATCTGGACGATTGCATCATGCTTTACCGTATTAGTAGCCGGTAATGCTCAGGCGCAAGTGCTTTCCGATATGCAACAATGCCTGTTGGATAAAATGAACACCACCAATGCCGACACCACTATTGCAGAGGTTCGCTCTCAATGTGAAAAGCAGCTGCGGGCAGCCAAGAAGGAAGAGGTAGTCGAAGTGGATGCGGTTGAGGGAGAAGCCGGGGTACTGACGAAGCGCATTCGAAGCGAGCAAGTCACTCAGTTTGACCCTTATGTGTTAACCCCCCACCGCCGTAACTATATGTTGCCGATTATTACCTCGAATAATATCAACCGTGAAGTATACAGCGGCTTACAGGGTTATCAACAAAACCTGGAAGACTACGAGGCTAAGTTTCAGGTCAGTTTTAAAGTGCCGTTCAATAGAGAAAGCTTACTTTTTGAGAATGACCGCCTGTTTTTCGGCTTTACGGTTCAGTCCTGGTGGCAAGTGTATTCCAACAAAATATCTAAGCCCTTCCGTGAAACAAACTATATGCCGGAGTTTTTCTACGCCACACCAACCGGCTGGCATCCATTTGGTACCAATACCGGACTCGTATTTGGTGCTGAACATTTATCAAACGGCAGCAGCCAGCCGCTATCGCGCAGCTGGAACCGCTTTTATGCTCAATTTGTGGTAGAAAAAGGCAATTTTGTTTTTTCCGTTAAGCCCTGGATCCGCCTGCAAGAAGATCCGAAAACGGACCCGCTGCAGTCCAGCGGTGATGACAACCCGAATATTACCGATTACGTTGGCGATTATGAATTCACCACCGCCTATAGCGATGGTGATTTTGAGTATATCTTTAAGCTGCGGCATGCCATTGACACCGGACGCGGCTCAGCAGAACTAAACTGGACGTTTCCCATTGGCGGTAAGTTTATTGGCTATACCTCAATTTTTACCGGTTACGGAGAGAGTTTGATTGATTACAACCACAAACAAACACGTTTCGGTTTAGGCATAGCCTTAAACAACGTCCTGTAACCCGTTAAAAACTGTAGGCGGCTGACAGCCACAGGCGTCGGCCGTCTTCAACATAACCGTACTCTTCCACGCCAATTTGCTTATCCAGTACGTTATAAATGCCTGCTCCAAGCTTTAAATCTCGCGTGACAAAATAGTTCACACCAACGTCTGCCAACGTGTACGAAGGAGCGACCAAAGAGCTTTGAGACGGCCCCGTCGTCGGTTGGCTTTCTTCCCCACGGTAATGCACACGCAACCAACTATTCCAGCGCTTGTTAGGCTTCCAGCTCAACGACGTCTGAATCAAATGTTTAGGCAGCTGGTTCAGTGGCTCGCCTTTGTACTCGCCTGATTTTTGCTCTGAGTCGGTGTAAGTGTAGTTACCTTTCAGTGACCATTCTCTGCTGAAATGAGTACTCGCTGTTATTTCAACGCCGCGGGTAATGGCTTCATCTATGTTCACCCGTGTCGTTGGCATAGAGCCAAACTGGTTAGGTCCGGCATCGCAAACGGTTTCCGGGCAGTCTACTCGGGTAATTTTGTCATCAAACTGATTATAAAATACCGTTACAGAAGTAAAAGTACGACGCCCCCAGTCGCTGTATAACCCCAGCTCGTAGCTGGTTGAAGTTTCGGCTTCTAAGTCAGGGTTACCATAAACGTTACCCCCGCGACTGACTTGTCCCCAGTCGGCTGTTGTTTCACGCAGGCTAGGCGCGCGGAAACCCGTCGAAACACCGCCTTTCAGGGTAGTTGCACGACTTAACGAATAGACACCGTAGACGCGTGGACTCCAATGACCCCCAAATACATCGTCCTCGTCGTAACGCACACCTGTCGTTAAACTAAAGTCGGTCAATAACGGCCAGGCGGTTTCTGCAAACACCGACCACTGTGACCCTTCAATGCGAGTTCTGTCGCTTATCTGATTACTGGTTAAATCTTCGAGCTCTTCCTTTTGATACGCAACACCAAGATTCATTGTATTTTCTTTCAACAACGGCACGTTCCAGTGGCTTTGAAAATCAGTATTGGTAATGGTCATTAAACGCGCTTTGTTTTCATACTCGTCACGTTTTAAATAACTTCGGGATCCCACCAGCCCCCATTGGCCATTGTGGGCAATAGACACAGTATTGCTGTCGTATTCGGTGGTTGAAGACTCAGGGCAACCTCGGCGTCCACACTCTTCTCCAGGCGCCAGCGGCTCTATTGTCTTCCCTAAAGAAGCGTCTATCGTTT
Source organism: Idiomarina solivarensis (assembly GCF_033052755.1). Lineage (NCBI taxonomy): Bacteria > Pseudomonadati > Pseudomonadota > Gammaproteobacteria > Alteromonadales > Idiomarinaceae > Idiomarina > Idiomarina solivarensis. Next base: position 81,932 of record NZ_JAVFHZ010000005.1, on the reverse strand, counting down.
GCGCAGCCGTACCAATTTCAAATAAAATTTCATGGTCGCGGTTTGGCGTGTAAGCTAGCTTTAAATCAGCATCTTCTGCCGTTTTATCCCGGTAACCAGACACTATTTCGTCTTCCAGACGTCGCGTATAACCCGCTGAAAGCTGAATGCCCAGTGTATCTTTAATAAGAGAGCCTGCAGTATACAAATTGGTCTGGTAACTGTTCCCCGACTCCGAACGTTCCTGCAAGGTGCCGTCAACACGAATTTCTGAGTGCCATTCTTCCGGCGTTTTACGAGTAATAATATTAATGACACCACCAATAGCGTCCGAGCCATAAAGTGACGACATAGGACCACGAATTATTTCAATACGATCAATAGCGGCTAGTGGCGGTGTCCATGCCCCTTCTACGCCCGGACCGTCGCTGTTTGGACGCGTTTCGCGTGAGCTTTGTCGTTGGCCGTCAACCAGAATTAAAGTGTAGTCAGCGCCCATGCCACGCAGACTAATGTCCTGGCGATCTCCACCGCCGGTCACAATAACCCCCGGCACATCGGTCATTGCATCCGTCAGGTCTTTATAGAAACGCTGAGAGAGATCACGTTTATCAATAACAGAAATAGAGGCCGGAGCGTCTTTCAAATGCTGCGCAATACCCGATGCGGTTACCACCATCACTTCCATGCCTTGACGCTTGTGATGCTTACTTTCATGTTTCTCCTGCTTTCCCTGCTCTTGAGCCTGAGCGGCACCAAAGACTGTCGCAATAGTTAGTGCCAAAACACTCAATTTTAAGCCGCTGTTCCTGCGATTCATTGTCATCCCCTAATAAGTTATTAAATGCGAATTATTTTCATTAGCGATTTTAACTGGTACTATGGAATCAGCAATTTCAAAAATATTGAAAGCTCTTTTAGCAGGACTTAAAGCACATGAATCCAAAAATGATTCGCTCATTAAAAGCGTTTACTCGGACGGTAGAGCTGAACAGTATGAGCGCAGCGGCCAATGAGCTGCACATGACCGTTTCGGCCATTAGCCAACAACTGCAACGACTGGAAAAAGACAACGACGTTGCGCTTTTTCATCGCAATACCCGTTCTTTGTCGCTCACCGAAGCCGGACGTGTGTTTTATCAGTCCTGCCTGGACATGCTGACCATTGCATCGAAAAATCAAGAAAAGTGGGATCAATTAAGCAATCAGCCTCAGGGCGAAATAAAAATTATTGCGCCGGTTGGCTTTGGTGGGGGGTTGTTGAGCGAGCCATTAAAGCAGCTTCAACAGGAGTTCGCTAATGTCCGGTTTCAGCTCCACATGACCGACGACCCCATAGATTTGATTAAGGCGGGGGCGGATCTTGCGATTCGCATTGGGCCACTGGCTGACTCCAGCTTGTACGCAAGACATTTGGTTAACTGGAGGATGATCCCTTGCATTGCCGCAAACCATCCTGCAGCAAAACAGTCGATTAAAAGCTTTCAGGATTTACCAACGGACTGCTTCATCGGACATCGCTCTAATTCATCGGAGCTGGCGCTACCGCCGCCAAAAATTCTACTGAACAATATGCAAACCGTTGTTCAATTGACACTCGATAGCGTCGGGTATGCTTTACTTCCGGAACCAGAAGTTAAGCACCATATTGAGAGTGGTCACTTACTTCGACTATTACCACACTGGGAAGGTAGTCCGTACAGTGTACACGCCGTATTGCCAATTAAGGACAACGTACCGACGAAAACTGAACGGACTGTTGAAGTACTAAGCCATTTCTTTCATCGACTGTAGTGATTGCTCGACTTCGCTCTCACCAGCCATTAAGTCAAAGGCTCTGAACTCAGTTCCGTTTTCATCCAGACACCGGCGTAAAACGCTGGCGACATCTTCACGCGGCACTGTTCCGGGAGCAAGCGAGTCGCCAACAACGACTTTGCCTGTCGCTTCTTCGTCGGTGAGGGCACCCGGACGAACTATGGTCCAGCTCAACTTGCTACGCATCAGCTCGCGGTCAGCATAATGTTTAGCGGCGTAATAAGGCCGCAAGTCTTCAGCCCAGTTTTCCCGGTTATTAGACTGCCATGCGCTGACCATTACAAAACGCTTAACACCGCTAGCCTCGGCTGCTTCAATTGTTTTTACTGCACCGTCTAAATCCACCAATAAGGTCTTATCGTCGCCTGTATTGCCGCCTGAACCGGCAGTGAACACCACGGCATCGACGTCTTTCAGTAAACTTTTCAGTTCTGAAACCGGGCCTTCTAAGTCTGCTAGTTTTGCGGTCAGTCCGCGTTCCTGCAAAGCTTTTTGCTGTGCTTCTTTGCGCACCACGGCAATCACTTCATGCGTTTTGGCATGCTGCATTTGCTCGACCAAATGCTGACCAATTTTCCCATTAGCACCTATAACAGCTACTTTCATCATCCACCTCCTTGATTTCTTACTATCTGATCCTACGTTACTGGGGATTAAATTAGATCGCTGCTTCACCTACTTTTACACGTTACAAAAGGGCTACATACAATGTGACAGCCCGCTGTCATATGACAGGCTCAAAACTGACGTCACAGTATTTTTCTGACACTGATAGCTTTATTCACCACACGAACGGTGTACTCTTGACTTAAAATAAAAAGGAAATCCCTATGAAGCAATCACTGAGTGAAAAACTGTATTTAGCGTATCGTTTTGAGTTTGAACACAACGGTCATATCGTCACCGCAAATGCCTCCAGCCTGACCGGTAAAGAAGAGATCCTATTAGATGGAAAGTCCATTTCTAAAAAGCGGAACCTGGGTCTATCCAGCTGCCACAAATTTGCGATTGACGGTACTGAATATGAATTACACTTTAACGTAACCGGATTTCTCTTCTGCCAGGTAGAGTGTAGCCTAATGACCAATGGAAACCTGATAGAGACAAAAACGCGCTCAGCAATTGATAACAAGAAGACGTTTATCCGTAATCTCATTCTCTTCTTTCTGGCCGGTATGGCCTTTGGCTATTTAGCTGCGACCATTGCGTTACAGGTAATGGGGTAAGCTATGCAGATTGATGCAGCCAAGATAATAGAGCTCCGAAGCAAGCACGGCTGGACACAGCAGCATCTTGCAGACGCCTGCGCGGTGAGTTTACGCACCATACAACGCGTCGAAAAAGACGGCATTGCGTCTCAGGAAACTGTGTCAGCGTTGTGCAGTGTGTACGAGATAGAACGAGAAGTTATTGAAGTGGGAAATGTTGTTGGCAGGGCAGATAGTAATACGCTGAAACCGCAGCGCTCACCCAGCTGGTTAGATGCGTTGCCTATGTTAATCACGCTATTACTCGGCATGGCTATCGGTATTGGATTAACACTTTGGCTAACCAGTCGGTAGCGAAAAACAGACACAAAAAAAGGCAACCCGAGGGTTGCCCTTTTAGACTTCGAGGCGTGTTATTACAGCGCTACGATGTTTTCAGCCTGAGGACCTTTAGGGCCTTGAGTTACTGCGAACTCAACGCGCTGGCCTTCAGTTAAGGTTTTGAAACCGTCGCTAGAAATAGCGCTGAAATGTGCGAAAACGTCTGCGCCGTTTTCACGTTCGATGAAACCGAAGCCTTTTGCTTCGTTAAACCATTTTACTGAACCAGTAATTTTATCAGACATAATATATCTTCCTGTAACTTTTAAGTATGTGGCCTGTTGGCCGATGATGCGGGTAAAAATAAGAACTTAGAACTACAGGACGATGGTATTAATAATAATAGGTCAACGAAGTGGAGTTTTTTAACTAACTGTCTTTCTATCTATCCGACGCGTTGGAGTGTACGCTTATTCCACAGTGAGTCAAACGATTTATGCATTATTTTCAAAATAAATTTAAGAGTCACTGCCATCCTCCCATATAACGCAGTTACGACCAGCCCGCTTAGCCTTATACAGCGCCTGATCAGCTCGTCGGTAAATGCTGGAAACATCGTCGTCCGCTCGACTCTCAGATGCCCCGATACTCACCGTAGGGTTAATGGTTTCACCAGAATCAAGCGTCACAACCGTGTCTTCTACCGTCTTTCTAACTCTTTCCAATACTTGAGCAGCACTTTCATGGTCGGTATAAGCTAACACCACCATAAACTCTTCGCCCCCTACCCGAACAACACTATCGCTACTTCGGATCGCATCGGACATTGCTGCAGCACCAGCAATAAGCACTTTGTCTCCAACATCGTGCCCGTAGGTGTCATTAATGTTTTTAAAGTGGTCGAAGTCAATGACCGAGACAACGCATTTCTGGCGGCCACTTTGCCGCTCAAGACTTTGCTCGAGAATTTGCATGCCTGCTGACCGGTTCTTCAACCCCGTCAATGAGTCGGTGTAGGCAATCACGGCCATATCATCTCGCTGGCGAATTAAATCGGAACGAATTTCTTGTTCGGCAATCACCGTTTCCACCGCGGTGCCCATCATACGCACCATCTCTACTTCAAGCTCACTAAAAGGGTCAGCCCGCTTGCTCTTGCGTGCAAAACCTAAAATGCCCCACACCTGGTCATTAATAATAAGCGGTGTACCAATATAAGTTTCCAGACCATAGGTCCGGTAGCTTGCGTGTTCTTTAAAACGTGAATCGGTTGAAGCATCATTAGTGTAAATTAAGTCATTTGCCTCAAGCACGACGGAACAATACGTGGTTTCCAATGGTAATTGCGTGCCGGCCGGAAAGTCCATTTTTGCCGTTTGCGCCCATTCAATCGTATAGGTACCACCCTTAATCGAACTAGCAGTACCAATATCAGTCCCTAAATAGTCCACGCCCACTTTAAGCAGCTCATTAATTGATGCCGGATCAATACGTCTTCCGCGTTTATGAATGACCTCATGAATGGTGCGCATCAGATCAACCGATGCATAATAATCTGTGACATCTTCAATAAGGGCGTACAGACCAATGACATCGTTTTTATCGTCAAACTCGGGAAGGTAGCGAATATCCAAAAAACATTTACGTCCATTGCGAAAAGTAATCGATTCCGAAAACTCCATTTTCTCACCATGAGAAAACACATGGTCATGGTTCGGTTTAACTCGCTGGTAGGATTCATCACTTAGGACGTCAAGTACCGGCTTACCCAGCATGTCGTCAGGTTTTAGGCCGAAAAACGACGCGTAGGCCGTGTTAACGAAACGAAAACACCGGCTCTGGTCGACATAGGCCACCATAGTCGGTAGCTGTGCAATAACTTTATGGGTAATGTGGTCTGCTGACATTGCGCCTCTTCGCTTTATAGGTAATCAGTACGAACAGTTCGTTTTAACACTATAATAAATAGTGTAGCAAAAACTCACAGATTAAACGGTCAAGATTCCCTTAAAGAACTCAACCCCCTTACGACGGGCAAACTCTATATTTCGTTCCGGAATCAATTCAGGATGGTCATAATTTTGCAACGCCTCTTCAATACTGGCCTCGCGCAATAGATGCAACGTTGGATAAGGTGCTCGGTTGGTATAGTTCGCCGGGTCATCCTGCGGCTCACCATCAAAACAGTAGTCAGGGTGAAAGTGTGCCAACTGATAAACCCCTTCATAGCCTTCCTCAATGAGTAAAGCGTCGGCAATATCAACCAAATTCAGAAAGTCGTAAAAACCTTCGAACCCAGACGGCAAAATAAGCAGAGTTGTTTCGGTTTCAGGTGTTGTATCCAGGTGTTTCGCTTCATCTATTAACTGTTGCAGTACCGCCTGAGGCTTTTGCTCCTCAGCCGCTACATAACGAATACTCTTGCGCTCAACTTCGCGTCGTGCAAAAGGGCAAATGTTATACTTCACTATCAACTGTTGCACCCAATGCCGAGTTTGCTCAATAATCTCAGATGTATCGGTCATCATTTTTCGTACCTTTGCCGAAAAGGAAGCCACTTTGCCATGAAATCACTTGAACTCAAAGTACCGCCCGTAGTGGTTGTTGCAGTTGTTGCCGGACTCATGTGGCTAACTGCCCACTACACTGAAGCCTTTAATCAATTTTATGTTGGTCAGCGCGCTGCTGCCATTTTCCTACTGGCATTAGGGGTACTCTTACCTTTGCTCGGCATTCTGAGCTTTAGCCGGGCACAAACCACAGTGGACCCTCGAGACCCGGGGAAAAGTACGGAACTTGTCACCAACGGTATCTACCAACGAACACGAAACCCTATGTATCTAGGCTTTTTCTTTTTACTGATGGCTTGGGGCGTTTATCTGGGTAGCGTGTTTTCGTTGTGGGGCTTAGCGTTGTATGTGGCGTACATGAACCGTTTCCAAATTATGCCGGAAGAGCGCATTCTGACCGAGACCTTTGGGGAAGTTTACAAAAACTACTGCCAGAAAACAGGGCGCTGGTGGTAGAGCCTTAAGCTCAAAACAGCTGCCGTCGTTTTAGGCTGCGCCCTAACAAAATGAGTCCGGACAAGCTAAACCAAAGAGCGACGGTTGCCGCAATAATATTAAGCAAGCTATTAAAATCCCGCTCGCCACTGTAATCCATAAAGTGTAAACGAAACATCCAGTCGCTGAGCCACCAGCGACTGTTTCGGTGATCCACGACATTGCCCGACGCTGAATCAACATAAACGCGAGTCGCGAGATCATCGGAAAACGTGACTTTAAAACCCGCATCTTGCCAGCCAATAATCTCGTCGCTCCCCTTTACAGCCTGTACCTCTTTGACACGACCGGGACCGTTGTAACTTTTGCGCGCCAGCTCCGCCGCCAGCGGAGCCGATGTTGTCCAGTCCTCTCCGGTTAATGCATTCACGTAATGGCTGGTACCAGCGGTCGTTATTACTACATATTGGGGAGTATCGCCTACTGAACGTATTTCTATGCTTTTAATATCATTGAAACGTTCAAATAATGCATTCTCCGGATAAAAAGCTGAACCAACCGGAGTTGCAGGGGCAGATTGGAAGTAGTCATGGGCTGCTAGTTTCTGATGCCCAAGCCAACTGAAATAGAAGCCACTAATTAACCAAATAAGTACCTGAATAATAATAATTAAGCTTAACCAGCGATGCAGTTTGCGCATAAACTTCATGCTGCTCGCCTTCTTTTCTTACGTGGACGAAAATGGAAATAGAGTAAGGCACCGCCGCTCACTAAAAACAATATATTCGCGATGGTAAAGGCCTTTAACCACCAAGTCTGGATGTCTATCCGATGTTCGTAGTCCATTATGTGAAGCATCCAGAAAAAGTCGAATAATCGCCAGAAATCATGCCTTTTAGTAACAAGTTCGCCTGTCGCAGCAGAGAAATATAAAGTCGGGCTGGAGAAGTCGTTAAAATCAACCCGCCATACCGGGAGCAAGGCGGGGTTAAGCTCACCCGGGGCTTTATCTTCCACAAAACTGACCTGCGCTTTTACGTCTTTATTGTTGGCGAAGTGCTGACTAGCTATGTAACCAATATCCATTCGATCAAGCGTGATTGGCTCCAGTGATTCGGCCAACAACAACTGCGTACCCGCTTTACTTTCGACACGGTAAACAGCACGCAGCGAACCATCGACCCACTGCTGCATAAGACGCACTGATGTTGCTTCTGGCTTTTCATCCAAAACCCAGCTGATTGGCGAAAGCGTCGTGTTTTTTTCGAGCGGCTGCTCAAGCTTTTTCACCAGGTGATCACCATGAATAAAGCTCAGATCAAAAAACACCATATAGGCGCCGCTAATACTCCATATCACCAGCTGTAAACCGACAATAAGAGACAGCCAGCGGTGCCAGCTGCGCCATTTTCTTGGGTTCATAAGTTACAGTCAGTAACCACCATTCATTGAACCTGCCATGCCGAGCATACCAATAAACATGAAAATATTAATGACAATAGCAATAGCGACCCAAATAAGGGCGGCTCTGGCCCAGTTTTTCTTATTTGGATTCGTTGCGTCTGAAAAGCCCCAGACAAACAACATAATGATGCCAATAAGCGGAATAGCGGTAATTAAAATGGTAACGAACCAGTTACCTGTCGAGATAACGTCATTGTTAGTGTTTTGATTTTCCATTAAAAACCTCGGTTGTTATAATTAGTTGTTATAGAGTGCTTTACAAAACTATCGGGTCGCTTTTAAAAAGTCAAAGCAGTTCTTTCACTCGCTGCTTTAATTGCGGAACCACCTCTGTTTCAAACCAAGGATTACGCTTCAGCCAAATATTATTGCGTGGACTTGGGTGGGGCAACGGTAAAATTTGCGGCCAGTAATGTCGCCAGTCTCTCACCCGTTCTGTCAGGCTACGCCTGGGTTCCTGCAAATGCCACTGCTGGGCGTATTGGCCAATGGCCAAAGTGAGCTCTAAATTGGGCAGTTGCTCCAGTAGCTTATTACGCCACGCTGGAGCGCATTCGGGCCGTGGCGGAAGATCACCAGAATGACCCGTACCGGGGTAACACAGCCCCATAGGCACAATTGCCAGTTGTTCGGGATCATAAAATGTTTCTTTATCAATACCCATCCATTCCCGCAACCGGTCGCCACTGGGATCATCAAAGGGTTTTCCTGAGGCATGCACGCGTTTACCCGGCGCCTGGCCCGCAACCAAAATCCTCGCTTTTGGATTTAACTGAACAACAGGCCGTGCACCTAACGGAAGCTCAGGTTCACATAAGGTACAAGCCCGAACATCACGCAGTAGTTGTTGCCAGTGCGGCGTTTCTTCCCATTTCATAGCCTTGCTCCAACAACTTTTTATCCTGAGTAAAACGTCCCACCGGAAAGTCAGCCGGCGGGGCCAGTACCGTCATTGCGCAATCACCGGGGGGATCCTCAATGAAGTCTATAGCGTCATTGTATACCACCGACCGTCTAGCAACGGCATCAAATAAGGCGGGATGATGCTTAAAGAAGCGCTTCATAAAGGTCGGTAATGGTCGTATTTTCTTACGGAAGCCTCGTGGCTGAGACAAAATAACCGTAATATCCCGCGCGCCCATTTCGTACGCCTTAATCACTGGAATCGAATCTGCCAAGCCACCATCAGTCATGGCGGCTCCGTCAACCGTTGGAAAATCACGGTAGGCCAACGGAATGGCGCAGGAAGCCGGAAATAGCTCGTGTAAGTTGTCTGCGGTCACCCGGGTGTAAACCGGAAAACCGGTGTCCACATTGGTGGTCACGACATACAAAGGCCGGTTTTGTTCAAGGTAGTATTGAGTATTTAGAGGAACCTGTTCAAATGAAGCATGCCAGAGCCAACTGACATCACAAAAGTGTCCACCTTTTAAGAACCGACGCCAATTAAGAAATTCTGGCTGCCGTGCATGCTGTAAAAGAATTTGCCGGTTACGCCCATGGTCACCGGCAAGAAAACCAATGAGGTTAGTGGAGCCTGCGGAAACGCCAATTGCAAAATCAAAGTCCGTTTGCCCGGCCTCAAGAAAACCGTCCAGCACACCTGCGGCGAAGATACCACGCATTGCGCCACCTTCAACAACCAGTGCTTTTTTAGCCTCTTCTCGCTTCATAAACCTTCTGACTTTCTTTCAGCGCTTTGTCTTTCCCAAAGCCTTTATTTTTCAATAAAGGCTTGCTCAATCACGTAATCACCTTGCTTTCGTGACGTTGCTTTGGTGAAGCCACGCTCATTCAATATGGCCATTAAGTCTTTCAGCATAGCGTCATTGCCGCACAACATAAAGCGGTCGTGCTCAGGGTTTATGTCCGGCATACCAATGGTTTTGGTTAAGGTACCCGACTCAAGCAAATCGGTAATGCGCTGTTGATGAGCTTCATGGCGAAACGGCTCGCGGGTAACGGTCGGATAATAAATCAGTTTGTCGCGTACCCAGTCACCAAAGTACTCGTTATTGGGGAGGTGTTCGGAAATTTCCTTTTGATACGCCAGTTCAGAAATCCAACGCACGCCATGCACCAGCACGACCTTATCGTACTGTTCGTAAATATCAGGATCTTTAATCACGCTCATAAAGGGCGCAAGACCGGTTCCCGTACTCAGCAAGTAGAGGTTTTTACCTGGCAGCAAATGCCCGGGCACCAGAGTACCGGTAGGCCGATTTGACAGCACCACCTCATCGCCCACTTGAATATGCTGCAAGCGTGACGTTAAAGCGCCATCCGGCACCTTAATACTGAAAAACTCCAGTTCTTCTTCGTGATTGGCGCTGGCTATACTGTAAGCCCTTAACAAAGGCTTCTCTTCCAGTTGCAAACCCATCATCACAAACTGACCATTTTCAAAAGTAAAACTCGGCTGACGGGTGGTTCGAAAACTGAACAGGGTGTCGTTCCAGTGCCTGACCTGAGTGACTTTTTCCGCAATGATACTTCGCATAAATACTCCTCACTGGCGATTTTGTGCGCATAATAACATAGATTTTAAATCTAAATGAGAATTTTTATCATTAAGTATTGCAAATGAGAATGGTTTTTATATAAGATACATTCACTGCTGTTTGTAAAGGAACGAAACGCAATGGCTCGACGCTCGAGTGGACGCAAAGGATGGTCACTAAAAGATTGGCACTGGATAAGTTCTGCTGTTTGCCTTATTGGCATACTGTTATTTTCAATAACCGGCATTACCCTTAACCACGCCAGTTGGATAGAGTCCGCCCCCGCCGTCGAAAGCCACGAAGGTTCTCTCCCACAAACGGAATTGGCCCGGCTGGTGAATGCATCAGGGAATGATGCTCTACCCGCCGTTTTTCACCGTTGGTACGAAGATAAGACGCAAAACAGTCTCAGTTCAAATGCCGAAATTCAATGGACGGATTATGAGTTGTATGTCGCCATGCCCCGACCTGGCGGGGATAGCTGGTTCAGCGTCGATTTAGCCAGCGGTGCTTTTTATTCCGAAACCACCGATCGCGGCTGGATAGCCTATTTCAATGACCTCCACAAAGCTCGTAATACCGGCTTTTTGTGGAGCTTATTCATTGATGTATTTGCCATTGCCAGCATTTTATTCACTGTTACGGGGTTATTACTTTTGAAAAAATACAGTAAAGGACGAAAGTCGACCTGGCCGTTGGTTCTGGCCGGATTCATCATTCCTCTTTTTGCAATTATGGGTTCGGCTCACGCCGCTGAAAATGAATTGACGATCGAAATTCCACGCCTGTCGGTCGCTGAGTATCACCCTCCCTACCTTGCTGTGTGGTTAGCCAACAAGCGCCACCAAAGAGTCGCTGATATTGCCGTCTGGTATGACGTTAACCTGAAAAATAACGAAGGCGAGAAATGGCTGAAGGACATGCGCCAATGGTGGCGCCGCAGTGGCCGTATGGCCGAGATGCCTATTGATGGTGTCTCAGGGGCAACTCGCCGCCCGGGCATTAATCGTGTGGATTTAACCCCTTTAATAAGCAAATTATCTGAGCTTGAGTCTGGCCAATACTACTTATATGTAGAAGCCGCGCGTGAACTCGGTGGCCGTGAAATGTTGCGGCTGCCATTGTCTTTACCTATTGAAAACCCAATATCCATAACAGACACCGGTGAGCATGAGCTTGGCCGAGTGTCGCTAACTCTGGAGCCTTAACCATGAAATTATCTTCTGTACTGACGACGAGCCTGGCGGTGCTGACGTTATTCGCCAGCACCAGCAGTGAAGCCCACCGGGTTTGGATAAAGCCAAGCACAACCATCGTATCGGGCGACTCTGGCTGGGTCACCTTTGATGCCGCTATCGCAAACGGCATTTTCTACCCTGATCACTATCCCCTTGGACTTGACCGCGTAGAAGCTATGGCACCCGATGGCTCTGCCATCACTATGAAAAACGGTCATAAAGGAAAGTATCGCTCAGTATTCGATATTGAGCTGGAACAAGAGGGCACTTACACCATCTATTCAGCAAGCTCTGGCCTGTCAGCGCGCTGGACAGATGATGAGGGTGAGCGCCAATACTGGCCACCTCGAGGTGCGCAAAAAACCAATGAAGACTTTTATAAAGAAGTCCCTCAAGACGCCAAAGACCTTGAGGTCAGTGAACGCTCACATCGTGTAGAAACCTTTGTTACCTCAGCCGCACCAACTTACGATACTCTGGGGCCAACAGGCAAAGGCCTGGAGCTGGATCCGGTCACTCATCCTAACGACTTATACACCGGTGAGAACATTACCTTTAAATTCACTATCGACGGCGAAGCTGCCGCCGGCACTGACCTGATTTTAGTCAAAGATGGTGAGCGCTATCGTGACCAGTCGCAGCCAACAAAACTGAGCACTAACGAGAAAGGCGAAGTCACCTTTTCATTAGAAGAGCCGGGCATGTATTGGTTAGAAGCTGAGTACGAGGATGACAACGGTGACGCCCCGGCAAGTAAGCGCCAGGGCTCGTATGTTGCAGTGTTAGAAGTACTGCCGTTATAAGCCATGCAGCCTGACATTCACGTCAGGCTCAATTAATCGGCTGTTACAGCAGGTGGTTTCTCTAAACGAACCACTCCCAAAGTATTGGCGTCGGTACCGAACCAAATAGAATCGGTCGTTTCATCATAAAACATGTGACGAACGGTACCGCCGCCGCTTTCCAGTTCAATCGGCTCTGAAAACTCATGAGTTTCTGTATCAAAACCGACAAGCCGGTTCGGCTGGACGCCCGTTTCCACAAACCAGACATCGTTACGCTTATCAACGGCCATGCCGTAAGGCCGTGAATTGATCTCGGCAGGGGCGCGCCAGTCCTGGTTTTCACCGCTCACCGGATCATAACTGCCAACATAACCTTGATTGTAATCGACATACCATAAGGTGCCGTCGTCCGCCATACCAAGTCGACGCGGACGGCTCTCTTCTCGGTCCAGCTCTATTTCACGTAGATTGCCCTTTGTGATGGTTGCCAGTTTATTGGTACCGAACAGCGTCGCCCAGGGTTCGCCATCTTCCACAATGATACCGTAAGGTCTGGCAGAATCAGTCGGTACCTCCCACAACATAATTTCACCACTGGACGTTTCCAAAAAGCCAATTTGATTACCGCCTTGAACGGTAAACCAAATATCACCGGATTTAGTAAAGTCCATGGTATGGCTATCTTTGGGGCCAGTTCCCGGTAACGGGAAACGCGTAATATCGCCCGTACCGGGGTCAATTAAACCAATGTGTTCCTTTAAATTGCCGGTATACCACGCGCCGCGGTCGTCAACAATCACCGTATGAGGACCTGTCCCTTCCGCTAAATCATAGCGTTTGAACTCTTCTGTTTGCGGGTCAAATGTTGCTGCATAATCACTTCCCTGGCCCACAAACCAGACTAAACCATCATGAACCCAAGGGTCTCTTGGTCGCGAGTCCTCCCAGGGAACCACCCATTCATAAATCGTTGCGTTCGCCAAATTTCCCTCATTATGGTGATCACCTTTAACGGGTGCGCTGGCTATTCCCGCCAGGCTAATAATTGCCGCACTTGCTACACTGATGTATTTCATCGTTATGGCCTCCTGAGCTGGATCTCATCTAAATATTGCACCAGATCCCAACATATGCAATGTTCACTGTTTAAACCGTCAATGGTAAACCTACTATGCTGGATCAATGGCTCATTGGAATTATCTTAGCTGTCATGCTGGCGCTTTTTATTATCGATAAATGGCGTTATGACTTGGTGGCTATGATGGCGTTGCTGTCCGCCGCTATTCTGGGTCTGGTTCCAACAACTGAAGTCTTCAGTGGCTTTGGTAACCCCGCCGTTATTACTGTCGCTGCCGTATTAATTATAAGCCACGCTTTGTGGCGTTCAGGCGTGGTGGATGCGCTCGCCTCAGCAATGAAAAACATTGGCGATAAACACTGGCTACAAATGATAGCCCTGACCTCGGTCACTACCATCTGCTCTGCTTTCATCAGCAATACGGGCACCATGGCAATTATGATACCGGTTGCCCTTCAACTGTCCCGCAGCAGTGGTAATAACCCCTCCAAAGTACTTATGCCGATGGCTTTTGGTTCGTTGCTAGGGGGAACCATCACCATGGTCGGTACACCACCCAATATCATTATTTCCGATATCCGCCGCGACGCTATGGGCGAAACCTTTGGCATTTTTAACTTCACCCCGGTAGGCCTGAGCATCGCCGTTGCCGGTTTACTGTTTATGTGGCTGCTCAGTCATTGGTTAGTGCCGGAAAAATCCGGAAGGTCAAAGTCAGGGTCACTTTACGACGTCAGCAGCTACTTGACTGAGCTCTACGTACCCACGGGCTCCAACTTTATTGGAGAAACCCTGTATGAGCTGGAGAGCCGCAGCGAAGAAGACTTTGTTATTGTCGCCTTGCAACGGGGTGATAAACGGTGGTCAGCGCCCGCTCGTTATTTACGAATGAAACCAGACGACGTACTGATTGTTGAGGCCAACGCTGAAACCATACAACAGGTTATTGACGGAACCGGGCTAGAGCTTAACGCCGAAGAACAGATTGACGAACGTTTTCTGAAATCCGATGACATTACCGTCATCGAAGGGATTGTCGGTCACGACTCTCGCCTTATTGGCCGCTCTGCAGCCGACTTAAAGTTACGAAGCCGCTACGGCATAAACGTGTTAGGAGTCGCTCGACAAGGCCAAAAACTCGGGACAGCACTGGCCAATATTCGTTTTAAACCCGGCGATGTTTTATTACTGCAGGGCGATGCCGAAGTGCTTAACGATGTATTCCAGCGTTTTGGTTGCTTTCCGTTAGCACAGCGTAGCCTGCGCATTGGCTCATCAAAACGACTCCTGTTGCCCCTGGGCATTTTTGCTGCCACCATCCTGTCGGCCGCGCTCGGTCTCGTTTCGGTTCCGGTCGCGTTTTCACTGGCGGCAGGGCTTATGGTAATAACCAATATTCTCCCCTTGCGCGAACTTTATGATGCTATCGACTGGCCCATTATCGTACTGCTGGGGGCAACCATTCCGCTCGGTTCCGCGCTAGAACGCAGTGGTGCTGCTGACACAATAGCCAACGCGGTATTGTCTATCAGTGCTGGTTCGCCTGAATTTGTAGCCGTGGGCTTACTGTTACTCGTCACCATGTTGCTGTCTAACATTGTCAATAACGCGGCGGCGGCCGTCTTAATGGCGCCGATTGGCATCAGTATGTCTGACAGTTTTAACGCCAGCATGGACCCGTTTTTAATGGCAGTGGCTATTGGTGCAGCGGTGCCCTTTCTGACGCCTATTGGCCATCAGTCCAATATTCTGGTTATGGGTCCGGGCGGTTACAGCTTTAGCGACTACTGGAAGCTTGGCTTACCGCTTTCCTTGCTTGTGTCTGCTATTGCCCTGGTGATGATATTACTGGTGTGGCCGTTGTATTAATCGTTGGCTTTATAAGGCAAGTAAGTTTGTAGCGTTTTCAGATGTTCGTTCAGCGCCGTGCGCTCATCGCGGCAGTACTGCTCAATAGCCTCATTGAGCGGGGAAGGATTAAAACGGTAAAACCCTTCTCTCAATACAGGCTCAAAACCACGATGCAACTTGTGCTCACCCTGAGCACCCGCATCAAAATAGCCTAGACCGTGATTGATGCAATACTCAATACCTTGGTAATAACAGGCTTCAAAATGCAGAAATTCCAGCTCTTCCTGACAGCCCCAGTAACGCCCGTAAAGTGTGTCTTCATCCTTAAAACACAAGGAAGCGGCAAGCATTTCTTCATTCCGGTAGGCCGCAAAAACAACGATTTTATCGGCTAAATGCTCACCCCATAATTTGAACGTCGCGGGCGTTAAATAACCTCCATGCCCCGAGCGTTTTAAATAGGTACGCTGATAAAACAACGTGAACTGTCGCCAAAAGTCGGCTGTGAGCTCATGTCCATGCAAGGTGCGCATTTGCACACTGTGTTCTGAGATCTTCTGCCGCTCTTTACGAATCGACTTACGTTTACGCGACACCAGTGCCGCTAAAAAGTCGTCAAAGCTGCCATAATTGCGGTTTTGCCAGAGGAACTGAAGATCAAAGCGCTGCCACCAACCCTCGTCGGTTAACGCATGACTGACATCGGGCTCAACGTACAAACTCTGCAGGTTACTGACATCATGGGCTTGTAGTAGCGCCGATTCAATCACCGCTAATACATCGCCGGGCTTAACGCCTTCAGCAGTAGCCAGCCTGGGCCCCTGACAAGGAGTAAAAGGTATCGCGTTAATTAATTTCGGGTAGTACTGAAAGCCATAGCGCTCAAAAGCTTCGGCAAAGGCCCAGTCGAACAGATACTCACCATAGGAGTGTGTTTTCTTAAACCACGGCATGGCCGCAATCATGGTGCCGTTGTCGTCGTTTACAACAACGTATTGGGGCAACCAGCCACGCTGCGGTCCAAGGCTGCCGCCTTGCTCAAGTGCCAACAGGAAATCATAACGAGTAAACGGGTAATCGCTCTTAAATAACCGGTTCCAGTCAGCCTCGGGTATTGTGGTTATTGTTGAGTGAATAACGGCTTGCATGTGTTAGCCGCTTAAGAGCCCTCGCACACTAATATCTTCATCCAGTTTCGGCCAATGGATGCCCTGACCATTTCCCAATAGTTGCCAATCACTACGCTCTTCTTCTGAGGCGGCTTGCAAACGGGGGAACCAGATAATCGGTGCAGAAATTTTACGCCCGTCAGCTAGCTCTACTTCGAGCGTTGCTTCGGTGACGCAAACATTCACCGCAACAGGATGCCGATCAATTTCTAAAGTATTCATCCCAAGCCTCCAAAAGCCCTTTTCTGTGTTGAACTACTATTCTGTTTATGCGCCTCAACTCAAACGATGAGAAACCTATCGAGCTGCTCATTAAAACAGGCTTCAGCCAAAACTTTGCCAGTTTATTGTCTCGCTGCACATGAATGTGCGGGGGCTCACCGCTTTCATTACTATAAAAGAAAAAACGATAAGCACCAATCCTTAGTATCGTTGGCATGCTTTAGTTTCCGTACTTTTCAAAGAAACAAAGCTTAGAACGATCTGAACGATTATACGTTAACAAATAACTTAAACTTACGTAGTCACTTGCCCTTTATGACTATCGAATACTAATTTTAATAACTAAAAACTCGTACCCAAATATCAGCGGTTAAGTCGAGTGATTCAAGTTTCGAAGCTTCTTCACGGCCTTCAGCACTACTTCGGTAGAGATGCGGTGTCATGGTCAGTAGGTCTTTTATGGCCTGATTTGATGTCAGTGATACCGGGAAAGTCACTTGCTGTTCGGAGGTCAGTTCAAATTCGGACGAGGTGATTGGTAACGTCTCATTTTTACTTTTTAGTTCAGAATAAATAATGGCTTTCAACTCTTGCAGATGGTCACCGGCAGGGTCCACCATAATCAATCGGCCACCGGGTTTCAAAACCCGCTTAAACTCAGCTTCGACCGGGAAGCCGAACACGCATAAAATGGTATCGACACTATTGTCAGCTAGCGGAATAGAAACGTTCGATGCCACCATCCAGCTCAAACGTTTGTCTTTCTTTGCCGCGGCCTGCACTGCCCACTTTGAAATATCCAGTGCCGCAATGTTTAAATTCACGTTGCTCTGCTCAGCTTGCTCAATCAAATACCGCAGGTAATAACCTTCACCACACCCCGCATCTAACAGCGCCTGATTGCCATGCGCCAAAACCGTATCAGTTAAAACTTGCGCCAGCGGCTGGTAATAACCGTGTTCCAGATAATCGCGGCGAGCCTGCACCATGGCTTTGCTGTCACCAGGGTCTCTCGAGCGCTTATTCTGCACCGGCAACAAATTCACATAGCCCTGCTTTGCCACATCAAAACTGTGCCCGTTTTCACAGCGCCAGCTGCGTCCGTGTAAATGAAGAGGATGGCCATCCAACGGACAAATAAAATGAGTTAACGGCTGAGTCACATTGCATTCCGTTTGATTTGATTCTGGAGTTATTCTACGTGGTTTTACGCCAAAATTCAGACACAAAAAAAGCAGCCCGTAAGCTGCTTCTCATAATTCTGGCTTAATTAAAAGCTCAATTCACGCGGATCACGCCGCTTGAATGTTCTCAGCCTGAGGACCTTTAGGACCCTGAGTGATTGAGAAAGAAACGTTTTGACCTTCGGTCAGCGTTTTGAAACCATCGCCAACAATTGCGCTAAAGTGAGCAAATACGTCTGCGCCACCTTGCTGCTCGATAAAACCAAAACCTTTTGCTTCGTTAAACCACTTAACAATACCGTTTACTGAATTAGACATAATAAATATCCTGAAATTTTAAAAAAATAAGTAATCGCTCCGAGCGTTCCCGATTGCGATGATCGTGCGGGGTAAAAAATGAAACTTAAACTACAGGACGAAGATATTACTACTTAATAAAGCGACGTATTAGGAGTGTTTAACTAACTGTTTCTTATCCAACGCCGCCACTGTACGCTTATTCTATGCCATGTCAAACAATTATTTTGGAAATATCTGCGCTAGCATGCAACGTATTGATCCGCCGCCAAGCTCTATAGTAGGAACCGCTATCGGTAACAGCTCAACCCACTGCTTCAGTTGCTGAACCTGATCTGTATTTAATGAACGATAAGCGGTCTCAGAAATAGCCAGAATTTTACGGCCGTTAGCATCCAGCTCCAGCGTGTTCCCTGCAAAGTGGTTAATTTGCTGCTCTGTTAAGGGCACCAGAGCTTTGTCGCAGGCTTCAACCGAGCGTATCACACGCTGTTTTTGTTCAGGGTTGCGGATCATATCCAGCGACGCCATGACAAAGTCACTGCCAACAGCCATCAACACATTGGTGTGATACACGGGTTTGCCGTCGCCCGAGGTTGCATCAAACACAATAGGCTCATAACCCAGCCGCTCACACAGTTGGCTCAGAGCTCCTTCATCCATGCGTTTGGAACGCGCAGCATAGGCCACTTTATGGTTATGGTCGAAAACAACAGAGCCGGTCCCTTCCAAAAACACATGACGCTGCTCTAACGAACTTAAATCCAGAGTTTTCTCGTAACCATATTCCGTACGCAAAAACTCAATGATATCCGTCCGCCGCTCTTTACGGCGGCTACTGCAATACATAGGGTACAGGACCAATTCACCCGTGCGGTGTGTGCTGAACCAATTGTTCGGAAAAACCGAATCTGGTGTTTCAGTGCCTTCATCGTCAAAAAGGTGCACCTTAACGCCTTTGCTCTGCAGCACTTCAGCCGCCTTTGTCACTTCATCATAGGCCGCTTTCGCAACATTCACGCCCTGTTGCGCAACCGACTGAAAGGCATTGTCTGCCATAGTTTCGGGGTTAGAAGCAAAGTAATGCGGACGCACCATAACAACGGTATTGGACGACTGGCTCATTGGACAAAACAAGATTGCAGAATTTGCGCGCAGTTATAGCAAGTTGCGGGGCGCTTAGCAATGTACAAAAGAAAAGGGCAGTGGATCAACACTGCCCTTCGTAAAACCGAACACTTCTGGTGTTACCACGCGTATTTGACGCTCACCTCAAAATTACGCGGTGCACCGAAAAAGCCCTGATTATAAAAGTCGATGCTGGAATAGTATTTTTCATCGAACAAATTATTGACGTTAACGCTCAGGTCCCAGTTTTTACTTAGCTCATAACTCGCCATGGCATTAACGACCGCATAGCTGTCCTGATTAAAGGTTTCACCATTCGGCCCGGCTCCCGGGTTAGAAACCTCACTTTGCCAGTTGGCATTCACTCCAAACTTCAAAGCACCAGTCATGCTGTAAAGCACACTGGCTTTCATCATATCTTCCGGCAAGTACGGCGCGTAATCTGAACCATCACGAGCTTCAGACTCGTTGTGGGTATAACTGAAAAAGATATTCAGTGCTTCTGTTGGCTTACCATTTAGCTCCAGCTCATAACCTTCACTTTCAGCGCCATCAACGCCAATAGACGGGCGTATGTTGGTTCCGGGAATAAAGTCGGTATTGTTCGGGTCGTTAATTGCCAGGTTATCTTCTTTCACTTTATAAACAGCAAAGCTGGCTGAAAGTGCCTCATTGAAAAAGTCACCTTTCACACCTACTTCTGCGTTAGAGCCTTCAACCGGACCTACTAATTCGCCGTTTACGTTAAGCGCGTCTTGCGGCTGAAATATTTCCGTATAGCTCGCATAGGTTGAGATAATATCGGTAATATCGTAAACAACCCCCAGATACGGGGTATTCACACCTGAGTTTTTGTAATCACTTGGAGCCCAAGGAGACTCTACTCTGGCATCGTATGTCGTCACTCGGTTTCCGAGAATAGCCGTCAATTCATCCGTTAAGCTAAACTGTGCTGCGGCGTAAATCCCTTTTTGAGTTGTAGAACCGCTGGTTCCATACGCCGGCGTATTGTTAAAGTCTGGACGCGGCACCCCATCTCCCCACTCAAATAAGCTGGGAATAACAATCGTATCTGCAGTGCCAAATGACTCTGCAGACTCTTCCTGATCTGAATACAAGGCACCGGCAGTTAATTGATGTTCACGCCCCAAAAGCTCAAAAGGACCTGACGCCAAAAACCGAAATGACATTTGCTCCCTGTCTGCAACATAGTGATTAGGCGAGGAACTCAAACCTAAGCCGGTTTCCTGATCCGGGAACCCGGAAAAGTACAAAAGGTAGCCATCCATCTCACCTTCGCGGCGCTCAACGTCCAATTGCACATCCCAGCCGTTATCAAACGCATGCTCCAACTGCACGAATGCGTTAGTGCTCTGACGATCCCAGCGGTTCCAGGGCGAGGCCGTTGTCGTGCTCACCGGCAAATCATCCGCCTGGGTTCCGTCCGCATAAAACAACGGTAACGCACCCCACATACTTCCCTGAGGATTCCGTTCGCTGTAGTCCGCCCCAGCAGTTAAACGCGTCTGGGTACTTAAATCCGCAGTGATGACCGCATAAATTTGCGCGTTCTCTTTTTCGGATAAGTCGACATAGCTTTCACCTTCTTCATAAGCCATGGCCACGCGGCCTTTCACATTACCGCTTTCCGATAAGGTTTGAGAATGATCCAGCTCTAACCGACGGTTACTCCATGAACCCGCTTGTGCACTTACGTAACCGCCATCCTCTGCTTTGGGGCGTTTACGAATCAAATTGATGGCCGCTGAAGGCTCCCCCGCCCCCGTCAGCAGACCCGTTGCGCCACGCACAATTTCAATCCGTTCAAAAATAACAGAGTCGGCTAATGCTTCACTAAAAAAGCTATTGTAGGCAATGGGTACACCGTCAAACTGGAAGTTGGTTACATCACGACCACGAGCACGGAAAAAGAAACGGTCAGTTTCGGCCTGCTGTGCCTGAATGCCCGGCGCAAATCGCATCACATCGGCAACCGTTTCCAGTGAGAAGCTTTCAATAAAGGTACGGTCAATAACGGAAATAGACTGAGGTGTCTGGCGCAATGTTAAAGGCAGACCAGTGGCTGTCGTTGCCCGGTCCAGCGGGCTTCCGGTGACTTTAACGTGTTCAAAAATCTTTTCCTGCGCTTGTGCTTTCTCCTTTGATTGCGTTGTTGAATCTTCGGATTGAGCAGCGACTGCCGCAGTACTTAGCAACGCGGAAGCAACCGCGGTTGCTATAAAATTTTTGGCAAATGCCTTCATGAATTGTCTCCCGACCAAATTACGTAAATGCGAATCGTTATCGATACATTGTATTTGATAATTGTTCGTATTTGCAATATCATTTCGGAAAATTTTGTGAGGGAGTCAAAATGACGCAACGACAATGGTTCAAATTACATGGCTGGTGCTCTCTGCCAATATGGATCCTGTTCTGCTTTATCTGCATTACCGGTACTATTGCCGTGTTCAGTCATGAATTGACTTGGCTATTTAACGAAAACGCCCGTGCGGTAAACCCCAACGATTTAGCCGCTAAACCCATTTCAGAGCTCGTTGCTAATGTTAAGAGCCAGTTCCCGACCGCCAATGTCACAACAGTCATGACGTTTGAACCCTACCTGATTAATGCCGTTATGTTTTCAACCGAGAACATTCCGGTTGGCATTGCTTACGTAAACCAATACACCGGCCAAATTCAGGAAGTAAACCAGGGCATTACCTTTATCAACTTTATGCGTTCGCTGCACAGCTGGTTGCTATTCCCCTGGCAGGACGGTTACAGCGTTGGTTATTACTTAGTGTCCGCCATGTCGTTCGTCATGTTAGGGGCGCTCATTACCGGCTTGGTTATTTACAAAAAATTCTGGCGTGCCTACACACAGCCAAAAGTTCGCGCCAAACAAGGGAAAAAAACCTTGTTAACCGACTTGCACAAGCACGGCGGAGCCTGGTCTATCTGGTTCCTTCTTGTCATGAGCCTGACCGGCCTGTGGTACTTTACGCAACAAGTACTTTGGCATGCGGATATCGACATTGAAGGGCATGCACCGCTGGTCGAGGCGTCCGATATTCCCACCGGCAGCAAAGCACAACCACCGGTATCTTTTGAAGACGCGTTACTCATTGCCGAGCAGCGCTTTCCTGATATTCGCCCCAGCTACATCATGATGCCAGAGCATAACCGCGACATGTTTAAAATTATGGGCGGCGGCGACTTCGTCTTCTACGACCAGTATTCTTATCGTCTGGATATAAACCCCTGGAACGGTGATATTGCTAGAGCCATTTCACCGGATAATATGAATGCCCTGCAGACCATTCAGCATATTGCCGATCCACTGCATTACGGCACTATAGGGGGCATATGGACTAAAATTATTTGGTTCATTTTCGGGCTTATTTTATCCGCCATGTCCATTACTGGCTTCTTGATCTGGGGATCCCGTACGGTTAAAGCATCCAAGGAAAAGCGGGCGGCTGCTCAGGAACAACTTCAAAGCGAGGGGGCACACTAATGGCGCGTCGCAAAAATACGTTTTGGAACCGAAACAAATTTAAACTCAGTGGCTTAATCCTTATTTTGCCCTTCTACTTTTTGTATGAACAATTGCAGCCACCTGAGTTTCCTCCAGTATGGGCTGAAAAGTCAGTAGGGCCCTTCACAGTCGCCATACAGCCCATGAATGACGAAGCGCCATATGCCCATCACGACGACTGGGTAAAAGACTTTTCCGCTTATGTGAAAGAGGGGAAAGTCAGCAACATTCGTCAGGGTTATGTGAATATTGGTGAAAAGCCGATACCGCTAAAAACACTACAGAAAGACGATGTTGGCATTTTGCATGGTAGTGAACTGCTGCAACATGTGCATGCCATAGCCCCGCAAAATTTAGAGCCGGAACAACGTGTATGGGTGACGTTGCAGACCTGGAATGGCGATGTGCACACCGCTAATTGGCAACTTCCGGACAATTGGGTGAAATAACACTTTAAATACGAATCGTTTTCATTTACGATCCACCTCAATTTAGACACCACCTAAAACTCGAGGGGAACAATGAAGATTCAAAAAGCGTTGTTGGCGGCTAGTATTCTGGCTGCCTTAACCAGCACCAGCAGTTACGCACAAGAAGAAAAAAAAGAAAAATCAAAAGAAGAGATGATGGAGACCATCAAGGTCAGTTCTCGCGGACTTATCTCTTACGTTAGCGCGACCGGATCAAAATCTGACACCCCCATTATTGAAACACCCTTGTCGGTTTCTGTTCTTACTGAAGCTCGCATTGAAGACTTAGGGGCCGTTACCGTGCAGGACGCTATCGGTTATGTCGCCGGTTTATACAACGGACCCTATGGCGTTGACACACGCGGAGACTGGGCGCAAATCCGAGCTGTGTCTCCGGTCCAGTATTTAGACGGCCTGAAATCTCTTTTTGGTTACTACAACAACGTACGCGTTAATCCTTACTCGCTAGGTCAAATCGAAATATTAAAAGGTCCCAGCTCAGTTTTATATGGGCAAGGCTCAACGGGCGGTATCATTAACCTTGTCAGTAAACGCCCCCAGGCCGAAACAGAAGGTGAGTTCTGGGCTCAGCTCGGTAACTATTCACGGAAACAGATTGCCGGAGACATTACCGGTGCGTTAAACGAGGACGCGTCTCTGCAAGGTCGTTTTGTTGGCTTATATCGTGATAGTGACACCCAAACCAACTACGTACCGGATAACAGTCTGGTGTTAAATCCGTCTCTGACCTGGCACGCCAACGAAAATACTAAAATTACGCTCATTGGAAACATCCAGCGCAATGAGTCAGGCTCCAGTACGCAATTCTTTCCCTGGCAGGGCACCTTGCTACCCAACGAGTTTGGCCAAATTGATAGCGCCACCTTTGTGTCGGAGCCAGACTTCGATAAATACGATACTGAGCAAGACGCGTTAACCGCAATTGTTGAGCATGATATAAACCTCAATTGGCGCGTACGTTTGGCAAGCCGTTACAGCGACAGCAGCGCAGACTACAATACCATGTACGGTTGGCCGCCTGTCTTTGCCGACGACAACCGCACGGTGAATCGCGTTTCCTATCTGTCGCGCGCCAATGCCAGAGCATGGACTACCGATTTACAATTGCACGGCACACTAATGACTGGCGCTATTGAACACGATTTGGTCTTTGGTCTCGATTTTCAGGATGCCTATACCGATAACGATTACGCCTATGGTGCAATGAACACACTCGATTTGTATAACCCTGTGTATGGTCAGGCTACGGGTCTGCCAACTGAAGCGGACATTACAGACCTCCCCTCCAGCAAAACCTATCAGGTTGGCCTGTACATGCAGGACAATATGAAAATTGCTGAGAAATGGTTAATTTCGGCAGCACTTCGCCGTGACCGGGCAACCACCAACCCGGAAGCATCGTCAGCGACTGATCAGTACGCCACGACGGGTCGTCTGGGCTTTATGTATTTAATGGACGGTGGTGTTTCACCTTACATTAGCTACAGTGAGTCGTTCTCACCATTACTGGGTACCGACGCTTACGGTAACGCTTTTGTTCCTACTGAAGGGAAACAGTGGGAAGCAGGCGTAAAATATCAACCGAAGGGCACCGAACATTTACTTACCGCCTCAGCGTACAAAATTACCGAGGAAAACCGCGCAACTCCGCTGGGCTCAGGTCAGTCAGACAACCCGGAAGTCGTAAACCCCGACGGCCAAATCCAAACGGGTGAAGTTGAAATTGAAGGTATTGAGCTGGAAGCTCAGTTAGCCTGGGAGTCTCTGGATGTGTACGCAAGTTACGCCTACACTGACGCAGTCGTCACCGAAAGCAACAATCCTTTGCAACAAGGCGCAACTCTGTCAGCTACACCTGACCAGCAAGCGTCTGTTTGGGCAACTTATCGTCCGGGGAACTGGAACGGATTTAAGGTTGGCGCGGGCGTCCGCTACGTTGGTAATACGTCCGATGGCAGCGCCTATGTCGAGCAAAACGGAACCGTTGTGAACGATCCGCTGGAAACCCCAAGCTATACGGTTTTTGACGCTATGATTGGCTACGAGTGGGAAAACTACAGCCTAAGTCTGGATGTAGATAACCTAACCGACAAAACCGTTTTAACCTCTTGTCTGGCCCGCGGCGACTGTTTCTACGGCCAGCAGCGTACCGTTATGGCTAACTTCCGCTATAACTTCTAAAATTTATTGAATTGATATTTCACGTGCAGCCCCGGACGCCTTTCTTCCCAGCGCCCGGGGCTTTTTTATGACGAATTATTCAGGGGTGTAATACTCAACGCCAATTTGAATACGGTCGCGACCGTTTTGCAAACGCCAGCGGTTGGTGTCTCGCAACGAGTAAACGCAGCCGCAATATTCCTGCTGATAAAAACGCTCACGCTTAGCAATTTCGACCATGCGGGCAGAGCCACCTTTTTTACGCCAGTTGAAGGTCCAGTAATGTAAGCCCGGATAAGGCGCAACTGCGCGCTCGCCGCAGTCATTTATCTGTTCCATATTCTTCCAGCGTGAAATACCCAGGCAACTGGTAATGGTATCGAAGCCGTTTTCATGGGCATACAACGCCGTACGTTCAAAGCGCATATCGAAACACTCGGTACAACGTTTACCGCGTTCAGGTTCCCACTCCAACCCTTTTACTCGCTCAAACCAGTTTTTTGAGTCGTAATCGCAGTCAATAAAGTCCACACCCAGCTTTTCAGCAAAGCGGATGTTTTCTTCTTTACGCAGCAGATACTCTCGTTCCGGATGAATATTCGGGTTGTAAAAGAAAATCGTAAACTTAATGCCGGCTTCCGCCATACGCTCCATAACTTCGCCGGAACACGGTGCACAACAAGAGTGCAGCAACACGTGATCAGAGCCCGTCGGAGTTTCCAAAACAATGGATTCTTTCTTGTTTCTAGCCATAACTCTCTCTTCGCGGCTGGAATTTGTGCAAATTATAACGCAAACAGATGGTAGCAGACACCACAAACGTGGGTAAGAACAATAACGCTGTTTTATCGATTTTGGCTATCGGCAAAACCTATTGAAGAAAAGCTATCTTTAATCACCACTTTAGATTACTTTTCACCGCTTTTTTTTAAACTATAAGTGGAAAGTAAAACAATGAAAGTATCTAACCTGTCCTTGGCTAGAATTAATCAGATTAACCTTCTTTTTCTGGTTAGTTTAGCGGTTATCCTTGGGCTCGCTCTATTCTCTGACATAACAGACGGCGTGCTAGCTGCTCCCGCTCTGGTTATTACGTTATTAGCCGTAATTTTCTATGTCAGTTCACGGCGGTTTCTGACGCTTGCAGTAAAAGAGCTTAAAAGCATGGCTGAACAAGTCAGCGACGGCAATCTTGATCCGAGAGTGAACTTAAGTAGCGAAAACGAATTTGGACAGATTGCACGTTCTTTGAATCGTGCATTGAAACGCTTCAGTCGTATTTTAGCTCATGTGGACGGTGCTACAGAAAAGCTAAGTAATTTGGCGGAACGCACAGCTTCGGTCTCTGATCGTTCTCATGTCACTAGCGAAAAGCTGAGTGAGCAGTCCACTAGCCTGGCCTCTACTATTGAAGAAATTTCAGCCAGCATGAACGAAATGACAGCAACAATTGAACGTATTAATCACAATACCGACTCTGTTTCTGAAGTCAGCATTACCTCTGAGCAGCAAATTAATAAGCTGGCCGAGCGGCTCAATAAGCTCGTCAGTTCTGTCGAGCTGTTCGACAGCAGCTTCGATAAAGTTGAAAAAAGTGCCGAAAAGATCACCTCTTTTGTCGAGCTGATTCAAAGTGTCACAGAACAGACCAACCTGCTCGCTCTGAACGCTGCCATTGAAGCTGCCCGGGCGGGGGAGCACGGAAGAGGCTTCGCAGTAGTGGCCGACGAAGTTCGTTCTTTAGCTCAAAAAACGAAAGCGACGACAGGTGACATTGTCAGCATGACAAACGAGCTTCGCGCTGTTATCTCGTCCTCTGGCGAGATTAGCGATCAAGCTTTAGAAGCCTCTAAAGAGGCACAGAAGATATCGGCAGAAACCATTGAGTCATTTAATCTGGTTTTAGCTTCAATACGCGAAATTAATGCCGAGGTGGATATCGTGACCGAAGCCAGTAAACAGCAGAATGATGCTGTAGAGAATGTCAGCAAAAACATTCAGGTGCTTAGCGATCTTTGTGATGGTGCCTATGAACAGGCGGAGACATTATCGAATAACACCGACGAACTGAACAATCTCAGTAACGAAATTGTTAAGCAGATGGACAAACTCGACGATTAACTCAAAAGTTGTTTGCTTAACATGCCCAGAATAAAGCCTAGCACTGCGCCCAGGGCCGGTACCCAATGACGGCGCATTTTCGCTTCAGGGGCAATGTCTTGAAACACTAAGTAAAGGATTCCGCCGGCGGCAAAGCTCATTATTGATGCGGTAATGTGAGGTGAATCACTCAGCCACCAATAGCCCATTATTGCCGCCAGCGGGCCAAAAAATGAGACGCCTAACAACCCGAACAACGCCGTTTTTGTGGTTAGTTTTGCGGCTTTTAATTCCCGGTATGCGTTAAACCCTTCAGGAAAATTTTGTGCTGCAATGAAAATAGCCAGCAGTATGCCCATTTTTGGGTTAGCGGCAAATACAGCACCAAGGGAAATCGCTTCAGGCACAAAGTCCAACACCATAGCCATAAACTGTGCAACATTGCCTTCATTATTCTGTAACCAGGCATCAATGAGACAAAAAGTGACTCCGCCAGCCGCAAACAACCCCGTCAGTTGCCAGGCATTTAACTCTTTCATGCCCTCAGGCACCAGCGCAAAAGCAACAGCAGCCAGTAAAATGCCGCCACCAAATGCAGTAATGCCATGAACGAACTCTCGCTTAACGACCGTATTGGCATTGCCTTCAAGATGCGCTAAAAAACCTCCGAAAAGGGCCATTAAGCCCGCTCCCCAGGCTATTGCAAGCATGACATAGACACTCATTTCGCCCCTCCCGGATTGTTTAAAAAAGGTAAAGTCTTTAAACTTTTTTACACTTTTACCCTTTAAATTCGTTAACAGTTGTTATTAAATGTAACAAATGGCGTTATCTGACGTCATTTCATGCAGCCAAACGTTGTATCCCCTGCTGCCGTCTTTAAAGGGCTTTCTACAGCCCAAAATAAAAACAAAAAGAGAATATAACGTTATGAAAAAACTTAGTTTTCTTACGCTGTCTGCTTTGGCAGTGTCGGTTTCATCTGCTTTTGCTAAGCCTCCTGAGCAGTCTCAAGCTCAACCACTACTTAAACAACAGAAGCAAATAGAAAGCGACGCTCCTCAGCGTTACATCATTAAGTTTAAAAATAAAGGTAATGCGGTCTTCAAAAACAAAGTACGAGGCCGTTCCGAACTGGCTTTATCCCGCGCCCACAACACCGTGAAAAAGGCGGGTGGTAAAGTTAAGATCAGTATGCGTCACAGCTTAGCTGTCGCCGCTGAGCTTAGTCCTAAAGAGAAAAAACGCCTCGAGAAAAACCCCAATATAGAATACATCGAAGTTGACCAAAAGCGTCGTTTTATGGCGCAGGACGTTCCTTACGGTATCGGCATGGTACAAGCCAACTTGGTTGACGACAGCGTCGCATCAGCCGCTGCCGGTGGTAAAGAAATTTGTGTCATCGATTCCGGTTTAGAACTGCCGCACGAAGACATGGGTACAAGAGGCAACACCATTAACGGCACTAACGATAGCGGTACCGGCAACTGGCACGACAACGGCGGCCCACATGGCACACACGTAGCCGGCACCATTGCTGCTTTAAATAACAGCTTTGGGGTTCGCGGCGTTATCGGTAGTGATCCTAACCTGCACATTGTAAAAGTGTTCAATGACAACGGATGGGGCTACTCATCATCACTGGTTTCTGCTATTGAAACCTGTGCTGACAACGGCGCCGAAGTGGTCAACATGAGCTTAGGTGGTCCTAACTCCAGCCAAACTGAAGCCTCAGCAATGCAAAACCTGTATAACCAGGGCGTATTGCTCGTCGCTGCCGCAGGTAACGATGGTTCCGCTTACACCTCGACCGATGCAATGTCTTATCCCGCATCTTATAATTCGGTGGTTTCAGTTGCAGCCGTTGATAACAGCAAGCAGCTGGCAGATTTCTCACAGAAAAACAGCCAAGTTGAAATTTCAGGTCCGGGTGTCAGCATTCTTTCAACCTACCCTGAAGGCACTGGTCAGCAAGGTAACTACGGCACCATGAGCGGTACGTCTATGGCATCGCCACACGTGGCAGGTGTTGCAGCGTTAGTCTGGTCACATCACCCCACCTGTAGCGCACAGGAAATTCGCGGTGTTCTTAACGCAACAGCGGAAGACTTAGGTGCCGCAGGCCGTGACGTGAAATACGGTTATGGTTTAGCACAAACAAAAGACGCTATCGACTACATCGACGCTAATGGCTGTGACGGCACAGGCGGCGGTGGTGGTGAAGAGCCGCCGGCAGACAACGAACTGACGAATGGTCAAACGGTCAGCAACCTTTCGGCAACAACGGGTGACTCGCTTTACTACACCTTAAATGTTCCGGCGGGTGCGACAGACTTGAGCTTTGCCATCAACAGCGGTTCAGGCGACGCAGACCTTTATGTTCGCTTTGGTGCGCAACCGACCACCTCAACCTATGACTGTCGTCCATACCAGGGCGGTAATGCCGAAACTTGTACCATTTCGAACGTACAGGCCGGTACCTACTACGTTATGGTCAATGCGTACTCTAGCTTCTCTGGCCTTAACCTGACCGGTTCATACACTGCGCCAAGCACTGGCGGCGGCGGAGGTGACTCTGTTTCAGCTACCGACCTGTCAGGCACAAGCGGTGAGTGGACTCACTACTATGTTGACGTTCCGGCGGGTATGTCATCACTTGACGTGACCATGTCAGGTGGCAGTGGCGACGCAGATCTGTATGTTCGCCAAGGTAGCCAGCCTACCGAGTCTGCGTATGAGTGTCGTCCATACCGCTCGGGTAACAACGAAACTTGCAGTATCGATAACCCGGCAGCGGACCGCTGGTACGTCAGTATGAAAGGTTACACTAACTACTCTGGCGTAGACTTATTAGTTGAATGGCAATAAGCCGTTAAAGAGTAAAATGTAACTTCGAGGGCGCCTTTTGGGCGCCCTTTTTTGTGCCAGTCGAAAGGTTTTAATCAGACTTTATCAAACACCGAGCCGGTATCCGGGCTGAATAACTTACTATAAAGTTTAGTGGCGTAATTGTCGGTCATACCGGAAATATAGTCACAAATAACACGCTTGGGGTTATCCGAGTTTTTGTATTGTCTAAAGGTAGACTCCGGCAGCAGACGCTCCGGGTTCTCGCTCAATACCTGAAACAACTTAAGAATCATCATCTGGCCTTTGTATTCCAGCACCTGCACCGACGAACTTCGAATAACGTGCTTAAACACAAAGTCTTTTAACACTTGCAGCGTGTGCTCAATATCTTCAGGTAACTCAGCCTGCAGATCCAACCACGGCGATTCAAATACTTTTTGCTCAACCACCTCAATACAGGGTACGAAATGACCAATTAGCAGGCTAATGGCGTGCTTACGCGGCTTACTTTCGTCCGAAAACAGCTTTTCGGTGTAAAAGTCGGCATTTTTGGCAATAATGCTGTCTTTTAACACCTTGTTCAGAACATCTTCCCGCCATTGCCTTTCTGTAACCAGGTTCAGAGCTAGTGAGTCTTCTAAATCATGCACACCGTAAGAGATGTCATCCGCCAGCTCCATAATGGAGGTATCGAACGCTTTGTATTGCGCCTTTGTTTTACCCTTTGTGGTTTTAGTGGCGCGAAACCGGGCTCGATCCTCCTGGCTAAAAGGCTTCAGTACCCAGTCCAGTACATCTTGTTCATCGTCATGAACGGATTTCGGCGGTTTAAAAGCATCCAGGTGATCTTCATCAGACAGTGAGCGAGTACTAACTTCGCTGTGTAACACTGGGTATTTCAGCACGCCTAATAACGTGCGTCGGGTTAAGTCCAGACCGTCGTTGTCAGAATACTCACCCAGCTTTGAAATAATACGCAACGTCTGCCCGTTGCCCTCAAAGCCACCGCTTGAATGCATGTGATAGTTCAGCGCCACTTCACCACCATGACCAAACGGCGGGTGACCAATATCGTGCGCCAGACAAATAGCCTCAATTTGAAAGTATGACGGGATATGCGTTGAAACAGCTGGGTTCTCGGCATACTTTTGCTTTAGCTTCTCGCAAATGCCCGATCCAATCTGCGCCACCTCCATGGAGTGCGTTAAGCGCGTACGGTAAAAGTCACTTTCGCCCACGCCCAGCACCTGAGTTTTAGCCTGCAGTCGCCGAAACGCCGATGAGTGAATAATGCGCGCTCTGTCACGCTGCGCATCGCTGTCGGGTGTCGCAGCGTTAAAGGTCGTAGTTTTTCCTGAGCGGCGTTGGTGCAGCTCGGTTTGCCGAATATTATTCACGTCCTACCTCAAAACCCTTCTAAAAAATAGAAATAAATATATAGTTCTTTCGAAAATTTATGCACGCTATTTATCATGATAATTTGAGGGATCAAATGAAGTTATCTAATCTATCTCTGTCCAGAATAAACCAGATTAACCTTTTATTTCTGATCACGTTAGTCGTTGTTCTTTGCCTTTCATTATTTACCGATATAACCCGCCAAGCACTTATTATACCAGGCATTATCATTGCTGTTTTATCGGTAGTCTTTTTTATCGTCTCCCGACGTTTCTTAAACTTAGCCATGAAAGAACTGAAAAATATGGCGACTGAAGTCAGCAATGGCAATCTCGACCCGAGAGTCAGTTTAAGCAGCGACAATGAGTTCGGCCAAATCGCACGCTCATTGAACCGTGCATTAAAACGCTTTAGCCGTATTTTAGGTCACATTGACGGAACAACCGAAAAGCTGAGTAATCTGGCAGAGCGAACAGCTTCCGTGTCTGACCGATCTCACACTACCAGTGAGAAGCTTAGCGAGCAATCCAGCAGCCTAGCTTCAACCATCGAAGAAATTTCCACCAGCATGAACGAGATGACATCAACAATAGAGCGAATTAATAGCAATACCGATTCGGTCGCTGAGGCCAGTACAACTTCCGAGCAGCAAATGAACCATCTAGCCGAACGATTGCAGAAATTGGTCAGCTCGGTGGAGAAGTTCGATAACAGTTTTGAACAAGTTGAGAAAAGCGCAGAGAAAATCACCTCATTTGTTGAACTTATAGAAAGCGTGACTGAACAAACCAATTTGCTGGCTCTAAACGCCGCTATTGAAGCCGCGCGAGCGGGAGAACATGGACGTGGGTTCGCCGTTGTCGCGGACGAAGTTCGCTCTTTAGCTCAGAAAACCAAGGCAACCACAGCGGATATCGTTAGCATGACTAACGAACTGCGAGACGTTATATCGTCTTCCGGAGAAATCAGTGACCAAGCACTGGAAGCTTCAAGAGAAGCACAGGAAATTTCGACAGCGACCACCGATTCATTTAACACCGTATTGACTGCCGTAAGAGAAATTAACGCTGAGGTTGATATGGTGACCGAAGCGAGCCAACAACAAAATGACGCAGTCGAAAGCGTTAGCCAAAACGTGCAAGTTCTCAGCGACTTATGCGATAACGCTTATGAACAAGCCGATACCTTGTCCAAAAATACCGATGAACTAAACGACCTTAGTAGTGACATTGTTAAGCAAATGGATAAATTAGACGACTAGCCAGATATTTTGTGCCCTCTCTGAATGGCTAAACATTCGGAGGGGAGACAAAGGATGAATTGCTTATTGAAATACGATGTCACTTAATTTTTTTATATTTAATATTCTGGCCTGAACCACATTCTCCGCAAGGGGGGAGCCTATCACCATCATCAAGTGTGACCTCCCATTTATTGCAACTTGTGCACTGATAAGTACCTTTTCCTGGTTTTTCACCAATATCGTAAAGCATGATATTTCTCCATTAAGTATTGAAAATTGAACCTAAGCAACTTAAGAGTAGTCGTTAAAGTCAGCATTACAATTTATGAACACCCTTTCGTATCTAGAAGCAGTATTTACGTAACACTCTCTTCCCTTAAGTTGTTAGCTATTGGCACAGCCTTTGCTACTTCTTATCAAAACGCGCAAATAGATCGCTAAACAGGCAAACCATTGCCACCCGGCAATGCCCGTTTTGGATAAGGAAGAGCCATGAACATTAATCCTGTGAGTAATAACGCAAATTATCCTGCGGCAACCACGCATAGTGATGCAGCCGAAAAGCCAGCCAGAAAAGAGGCTGTTACCAGCGAAGACAAAGAGTCACTCATAGACAAGGCCTATCGCAGCATGCTGTTGAACCGCATGGGCGTTGACGCAGAAAAGCTGGAAGAAATAGAGAAAAAGATAGAAGAGCTAGAGAATAAATCGGACCTTAGCAAAAACGAAAAAGAAGAACTTAACAGCCTGATGCAGGCACGTGACCAATTATTTGAAGATGCTATGCGACGCCAGGCGGAAGAGGGAAAAAACGGTAAGCAGCCAGATATCCCCTATGTCATTACTGAAACCTTTAACCCTCATCGCATTTCACCCAACGGCATGAGTGAACTGGCCAGCCAGCTGTTTGATGCCGGCGTCATTACCAATCAGCAACGTAGTGCGATGAGTTTTCAAATTTCCAAAACCAGTTTGCACAAAACCTACACGCCGGAGTCTCAGCAGATAGACCCGAATGAGCCTATGGATTTTGTGAAGTTTTGGGAAGACAGAGTAAAAGCCAACGACTATTTTGATGTCTCACCAAAAGAAAAAGCGAAAGACCAAGGTATTTTAGACGTGTTGCGGCAGCTTTAGTTACTCTTTAGAGTCATCCAGATCAGATTTTTTGGCCTCAGTTAAAAGCTTCTCTCCTTCAGCGCTAATAGCTTTTAACCGTGCCGCCGTCGGACGGAAAAGCGACTCTACTTTAGGATTACAAGCTTCCAATTGGCGTACCATAGCTTCAAATAATTCGGCACCGACCATATAGCCCGCCGTTTTATTGTGGGAGAGTACCGCAACAGGCTCAGCTTCAAAATACTGACAGGGATGCTTACGCACATCGCTGGCCGATACTGTTTTTTCAGCCAATATCGTTTGTGTGTTCATGCTTTACCTCACCACTTTCGTATTTATTGACTAAATTATAACCACAAAATGTACTCAATTACAAACAAAATAATATACATAAATATGTACAACTTAGTTTTTTATCGTCTTCTTCAAGTCCGCATTCTGCGCTTCAATTTCGCTGAGGTATTTTGACCCATGCTCGCGCGCCAGCTTAATGGCCTTATTCGACGCCTTTAGCGCACTTTCGTTGTCGTCATTCATTGAATACACCGTTGCCAGGCTGTCCCACAGAATTTCAGACTGGTCGAATACCTCAACGCCCTTTTCAAGAATTTCCACGCCCCATTTAACCTTGCCTTCATACGCCGCTTTTAAGCCATACACGTTGTATTGATGCACCGACATAGGGAAGTTATGACCGACGCTTTTTTCATAGGCGCTATAGTGCGCCCGCAGCTGCGCCAACGATTTAATTTCAATATTCGGCACTGCATTAAAGCCCCGAAAAATGGATTTAAGCCCTTCAACGTTGCCAATTAAAGGCGTGCTGTCGTGAGTTTCGTTGGGGAACTGCTTTGACTCCCAATCAAGGCCCGATTCCGGCATCGCGTTAAGCACTTTTAGCACACGCTCAAAACTCTCCGCCATTTCGTTAGGCTCGTTAGCCATGCTGATAAACCAGCGCGTTGACCGTGCGTCTTGATTTTGCGTAGCAGTTTTTAGCTCTTTAATCAGTGCGAAATCATCCCACCAAAGGCTTGGGCTGACCGATATGGCGGCATTGATAAAATTAGAATGATGAGCCGCCAAATAGCTGGTGTAGAGCCCCGAAAGCGAGTGTCCGGTAACTACAGTGTAAGGCGACATTCTGTACTTCTTTTGTAACTCAGGCAGCAGTCCATCTCGCAAAAACTGGGTGTACTGCTCGGCACCGCCAGAACGTTCAGCGTAAGCTTCCATTTTTGTGTGAGTAAAACGCTTTAAGCGGTTTCTTGCACTGACCCCAACAACAATCATCTCCGGCACAATAGAAAACGTACTGAGAAAATTGACGTTACCGGCTATATGCTCAAACTGCGTAGACCCGTCCATGACTAACAGTACCGGGTACTCAAAACTGCTGGAGTGACCATAGCTTTCCGGCAGTACGACTCGCGCAGTTATGCCCTCATCAATGAGTTTAGATTGCATTGTGAAGAGTTCGGAAGCCTGGATGCTGGCGGTAAAAAGGAATAATAGACAGGTGAATGCTTGAGTTAGTTTTTTATAAGAAAGGGGCATGAGATCAGTAAGTTACTGGGTAGTGGGAGTATGTTAGAGCTATTTGTGATTAGCAGCAACTTAGGTGCTTTTAATTTCTAACATTAATTAAATCAAAGTAAAATCTGGCATTTGGCAGTAAAGAGTCGTAATCCTTTTCCTACAATGCGATAAAGGTTATCGTAATCAAAACAATAAAAACCCACAGGAAGTGGTTAAAGGTAATTAAATGTCATTAAGTGATAATCTCTCTACTATCCTAGATGCCTGGCCGGAAGCTCGAAGCCAACCCTTTGCCGGGCATGACATAGCTAATTGCATTAGAAACGATTTACCTAATTCAATAGAAGGAACCTTCTCTGAGAGTGAAATAGTCAATTTAAAATTTTTTGGCAGTCCGGGCCAAGGCAACTGGGCGACTGTGCCGTGGTCCGCTATCTTTGACCGGCGGTACACAGAAACAGCACAAAACGGGATATACCCGGTCTTTTTGTTCAAAGCTGATGGTTCTGGGGTATATCTATCACTAGGGTTTGGCGCAACAACTTTAATCCGTACTTATGGATTAAATGAAGCCAAAGTAGTTGCTAAGAGTTGGAAAGAAACAATTAGAAAGGCACTTCCGGGCTTATCACACTGGAATTCAGACGTTTATGTAAACGAGCCAGGTCGCAACGGTGCCAATTATAATTGGGCTACTGCCGGAGCTAAGTATTACTCGCAAGCTGATCTGAAAAACAATGAGCACATTGAAAGTGATTTAAAAGAACTTACGTCAATTTATAAAAGGCTTGTCGATAGCATTCTGTCAGGTGACATCATTTTGCCGGGCTCAGAAGATGGAGAAAGCACCTTGCCAACTAGCCATTCGGTAGCACTGCCTAAACCTTTTCTTCTCCTAGCCGGTATATCCGGCACTGGCAAAACCCGCTTCGTTCGTGAGCAAGCTAAAGCGACCAAACAAGGGGCAAACAACTATCAGATTGTTCCTGTTCGCCCTGATTGGCATGAGCCTTCAGATTTACTGGGTTATATTTCTCGGCTTGGCAAGCAACCTGAATACGTGCCAACTAAGGTACTCACGTTTATTGCTCAGGCATGGACTAATTTAAATCCAACCATAGAGTTGGACGAGTCAGGCCGAGCGTGGTGGAGTCCACAAATCAAGGAAGCTGTTAGCCCTTACTGGCTATGCCTTGACGAGATGAATTTGGCCCCTGTCGAACAGTACTTTGCTGACTATTTATCCGTTCTGGAAACACGTGAGTTTGATCATAGCGCTGAAACGCTTAGGTATCGTTCTGATGCTCTCGTGTCGTCTGAGCTCATCAAAGGACTTGGAGACAAAGCTGAAGGCAACTTAAAAGAAGCGCTCGGTGTGTCTGACCAATTATTTGAGCAATTTAAAGAACACGGCATTCCACTACCTTTTAATTTGATCATTGCCGGCACTGTGAATATGGATGAAACCACACACGGATTCTCGCGCAAGGTCATAGACAGAGCATTCACGATAGACTTTGGGCTCTTCTTCGAGAATCGTTTTGATGAGTTCTTTGAGGGGCAACCAAATATTCAACCGCTAACTTATTCAACGATTTCTGATGCGCGTGCGCCAGGCTTATTTGATGACAACGAAGTTTTTCGAGATCAATCTGTCTCGTTTCTTGATGAAGTGAATTGCGTATTAAAAGGAACCCCTTTCGAGCTAGCATTCAGGGCATTAAATGAACTGTTGCTATCAGTATATTGCTTTAACCCGAAGACCGAGAAAGAACTCACAGCCGTTTGGGATGACTTTTTAATGACAAAAGTGTTACCCCGTATTGAAGGTGATAGCGACAAGTTATCGCTCTCCGGTAACAGTAAAGATAACGTTTTATCGGGTTTAGAGCTTATTTTGAAGCAACACCCTAACTTTCGGCAGATGGTAGATACTGAGCGTACAGACTTTTTCAGGAAAAACAGGAATGGACAGGCTAAAAAGATACAATGCCGGAGTATTAGCACACTAGAGAGGATGCAACGTCGCCTGGGAACTAACGGATACACAAGCTTCTGGCCTTAGTCCATGCAGACACTTATTAGGGTAAAAACACCGGCTTGGGATCTGGCAGTAAAGTCTAACCATACCGAAAGTCGATACCGACAGCTCAAGCAGGCATTAACCGCCAGGGGAAAAGAAATACCTGTCTCTTCGGTAAAGATATTATCCGAACAAGCTGGCGAATTCTCCGTTTTCTGTAATAACATGGAAAGCTTTGTCCATAGCTCAAAAATTCTCGACGCGAGCTTTTTACTGAGTCACCCCATGCTATTTGAAAACTCGACCTATGGGTTCGAATTTTCGTTTAAAGCCAATGCTCATGAATTTCCGCCACGTATTACGCATGACTTAAGGTCGGTATCAGAATCATTTAATCACTCGATGTTCGGTGACACACACGTGTTGTGGGGTACACTGAACACCGGTAATAGCTTGGGCTGGTTAAAGCTACCGCTCTGTTATCAGTTGCCAGGGCAGACGGCACAAACTGATACTGTCAGCTTTGAAGTTTTCCCCACCAAAATGGATATGCGGGATGACTTAACATCCATTATAAAACAGCTACAACACCCATACCGCGACTGGTGTTTTACCTTAACGGAAAAGACCAGCCACGACGCACAAAACAATACTGAGCGCAGCCACTTTCCCATCATGTGGCTTAATCATTTTGAGCATTTAAGAAGTCAGTTTTATGATGGCATCAAGCGCATTTCTCATTCCCCCCACGCCAGGCTACTGAAGTCGACGAAGCACTTAAAAGCAGACCGTCTTAAAGGTAAGTTATCAGCTAAACTAGAGCAGCAAGTTAAAGAGAACTTAGCGCAAAAGCGTTATGATACGCGGTACGCGGTCGAACAAAAAAGGCTAAAGGTCAACACGCCTGAAAATAGATTTATAAAGTTCGCCATTCAAACCTTGGTTGCTAAGCTTAAGCAAGTCAGTCTCGATGCCGAGTTGGTTGATCCGGAAAAAGAAATTTTGTCGGCTCACTTTTTCAATAAGCTAGAGATGTGGCGCGAGCCTCTAAACAAAGCCCTGAACACTCCTTTCTTTAAGGAGGTAGGGCGTTTTAAAGGATTAAATACTGACTCGTTAGTACTGCAACAGAAGTCTGGATACGCCAAAGTTTACCGTGCCTGGCAAGAACTTAAACTGTATCTGGATTTGTTTGGTGTTGATGCTTCGGTATCCGTGCGCTCTATCGCTGACTTATATGAAGTTTGATGTTATTTACAAGTGACCCAGATCGTTGAAGAACTAGGCTTCGAAAAGGTTGGTGATACAGAGCAACCCAAACTAAAACGGAAAGGGCTCAAGGTTGAATTTGAGGATGGATTAAGCTCTTCACAATCCTTTAAAAAAGGTGATGTAAGCATAAGAGTGGCCCATGAACCTCGCATCTCCCTGCAAAGCGATCCTTACAAGGCTTGGACATCAATGCAAAAACCCGACATTTTCCTTGAGGTATCCATTGGTGACCGAGAACGCCTTGTTTGGGTGTTTGATGCAAAATATCGCATCGACAGTACAGTACCAGATAAGGATTGTGTTCCTACTGATGCGCTTAACCAAATGCACAGATACCGAGACGCATTGATTTATCTTAAAAGCGATAGCTTAGGCACCAACAAGACTAGACCGGTCTTTGGGGCTTTTGCACTGTACCCAGGTTTTTACGCACAAACATCTGAGGACATATCTGCTAACCCCTACTGGGACGCCATTAACGAAGTTGGGGTCGGTGCATTTCCGTTATTGCCCGGTGCATCGAATGAGTCTGGGAATGCTTGGCTGAAAGCTTTTCTAACTGACCAATTAGCCAACTTACTAGAAGCAGAAAGCGAAAGGGATATTGATAAATACTTTTTCCAAGAGTCTGCAAGGATAAGTCAGACAGGGCTAAAGGGTATCCGCCACTCAGATTTAGCCCTAATTACCTCAACGGCAACTGATCCGCGTAAACCTGGATATTACGAGTCATTTTTAAATGGTTCAGCCAAGGTTTTTCACATGAAGAAAAAGGCATCTACCCGAAAATATATTATCGACCACAAGATAAGAGAAATGCAGTTTATTGTTATTGCTGCCCCAGATATTGAGCAAGGTAGCAAATTAAAAGCCAATTATGTTTGGCATGTCGAATCTGTTGATGAAGTATCAGGACATGACTTAACAGATGAGATCACCGGAACGCCTAGCAAAAAACGTGATGAAAAATATTGGCTATTCAAACTCAGTCAGCCGCAGGCGCTGACGAGCCCGCCCACTGACTTTGATCAGGAGCACCATAATTTTAAGTTTCAGTCTTTGTCTGAATTCATTTAAAAACGCTTAAAGCTTTTCAAATCTTTGCCCCACCAAACTCAACCGCTCCTTAGCCCGCGTAATACCTGTATACAGCAGCTCTTTGCTTAGTACCGGACTGTCGTGATCGGGCAGTACCATGACGGTGTGTTTGAATTCGGAGCCTTGGGATTTGTGTACGGTCATGGCGTACACGGTTTCTATATGGGTGAGTCGGCTGGGCAGCACCCAGCGTACGCCGTGCTCCTGGTCAGGGAAGGCCACACGCAGGTAGTCGTGTTCGGGGTCTTTTATGGCGATGCCGATGTCGCCGTTGTTCAGTTTGAGTCCGTAGTCGTTTTTGGTGACCATAACGGGTCGACCTTCGTACCAGGTGTTGGCGTTTACGCCGAGTATGTCGCCGACTTTTTGGTTCACGGCTTTCATGCCCCAGGGGCCTTCGCGCAGGGCGGTAAGAATTTGGAAGTTGCTTAGGTTTTGCAGGGCTTTGTGGGCGATTTCGTTGATGTTGTTGGCATCAGCTGTTGTGTCGGCATTGTTCCTGACGTGTAACGTCAGGCTACCCCTGATAAGAGCTTCGAAGGCTGGGGCGTCTAAACTGTCCACTTCGTAAACGCTGACAGTGTGATCACCTTCGGCGTTTTTCGCCTTTTCAATTTCTCGTTGGGTGGCGGCGTTGTCTTGTCGATTAATGGCGTTGGCCAGGTCGGCAATAGGCCCTTTAAAGCGATAGCTTTTACGAAACTTAACCACATGCTGCAGGCGTTGTTCGCCGTTGTCGTCTATTAATTCTGCTGGCAAGGCGGGTGTGTCGGCAACCTGCTGCAACCATTGTGCGGTGTCGCTGTGGTAATGGCCTTCGTCTGCGCCAGCACACAAATTGCCGAGCACGGCTCCGGCCTCTACTGAGGCGAGCTGATCTTTGTCACCTATGAGCACCAGCCGCGCGTGTTTGGGTGTCGCTTTCAGCAGCGCGGTCATCATTTCAATGTCTATCATCGAGGCTTCGTCGACAACCACCACGTCGGTGCGTAGTGGATTTTCGGCGTGGTGCTTAAAGGCACGCGAATTCGGCTTAACACCCAGCAAACGGTGCAGGGTTTTACCTTCTGCCTCTATCGAGTCCAGCGCGGGTAGTAA
The DNA here is from genome assembly GCF_033052755.1 of Idiomarina solivarensis. Classification (NCBI taxonomy): domain Bacteria; kingdom Pseudomonadati; phylum Pseudomonadota; class Gammaproteobacteria; order Alteromonadales; family Idiomarinaceae; genus Idiomarina; species Idiomarina solivarensis. Next base: position 40,752 of record NZ_JAVFHZ010000005.1, on the reverse strand, counting down.
GGTTGCCAGCTGTGGGTTGTTTTTTAACTGCTCTAATTCAGAGTCTATCGACTCGGTGAGCCTGGCGGCGGCTTTACCTGTTGGAGCTGCCAGCGACACGCGCAAGGGCGGTAAGCCCAGAGTTAATGTCTGATGCTGCAATGCGGTTAGTAGTCGCACCACGGTGTAGGTTTTGCCGGTCCCCGGGCCGCCGGTCACCACACTAAAACGGTTGCGCACGGTATTGGCGCACGCCACCCGTTGCCAGTTAATTTCACCATCTTCGGTTTTATCAAACAGCTTCGCCAGGGTGGTTTTCAGCAGGTCGTCGTTGGTCACAGGGCGGTCTTTCATGCGCGCCTGCAAGTCACGTTCAATAAAGGTTTCGTATTGCCAGTAACGGCGCAGATACAACTTGCCGCCGTTAAGCACCAGAGGATGATTACCCGCGCCGTCCGTATCCACACAGGTGCTATGACTCAGGGCTTCCAGCATGCGCTCGCCAAACTCGCGGAACAACTGGCCGGGCGTTGCGCAATCAGGCGAGTAACGATTTTCGGGCGGCAGGTTCAACACCATTTCAGGTTCGCTCTGCAACGCTTGCATGTCAATGTGGGTATGTCCGCGCCCGGCCTGGTGCGAGGCACACAGTGCTGCCAGCAATACGGCGTTTTGACTTTCTCCCGCTTGCTGCAGGAATTCAACAAAGGCCAGATCAATAGACCGCACCCAGCCGGCGTCGCGCCATTGGCTGAGGGCATCAAATAAGGTGTTCGATGTCACGTCGCTCATGCCTGCTCCCTATCCGATAAGTCCTTACCCGCAAACAGCTCGTCCAACTGTTCTATTAATGTCCGCGGCGGTCTGTCACAAAAGGCACCGCCGGTTTCTGCTCTGTGCCCGCGTAAAAACAAGTACACTGCCCCGCCAACATGAGTGTCGTAGTCGTAAGCCTCACCCAAACGCGCTTTTAACAAGCGGTGCAGGGCTAAAGTGTAAATGACGTATTGTAAGTCGTAACGGCTGTGCAGAATTTTCTCGCGCATGGCTTGCTCGGTGTAGGCGTGGTCGTCCTCGCCCAGCCAGTTCGACTTATAATCGGCCACGTAATACTGCCCGTTGTGCTCAAACACTAAGTCGATAAAGCCTTTTAACATACCGTTCAGCACGTTGGTTTCCAGCGCCGGCCGGTCATACCCGGGCAGAATATGCTCGTGAACCAGCGCGTCCAGCGTGTGCGCCGTTACCTGACTGGCCCCAAACCAAAACTCCGGCTCGGCTTTATACTGTTCCAGCGCCCGCAGGCTTATGCGGTCGCCTTGCTCGTTAATGGGAAACTCGTTGTGCAAATAGGCGTTTAACCACTGCTCAATGCTGTTTTCGTGCTCCTGCCAGAACGGGCTGACACAAAACCGCTGCACCAGCTCGGTTCGCTCAGCAGCGTTATCAGCCACCTGCGTAAAGCCGATATTGGCAGATTCTTCCAGCAAGTTATGCAAAAAGGTACCCGGCCCGGCGCCTTTGGGTAAGTGATGAATGCTGTCAAAGCTTGGCTCGGCAGCACTGGCTATTTGTGTTTCATCTGGGTCGTCACGCTCGTCCAGCAGGTTCATTTCGTCGGGAGACTGCGGTGCCTGCACATTTTTTGTCACGGCGCCTTCGTATTTTAGCGCACTGTAACTGGCCACCCACCAACGCTCTAACTTGCGTCCCGGCGGCATCTGACGTGGTGTGAGTTTAGGTAAGGTTTGTTCCTGCTCCAGCGCACGCACCAGCGGCTCGTCGTCTTCTAAACGAGTGATCTGAGTATGCGGAGCCTGTTGCCAGCGTTCACTCACTTCGTTATACAGCTCATCACTCAGCGAGGTGCCGCCGTTCAGTAAATAAAACAGCGGATTATTGCGGTGTTCTTTGACCGTTTCCAGCGCAATAAAAGTAGCGTACTGCGCACGGGTAACGGCCACATACATTTTGCGCAAGTCTTCAGCGAGGATCTCATCACTGACACGTTGTTTGTTGTCATCGTCTTTCGACCACAGTACCTGCAGCTGGCCGTTGTCGTCGTGGTACACGGCCGGCGGCTTAATGCGGTGGGTTTCGGCCTGGGTGTAAGCCACAAAGGGCATAAACACCAGCGGATACTGCAGACCCTTAGACTTGTGAATGGTGATGATTTTAATCAGTGCATCGTCACTTTCTAAGCGCAGTTGCTGCTCGTCACTCTGAGTGCGGCTGTTGCTGCCAAAACCATGGCGCTCGTTTACCTGCTCGGCAAAGTGGTTCACCAACGCGGGAATCCCGTCCAGTACCAGACTCTGTTGCTGCAGCAGTTCAGCAATATGCAGCACGTCGGACAACTGGCGCTCGCCATGAACTTTGTCCTGCAGTAATTTAGCCGGCACCTGATGGTCATGCAGCAAGCTGTGCAACATAGCCAAAATGCCCTGTCGCTGCCATTGATCGTGATAGTCTAAAAACTGCCCGACGCGTTGTTCCCATTCCTGCTCGTTACTGTGAATGTGCTCTAACTCAGCAAGGGGTAAGGCTAAAACCTGAGTGGCTAAAGCGCTGCGTATCCGCGACGGGTCACGCGGTTCCGCACAGGCACTCACCAGCGCCAGCAAGTCTTTCGCAACGCGTTGCGCAAACACCGACTCCCGGTCCGACAGGTAAACACTTTTCAGGCCGCGATCGCTCAGCGCTTTTTTAATGGCGTTGGCTTCATTAAAGTTGTTTACCAGTACCGCAATGTCACTGGTCTTAACGCGCTGCTCGAGCTGGTCATTTTCATTGTAATAGCCCGCTTGCGGATCATTCAGCAGCGAGGCAATGGTATTAGCGTGATGGTTCGCCGCCGCACGGAAAAAGGTGTCTTTGTTGCGCTTTTCTTCACCGGATACCGACCACAGCAGTGCCGGTGCAGTTTTCAGGTTGCTGGACAACAAGCAATGTTTAAACGTTGTCTTTAATCCGTTAGCTTCTACCCGGTTAAACGGCAGTTGGTTGTCCTGTTCGTTTTTAAACAGGAAAGCCCCGCGCGGCAGCTCTTCGGCGCGTTCAAACAAGGCATTAACTCCATCCACCATGGCCTGCGACGAGCGGAAGTTTTTCGCCAGATTATAGTGCCGCCCTTCGGTGTCGCGACGCGCTTTTAGATAAGTGTAAATGTCGGCATTACGAAAGCTGTAAATGGCCTGTTTAGGGTCACCGATTAGGAAAATACCGGTGCCGGCATGCGGCTCCGCAAGGTGATAAATGCGGTTAAAAATCTCGTACTGTACCGGGTCGGTATCCTGAAACTCGTCCACCATCGCCACCGGATACTGCTTACGAATAGACGCTGCCAGGGCTTCACCACTGGGGCCTTTCAGCGCATCACGTAAACGCGTCAGCATATCGTCGTGGCCCATTTCCGCACGCTGGTTTTGCAGTTCGGCAAAGCGACTACTGACCCAGAATGCCGCATGTTGTTTGACTCTGGCCAGCTCTTCCTGTTGCTGCACTTTGCTTTGCTTAATGCGGTCCTGTAACTGGCCTAAAGCTAACCAGTTATCAGCCATACCGCCAAGTTTGGCCTCGGCGAACTTCTGTAACTCGTCGGTGCTAATGTTTTTCCAATTAGCGGCGGTGGCATCAGGCTCGACCATCTCGGGGCCAGCACACCAGTCGGCAAATTTCTGAAATTGCTTGAGTTTGGTCGCCGCGCCTTTGGCTTGTGAGGTTTTATCCACTAAGTCTTGCACAATAGGGGCGATTTCCTGCTTTATTAGCGCCATTCGCGACTGATGCGCACTTTCGGCCTCTTTCAGCAGACTGTGTAGATCACCATTCACCGGTGCCTGGCCGCTTTTGCTGAGGCTGTAAGCCAGGCCTAACAAGGCCTCAGGCGAAGTAAAGTCTTCCAGCAAGCGGGCGCTGAGCTCGGCATCGGCCGGATAGATAAAGCGACGGAAATAATCTTCGGCAGCCTGTAGCCGCAGCTCATCGTTTTCAGTTTCCACGTTCTGGCTGAACAAACTACCGCTGGCAAAGGCGTGCTCTTTCAGCATGGACTGACACCAGCCATGTATGGTTTTCACTGCCGCTTCATCCATCGACTGCGAGGCTAAGTCGAGCAACCGCGCCAGATGCTTCAGATTTTGTCCCTGTGTGGCACAGTCTTCTCGCAGGCTGGCTAAAAACGGATCACCTTTTATCGATTCCGGATCACGGAAGTAAGCAGCCGCTTCGGCCAAGCGAGCCCGAATACGGTCGCTCAGCTCTTCGGTGGCGGCTTTGGTAAAGGTCATAACCAGAATGTTCTTCGGTACCAACTCGCGGTCAAAGTGGGTTTCTTCTGTTCCATTATGGGTGCCATGGCCAATCACTAAGCGCACGTACAAAGCGGCTATAGTGTACGTTTTACCGGTACCGGCGCTCGCCTCAATTAAGCGGCTGCTGTTCAGCGGAAAGTCGAGAGGGTTTGAAAGCAAATGACTCATGACTGCACCTCCGGTACCAACGTCAGGCGCATAGGGTCGTAGAGCTCATTAATAAAGCGCCGAAAATGCGGTGATGATTTAATGGCGCTGTAACTTTCGGCAACGCGCCCGCAATAATCGCTTTTGGTCACCAGTGCAGGGTCGTTAAAGCCATCCTCTTCGTATTTTTGCCGCGCCGTTTCGTGCGCCAGCGCTTCATCATTGTCCTTTTTATCGAGTGCACTTAACCACGCCATGGCAACATCCAAATGCATAGGCTGTGGCTGCTGCGCCGACAAAGCCACCAGCTCCAGCAGCTGCTCCAGTTGCTGCAAAGCTAACTGAGCCGGCACCGGTGCCACTTTTAGCTGGCAACCACCTTTGGACACAATCATCAGGCCAGTGGGCTGCTGCAGGTTCAACAACAAAAGCCCCACATAGAAAGAGCTGGCGTGCTTCCAGCCACCACCGTTTATGCCTTTGCCATTCTTGGCGGCAATGTTGCTGGCCGAGGTAACAACCCACAGCCGTTCACCGTTTTCATTGGTGTGCAGGCCGGTCACCGTGTCATCAATAACCAGTCCGGCGTGCTCAAAACCCACTTCAACCGGAAACTCGTTCACGCCCGCATAACCGGCAATGCTTTGTTGGTAGGTTTCCAGTATGTCCTGCGCCTTCTCCAGCAGCTGCAATCCGTTTTGCTCGGCTATTGCGCCAATACCTAAGGCGCCTTCGCGCTTAATGCGGTTCAGCTCTTTTAACAACGAGGCTTCAGTTGCACCGCCGAACAAAAGCGCCCGTTTGCCGGCATCTATCAAGCGCGTGGTTAACGACCAGCTCTGCAGGTTATCCATCACAAAGGCTTCGCTGTCATCCAGATCTTCGCTGTTACGGCTAAAGTAAGTATCCAACCGCCAGTTGAAATAGAGCCGAGCGGGTTCTTCCACAAAACGTTTGATGTCGTTCATGCTCAGGGTGCGTTCCAGCACGTCATCCACGGCCAGTTCCCGAGTATTGTCTGAAGCAACAGCGCCCTCGTGCGCTTTCGCCCACTCGCTGGCGTAGGTAAAATAGGGGTCGTTGTCAGCTTCAAAGTACGCAGGGTTAAACGCCTGCAACTTATGCTCCACTGTCAGGTTATCGATATCCACACCCCAGCCTTGTTGCAAGTGGTCCCGCAATTGCGCTACCAGCACCGATGGAGTGCGTTCGCTGTTGTCTCTGGCACTGTGACCCACCCAGCTAACATAGAAACAGTCGCGGGCGGAGAGCATAGCTTCTAAGAACAGGTAGCGGTCATCGTCACGACGGGAGCGGTCGCCCGGGCGGTAGCGGTCTGTCATTAAGTCGAAGTCAACACGCGGCACGGAGCGGGGGTAATCGCTCTCGTTCATACCCAGCACACACACATATTTGAACGGAATGGCACGCATGGGCATTAACGTAGCAAAGTTGACCGCCCCGGCTAAAAAGCGTTGGTTCAGGTTTTGCTGATCCACCCGCTCTAGCCACGCGTCTTTAAATATTGGCAAGCGAAGCAGCGATTCGTTATCGGCTTCTACGCAAATATCGCGCAGTTGATACAACTCGTCACCCAGCTTCGCCAACAGTAAGCGATCACTGTCTTCTTCAGCCTCGAAAAACTCATCCAGCAACCACTCGCCCTGAGTGACCCACTGCGGTAAGGTATGTTCACCCTGAGCGCGTTGCCACCACCGTTCCAGTGTGCGGATAACATCGGCTAAACACCCCACCAGTGCAGCGCTTAACCCGGCAACCTCAGAATAGGGTTCAACGTTGGCCCAGGGCGTATCGCCTGGTGATTCAGTTTCAGCCAATTCACCCATGGCGTAACCGGCTATCATGCGCTTTAAACCAAACCACCAGCTGTTGGTTTCTTCATGGCCTGGCATATAAAACTGGCTGCGTTGCTCTGCGCTTAACCCCCAACGGGCGCCTGCGTCTTTCACCCAACGCTTTAGTTGCGTCAGGTCATCATCACCAATGTCGAAGCGCTGCTGCACCGCCGGTACCGACAGCAAATTGAATAAATCGGTTTGAGTAAAACGCAGCTGATCCACCTGCAACAGCAGTTCCAGCGCTATCATTAACGGACGCTGATGGCGTTCGCCTTGGTCGGCAATGGTGTAAGGAATGGCGCGCGCGTCACGCTCGCCCAGCCGGGTGTGATAACGACCAAATACCGCATCAATGTAAGGTGCGTAAGTGTTTACGTCCGGCAGCATGACCATAATGTCACGCGGCTTTAAACTGGGGTCCTTAGCGAAGGCGTCCAGCAGTTGGTCATGCAACACTTCTAACTCGCGCTGCGGGCTGTGGCACACGTGAAACTGCAGCGACTTATCGGCGGCATTCGGCGTAGGCCAAATCTCGCGGGTTTCATGAACGGGCCGCAGGTTTAGAATGTCGTCCTGTAGCTGAGCCAGTAAGTGCTCTGTGGCATGCGGTTCGAACAACTCGAGCTTAATGGTGTTAAAGGCTTCCTGTTTTTGCAGGGTTTCATCGTATAAATCCAGCAGGCGAATGTAGTCACGCCCCTGTTTGCCCCAGGACGCCAGTAATGGATGCGCCAACTGATGCAGTTCGTCATCGTCGGGCTCGTCCGGCAACTCGGGTTTGTGTTTTAAGCGCGACGAGGCTTTAACGGCCTGACGCAATGCTTCTTTGCCGTCGACAATATCCGCCCAGTGATACTGCGAGGGGTTATGCACGCACAATAGAATTTGCGTGTAGCCTTTAATAGCATCCAGTACTTGCAGCATTTGCTGCGGTAACGACGAGATACCAAACACCACCACCCGCGGCGGCAGGCCTGCCGGACGTTTGGTGAGCGACTTGGCGGTATCGATAAAGCGCTGATGCAGCTCAGCCCGGTTGTTCCAATAGTCGTCTATGCCAATATCGTTACTGACGGCGCGCCATAATTCCGGCTGCCACAGTTGTTCCGGCTCAACAGGCTGGTCATTTTCCAGTACGTCTCTTCCACTCACCCAGTTATCCAACCAGTCGGCGCGGTACACGGCGTATTGGTCAAATAAATCGGCCAGTCGACCGCTTAGCTGATACAACTTACGGCCGTCGTTATCGTCATAGGTGTAATGCTGAAGCGGCGCAAAATGCGGGTTCTCGGCAATAAGGCCGGGCAGTAAGCGCATTAACCGCCAGGTCAGGCGGTCTTTATCAAAGGGAGAGGTTTTGGGAATGTCGTCACCACTTTCGCCGCTAAGCACCGCACGATACGCTTTCCACTGAAAGCGCGCAGGCAGGGTGACGTCTATCATGGCAGCAATGCCACTGGCCTGAGCTAAATTAATTTTCAGCCACTGGGCAATACCATTGCTTTGCACCAGCACGGTTTCTTCTTCCAGCGGCGCCAGCGGATAGTTTTGGGTGAATGTAACCGCCACATCAGTTAGGTCTTCCAGCCGATGTCCATGCGCGACAATAAAGCCGGGGGTCAATTCACTCACTCGCTGCTCTCCCTATACGTTGCTGTAAGACATCCATCCTAATCAATAGAGAATTATCTTACTAGTTATAGAGCAACTTATCGACGCGCTTATTTCGCCAGCAATTTGTCCTTAGCTTGCCTGTTAGCTTTACGCATTTCAGAAAAAGCTGAGTCTTTTTTATAACGGCCTTTTTCCACATGCCGAATTATAGACACATCCTAAATGTTCAGTGGCTTCCCGTGTGTTCCTAACAACCAACGAAATGCGCGATCTTCATAAGTTTTCACCCAACGGTCTTTGGGCTGCTGGTAACAATCAACCTGTTCGCAGTAACCATAGTGACGGGCCGTGTCACCGTGCGTTATTTGTATCGGTCCTGATGCCTTAGAAAAGGTGTGTCTCGTAAACTCAGTCTGCTCAAGACACTCCTCAACCGAGGTTTCTTTTCCGTTACACAGTACATCGTCTTCTTTGCCCAGCAGCGATGTACGGGAAACCTGCTCAGGAAACGCCAAAATGCAGGATTCTTTGCGCAGTTCTTGTTTTAAACTGGAAAAGGTCTTTTCACCGAACAGCAAATCGCAGTCAGTAAACCAAATCCAGTCCGCCTTAGTTTCTTTAGCTGCCTTATTGCGACCAATGCCCCGGCGCAGTAAATCGCCTTTTTCAAGCGCCACAAAGTTCCATTCGACATTGTCTACCTGCTTCGCCGAATAGTCATCAATCAAAGCAACGGTGTCCTGGTCTTCCGGACAGTAAAAGCCGGTTAGGGTAACTTTAAAGTCACTCGGGGCATTATCAACCAGAGACTTCAACTGATACACAAACAAGTGCGAGTAGTTCCAGCAGTGGCTGACTATTTCGATATGCTCAGGAGTGCTGGTAATATCATCAATTTCTGTCGATTCGGGCACATTATAGAACCAGCTGGCAGGAACCGGACTGGATACCGCAAACCTCAACATGAACTCTTTAATCTGCTGTAACCAATCTTTTAACACCATTAAGTACTGCCCCGTATTCGCTTTTTTTCAACGTATTGTGGTATTTTCGACACAGACTACCGAATAATCGCGCACTTTGTAACCTTACTACTAAGGACATAGAGGTAAATTGTTAAACCTATGAATTTAATTCGAGATGTTCTCGCTCAGTTTCGTTATCGCTGGCTACGAAAGTATAAATCTCTGGCGGGCTCCAATTTGAAACGAAACGCGACAGCGATAACAGAAAAGCAATGGCTGCAGCGTGATGTGTTAGAGCGCCAGAAGCACCCGCTGCCCGGTCAGCTGATAGTCAACCTAACCTCTTTCCCTGATCGCTTTCCTACGCTGCACTTGACCTTAAAGTCGCTATTGCTGCAGTCCGTACAAGCTGACAAAGTGATTCTGTGGCTGTACGAAAGCGATATTAAAAAGCTGCCGCAAAGCATTGTCTCACTGCAAAAAAGTGGATTAACCATTGCGCCAGTCAGTACCGATACTCGCTCCTATAAAAAACTGATCCCGGCGCTTGAGAACTATCCTAATGCTTTTCACGTGACCGCAGACGATGATATTTACTACCGTCCTGACTGGCTCTCAACACTCACATCGGCCTATACGGGGAATAACCGGGAAATTTTATGTTGGCGTGCTCATTATCTGCGCCAAACTAAAACGGGCCATATAAAACCTTATCGCCAATGGTACCCAAAAAGCGAAGTGCGCGGGCCTGATCCGAACTTGTTTTTTACCAGCGGTGCTGGCGTGCTTTTTCCGCCAGGATGCTTTGATGAGCGCGTAACCGATCAGACATTAGCTTTGTCATTGGCACCTTATGCGGATGATTTATGGTGGTTTTGGTTAGCCAGCATGAATAGCTGTATCATACGCCGAGTGGGCAATAACCCTAAGCTGATTAACTGGAAAGGCAGTGGTGGCAATTCACTGTGGCAATTTAATAAACGTGACAATGGCGGTAATGACGCACAACTGCACACTTTACTCTCACATTTTGGCCTACCGCCAACCTTAGAGGATAAGGGATAAACAGGACGCTCCATGGAAATTTTTATTGCAGTATTTTTCTTTGCCTTTTCGACCACCATTACTCCCGGTCCAAACAATATTATGATCATGTCGTCGGGCGTAAACTACGGCGTTAAAGCCAGCTTGCCGCACTTTATTGGTATTTGTCTGGGCTTTCCTGCCATGGTGCTGGTGGTGGGAATGGGCTTTGGTTCAGTATTAGAACAGTTTCCATTACTTCACCAAATGATAAAAATTGCCGGGACAATTTATTTACTCTGGCTGGCATGGGTTATTGGTTCACAGACCCCAAAAACTATTGAGAAAGGCGATCGCAAACCCCTTACGTTCTGGCAGGCGGTACTGTTTCAGTGGGTAAATGGCAAGGCCTGGGTTATGGCCACCGGCGCAGTCGCAGCTTTCACCACCGTGGCCGGCACACTATGGTCAGAAGTCATAGAAATAACAGCGGCATTTCTTGCGGTGGCCTTCCCATGTGTGGGTGTTTGGTTGGTTGCAGGTGCGGGGCTAAGACAGCTACTGACCAACCACAGGGCACAACGTATTTTTAATGTATCTATGGCCCTGCTGCTGGTCTTTTCTGTACTCCCTGTCGTACTGGATATATGGCAATTTTATTTTGCTTAAATAAAAACCTAAACAACATTAAAATAACAATTTACGCTAAACTGTGCATGTGGTTAACTATTAACCATAAAAGCAATAAAGGTGAGTCATGGACGTAAAAGCAGCACAGATATCTTTTGATCAACTCATCTCCGAATTGTCGACTCGCCTTATTAACAGTGAGCCTGCAGAAACTTACGAATGCATTGAAGAAGTAATCGCTGCTATTGGCGACTACACAGAAGCTGACCGTTGTTACGTGTTTGAGTTTGATGACCAAATTCAAAATATGACCAACACTCACGAATGGGTCAGGAGCGGCTATCAGGCGCACATCGATGATTTGCAATCTGTAGCCTGCACCGATTTACCCTGGTTTTTTAACGAGATGAAAACCCACCACAAGTTTATTGTGGACGACGTCGAGTTATTACCCCCAGAAGCCAGTGCTGAAAAAGCTGAGTTTGATCGTGAAGATATACAGTCCGTTATCTGTATTGGTCTGGTCGCCAATCACCGTCTGTTAGGTTTTGTTGGTTGCGACATGGTGCGAAAAAAGCGTCAATGGGATACGGTCGATATACGCCGGCTCGGGCTGGTTGCTGACATGCTGGCCAACACTCTTGAACGGCAACGTACCTACGCAGAGCTCATTCATACCCAGCGCGCTCTGGAAAAAGCCAACCGCATGCTGCAAGCGCAAGTGGCTCAAGATGGTCTAACCGGTATTGCTAATCGCCGGGCGTTTGATGAACGTATTAGTAATGAACTTCAACGTGCATCGCGACACAAAACCCCGTTGGCCTTGCTCATCATCGATATCGACCAGTTTAAGGCTTACAACGATCATTACGGTCACCTAAAAGGCGACCAGGCACTCAAATCGGTGGCCGATACTATGTTCAACCAACTGCAACGCAATACAGATTTTATTGCCCGTTATGGTGGGGAAGAATTTGTTGCTGTTATTTCGGCTACCGATGAGCAGAAAACTCAGGAGAGTATCCGCCAGCTCTTAGAATCCATTAGGGAACTAGGTATTGAGCATAAACAGTCTGCTGTAGCCCCACATCTCACTGTTAGCATCGGTGGCTATATTCATACACCCACTGCCGATGAAGATACCGAAAGCTTAATTGCCCGAATGATCTCAAAAGCAGACTCAGCGCTTTACCGCGCCAAGTCTGATGGTCGTAACCGCGGCTACTTAGACAGTTAGTTCCAGCTCGATATCTGCTTCTGTAACTCTTTATCATCAACCTCTTTAAGTGCTACTAACAGCTGCTTAGATTCCTCGTTGTTTCCCTTTAAGGTAAGCAGTTGAGCCAGCCGGAATTTTGCCCAATGGGGATCCGGCGCATTTTCTGGCAGTTCCAATTTAAGGTATTGCTTTAGCGCAAGAATACCTTTATCCATCTGGGTTTTAGCCAAAACTGACGTTTTCCCAATTTGGTACAAAGCCATAACCGGCGAATCCCCTTGCACGGACTCGCCCGCAGCCGCTTGCTCAAAGAGAGAGAATGCTTTTTCATAGCGCTCGTGCTTTTGTTCCTGAAACCCTGCATAAACCAAAATGTCCGCGTTATTTGGGTAGTTCGCCAATGTGTTGTCTAGTAACTTGGTGGCCTGTTCCTTCTGTTCGTGCTTTTGGTAATATCCTATTTTTGCCAGGGCACCCTGTACCTCATCAATTGCTTTAATAGCTTCTATTTGCGCCAGTGCTTTTTCGTCATCACCGCCCGCCACTGAAGGAGCCATCAGGTAAAACTGCATTAACGCGGTACGATACTTCAAAGAGGAGGGCTCAAGCGCAACAGCTTTTTCAAACGACTCCAGCGAGTCACCGGCATAACTGAGCGCACTAAAAAATGCGTTTTGCGCCTGTTGTGCCATTACCACGCCCCGAGTGTGCCAGGCCTCGGCATTTTTTGGTTCGTTCGTCACCCAGTTTTCAGCAACTTCTTCTGCCTCATCAAGCTGCTTCTCAGACAAATGTTCCTGAATTACCTGTTTACTTGGCTCCCCGGCGTATGCGCCGGGGAGAAAAAGGGCCGCAGTCATTATCAGTGCAATCCATTTCACGTTTATTCTCCTTAATTTAGGCTTTTTTCTGCTCTTCAACCCATTGGTCAACACGACGCTCCAGAATATGCAGAGGCAATGCGCCACCCCCCAGAACCGTGTCGTGGAAACCGCGGATATCGAACTTATCGCCCAACGCTTCTTTGGCTTCTTCACGCAACTCCAGAATGCGGATCATGCCAATTTTGTAGGCGGTAGCCTGACCCGGCATGACCAAATAACGACGAACTTCAGAGCGCACAGCACCTTCGGCAATGGGTGTATGCTCCTGGAAATATTTAACCGCTTCCTCTTCCGTCCAGCCTTTTGCATGCATGCCGGTATCGACAACTAAACGCACTGCGCGCCAAATTTCTGTGGTTAAGCGACCAAAGTCAGAGTATGGGTCTTCATAGGCACCCATCTCTTTTGCCAACTGCTCGGCGTATAAACCCCAGCCTTCGCTATAAACAGTAAAGCCTGCCTGAGTACGGAATTCCGGTACCGATTCCAGTTCCTGGGCGATAGAAATTTGCATGTGATGCCCCGGATTACCCTCGTGGTAAGCAATCGCTTCCATCTCATTTTTTGGCATCGAACTCATATCTGACAGGTGCGCATAATAAACGCCGGGACGCTCACCGTCCGGTGAGCCTGGATAATAATGCTGAGCGGCGCCGTCCTGTTCACGGAAGGGTTCAACGCGTTTTACCACCAAATCGGCTTTTGGCAAAATGCCGAAGTACTCCGGCAATTTCTTGTTAATGTAAGCCAGATACTCGCGGGAGTCCTCCAGGTACATCTCTGCACCTTTGTCATTGTTCGGGTAAAAGAACCGCTCATCGGTGCGAATAAAGTTAAAGAATTCCTGCAAGTTACCCTCGAAACCAACTTTTTCCTTTATCTTGATCATTTCGTTCGTAAGGCGCTCTACTTCATTAAGACCTATCTGGTGAATTTCATCAGCGGTTAAGTCGGTAGTAGTATAATTTTTCAGTAAGGCATTGTAATAAGCCTCACCATTTTCCAGACGATGCACACCCGTTGCGACTTTATCGGTATTTTCAATATCGCTTTGAAGAAAGCTAATTAGCGCTTCATAACTGGGACGAAAACGCTCAAGTAAGGCTTTGCGAACTTGTTTTTCGTACTTTTCCGCCTGCTCAGCCGATATTTTTCCGCTTTCTTCCAACGAACTCAGTTTGCTTTGGGCGTCTTTCAATAAGCTGGAATCACCTTCCTCATCAAAGGGCGCACCGGCAGTCAGACCTTTCGCTTCCTTAATCACTTGCTCGTACGCAAAGCGGGGAGCACGAACGCCATTCTCAACTTGTTGCTTTGCACGCTGCAGCAGTTGCTCAATAGCCGTCGCACTGCCGTCTATACGAGAGATATAGGCTTCCATATCCTCCGTGTTATCCACCTTATGGAAGTTAATTAAAAATTGAGGCAAGAAGGTGTGCGCGCCGCGCATTTGATCAAAGACATAGCTCATGCCGCGGAACTTGGCGTTGCGTTTAGCCTGTTCGTACTGATAAACCCAGACATCGTATGAGGTTTGGGCTTCCAAGTTTAACTTGTCATAATCGAAGTTCGCTTTCAGTTCTTCGACACTGTTTTTCAGCCATTCTAACTGCTCTTTTTCGGCAGCCACGGTCATGTCGTCAATGTCACCATAACGATCTTTGCGGCCCAGAAAGGTCATTTGGATGGGGCTTTGTTGAAGCTGTTCCTCATACTTTTTCTCAAACCACTGATTCAATCGCTCAGTTTCAGACTGCGCGGTTTGTTCCGCCGTAGCTTGCGGGCTTTGCTCAGAAGCTGTTTTCTGCGGCTGGCCGCAGGCGGTTAATAAGCCCAGAACAGCCAAGGCGACAAGGGAGTAACGCATAACAGTGTCCTTTATTCTTCTTTTGATACAGGAAGAAAAACTATAGCGTGCTTGTTACACTAATGGAAATGCTTAAATTGTAACCTGATATTTATGGCAAAACCGAACAAGAAAGGGCCGGTGCGCACTGTGCAGATTTCTTGTCTGCAGTGCAAAACGCCCATATTCAAATACCGCAAAGGCGGAAAAGGCGCTCTGGTGAAATGCTTTATTGAGCGCATTGTTGAAGATCACACCACCACCCCATGTCATTGCCCTGGCTGTGGGCAGGAGTTTGCGCGTGAGACCATGATACGCGGCACACCTGCCTACAAAATTATTGGCGGCAAAGTCCACTCAAAATAGGTAAATAATGAGCGCTTCAATCGCACTAACGACAAAACAGGCGTACCAAAACTCCGCTGAACAAGCCAGTACGTCTCTTCTACGTCACCCCCAGCTGAGTATGACTGAAGAACTTCAACTGCTTGCCTCGCAGCTTCAGCAACACGAGAAACGCGAAGTTTATGGCAGTGGGGCGCTGATCAATGATTTTGAAGACCACGTCGCACAGTTGTTAGGTAAGCCAGCGGCTTTGTTTCTGCCAACCGGAACGCTCGCACAACCCTTAGCCCTTCGCATTCACGCCGACCAGCGGCAGCGTAATGGCGTCGCATTGCATCCTACGTCGCACCTCATGCTACATGAACAAATGGGGTTTGAAGCGTTGTGGCAACTCAACGGAACCACCACCGGCTTTACCAATAAGCCAATAACGCTGGACGACCTCAAGTCAGTGAAAACCGACGATTTAGGTACTGTTCTGCTGGAGCTGCCCATGCGCGAAATTGGCGGCCAACTCCCCGACTGGGACGACTTAGTCGCGCAGTCGCAATGGGCGCGCCAGCAAAATATTGCCATGCATCTGGACGGTGCCCGGTTGTGGCAAGTACCGGCGGCTTATGATTGCTCCCTGACCGAGATTTGTGAGTTATTCGACTCTGTTTATGTAAGTTTTTATAAAGACTTAGGGGCTATTTCAGGCGCCGTTCTGGCTGGCTCTGAGGCCTTTATTGAACAAGCCAAAATTTGGGCCCGCCGTGCTGGTGGTAATGTCACTACGCAATACCCGCAAGTGGTATCAGCCCGCCATGGCCTAAAAGAGAACCTACCCGTGATGCCCGATGCCGTTGGCTATGCAAAAGCACTCGGTGAGGTGTTAAGCCGCTTTAAGGGACTTCGGGTTAACCCAGAAACGCCGCAGACGGCGATGTTTCATTTACACTTCCCTTTATCAGCTGAAGCACTCGCAAAAAGAATAAACGAGTACACTGCCAGAACAGGCGTTGTGATATTGCCATTACCCCGCGCTGAAATAGACGGTGAAGCCATATGTGAAATAACCATTGGTCGCAATGCCATGTCCCAACCACAAGATTTCTGGCTGCAGCATTTCAAGCAGTTTTTAGAAGGCAATTAACGGTTGTCGGTAGTGATTATTCACAAGCCCAAATAGCCAGAAACTGATACCCTTTATTAACTATTTTATTGATGGAGAAGAGACCATGGTGCGTCAAATGACCCTTTTACTGGTACTTTGCTGGCTCTCATTGCCAAGTTTTGCCCAACCCGCTGCAGAAAACCAGCAGCCGTTGCGTGTTGGGGTACTAGTAACTGAGCCTTTTGTCACCCAAAAAGGGGATAGTTTTGACGGGCTTTCTATTCGACTTTGGCAGGATATCGCTGACCGGCTTGGCGTTGAATATAAACTTGAGCCTGCGCCTTTAGGTGCCTTGATAGAGGGCGTAGAGCAAAATAAATATGACCTGGCCATTGGTGCCATTACCATAACCGCAGACCGGGAAACCCGCATGGACTTTAGCCAGCCTTTTCATAACGCCGGACTGGCCATTGCGGTTCCCAGCAGTAATACGCCCACCTGGTGGGCGGTCACTCAACGCTTTATTTCACTAGAGTTTTTTAAAGTAATTTTAGTTCTGGGAGGCGTATTATTTATTGCAGGTGGTCTGGTCTGGTGGTTCGAAAAACGAGCTAATCCCGATGAGTTTTCTGAAAAACCTTTGCATGGCCTGGGCTCTGGCTTTTGGTGGGCCGCAGTGACTATGACTACGGTTGGCTATGGCGACAAGTCGCCCAAAAGCTTTGGCGGCAGAGCAGTCAGCCTAGTATGGATGTTCACTTGCGTTATTGTTATTTCAAGCTTTACTGCATCCATTGCATCTTCTTTGACCGTCTCTCAGTTCCAGTCAAAGGTCACCAACGTTGCCGATCTTGCCAACGCCAGGGTAGCCACTATTGATGCGTCGGCTACGGCCGCCTGGTTAGATAAACAAAACATTGGTTACCAGAACTTCAGCTCCCTACGCGAGGCTCTGAAAAAGCTGGATAACGGTAAGCTGGATGCGGTGGTTTATGATGAACCCATTCTGCGCTATTTACTGCGCTCAGAGCAGCTCAGTAATGTACAGTTATTACCTGAACGGGTTTTGCCTCAGGATTACGGTTTCGCGCTGCCTCAGAGCAGTTCGTTACGTGAGCCGCTCAACCGGGAACTGTTATCAGTGACCCAGTCACCACAATGGCGCGATCTATTACAACGTTACTTAGGACAATAATGAGATGTTTGCCTGGTTCGAAAAACGGTTAAACCCTTTTCCGGCTGAGGAGCCTACTCAGGCTCCTACCGGCTTCTTCGCCTTTTGCTGGCACTACACAAAAGGCGCCACACCCTTTATTGCCGCCACCGCGGTATTGATGGCAGCCATTGCCATAGCAGAAGTCTGGCTGTTTGGTTTTTTGGGCCAAATTGTCGACTGGCTGTCAGCGCAAAACAAAGAAACCCTATTAAGCGATCAGTTCTGGCCGCTGGTAGGCATGGGTGCATTGGTCTTGCTGGGGCTGCCTTTATTGGTCTGGTTCCACTCGATGCTGACCCACCAAACGTTACTGGGTAACTTTCCCATGCGAATTCGCTGGCTGGGTCACCGGTATTTGATGAAGCAGTCCATGAGTTACTATCAGGATGAATTTGCCGGACGGGTTGCCACCAAGCTGATGCAGACGTCACTGGCGCTGCGCCAGTGCATTATGACGTTTATTGAAATAGTGAACTATGTGGTGGTCTATTTCATTGGTATGTTTTTCATTATTGGCAGTGCTGACTGGCGAATGATATTGCCTCTGGCCTGCTGGCTGGCTCTTTACGCATTGTTGCTGCGTTACTTTGTGCCCAAACTGGGCAAAGTCTCTGCAGAGCAAGCCGACGCCCGGTCCAACATGACAGGCCGCATTGTCGATTCCTACACCAATATACAAACCGTCAAGCTGTTCTCGCATTCGCAACGCGAGGCGTCATTTGCGCAAGACGGTATGGATACCTTCTTAGGTACCGTTCACAAGCAAATGCGTTTAGTGACTCAGCTGTATGGGTTTCTCTATTTCATTAACTGTGCGCTGTTGTTTAGCTCTGCAGCCACTGCCATTATTTTATGGATGGACAACGCAGTGACTTTAGGTGCTGTGGCAGTGGTTATTGGCCTGGTTCTGCGCTTATTTGGTATGTCGCAAATGGTCATGTGGCAAATGTCGACCTTGTTTGAGAGTATCGGCACAGTTCAGGATGGTATTGCCTCTATTGCCGTACCCCAGCGCATTGTCGACAGACCTAACGCGCCTGCTTTAAAAGTCGACTCCGGTGACATCGTGCTCGATCATGTTCGCTTCCACTATGGCAAAGGTCATGGCGTTATGGATGACTTTAATCTGCACATTGCGCCAGGTGAAAAAGTCGGCATTGTCGGACGCTCCGGCGCCGGCAAGTCCACTCTGGTCAATCTGTTGCTGCGCTTTTATGACGTTGAAAGCGGTGAAATCCGTATTGATGATCAGCCCATTCATACCGTGCAACAGGACAGCCTGCGCGCCAATATCGGCATGGTCACTCAGGACACCTCGCTGTTGCACCGTTCAGTGCGCGACAATATTTTGTATGGACGCCCCGATGCCAGCGAAGAGGATCTAATGAATGCAGTGCGCCAGGCACATTGTGAAGAATTCATTAGCGAACTCAGCGACAGTAAAGGCCGTACCGGGCTGGATGCGCACGTTGGCGAACGCGGTGTAAAACTGTCTGGAGGTCAGCGCCAGCGAATTGCCATTGCCCGGGTCATGCTAAAAGATGCACCCATTTTGATTCTGGATGAAGCCACCTCAGCACTCGACTCCGAGGTAGAGAACGCCATTCAGGAAAACTTGTACCAGCTCATGCAGGGCAAGACGGTCATCGCTATTGCCCATCGCCTTTCCACTATTGCTGCCATGGATAAACTGGTGGTGATGGATCAGGGAGAAATTATTGAGCACGGCAGCCACGAACAGCTGCTTGCTCAGGATGGTCTCTACGCTAAGTTGTGGCGTCACCAGTCCGGCGGCTTCCTGGCAGAGGAAGCCTAGCGACTAGCTGCTAGTGAGTCATTTCGTACGCTTCGTCTGATTCGATCTTGGCGAAGCGCACACCCAGTTCCATTAGGCGTTTTTTACCCCGGGCCGTCATATCAGTAATAAACTGAAACTGTTGTCTGGGGTCAATGGGGTAGGCTTTTAAACGGTATTTTGTGCCCCAGGGCTGCTCCGCTGCCGTTACCGCTATGGGCTTGCCTAACTGCAGATAGGGGCTTGTCAGCGCTACTTCTTCCAGTGCATCGCGAATTTGGTAGGCGTCTGCTTCGGGTTGCGTGTAAAACTCAGCAATGCACATGAGACTGGGACCGCCGTTGTTGGCATTGTGAATTAAGTGATCCCAGAGTTTTAAGTGCGGTACCCAGATGACCGTATCGTCACTGGTCACTAATTCCACGGTGCGCATACCAATGTGTTTCACTTCTCCATAGCTGCCGTCGACTTCTATCCAGTCGCCGGGGCGGTAAGGCATTTCATGTACAGCAACCACACCGGCAATTAAGCTGCTCACGTAGTCCTTTAACGCAAAGCCTATCGCTAAACCGGCCGCCCCCAGTATCGCCACCATATTTTGCATGGTCGGCTCTATAATACGCGGAATAATCATAACCAGAGCAACCACCAGAACCACTATGCGAACCATGGGAACGAGCGCCAAAATGTACAATCGGCGTTTACCGTGGAGGTTAGAGGCTATCCACGGCAAGATACGCTGTGTCAGCCAAACCACTGCCAGCGCCATAGCGAATATCACGGCAATTTCAAAAATTGCAAAGCCATCCAGCGACTTAAAGATACCGGCAACGTTTTTTAATGAATCCGTTTCCATAAATTTCTCCGTTAAAACCGGTCTAACCAAAAATCCCGGGCAGCCAATAATTCCCTGACAACCGGATAACCCCGCGCGGTCACATACCAAAGCTCTTGCTCTTGCTCACGCTCTATCAAACCTCGCTGCTTCAGCACCTGCAATTGAATTTCAAGCTGACTGGCAGAAACTATCGGCAACACCTGAACTAAATGCGCTTTACTCAAGCCTTTATGGAGCAATAAGGCATAACAAACAAAAGCCGTCGCATCACTAATATCTGAAGGGAGAACCGGTGTTTCGAAGGCCTGTTCACTGTCGCGTTGATACCGGTCAGAATACGCAGCGGCAACACCGGCATTACCACGACTGAGCGCGGCTAACGCACGTAAACGCCCGTCTCCTCGCGCCAACCCGAGCTTCTGCAGCGCGTCCTGATCCAGTGCTTGTAAGGTCCATAACTGATTCACCGGCACTGGCCACACTTTTTCCAGAAAAGCCCAGGCCCAACTGTCACAAACAATGATTCCTTTGCCCGCGTCACCCGACAACACCTGCGAAAAAAACTCGCGAACCCACCGTAAACCATTAGTTTGACGAAGAAAGCCATGTGCTAATTGAGGCATGATCCAGGGGCTGGATATATTCCCTTTCGGCGGAAATTCTGGCAAAGAAGCCGTATTAGGATCACTAAGCAAAGCCCTGTCGGGTAAACTCAATTCTGTTATTTGCTGTTTTTCCACCCACTTTTGGACCGCTTCAGTAACCCCTGAGTGTGGCGGCGCAATAATCCAACGCAAGCTGTTATCTTTATCGTCGTGCAGCCAGTCAGCAAAACACTCATCCAGCGCTTCTGCTGCTTCATCAAAGCTCAGCTCCAGTGCCTGAGACTGCTCTTCTTCGGCTTCTTGTTCATCATCAGGCGTTACCCAGCCAATAAATTTTTGCCACCACTTTTTAATCTTAATGGTGGTAGGGATAGCGGGCTTTTCATAATCATCAACCGTGACCCATTGCCACGTTTTTATTGGCTCTTCGGCCATCCAGAGCTTCCTTTTCACGGATAAAATGAATCATTGCTTAGCATCGATAATAGAGTGCCTTGCGCCAGAGTCCAATGAAAAATTTGCATACACACTCTTGAAACTCATTTTTGCAGTGCACATATAGAAGTTAAGGCCGGTGTCTCTGAGAGAGCCGCCTTAAACCGACACATGGTGTGTCACTTGTTTATTACAATTAACGTTATTGCTTCTTAGGAGAATGACTATTATGGCAACTATCGACTTAAGCCCTCTTTATCGTAGCAGTGTAGGTTTTGACCGCATGGCATCTTTGCTGGATTCGGCACTACGCTCAGATACTGGTGCAACCGGATACCCTCCCTACAACATTGAACTGGTAGCAGAAAACCAGTACGCCATTACACTGGCGGTTGCAGGTTTTGAAGAGGATGATCTGGAAATTGAAGTAGAGAACGGCGTGCTTCGTGTGACCGGCAAAAAAGCCGAAGAAAACGAAAAACGTGAGTATCTACACCGCGGCATTGCAAACCGTGCCTTCGAACGTAAGTTCAGTCTGGCTGAACACATTGAAGTCACAGGCGCAGCCTTAAAGAACGGTCTGCTAACGGTCGGCCTGGTGAAGAACATTCCTGAAGCCATGAAACCGAAGCGCATTAACATTGGCAGCTCGACAAAAGACCTGCTGGAAGACCGCTCTAAAAGTAAGGAAAATGCGGCTTAAACTTAAGCACTGGATGAGGGGCGGCAATTAGCCGCCCTGTTTTCCCTCACGTTGCCACTCTACTGGGTGCCCACAGACGAACCCCTGGACATAGTCTACACCCAGCTGAGTGAGCTTAATACGCGCTTCATCACTCTCGACACCCACCGCGCACACTTCAATATTAAGAACCTTGGCAATACGCACACAACTGGCAACCAGTTCAGCGTCAACGGCATCCACCAACATGTCCTGCACCCAAAAGCGGTTAACTTTAATTTGCGTTAGTGGTAACTGCCGCATTAAGCGGAATGAGTTGAAGCCAGTACCAAACTGATCTAACGCTGTGCCAATACCCAGCTCACGAAGCTCTTTAAACAAACGATAAGTTTCATCAAAATATTTATCGGCATCGGGCTCTGCTACTTCAAACACCAACTGTTGTGGTTGCAACACAGACTGTTTAAGAATTTGCTCTATAAACCGAATAAAGTCGACATCTTCCAGGCTTTGTGAAGACAGATTAATGTGACAACGCCAGGTTCGATTCGCCTCAAACGGTTGCTCGTTAAAGTGCTCAACCACTTCTCTTACTAACCAGCGATCCGCCTTACCCATTACCCCCGCTCTTAACGCCGAGCGTAAAAATTGCTGTGGTGCAATGGCCTCATCATTCTCGGTCCCGGGAAGCCTTAACAGAAGTTCAAAGCAATGTTTATCTTCATTCTTTGACGCACTGATAATTGGCTGAGAAAACAGTTGCCAGTCTTCTTCCCGTAATGCTTTTTTCAAACGGGTTTCCCATTCAGCTTCCGCCTGGCCAACCAACCGCTTCTGATCAGCATCACTGTACGAGTGGACTCGGTAATCGCCCTGTTGCATCGCCAACTGCACGGCTTCGCGTGCCTGCCGCATAAGAGTGCTTGCCGAAAGTGCGTCTGCAATACTGTAGGAAATGCCCGCATGGCCGGTCAGCTGGAAAATACGTTTGTCACTGCTAAAACGAAATTCTCTACAAAACTGAAGTAACCGGTGGGCCTGCGCAAAGGTTGCCTGTTCATCTTCGCGGCTTAACAGCGCTATTTCGGTTTCACTTATTCGGGCAACCCGGGCATTTTTCGGCGCTTTCTGCTGCAGCGATAGTGTCAGCTGCAGTATCGCCTGATCCCGACCATCAGAACCGGCTTGATCAGCTATAATCTGCAAACCGGTTAAGCGGATAATGATGACACTGGTGGTTGCTTTCTGATCGAGTCGGCTTTGCAGTAACCGTCTAAATTCACGGACGTTAAGCAAGCCGGTTACCGCGTCGTGATGCGCCAGAAAATTAAGATGAACTTCCGCCTCCATGCGCTTGGTCACATCTGCAATACGCCCGGTATTGTCACCGAACAACTCGATATCAAGCCATATTTTTCTGCCATCCAAACGTTCAATAGAAACGAGCTGACGCTGTCCTTCTATATTAAACCCTTTTGGCCAATGAGACTGAATTTGTTCAATAGAGTGGGCCGCCAGAATTTTTATCATTTGGCGGTTAACTTGTTTGATACTACCGTCCGGATTAACTCTGAACCAACCCTCTCCCGTACGTTTAAGCAACCGCCACAGACGCCGCCTCAATACTTTGCGGTTACGCTTTAAGTTACTGATACGTTTCACCAGACGACTAAAGCGATAGCGCTCCAGGGCCAATAAAAACATGGTGATGACCAGAGTCAGCCCGCTGTATAACAGCAGTCCGGACAACCCTTCCCAGATAGGATTGTAACGAGGCGATATCAACAGCCAGGCGGATATGACCGTCAATACCATCAATGCCGTTTGCCATTTTCGCTCATTTACTGGTCGCTTTTGCACGCTCCGTACAACGACTACTCCGCCCCAAAGCAACAGCGCATTAATCTGCAAAGAAATCGTCGCCAGTCGCCAGGGTTCAGAGAGCCAAGGCAGCAAGATGGCCAGTGCTATCGCTATCATCATTACGGAATAGCCTATTCGGTTAAATCGTGACAATTTGAAACGAAACCGCGACCACTCCCAAATAAACCAACTGAGTGAAACGATAAGGAATTGACTAATATAAACTTGCAAACCGGCAGCGACATCCGGTGAGTAAGGCGTAAAGTACGTTATCCAAATACCACTGTGCAGTAGCAGCTTAAGCGTAAAAGACAGGGTCAGGGTGCCAAAGGAAATGAGCAGCCGACTCCCAAACAAACGCGCGGAGACAGCCGCTGCCAGCGCTAACAATATCAAGATGCCGGCATTAACACCTAGTGCGGTTTGTTGTTGCTGAAGCCGCAGTTGTAAATCTCCCGGTTGCCACAGGCTAATAGTCGGCATTTGCTCTGGCCACTGTTGCACCGAGACGGCCAGCCAGACTATCTGGTTAGCCGGTAGAGTAACGGGTAGAACTTGCTCATGGGACAAATAAGGGCGCTGTAATAAGGGCGTAGAAAATTGAGTTATTTGACGGCTCTCAACTTGGCCGTTTTTATCGAGTAAGTATGCGCCAACTTGCGTTAAGTAAGGGTCGCTAAACTTTAAATGGAACGTGAGAGGCTCATTACTGCGATTAAACAGAGGTACGAGACCCCAAACGTTAGGACGCTCGCCTGCGTAACTGTGCTCCTGAAGCAGTTCCGAGTTCAACCATCGCTGCGGCTCATTAATTGCGATTTTCTCAACGGGTAACTCCGTATTCACAACCCGGTAACTGAAATGCTCGTTTAATGATAAACGAGAGGTTTGTGGGGACAGCGTCAGAGGCTCCTGAGCCTGCGCTGGCTGCATAATGCCTAAAACAATAAGTAGTATCCCGGTAAACCAATACTTAAACATAGCCATGCTCCGCTAGGCGCGCCTCTACCTCAGGCTCTGGCTGTTCCAATGCCTGTAACCAGACGGCGTCACAAATTTCGGAGTAAAACAAAAGCCAGTGGTGCTGATTTAAGCTTAAGCGCCAACAAAACTGGTCGGCCGCCTGTTCTTTTTCGCGGACAGTAGCACCAATACGCTCACAAAGTTCCTTAACCCAAAGCTCAAGCTCTGCTTCCGGTGGCGTACTTTTTAACGTAATGATGTTGTCTTCCATTGCTATTTCTTACCCGTTAAATAATTGTCGCTCACTGGCTCCGGACAAAAAACCTTCCACAGCCTGTATAAACTCATTGCCATAACGTGCCAGTTTCACTTCACCAACACCATTGATTTCTAACATATCTTTGGCTGTTGTTGGATAGTGTACACACATTTCAACTAAGGCTGCATCACTAAAGACAACGAACGGCGGTACCTGATCCCGGTCAGCAATGTCTTTACGTAACTTACGTAAACGCCGGAATAGAATCTTATTATAGTCACCGCGATCGGTAATACGGGTTTTGGTTGCCGTTAACTCGATACGGGGCTTGGCCAGTTCCAATGGCACTTCGCCTTTTAAGACAGGGCGCGCAGCGTCGGTCAGCTGGAGTGCTGCAAAACGTCGAATGTCCTGCAAAATAAGGCCTCGATGTATTAGCTGACGTAATACCGAAAACCAGTGCTCTTGTGTTTCCGATTTACCCAGCCCATAGGTGCTCAACTGGTCGTGTCCCAGCTCTACAACTCGCTGCGCCTTTGAACCCCGTAAAACCTCGACCACATGGTTAATACCAAACTGTTGACCTACCCGATACACGCAGCTCAGCGCCTTTTGTGCGTCTTCGAGACCATCGTAGCGCTGAGGCGGATCCAGACACAGGTCACAGTTGCCGCATTCTTTATCGGAGTATTCATTGAAATAGTTCAAGACCACCAGACGACGACAGGTCTGAGCTTCAGCCATGGCCTGCATAGCGGAAAACTTTTGCGCTTCAACCAGACGACGCTGTTCGTTTTCTTGATCTTCTATCATCCGCCGTATCCACTGAGCGTCGCGCGGGTCGTAAAGCATGAGCGCTTCTGCTGGCAAACCGTCACGACCGGCACGCCCCGTTTCCTGATAGTAAGACTCGACACTGCGGGGGATATCAAAGTGAATCACAAAGCGAATGTTGGGCTTATTAATCCCCATACCAAAAGCGACAGTAGCCACCACCACATCAATGTCGTCGCGAAGAAATTGCCGCAAGGTGCTTTCTTTTATCTGATGTTCAATACCGGCGTGGTAGGGCGCAGCGCGCACTCCTGCTTGCTGCAGACTTTCTGAAAGCTCTTCGGTTTTTTTTCGGCTACCACAGTAAATAATACCGGCAGCGCCTTTTTGTTTTTTTACGTAGTCCCGAACCTGCTTTAACGGTTTGTACTTTTCCTGCACCACATAACGAATATTCGGTCGGTCAAAGGAGCTTCGGTGCACTAAAGGGTCGCGCAGGCCTAAACGTTCAATAATGTCGTGCTGGGTCGCGGAGTCTGCAGTCGCGGTTAATGCCATAAAGGAGACATTTGGCAAGTAGTTACGCAGCAGCCCAAGTTTTCCGTACTCAGGGCGAAAATCATGGCCCCACTGACTAATACAATGCGCTTCGTCAACGGCTATAAAGTTAAGCTGAAGTGACTGTAGGCGCTCAATAAAAGACGGCTGCAGAACACGCTCGGGGCTGACGTACAAGAGTTTAATCTCGCCGCTTTGCAGACCCTGCATGGTTGCCATGGATTCTTGTGGTGACACGCCTGAATGCAGGGTTGCCGCCGAAATATCCAGCGCCTTAAGCGCCTCGACCTGATCTTGCATTAGCGACAACAGCGGTGAAATCACCAAAGTAAGCCCGTCGCCACAAAGCGCCGGTAACTGATAACAAAGCGATTTCCCACCACCCGTTGGCATCAGTACCAGCGTGTCGCGCCCCTGCATAGCAGCCTGCATAATATCCTGCTGACCATCGCGAAAATGATGATAGCCAAAAGTGGACTCAAGCTGCTGTTGAAGCGGATCAAATTGTGTTTTTTCGGCGGTACTGCTCTGCATGGTTATATTGACTTCCCGAGTAACATGCTCTTATTGTAAGCGTCCTGTTCGCTAATCACCATGCCGAAAATGAATACACAAACAATACTGACAAAAGTTTCCGAATTTATGAACACTCAAGTTCCGTTTCAGGCCCTGCTAGGCCTTGAGATTACGGAATTTAATCCGGCTCGCGGTGAAATTCGATTTAAATGGCAAGACCAGCTAATGGGTAATGTGCCACAGCGCATGTTGCATGGCGGAGTGACGGCTACAGCACTGGATACCGCTGGAGGCTTAGTGGCTATTGCGGGCATGGTTGACCGACTTGAGTCTCCCACAGAACCTTATTTAATGGAGCGCCTGAGCCGATGTGGTACCATTGACCTTCGGGTTGATTATCTCCGTCCTGGACGTGGCACCGAATTTATTGCCAGCGCCACCATTATCCGCTCAGGTAACAAAGTGGCGGTAGCACGGATGGAATTACATAACGAAGAAGGCACGCACATAGCGTTCGGTACCGGGACTTACCTGGTTGGTTAGCGCAGATTAAAAAAGGATTCCAGAAACATGTCCGATGACGCTGTTCGGGCCCGGCAAGGCGTTTTTTTCGCACTTGCTGCCTATACCTTTTGGGGCATTGCACCGGTTTATTTCAAATTGGTGAAGCAAGTGCCTGCACTTGAAATACTTTCCCACCGAATTATCTGGGCATTCTTGATGGTGTTTGTACTTATCGTTGCCATGAAACGCCTGGATCGCATTCGCCCAATTTTAAAAAGCCGCAAGCTTGTGCTGCGTTTAACGTTAGCGACCTGCCTGTTGGGGGGGAACTGGTTTTTGTTTATCTGGGCAGTAAACAGTAATCATATGCTGGACGCGAGTCTGGGCTACTATATTAATCCGCTACTGAATGTGGCCATTGGTATGGTCTTCTTTGCCGAACGCATGCGTCGTTTACAGCTGGTTGCCATAGGCATGGCGGTGGTCGGCGTTGCCATTCAGGTCATTACTTTTGGCTCGGTACCTTGGGTTGCGCTGGCTTTAGCGTCCAGCTTTGCCATTTACGGTGCCATTCGCAAACGTCTGCCGGTTGATTCCATCAGCGGACTATGGCTTGAAACCGCCATTTTACTCCCGGTCATGCTCATTTACTTGTTTGGTTTTGCTGAATCGGCCAGCAGCGATTTAACCGCGAATCCGTGGACACTCAACCTGCTGTTGGTTGCAGCCGGTCTGGTCACCACTATTCCATTGCTGTGCTTTACCGCAGCAGCACAACGCCTGCGCTATGCCACGCTGGGATTTTTCCAGTACATTGCGCCCACATTAATGTTTGCTTTGGCTGTGGTGGTTTACGGTGAGCCTTTGGAAGAAAGTAAGTTAGTGACTTTTATTATTATCTGGAGTGCGCTGGCACTGTACAGTTTCGACTCTATATTACAGCGCCAGCGTGATCGTAAAGCGAAGAAGCGACTAGCTTCAGCTGAGGCTGGCATCCATTGAGATGTCAGCGTTTAGTACTTTGCTGACAGGACAACCTTCTTTCGCTTTTTCTGCCAGTTTCTGGAATGTGCTGTCATCTATATCCGGAATACTGGCTTTAACCGTTAAATGAATTTTAGCAATGCTGAAGCCATCGCCATCTTCTTCTAACGACACATCAGCTTTGGCGTCGATACTGTCAGGCTCATAACCAGACTCACCCAACATCAGCGAAAACGCCATGGCATAACAGCCTGCGTGCGCTGCACCCAGAAGCTCTTCGGGGTTAGTGCCTTTGCCTTCTTCAAAACGGCTTTTAAACGAGTACTGGGTGCTGTCTAAAACACCACTTTGCGTTGAAACAACGCCTGAACCTTCTTTAATACTTCCTTTCCACTGTGCATTAGCAGAGCGTTTCATAAAATGCCTCCGACATTGTATGTATGTACCTTTAACATAGTCGAAGATAGCGGTTTTTGATCACCTCTTTACACTTTAGAAAACCGGATCGAGGCGAGCATATGAAACAACCAGCCACTTACTGCCAACGTTATCGAAATTAATTTGAATTCTTGACTGCGGTCCAGTGCCTTCATAGTTCAGTACCGTACCTTCGCCAAACTTAGGGTGACGCACACGCTGCCCGAGTGAGTAGCCGGTTTGCTCGAAGCTCTCGTGGCTGGCGGCATTATTAAATCGGCTGTAACTACTGGGCTTTTCAACCTTAGTTTGCAAGCGCACTTCGTGCAGGGTATCTGCCGGGATTTCGCTGATAAAGCGACTGATTTTATGAAATAGTTCCTGGCCATAAATACGCCGCTGCTCAGCGTAGGTAAGCACTAACTTTTGCATTGCCCGAGTCATGCCCACATAACAAAGCCGGCGCTCTTCTTCCAGCCTTCCGGGTTCATCCATAGATTGCTGAGACGGAAACAGACCTTCTTCTACCCCGGTCATAAACACCAACGGAAACTCAAGACCCTTGGCGCTGTGCAGGGTCATTAGCTGTACCGCATCCTGGTATTCATCGGCCTGTTCTTCGCCCGCTTCCAGCGCCGCGTGTGCCAAAAAGGCATTCATCGGCGTCATGTCTTCTTCGGCATCATCTAAGGTAAAGTTTTCGCAGGCAGTCACCAATTCTTTTAAGTTCTCGACCCGAGTTTCTGCTTTTTCACCCTTTTCCGCTTCATACATTGCCATCAAGCCACTTTTTTTGATGACTTCATCACTCAGGCGACCTAGTGAGAACTCTTCGGTTTCATCATCTAGCGCTTCAATAAAGTCGATAAAAGCACCAACGGCGTTACGGGCACGGCCGGCCAGCTGCTTTTCGTTGACCATATATTTTGATGCCTGCCATAAAGACTCGCTGCGTTCGCGAGCGGCCTGGCGGATCATATCCAACGTGCGGTTACCAATGCCCCGGGTGGGGGTGTTGATGACTCGCTCAATAGCAGCGTCGTCGTCACGGTTACCGAGAACACGAAGATAAGCCAGAGCGTCTTTAATTTCCTGCCGGTCAAAAAATCGCAGGCCGCCGTAAATACGATAGGGTATACGGGCGTGCAGTAAAGCTTCCTCTAAAATCCGGGATTGAGCGTTACTTCGATACAAAAGAGCCGCATCTTGTAGCGATCCACCTTGATCTCGCCACTCTTCAATGCGACCGACTATATAACGCGCTTCATCCATTTCATTAAAACCAGCATACAGGCTGATGGGTTCGCCTTCGTTACCGTCCGTCCATAAGTCTTTACCCAGGCGTCCCGAATTGTTTGAAATAACCGAATTAGCCGCGCGCAAAATAGTACTGGTTGAACGGTAATTTTGCTCCAGCCTAATGGTCTCTGCACCTTCAAAATCGGATAAAAACTGATGAATGTTCTCGACTTTAGCGCCACGCCAACCGTAAATGGACTGATCGTCGTCACCGACGATGGTTACGCTGTTTTGCTCACCGGCTAACAACCGAACCCAGGCGTACTGAATGGAGTTGGTGTCCTGAAACTCATCGACCAAAATATGGCGGAAGCGGTTTTGATAGTGTTCTCTGACAACACGGTTGTTACGCAGTAATTCGTGCGCACGCAGCAATAACTCTGCAAAATCGACGAGCCCGGCGCGGTCACAACTCTCCTGATACAGGGTGTAAATTTCTTTTAGCGTCTGCTCTGTGGGGTCGTACGTTTCGATGTGTTGCGGACGCAGGCCTTCATCTTTTTTGCCGTTGATGTACCACTGCGCTTGTTTTGCCGGCCACCGCTTGTCATCCAAGTTTAAGCTTTTAATTAGGCGCTTGATAAGTCGTTGCTGGTCATCGCTGTCGAGAATTTGAAAGTTCTGCGGTAGACCAACATCCATGTAATGGGCCCGCAGCAAGCGATGCGCAAGCCCATGGAAGGTGCCAATCCACATACCACGAACCGAGCTGCCAACCAGTTGTTCGACGCGCCCGCGCATTTCAGCGGCGGCTTTATTGGTAAAGGTAACCGCCAGCACACTAAAAGGAGAGTACTGTCGCTCCTGAATAAGCCAGGCAATACGATGCACTAACACACGGGTTTTACCACTACCGGCCCCCGCCAGAACCAGCATATGACCGTCCGTTGCAGACACGGCTTGCTGCTGTCGTTCATTTAAATCTGCCAGAAGCGGGTGTGTACTCATCTGCGGTCACCTAACTCATTTATTGGGAACGGTATTGTGTTATTGCGCCAGTGTAATAGCGCATCACTGTATAAGCAACCAGTAGTTGTTCGTGAACGTCAGTCCAGCAGTAACTGTTGTAGCTGATAAAGATTATGCAGGGTGACTGTTGGCAATACCGACAGGTGTTTTGGCGTTCCCAGCCCGGAGGTTAACCAGGCGGACTGCCAACCATGACGTTGCGCACCAAGAATATCGGAATAGGGGTGATCACCTACGTGTAAAAACTCATACGGCTGAACCTCTGGCAGGTTCCTCTGAGCGGCTGCAAACATGTCCGGGAGCGGTTTACCACGCATGCCGTCACCGGGCTGAATCACTTGGTCGAAGTACGTCGCCAGACCTATTTTATCGGCATCTACATTGCCGTTACTGAGTGCTATCAATTGATAATGCTGGGACAAGGCCTCCAACAGTTGAAAGCTGTCTTGTGGTACCTGAAAGTTACTACGCTCGGCTAAGAACACGTCCATGATGGTACCCGCTGCTTTTGACGCGTCCCCAATGCCAAATTGTTTTAAGCCGAGCTCCAGCGTCTTCAGCCTTAACTTAGTCATGTCACTGGCAAGGGTCTGATCGGTACGGCTGACCTCGTCGCGAAAGCGCCGCCAGTGGTACATATCCCACTCTGCGGTTTGCGGAAACTGCTCAGCGATGTAGTTATGCACAACCTCTTCCGTGCGCTGCATAACGGGCACGTTGTCATATAAGGTGTCGTCTAAATCAAAACTGATAACTTTGGGTACATGCCAGCGGCGATGGAACTGCATAACAATGTTGCTCCTAATTGATTAAACTTAGGTCGATTTTTTTCGGGCGCGGGGATGAGCACTGTCATAAACACTGGCCAGGCGCTTGAAATCCAAATGTGTATACACCTGAGTTGTGGATAAGTTTGCGTGACCCAGCATTTCTTGGACTGCCCGCAAGTCACCACTGGATTCCAGCATATGAGACGCAAACGAATGGCGTAATTTATGCGGATGCAAGTCACCCACCACGCCTTGCTGCTTCCCCCAGTAATTTAGCCGCTGTTGCACCGTGCGAGGACTGATACGTTGCAGCCGCTTACTCACAAACAATGCCAGCTCAGGCTTTTCATTAAGCCATGCCTGACGTACCGACAACCATTTCTTTAAGGCTTTTTCAGCACAACGGCCAAACGGCACAATTCGGGTTTTGCTGCCCTTACCCGTGACTCTTAACTGCATCATACGGTGATCAATGTCATCCCGATCAAGACTGACAAGTTCCGCCAGACGAATACCACTGGCATACAGCAGTTCCATCATTGCCGCATCGCGAATAGCCAGATCATCATCTGTGGGTAAATCCAGCAAGTGAGAAATACTGTCCACATCGAGGTTTTTCGGTAAGCGTTTGGGGATTTTTGGTGCCGACACCGACATAGCGGGGTTATCGTCCATAGCGTTGGATTCCACCATGAACTGGCAAAAGGTGCGCCACGCCGACAATTTTAACGCAATACTGCGTTCACCCAGTCCGTTGCGGCGCCAGCCAACCAACAGGCGCTCAATAACAGGTACACGCAGTGCTTTTGGTTCCGTTATTTTTTGCTGTTCAAGAGCTGTTAGGTCAGCCGCAATAAGACGCTGATAGTTCTTTAGCGTCAGCTCCGCCAGACCCCGCTCTCCCTGCAGCTGTTGCATCCATTTTTGCTGCCAGTCATGCAGCGTCATGACTTTTCAGTAACCCCGGTAGCAATGCACTTAACAGGGCTTGTAGTTGGTTGATCAGCAATTTATCCATAGCAGGCTCAAAGTGACTGGCGTTCGTATTACCAACCGCCAGCATACCCAGTTCGCCATTATTACCCAGCAACAGCAAAGCCACTGAGGCAATCTCTTCATCCTGAAACAACAGTTTATGTTCCTGCTCAGTTAAACGACCCAGATAAATAGAGCTTTCATTAAAACGCTTGCTCAGTAATTTTTTATGAGTGTCGGAGGTAAAGCTGTATTGCTCGTCGAGCTCTACCGGACTGTCAAAAAACTTCAGCGATAACGCAGGCATTTCCAGCTCATTTTCAAAGGTGTTTTCCAGCTCGGCTAATACCTGAGTCAGGCTTTGGCAACGCAGCAGCCGAACGTACAAGTTGCTGTAAGCCTCGAATATGGCTTCGTTGCGCCGGGCGTTGATCATCAGCTCAGTAATTTCTTCTTCCAGTTGCTGCACTCGCAAACGCAGTTTTTGTTGCTGACGCTCAATTAATGACACCGCCCCTTTTTCACTGTGCTGAAACTGCAGTTGGCCCAGCAAGTCATCATTTCGGGTGAAAAAGTCCGGGTTTTCTTGTAAGTATTCTCTTATTAGGCTGTCATCTAACCGCTCATTTGCCATCACTTTCGATTCGCTACTCATAACACCATTTGTCCATCGTAAACTAATTCCGCAGGGCCGCTCATTTTCACTGGCTGCCCCTGTTGCCAGCGAATAATTAAATCGCCGCCC
This sequence comes from Idiomarina solivarensis, assembly GCF_033052755.1. Classification (NCBI taxonomy): domain Bacteria; kingdom Pseudomonadati; phylum Pseudomonadota; class Gammaproteobacteria; order Alteromonadales; family Idiomarinaceae; genus Idiomarina; species Idiomarina solivarensis. The sequence continues at coordinate 7,665 of NZ_JAVFHZ010000005.1, read as the reverse complement.
GGCAAGCTGACTTTAACCCGCTCGTTCAGTAACCCTTGTTGAATACCCGCTACCGCAGCGGCGCAAGCACCACTGCCACACGCCATGGTTTCACCCACACCGCGTTCAAACACGCGCAGTTTAATTTCATCGGCCGAGATTTTCTGCATAAAACCCACATTCACACTTTCCGGAAAGCGCTCGTGGGCCGCGAGATCAGCCCCAAGCGTTGCTACGGGCGCTGTATCGACATTATCGACGGCAATAACACAATGCGGATTGCCGAGCCCCAGAACACCGCACAAAACGGTTTCATCTTTTACTCGTAAAACGTAGGTTTGTTCCGCTTTCTGCGCTTTAAAAGGTACGGCAGCCGGCTCGAATAAGGGCTCGCCCATGTCGACTGTGACTTGTCCGTCTTTTTCTAAATGCAGAACCATTTTGCCCGCTTTAGTACTGACCTTAAGATGGTTTTTGTTGCTTAATCCCTTCGCTTTTACAAACTTTGCGAAACAACGCGCACCATTGCCACATTGCGCCACTTCACTGCCATCAGCATTAAAAATGCGGTAATGAAAGTCTAAATCGGGGTCATACGGCGGCTCAACTAACAGCATTTGGTCAAAGCCAATACCGGTATGTCTGTCAGCCCAGCGACGTATTTGATCCGGGTTAACGTATAAGTTCTGGGTGACGTTATCCACCACCATGAAATCATTGCCGAGCCCGTGCATTTTCGAAAAATGTAATAACATTTTTATTTGCCTTCCTGCTGTAACAAGTGCTCGCCACGAACGAGATCATAAAAGCTCTCACGCTCGCGTATCAGTGTAGCATTTTCACCAGAGACCAAAACCTCGGGCGGGCGGCCACGACTGTTGTAATTTGACGCCATACTAAAGCCATAAGCACCGGCATGTTTAACTGCCAATACATCGCCTTGCTTCACATTCAAATGTCGGGCATGCCCAAAAAAGTCGCCGGTTTCACACACCGGTCCTACCACATCATTGAGTTGATCGCCGCCGCGTTGTTCTTCATTGGAGGGCAGAATATCGTGCCACGCCTGATACAAAGACGGACGCAGTAAGTCGTTCATACCCGCATCGACGAGCACAAAATTCTTATCCTCTGACGGTTTAATGTATTCGACCGTCGTCAGCAAAACGCCTGCATCGGCGGTGATGGAGCGCCCCGGCTCAAGTAGCAAGGTAATTTGAGGATAGTCTTCGGCCAATTTCACCAGCTCTTTTAAATAAAACGATTTATCGAGCGGCTCTTCTGGCTGATACGCCACACCAAAACCGCCGCCTAAATCAAGGTGCGTCAGATTAATACCGTCTTCTTCCAACTCTGAAACCAGATTAAACATTCTCTGGGCGGCATCAAGGAATGGCTCCGAGGTCATTATTTGCGAGCCAATGTGGCAGTCGGCGCCTATCAGATTAATATTAGGCAACACCTGTGCCCGCTGAAACACCGGTTTGGCTAACGCCATGCTAATGCCAAACTTGTTAGCTTTCATTCCCGTGGCGATGTAGGGGTGCGTTTTTGCGTCGACATCCGGGTTGACCCGTAATGAGACTGGCGCTTGCTTGTCCATAGCCGCGGCAATGTCCTGAATACGTTCAAGCTCCGCTTCAGACTCTACATTAAAACAGCCAATTCCCGCTTCCAGCGCCATAATAATTTCGTCTTTTGACTTAGCCACACCGGAAAAAACAACATCCTGCGCTTTTCCGCCAGCCATCAATACACGCTGTAACTCGCCACCCGAGACAATGTCAAAACCGGCACCGTGCTCTGCCAGTAATTGCAAAATAGCCAGGTTACTGTTGGCTTTTACCGCATAACAAAGTTTATGAGGCGCCGGCCAGTACTGCTGAAACTCGCGCCAGTTTTTTAAGATCTGACCTTTTGAGTAGACATACAGGGGTGAACTAAAGCGCTCGATAAGACTTTCGGCGTCGCAGTTTTCGATATGAAAGCGGCCATTTTTATAGTCAATTAATTCGCTCATTTGGTGTCTTCCGCTGGTGGCTCTGCCGGTGTATTTTGCTCTGGCAGCGGCTGAGGAGTCAGTGGTCCTTTCTGACCACAACCAACTAAAATCATTAAAATGGCTGATAGCACCAGCGTCTTGATTACAATTCGACTAAACATCGCTAAACTATAGGTATTCCGTTTGGGTTTCTCTGCTGCCTATCATCGCACCAGATACCTAAAAAGTCATTAATCGTCGTAAAGGAAAACGAATGACCCAACGCGTTAGAATTGCAACTCGCAAAAGCAAGCTGGCTTTATGGCAGGCTGAACACATTCAACAACGCCTTGAACAACTGCATCCGGGACTTTCAGTGGAGCTGGTTCCTATGTCCACCAAAGGGGATGTCATTCTGGATACACCGCTGGCCAAGATAGGCGGTAAAGGTCTTTTCGTAAAAGAGCTGGAAGTAGCCATGCTGGAAGGGCGTGCCGATATCGCCGTACACAGCATGAAAGACTTACCGGTTGAGTTCCCGCCGGGGCTGGAGTTGCACACCATTTGTGAACGTGAAGATCCACGCGATGCTTTCGTATCGAACAATTACAAGAATCTGAGCGAACTGCCGGAAGGGGCCGTTGTCGGCACCTGCAGTTTGCGTCGTCGCTGTCAGGTTAAAGAGCAGTTTCCTCATTTAGTCATCAAAGACTTACGCGGTAATGTGCAGACTCGATTACGAAAATTAGATGATGGTGAATTTGACGCCATTATACTGGCCGCCTCGGGATTAATTCGTCTGGAACTCGGTGACCGAATCACTTCTTTTATTCCGGTCGAACAATCCTTACCGGCCAACGGTCAGGGCGCGCTGGGTATTGAATGCCGCAGCGATGACGAAGAAATGAAAACCTTACTGGCACCGTTACAGTGTGAAGAGACCCGCATCAGGGTATTGGCTGAGCGTGCGATGAACCGCGGGCTTGATGGCGGTTGTCAGGTTCCTATTGGTGCCTATGCCGAGTTGGAAGGCAATGAAGTTTATTTGCGCGGCTTAGTGGGTGAGCCTGACGGCGGCAAAGTTCTGCGTGATGAAGTGCGCGGTCCTGTGTCTGACGCTGAAAAACTAGGCTCTGAACTTGCCGACAGACTGCTCAAACAGGGCGCGGCCGAAATTCTGAGTGCTGTTTATGACAATGAATCCAACCACGCCTAAAGCGGTTTTACTCTTGCGTCCGGGGAGTGCCCCGGATGCCTTTACGCGGCAGCTAAAGCAGGCCGGTAGAGAGTACTTTGTCCACAGTTTCATTGAGATTGAGCCGTTAACTGTGAATAAAGAACAACTGAGACGGCTTAAACAACAGCATTGGGATGGCATTGTTATTGTCAGTAGAAACGCAGCTCACTACGCGGCTAAGGCTGGTTTTACGGGTATTCCTTCCAGGTATTATGCCGTGGGTCCGGGCACAGCCTCTTTTGCTGCCAGGCACCTTAACACGCCGGTGAGTTGCCCGGCCTTTATGCATCAGTCCGAAGGGCTGCTGGAATTATCCGAACTGCAAAAACTGCACGATCAAAACTGGTTAATTATCCGCGGTGAAGGCGGTCGGGAATTATTGGCTGATGCGTTACGTGCGCGCGGCGCTTCGGTTGATTACTGGGAAGTCTATCGGCGAAAACAGCTCACAATGAACAATCCGGAACTGATCCAGCAGTGGATAAAATCGGTTGGTACCATTGTGGTTACCAGTGCGGAACAACTTGGGTATTTTTTGTCCTCGATGCCACACTCTGCACAGACATGGTTAGATAACTGCCAATGGATAGTGCCGAGTCATCGCCTGAAAGGTTTGATTCCTTTCGGACAATCAGACAATATCAAGGTAACAGGCAGCGCAGCGGACGCCATATTAATGAATGCGCTAATAGCGGATGGAAAAACTCATGACTGAAGAGAATAAAGTAGAGAATGAAGCGTTGCAAAACAGTGAACAAGGCAACGAACAATCGGCAACGGACGAAACCGTAACAGCCGAAAAAAGTAGTGGTCGCTTCTTCAAACGCTTGGTTTGGTTGGCTGTTTTGATCATTATTGTAATTGCCGCTTACTTCGGCTACACCCGTTTTCCTGCCTTATTTGATTTTGGCTCCGAGCAAACTATTGAGCAGCCCAAGGAAAACCCGGTTGAAACCCGCTTTAATCAACTGGAGCGCTCAGTTGCAAACTTAGAACAGCAACTGCAAAACACCGTTCGCGCCAGGGAACTGAATAAGTTGAGCAACACCGATCAACAGCTGCAGAGCGAAATAGAACGTTTACGTCAGCGCATTGAGGACTTACGCAGTGACCTGCAGAAGACCCCAGCAGAAAAAGCCGCCTACTGGCGTCTACTGGAAGTAAAACAAACAATCTCGGCAGCCGCGCGAGTAATGTGGAGCCAGGATAACTTTAAAACGGCGTTACAACTTTTGAAACTGGCTGATCAACAACTAGCCGGTATCGACAGCCGCGACGCTATTCGTACCCGTGAAAAGCTAGCAGGTGATATCGAGCGAGTTAACGCTATCGTCAAAGCAGACAATACAAACCTTGCTCTTAAATTAGTTGGGCTACAGCAGCGAGTCGCTGATTTGCCGGATAAAGTGAATAGCGAGCAGCAACGGCTCAGCTCCGAAACGCAAAATGTCAGTGAGGATGTAACCGACTGGCAAACGAACCTCAATGCGAACTGGCAGTCATTTCTTGATAACTTTATCCGTATTCAGCCAGTGGAAAGTGACCCGGAACCCTTGTTGAGTGGGATTCAGCGGGCGGCGATCAATGAGCGTATTCAGCTTGTTTTCACTCTGGCTCAGCAGGCTGCAGTAAAGAATAATGAAGCGTTATGGCAACGCTACCTACAACAGCTTCCAGGCCTGATTCTACAAGTGAAAGGCGATAAACCAGCCACGCAGGATGTTATTTCTCGCATTAAGACCCTAAGCCAGGAAGATGTTAAACAACAACGTATAGAGCAGCTTGAATCGCTGGACTTCATTGCTCAAGCAATTGAGCAGGGAGAGGCGTCATGAGATGGATCATCGCGCTGGTTGTTATCGTTATACTAGGCGCCATTATCGGCCCTATGGCTTCAGGTAATGCAGGCTATGTTTTAGTTCAGTTTGCCGGTGTCGCAATTGAAACCACCGTTGTAGGTCTCATTGTCGTCGCCATTGTGACTGCCACCTTACTCACCGTTATTGTTTCATTACTGCGTCGATTACTGAGCAAAACCCGTCAGGGCAGAAAATGGCTTGCTAATCGCAGCGAACGTAAAGCCCAGACTATTTTTCAGCAGGGCATCCGTGAGTTGCTAAATGACGAACCGCAAAAAGCCGCTGAAAGCTTTTCCAAGGCCTATAAGAAGTCACCCGATAAGAACACAGCGGCATTGACAACACTGGCATGCTGTCTCAATAAAGACGCTGGTAAAGCAACCTTCTGGCAGGACGAGGCGGGAACGTTTTATGAAGATGCGGATACGTTGCTACAATTGGTTGTTATTGAACAACAAGTTAAAACCGATCCCTCGCAAGCCGACAAGACGATACAAAGCCTATTAACCAGCAAACCACATTCAGCCAATGCTCTTAAATTAGCCTACAGAGTGTTTAAGGCATCAGGTAACTGGCAGCAACTGAAAGAGCTATTACCCGAATTGCGTCAGGTCACTGACTTGCCGCCAGCTGAATTTGAACGCCTCGAGTATCAGGTCTATTTTGAACGCTTTGTCGCAGAAGGTCGCAGAAGTAACGAGATCCTATACAACGAATGGCGTAGCCTTTCCAGTAAACTCCGTTCTGATTCGACCATTCGCTTAAGTTATGCGGCCGCCCTGAAGCATTTAGGTGATCACGAGCCATCAGCCAGAGTTATTTTAAAAGGTCTTAGACGAGGGGACTTACAACCCTCAGCGGTAAATTCTTTGCATTTATTTAATGCGAAATCGGAGAAATTACTAGAGTTTGTCCAGGCTCAACTAAAACAAAATCCGCAAGACAGAGATTATCTTTATGCGTTAGCACAAATTGCGATGGACAATCAGGATTTTTCTTTAGCTCAGCGTGCACTGAAAAAATTAACTGAGATTGAGCCAAGTAGTCGTGTTTATCGGTTATTAGGGGATGCGTATCATGCGCTTGGTGACAGCCAGTTAGCTGCTAACGCCTACAAAGAGGCGTTAGCTCACTAACAATAAAGTGTTGTCGTTTATTGACGTATACCTTCAACTGACAGTGTCATGTGCACTTCTTCGGCGGTAGGGCCTAAGTTATAGTCGATACCATAATCGGCTAAAGTTAGGTCAACCTCGCCTGCAAAACCGCGACGGAAACCGCCCCAAGGATCTTTCCCTGCGCCCACATGCTCAACATCAAGAGCAATTTCTTTAGTTACTCCGTTAAGAGTGAATTCGCCATACATAGTACCTTCGCCTTCGTTGTTTTCGTCTGGCACGTACTTGGTACTCTTAAACATTGCTTTAGGATGCTCTGAAACATTCAGGAAGTCTTCACCGCGCAAATGTTTGTCACGTTCCGCATGATTTGTATCAATGCTGGAGGTATCTATTGTGACATTAACAGAAGCGTTCTCTGGTGCACTTTCGTCGTAATTAAAAGAACCTTCGAAGTCATTAAAACGACCATACAGCCAGCTGTAGCCTAAATGGCTGATTTTGAATTCGATAAAGGCATGTTGCCCTTCGGTATCAATTTTATACTCTTCAGCCATGACAGCCGAAGTAAATAATGTACTGCCCGCTAACGCGGCTGCAATTAATGTCTTTTTCATCATCATTTCCTTTTAGTTTTTCCAAATATTCGAACTAGAGTACTGTCTTTATTTAAGTAGTGGTGCTTCAGTGAAGCTAGTGCATGCCCTCCGGCCAAAATCACTAATGCTAATGCTGAATACCAATGTACTGTGCCCGCAATCTCAGCCTGATCGGGTAAATCGCTAATAACAGCCGGCACTGAGAACCAGTCAAATACGCTGACAGAACTTCCGTCTGCTGTCGATATCAAAAAGCCGCTAATCATTACCGTAAATAGCAGTAAATAGAGTAATAGATGGCCTGTTTTAGCACCTATCTGTTCAAACTTACTGCCTAAAGGTTTAGGTTTAGTATTCGCTAAAGTCCAGAACACTCGCAAAGTCGTTACAATAAGTAACGTGATACCAAACGACTTATGCCACCACGGACCCAACCGATACCACTCATCGTAGTAGGTGAGGGTGAGCATCCACCAGCCTAATGCAAAAAGGCCGAATACCACTAGAGCTGAGAACCAGTGAATGAGTATTGTTACTAGCCCATATTTTTCAGAAGTGTTCTGCCACATAGATAGATTCCTCGGTGTATAAGCCTATATTAGTTCATATTTATAGAATGAAAATATGTAATATTAGGATATTAATTTCTAATAATTAGAATGGAATGGGGTTCATAGCCTGATGTTCACATCAGATAGGGGGAGGGGCATTGAGTCAGCCTGCCGGGAGGTTAACCGACAGGCATAAAAAAACCCCGGCGCGTTAGCACCGGGGTCGTTTTATTTGTAGTCTGGCGGTGACCTACTCTCGCATGAGGAAACCCCACACTACCATCGGCGCTGGTGTGTTTCACTTCTGAGTTCGGAATGGATTCAGGTGGTGCCACACCGCT
>NZ_JAVFHZ010000004.1:0-323992 GCF_033052755.1 Idiomarina solivarensis | reverse complement strand
GTTAACTTGTCCGGATGACACCGGAACGCTTGTCCGAATGATGCCGGAATCGCTGTCCGGATAGACCGAAATACGCATTTGTCATTTATCAATCCTTCATAAATAGTTCTTTTGTAGTTAAACATTAACTTTTGTTGGAATTTGAACACGAGGTTTCAATTCAGTAAGAACATCATAATCATTTAATATGTCAGAAAAAATTTCTTTATGCTTTGGGCACTCTAAAGTTATCACCATAGCGTATTTTACTGATTTCGCTCTTGCAGAGGATATACTCGCTCCTGAATCACGGGCTATATGATGTATTTCAAAAAACGGGTCATCTAATGACTTAGGATTTTTCTTACGCTGGTTATGCAACACAGTTTCCCACTTACCGGCATCTCTCCTTAATTCAGCTTCGGTAGCTTTCTTCACTTGTTGAAAAAAGCCCTCTTTGCGATTTTTAGAAGAGTTAGGGCACCAGCTTATTTCGACTCCAGATTTCGTGTACATAGAACTATCTTGCGGATCGACAGGCGTAACAAAGCAGCATGTCGCCTTAATGATTACTTGTCCATTTAGCCCATTCTTGGGAAGCGGTAACGGGGCTTTCATATACTTTCCAGGCTTAAGTTCACCTTGATATAAAATCCTCGCTGTTCCAAGTGGAGACTCTAACAGCGAATCTATTTCCTCAGGAATCCTTCCCCAACCTACATCAACTGCATTCAAACCATTTGTCTCAGCTGAATTTATAAGCATTGCCTTTATCGCAATGGGAGAAATACTTTTTCCCATCAATGCTTTAATACCTACGGCTTTTCTTAAGAGATACGGAGAAGCAAAACTTGTCCCCAATTGAGGAGTAACATTGGCCGGGTTGCTCCCGTCTAGCACATGAAAATACTCTTTATGATCTCCCCCAAAAGCTAGCAAATCGGGTTTCGTAACCCCAGGAGAGCGTCCTGGACCAACAGCACTATATTTTGCTCTATCCCAAAAGGCGGATGAAGAATTTGCAGATCCTACTGCAATACTATTAACACTATCTGCTGGTACTTGAACTCGATTTAAACCTAACTCCGCATTGTTATTTCCATTATTTCCTGCAGCAATACAAACTAGTGTATCGCTGTCATAGATATTACTATCAATCAAGGATGTCCAGGGGTGAATTTCATCATCATCGACTGAATACTCTGGACCCAAACTAAGGTTGACGAAGTCATACTGGTTCGATAGTAAAACCTCTTCAATATATCCAAGAGTTTTGTATAGCTCATAAGGGTTTTCATTTCCAGTCTCATGATCAAGAACCCTGTAATGATCTACAGGAGAAAAAGGTCGTTCCAGGGGCTGGCTCGGATCTATACTGCCAAACAAAAATGCAGAAGTAACTGCCATACCATGTGCCACAGCATCACTGTCATCAGTGCCGTTTGGATTCGACAAGATATAGTTATTAATCCAAGGCTTCATCAAGCAATCATTAGCTATACCACCATCTAGAATAGCTACCTTGATATCACCAGCAATTGCAGGCTCTTGAGGCAAAGCCGGAGACTCCGAAACAGCCATGCGACTGACAAGAGGCTTATATGATCTAAGCCGAGATACATTTCTTATGACTCTCACAAAAGGGTGGTTAGCTAATAACCTTAGATTCTCAACTGAACCCTGCATTGGAATGAATAGTAAATTAGAAACTGAAACCGCATAGTTTTTAGCAATTTCAAACCCAAGTTCTTCGGCGTAACTATAAAATGATTTCTCAATATTACTATTTTCATTTTTCGGAATTAACTGAAATACAACTTCAAAGTAATTATCATGCCTGTGTTTATCTAGTTTTAATTTATCTTCTGGTTGTACTACTTCAAAACTCCATACCCTCATTAGGTCCTCTACACCTGGATCGCCTAACTCGACTAAATTAAGACTATCAGCAAGAGCTTCAAATGCTGTTATTTTTCCTGCAACAAAAATCCCAGTTGAAGGTGAAGCTTTTGGCTCACCCTCTCGAGTCCATTTATCTGGCGTTACTATTTCGCTTTTACTTCCTAAAGATTGAAAGTCGACATTACGCATGAGCTTAGTCGGAAAGTGTCCTTTAGAAATATATGATGGATGCATTGTAAGTTTGGCCACAGAGTAACCGTCAGGCGCTAAATTCGACGAGCCCCTCTTCATATCATCCACAACACTATTCAACTGTGGTTGGAGCCTTGATATTACTTCATCAAGCGTATATATCGCATTATTATTTGGTTTCATTTTGGGAGGAGGAACAATAGACGTTAATTCTTCAGCTTTCCCTATAATATAGTTCTTGTTAGCCATAAATTATTCCTTAATAAGCTCTTTTTCTATGCTTCCTTATCGTGTCTCTACTAACGCGCATACGTCTGGCTGCTTTTACCTGAGTTAACCCAAAATCCTCGACCAATTTAACAGCCCATTCAATTCTCTCTTTTTGCTCTAATGAATCGTTATCCGGAATTATTAACTCCAATAAATTATCATTAGCAGTCTCCGGCTCTAAAATTCGTTTTTTCCTTAAACTAACCACTTCTTTTTTGATATCACTATATGAGCATCCCTTCAACGATTTAGCTAGAACATCAATGAAGTTTTTAAACTCATCTTTATCATTTCCCAGAAAATACTCAACTGCTTCTTGCGTTTGTTGTAAAGAAGGCAGGGGGAACTTAATGACAAAATCAAAGCGCCGCCATAAAGCAGGATCAACTAATTCGGGGTGATTTGTCGCAGCGATTAGTAATCCGTGTGAAGGCCATTCTTCTATTTCTTGCAGCATTATCGTCACCAATCGCTTTAACTCACCAACGTCGGATTCATCACTACGCTTTTTAGCTATAGCATCAATTTCATCTAAAAAAAGTACGCAAGGATGATTTTTAGCATACTCCAAGACATTTCTCAGATTATTACCACTCTTTCCTAGATAGCTACTCATTACGGCAGTTAAATCTAAAGTATATAGAGGCAAATTTAGCTTCTCTGCTAACCAAGCTGCACTAATTGTCTTACCTACTCCTGGAGGCCCTTCAAAGACTAGGGAGCTACTCGGCTTCAACCCAAGCTTTTCAAGCTCTTCAGACTTTGCCCTCTCCTTTATCACCTGCTCAAAAACACTAATTACATTTTTGCTTAAGAGAGGTTCACGCCCATCATTACTGGTTAGGCCTGATTGCTTGAGCAAAGGAATTCGATTGTTATCTGCGTCATTTCCAACTTCAAATGGGTTTTCACCGTTAAATGAAGTTTTCCGCATCACTCCGCGAGTTTGTGATGGTGATTGCTTAAGTAAACCTTCCAACTCTTCGCTAGTTTTAGGATCTTCTTTACGTATTTTTCTAATCTGTTTGGCAAGGTATAGTCTTACATCTGACTCTCTTCCAGACAGAGCTAATTTTGATAGCGCAATAAATTCTACCGAACCCAACATAAGTGACTAATTTCCGTTGATTTAAAATATTCTAGTCATTTTAGACCCCAAACCCTTTTAATTCAACGTTTTTAACGTGACTAAAAAACACAAAAAAACAAGAAGCTAGTCATTTTGCTTTATTTTCGAGAGAAACTTATTAGCCCAACCACCAATCTGATCAGTTGGAATAGCTCCTCCCCCCGCTCCTTCATTCTTAGGGTGATTAATACTAAACCGGTCTCTTTCAGAAAAGCTGACTTTTATAAGTTCTGCTGGCCAACTCAACCCTCCTTTTGTTATTCCTTCAATTAAATTAGTCCAAACTAATGCCAGCAAGTCAGAAGACGTCACGAATATCTTAGTCGATAGTTGACTAAGCCCATCCGAAGTATCGACCTCCAAAATATACGCATGTCGCCCCTCATAACTCACCTCAGCGCAACAAATGACCCTAGGTTCACCGTTCTTCAATAAATGCTTTTGACCTCGTCCTGACTGCGGCAGAGCCGTTGTTTCTTTTGTTAGCAAAGTCACTCCATTCTTCTGAAGTAATTCCAACATGTGATTAAAGGCCTCAAAGCGACTCTCGCACATTCGGGTTAAATCTGTCTCGTCGGTAGGTCCCGAAAAGTCAGCCGCCGGCAGTTTCCCGCCCTCAGTGGGTTCGTCTGTGCTGACTTCTTCACTGGCAACTTCATTGGGTTCAGGGTTCGAAGCTCCAGTATCACTCTCGACTACCTGATTCACTTTGGCAGTTTGGGTGTGCCCAAGAAAGTTAATGGTGTGGGTGTCGTTTCTCAAAATAACGGGTTCGTTATTATTCGATGAAGTTTCGTCATCATTGATTTCATGCTCATCAGGACGATGCGTCCACGGAGAACCGTTTGGCGTACCTCCAGTTCGTCTATTTTCATAGCGTTTAAAGGAGTCGTGCTGGAACAGCACTCTATCTGGCAAGCTTCCGTGAAAGGTTAAATCAGTAATTTCTTCTACAAAGAACTTATTGTTGGTTTCATCCGCTCGACCATGGAAGGTAAAAGACCAACCGAGCATTTCAGGCGGTTCAAATGAAAACGTCCACATTTCCCAGCCGTTATTCACTCTGGAGAACAGCTTATAGTGCCGGAAAATGCTTTCAAATGACTTACGAGCATTACGATCTGTCAAAAGCCAGGCCAGCATCCGTCGGGTACCGGCATCATCAAACGCGTTTTTTGGAAAGGCGGATAGCTTTAAAACATTAACAATCACCTTTCCTTCGTTTAAACGCTCCTGGACGTCAAACTCATGCGTTAATGTTTCTGAGGTAAGTGCCGCCCGGCACAAATAGCCGGAATGTAAAAACAAAACACGGGCAAGCTCTAGCTGTGGAATGATAAAACTTGGCTTCCCGGGCGTTTTTATCAGGAATCCTTTTTGGCGCGATTCAGCTTTTGCAAGTGACCCGTAGGCAAACTCCGGAAATTCGCTCAAATTACATTCACTAATTATCGACTCTCGAGTGATTGAGCATGAAGCTCTGTCACGCTTAGGCTTGTCGTCTGTGGCATTTAGCACCCGCCCGCGGGCAAGCATGGGTAAGTTTGAGAAGTTGGCATGACGCTTATTCTGTATTGGGCTCAACCAGGCATTAATACGCCAGTATTTTGCTGTCGTGCTTCGGAATAGATCGCCAAGATGAAGCAGTTTCGAATTGTTCTCAATGTTTTTAAATCTGTCCGCCACGAAGAATAACCTCTCTTAAAAACTCATCGGCTTCATCAGTAATCCGCTCGATACTTAGCCCGGCCAGCCTTAACAAACGCCAGTGAACCAACTCTTCATGCTGAAATAGCAGTTGGTAAGCCGCGTAAGTCAGCCTTCTTATTTGATAATCCGTTATGGATTCCGAGTAGGTATCCAGACAGTGATTCAGTATTGGAAGCTTGGTAAGATTTTTAGCGCATGAGCGGCCATGGGGAAGGTGATTGATCAACCAAAGCTTCGATAACCGGGGAGCGCTTAGGTCAAGGTCTTTTTCAGCTATCAACTCTAAACATTGTCGCGTTAGTGCTAAGTCGCGATAATGCCAGTTTATTGGCTTGTGGCCGTTACGCTTCAACCTCCTACTTGTGTTAAAAGCGATTAGCCATTGCCGGTCATGCCGATAAAGCCATGCATAAACGCCGCCATCGGCAAGCCTTGCTTCCTTTATTTCTAATCTTCGCAGTAGTAATTGCCACTTCGTTCGATAGATATCAGCTTTTCCTTTGGTCCTTTGTTTAACAACAAGGCGAACAGGGACAACTCGCTTTTTCTTTACTTGCTCCAGTGTTTCCGCAACCGTAGCTCTCAATTTCAATGCCTGCCAAACCATTAAATGCTGCAATGCACTGAATGACTTACGATGCTTACGGAAAATCGTTCTCAGCCAGTTCGTGTCACTTTTGACGTCAAAGCCCAAATTAAGCTCTTGAAGAACAGACGGCGGAAAGCAAGTCAGCAAGGCTTCAGCTACCCGCTCATGGTCTGCATAACGACCTCTCGCCATGGCATTGTCAGTCGCCAGCGCCTGATAAAAAGACGTCCATTGGTCAAATGACGGAGACACTATTGCCGGTAGTGATAACACCTCGTTTGCTGCCGAGCATAACTTAAGCAAGCCAGGGTGAACTTCCCTGGTTACTTCCGGCTCTTTTGCTATGGTTTTAGGGCATAAAACGTAAGCGTGCCGGTGCTCTTGCCAACTTGTCGATAAACTATTCAAGCAGGCAGAGCACACGCAGGTATTAAGCCCGGGAATGAACCAACGCCGATCCCAGAAGGTTTCTCCATAATTTATGATCTGCTTTTCCATACATGAAGAACAAAGACGAAAGTGGTTTACTGCTTTTACTCGTGAAGCAGCAACACCAAGCATCATATGGACTGCACCGTTGTTAAATCCAGACATCAGTTGTATCGCGTGCTGCCGAACTGGCTCAGGTACAAACGGTGCATAAAAGGGGAATAGGGTATGTTGGTAAATCAGTTTTTCAGCAGAGTATTGTCCTGTTTTTGCCAAATGTTGGCTGATCGTTTTGATATGGCTGGGTAAATCTAAGGTGGAAATTACCTTACGGTTGCCAAAGACTTCATCGAGCAACTGTTTAGGGCTGGAAATGGCCTCATTAACGCCTGTCCTCGCTATGACACTGTAAATCAGCTCATTAGGATAGGGGACAGGAACATTTGCCATCTCAGCCGACCTTATCCATCCATTTATTCATCGGAAATATGAGCCCGGACGAATCAATCGTTTCATAAGCTTCGTCTTTAGAGCCGCTTTGCGAGGAAAGAAACCGCAGATCTTCTGTCGGTAATGTATGCCACTCATCTTTTTTCAGACGCTTAGTCTTTTGCTTCTTGGTTGATGCTTTTACGTCACCATGCTCCGGAGCGGAGAGCCATGTCGATACAATGGGTAATAACTCCTGAAGCGATGCACCTGGGTATTCTTTAAAAGCGCGTTTAACCGTTTCAAGAAGCAGAGAGCTATCATCATATCCAAACTGGCTGAGCATCATGTACAGCCGCTTTTCATCATCGGACACGAGCTCATCCATTTCATCAGAGGCAATCGCCGCCTCATCAATCTGGGACTGCAATTCAAGTAGCCGTTTATCCGTATCTTTTAACCGCAGGTCTGAGTACTCTGCTATTTTTTCTGCGTCGTTCGATCGAAGTGCTGCCAGCATAGGGTGCACCGGGCCCAATTCATCCTGATATACTTGTCGCAATAAACCCGATGTTATTCGCTCTATTCCCGTCGCTATGGCTCTTAACTGGGCTAAAACAAATAATTTAACCACAATATCCAGTATGCCCTGGCTTAAGTCATACCAAGTGTTTCTGATGTCATCTGTTAACAGTTCATCGCGATGTTTGAGCCATTGGAGTTTCCAAAGCTTATTAGAAAACGCGTGCCATTCACCCGGGTGACCATTGGACTGATATTGTTTCATTGGCTCCCAGAAAATCGCGCCAAACCCCGCACTGCGTCTTGCTGAACGCAAGTCATCCTCAAATATTTCCTTCGCTTTAGGCGTGCCAACAAGAACAACAGGTAAACCGATGGTATTCACTAAAGTGACGAAAAAATTCAGCATTTTCTCAGAGCCACCGGACTTTGATCGGTTCAAGTGCTGTATCTCATCAATGATAAGAACACCCAAAGCATGCGAATTGGCAATCTGAGCCATAATGGCCAGCATGTTTTCTATGCTGTGGCGCTTCATACCGTAACGTTGTTCATAGTGCGTATTCAGAACCCGGTCTAATGCTCTGAAAAAGTTCTGACAAATACCTTTAAGAGAGCCATCAAACGAACAATCAACTTTTAGATAAACGACCTGTTCAAGGTTATAGTCCGGATGGTAAATGACTTGAGGATAACCGGAGAGTACCCGACCAATGGTTGTCGTTTTTCCACTGCCGGAGCAGCCAATAATCGACATACTTTGAGCGGTTGATTTCACCTCATCAAAGCGAAAGGCCGATAGGTCGCCTGTTAATAATCGCTCGTAACCATTCTGAAGGTGCTTTTGTCGTGACCCATTTTTTGGATTGCGGCCAACATAGCCTCCACGGATCATGATGGACAGCTTCTCTTCCAGTTGCACGTGTGTTGATAGCGGTTGAAAGAACTCATCGGTCAGTCGACTAATTGAGTGAGCTCTGACGTGTCCCGAAGCAAGTAAATCCTCCGATCGACAATGAGCATCAATTTTCAAAGACTCGGCTATATTTTTTACCGACTTTATGGGTGGTAGAGCCTCAATCAGAGGGTTGCCCCGGTAACTTTCAACGCCGGTATCATGATAACCAGCGGTTATTGATTCAATGCCACCAAATGTCATGAGTTCGGCTCCGAGTCATCACCAAACAGCTCTGAGAGATAATCAGGGTAATCGTAAGTCTCTTCGCTTGAGTGCTTAATCGGAACCACTTTAGCGGGTTCTTTCTTATTCTCTCGCTCAGGACGAACCGCAGTATCACTGCGCTCTTGCTCTCTGGCTTCCGCTTTATTTTTCTTTATGTTGCGAATACGCTCAGCATCACTGCTTTTTGAGCCAAAGTCCCGCTTAGTCGCTTTTTTAACCTTATCTTCAATAAGCTGATCAAGTTCCCGGGCTTTAGGTGCGTGCCCCAGCTCAGCTTTTGCATAAGTCCCTTTGATAATTGTCTGCTTTTCCCAAACTTGCTTCCAGGTAAGGTTGCGAAACTCGCGGCTTCGAGTCGACAAGTCGCAGATCCAGAACAGTTTCTTGCCAACTTCCGGAAACAAGTAAATGTGGTTAGCGCTTCCCGGGTCGTAAGCTGCCATAAGCCCTTTAGGTCTTTTAACAGACGAATCCCGATGCATCCACCCGGCTTCAATCAATTCCCGGCCGGTATATGTCAGACCCCAAAGTTTTACGCCCTGCTCAGAAACCGTAATTTTCTTTCTCGGCAATAAAACGACCCGGGCAAGGTTCACATCGACATTGCGAAGTTTTCCAACACGGTTCTGAATACCCCAGTTCCAAAGGTGAATAGGGATTGAAGGAACATCTTCCGGAATATCCGCTGCCCGGTCATACTTTTTCATGGGCTTATTCAGGTTGTGATTAACAATGGCGCTTAGCATGATTTCAGTGAAGTCATTCATAGGAATTTTAGCGGCCACACGATAGTCCCTCTCACCATGCTTTTTGATCCGGTTGCCTTCAACAACACCCGGCAAATATGGTTTAAAAGTGCCCTGAATGGTTTTAAAGAATCGCTCCACTATCCCTTTAGCATCTCCACGACGGGGCGGCGCACTCTCCAGCCGAACGCCCAGCCCTTCAATCAAATATTGAGCCTGATGGCTCATTAACTCACCTCTATCGGCAAGAACAACATCCGGCAAACCAACTGACGGCCAATCTTCCGGCGAAATATCGATACCGTACTTCTTACACACTTCGGTTTTATCGCCAAAACTGGACGTTAAAGCCTTCATTGCAACAACATAAGACGGGTTATCTACGCCAATATAAAACCCCGTTACCATTCGACTAAATACATCAATCACCATGTATATGGTTGGCCGCCCGATGACCTTATCCGGTTCCTCATCATCAACCAGGTAGATGTCAGCGATTGTTGCATCAATTTCATAACGACTACCCGGGCCTAATGCTTGCTCCGTTGCTGTTCCATGTAACGGCCTTACGTCTTTGCGATAGTTAGTTACTGAAGTTTGTGCAATAAGCTTGTCGGTTTTTTCGTATTCACGAAGATAAAAATGCTGAAACTGTCGATAGGTCGGTATCTGCTCTTCACTGGCATCTGGGTTTGCGAACTTATAAGCCGAAGCAAACTTCCGGTACGCATAGCTGACAGACATATTCTTGTCGTTCAGCAATACCGTTTCTATCGTGCGTCGGAACAGTCGCCGTATATCATCATTTAACGGCACCGTGGTTCCCGGACTGTGTATTCGGCGTTGCCCGGGCGTTTTATCTTTAAAGCTTCGAGGTTTACCGGCCGCACCAGAATTCTTAAAGTCAGGCAACAATGCATTTTTAAGCTGACCTCGTTGCCAGTATCTTCTAAGGTACTTGTAGAGCGTGGGAACACTGACCTTCGATTCTTCAGCGACACTTTTCAGAAGAGCAGCACGCTCTTTTTTAAAATACATTTTCTCATCTGCGATGATGTCTTTAATCGCTTGGTAAGCTTTTTCACGGTGTTTGTAGTCAGAACTACCTTCTTGCGGTGTAATCACCTGAAGTTCAGCGAAAGGGTCTTCAACACGCGTAAGTTCACCCGCAGCAACTAAGTCCTCGAGCACATCAATATGCTCTGAGGTGGGGGTTCCTTTATTCTCATCAATGCAAAGCCAAACAAGCCGGGCACTCTCGACGAATAAGATGCGGTACCGCTTACTGTCATACTCAACAACATCATTAACTCGCCACATTCACCGCACCTCCCAAGCTTTCTAACTCATGACACGTAAAGTCTTTCCCACTCAGTTTTCTGAATGGCTTTCTGACATCAAACGTAATAACCCGGGATGCACAGAGCACCCTTAAATCATAAAGTGACTCACCCAGCTCAAGGTCGTAAGCCCGGTCAATCGTCTTACACAGCTCAATAATATTTAACCCCGGGTTGTCGGCTACAGCTGCTTTAAACATCGCCAAACTCGACGCCGTGATAACCTTATCACCCGATTCCAGTTCTCCTTTCACAACATACAGCCAGTCAATGTTTGTCTTGGCCACCGGATCGATTTCGCGTTCAGTAACTAGATACCAGGGAAGCTCCTTCTGCTTCCAGTACCGGCGCTCAATCTCTAGCTTCTCAATAGTGCGCGCATCACCAAGGCTATCTGTGTACTTGGCTTGTAGAACAAATTTGGGCTCTGATTTGTCAGTAGAATCCACTAAAAAATCTGAAGACATAACCGTGTCTACACCATTATTGGCAGGGTGGGGTAAGTTATTTTCCCGGGCAATATTTCGCGTGTCATCACGAATCAAAGGGAATTGTTCACGTATATCGGTAACTGAAGGATTGTTATCAAGCAGAAGGAATACAGCAAATTCGAGATCAGAAAGTAGATGGTGGATGCGTTTGGTGAGGTGAGAGTAGACCTGCCGGGATCGCCCTAAAGAAGCAAGCTCATCGACCCGCACCCAAGGGCTGTAATCCGTGCCGGAGCCAGATCCGCGTCCTTCCTTTATTCTTTTCGCAATCTGCGTCTCGCTCAGCGAATATTTTGATTTTGCCATGTCATCAACTCGATCTGCTTTGTTTCAGCATAACCAAATACATTCATTAAGCAAGACAGCTACCTAAAGACCTCTCGGCTAAAGTAAGTCAATATTCCGTAGTAACAAACCACCTAAAGCTGTTGTTCTAAGAGACTGCCTTTTGAACTCACCTGACAATTTGTCAAACTCAGGATTCTTATTTTTATCAGTTTTTACTTTACCGCTAATAAGCCCAAGCCTTTCTAAGTGAGCCTTATAGCTTTTTTGAAGGGCCTCTTTGTCGATCTCGTTCTGGTCACTTCCTAGAGCCGCTTCTACCGGTCCAAGTACATCCTTGTGAAGGTCTCTGAATTCGTCATCTCCACCTAGTGATGGATTGCTATAAAACCTCAGCCAAATAACCTCAATATCTGACAGCTCTGATAAAATTCTGAGTAAGTGATGAGACTCCGCGTATTCAATGTCCTTGCTATTTAGGCTAGTGGCTAATAAGGAAGCCAAATACTCTCGTCTGTCGTCCGTGGTTGCCCGTGCCGCTTGTCTTAGGCTTTCCTCAACTAAATCCGTAAACTCTTCGTTTTTTATTTCACGCTCAAAAAATGAATGTTCCAAGTGAGAAACTCTTAACTCCAGTTTCCGCGCAAAATCAGCTATACGATCAACTCTTTGATTAGGTATGACCGTCCCTGCAATTTCCGATAATAATGAACCTGCAACAGGAACTGCCCCTAATACAGATTTTAGACCGGACACAGTATAGTCATTGGACGAGGGCTTTAACTCATCAGGTAATCTATTGGTCGACTTCACGATAAATCCTTAAGTCACTTTTGTTAGCTCTTGCTATATTTCCATGTCGTCAGGAAATATGTGCTGTATTGCAATTTGCTCAGAGTGCCTTTCCGCCTCGTTCTCGCTATCGCCTGGCATAAAATTAACGTCGAAGTCCTTCAATAACTCGAAAGTCTGATCCCCCCTATATGGGTTATCTATATGCCCTTGATAATAAAGCTGGTAAAGCAGTATCCAATAGTTATCTTTCGTATAGTCATCACTATCCAATAGGGTATTTACAACGCCGTGGATCGATTCTTGATATCCCATAAAGTGAGAAAGAATAGTTATTCCCAAGCAGTCCATGCTATTGATTACCTGAGTTACAGCCTCATTCGAGGGAGTTAAATCATTGGTAAACATCAAATAAAGTGGCCAGCATATGCCATCACTGCGGCGTTTAGCAGAGTTTTCTTTAACAAGTTCGTTTAATTCTTTCTCGTAAACCGAAACGTCAACATCGTAATTTCTAGCTAACCTATCGAGAAACGGAATCAACACAGGATAGTGCCAAGCTAAGCCCACCACTTCTTGAAGCACGATATCAGCTTTATGTTGTTCAACCCTATCAACTACAAGCTGGAGAGCATACTTTAATACGCTTCCATCGGGGGTTCTCCCATTGATCTTTAAGGCATTGTTGATAAATGTGATTATCGCTGGAGTGCTTATAACTTCCCGAGTTTGGTTTTCATCCTCATACATATAGCTTTGAGGGAGAATTCCTAGCAACTCCAGAACCCATTCATCGTCATTAGGAAGAGGTAAAGCCTTAATGTTTGTTTTTGATAGGTTTAACGAAAGTTTAAACTCGGAGAGGTATCTTTCTAAGTCGATTATAAATGACTCTGCTTCAATGTCTGACTCACAATAACACGTGTAATCATCGACATACCGTTCAAATAAATAACTCTTCTCTCTCAATTTCGAATCTATCTCAGAAAGAATTAGCTCTACGATAATAGAGGAAGTCCCTGGGCCAATTGGAATTCCCTGAGTTTCATTTCGCTTACACCAACGAACTGAAGAGTCGATTGCATTGAACCACTCGTTAGGTTTTCTATTTTTTTTTGCTTCCTCTAATCCAACTAATGCCCAAGGGATTGAATGGCTATAAATACTATTGAAACAATTCGCGATATCTGATGAAACTATAAACTTCTTTGCAAAACTCAACTTGTTTAGCCGGCTAGTTTTGTTTAGTCCATTCTCATAGTTCATTACGAAAACTCGACCATCTTCCCTTATTTCAGGCTTTACTTGGCTATTCGGGTTATCGCAAATATTCCGTATTTTCTCCCAACTACTAAGTATCCTCTCAACTAAAACTGAATATGGTTTCGGGTGAACCAAGGCTAGTGTACGCGGTACATTGTTATATCTGGTTGCTCTAAACTCAACTAAATCGAAACCATTCTTCTTTCTGCTTGGACCGTTATCAGCTTCCGACAAAGCTTTACAGACCTCTGGAGTAAACTGTCTAGAAGAAAAGCAGGGGGGCAACTCACCCATTACTTCCTTTTGGTTTGGGAAATAATTGTAACAGGTAAGCGCGACGTACAAATCACGTTCATCATTATAAGATCTAGTCACTTAAATATAATCCTGCTTAAACAGTTATCTAATCACATTAATACAAATTCACTGTATTTACAGGTAAAGATTTTGGCTAGCTCAAAAGGAGCTCAATATTTAACAACTTTAATGTCTCATTTAAGATCTTTAATGTTTATTAAGAACTTTAATGTACGCCGACAAAAAAGGGCCTTTCGGCCCTTCTGTTATTCCACAGTAACTGATTTAGCCAAGTTCCTCGGCTGGTCTACATCCGTACCCTTTATCAAAGCTACGTAGTAAGAAAGCAGCTGCAGCGGAACGGTATAGACAATAGGCGCTATCACTTCGTCGCAATGGCAGACGTTCAATACGCTTAATGACTCATCACCTTTGAAGCGCGCATTTTTGTCCGCAAAAACATACATCAAGCCGCCACGGGCGCGAACTTCTTCCACGTTAGACTTTAACTTTTCCAGCAAGTCATTGTTCGGAGCGACCACAATAACCGGCATTTCTTCGTCAATAAGTGCCAATGGGCCATGCTTTAACTCGCCTGCTGCATAGGCTTCTGCGTGGATGTAAGAAATTTCTTTTAGCTTAAGTGCACCTTCCATAGCAATGGGGTATTGGTTACCACGGCCAAGGAACAAACTGTGCTCTTTATTGGCAAAGTCTTGCGCTAGCTCTTCAATTTCGTCCGCCAGAGACACCGCTTCTTCCAACTTAGTTGGCAATGCCTGCAGCGCATGAACAACCGCTTGTTGTTGTTGCTCTGGCATCCCCCGGTACTTACCAATACCTAAGGTCAGCATCAACAGTCCGGTCAACTGAGTGGTAAAGGCTTTGGTCGATGCTACGCCAATTTCGGCACCGGCACGGGTTAAAAAGGCGAGATCAGACTCACGCACCATAGACGAGGAGCCCACATTACAAATGGTCAGACTGCCTTTGTAGCCAAGCTCTTTAGATAAACGCAGTGCGGCTAAGGTATCTGCCGTTTCGCCACTCTGCGAAATGGTCACTAACAAACTATTGGGGTGAACATAGGACTTGCGGTAGCGAAACTCAGAAGCAATCTCAACGTTGCACGACACATTCGCCATTGATTCCAGCCAGTAACGAGCCACCATCCCGGCATGGTAACTGGTACCACACGCCACTATCTGTACATGCTCAATCTCTTTCAGAATGTCTGCTGCATTCTCACCGAAAGCGTTATCTAATACCGTCGTTTCGGATAAACGACCTTCCAGTGTATTACGCACGGCAATAGGCTGTTCGTAGATTTCTTTTAGCATAAAGTGACGATATTGGCCTTTTCCACCCGCGTCGTAACTTACGTCAGACTCGACTATTTCACGCTCAACCTGCTGACCCTCGGCATCATAAATATCGATTTCAGTGCGGTTGATATCGGCCACGTCGCCCTCTTCCAGATAAATAAACTGGCGGGTTACCGGCAATAAAGCTAATTGGTCAGATGCCACAAAATTTTCACCAATACCCACACCAATCACTAGCGGGCTACCTGAGCGGGCTACCACTAAACGCTCTGGGTATTTAGTGTCCATAACAACCGTACCGTAAGCGCCTTCAAGCTGGCGGACTGCGGATTTAACAGCAGCCAATAAGTCACCTTGAGTTTTACGTTCATGGTGAATTAAGTGAGCGATTACTTCGGTGTCAGTTTGCGAGTTAAAAACGTATCCTTCAGCTTTTAATTCTTCGCGCAGGCGTTCATGATTTTCGATAATACCGTTATGGACGACTGCTATTTCGTCTGCAGAGCGGTGCGGGTGGGCGTTGGCTTCCGTTACGCCGCCATGCGTTGCCCAGCGAGTATGCGCAATACCAATAGTGCCATCTAACGGGTTCTGGTCAATAGCGTCTTTCAGCTCCTGAACCTTACCGGTACGGCGGATACTTCTTAAATGATTATCAGCGTCGATAATAGCCACACCCGCCGAATCGTAACCCCGATACTCCAGTCGCTTTAAACCTTCCAGCAGAATACCTGTTACCCGACGTTCCGACGTAGCTCCTACAATACCGCACATAAATTAACTTCCTTTTTTCGACTGTGGACGTTGCCATCCGCTGATATTACGCTGCTTGCCGCGGGCAACAGCCAATTCTTCGTCAGCTACCGTACGAGTTATTACCGAGCCGGCACCAACGGTTGCATTCTTTCCGATGGAAACAGGCGCAACCAATGAGCTGTTTGAGCCAATAAAAGCGCCATCGCCAATTTCGGTTAGCGCTTTATTCACACCATCGTAATTGCAGGTGATGGTACCTGCACCAATATTCGCATTGTCGCCTATCTGAGCATCACCAAGGTAGGTTAGGTGGCTTGCTTTTGAGCCTTTACCCAAACGGCTTTTTTTCATCTCTACAAAGTTTCCGACCTGTGCCTCGTCGGCAAGTTCCGCTCCCGGCCTTAACCGGGCAAATGGGCCTACTTTACAGCCTCTCGCTACTTTTGCATCTTCAATATGAGAGTTCGCACGAATAACCGTGTCATCGCCAATAACGGAACTCTTTATGATGCAGTTTGGCTCAATATAAACCCGGTTTCCTAAGACGACTTCACCTTCAAAAACAGCATTAATATCGATAGTAACATCGCTGCCAGCAGTTAGTTTACCGCGACAGTCAAAGCGGGCAGGGTCAATTAGGGTTACGCCCTGCGTCATTAATTCTTCAGCCTGCCGCTGCTGCAGGGCTCGCTCTAACGACGCTAATTGCTGGCGATTATTGGCACCTTCCACTTCCTGAGCGTTGTCGGGTTGTGCCGTGGCAATATTCACCCCTTCATCGGCCGCCATTGCAACAATATCTGTTAAATAATATTCTTTTTGCGCATTGTCATTACTTAAGTTGCTAAGCCAGGCTTTTAACTTGTCGCTATCGGCTATCATAATGCCTGTGTTGACCTCATTAATAGCCAGTTGCTGAGCATTGGCATCCTTTTGCTCAACAATACCGGTAACACTGCGACGTTCATTACGCACAATGCGACCATAACCCGTAGGCTCTGCTAAGCTCATCGTCAGCAAACCAAGCTCGGTGTTGGCGCTGGCAGTGACCAACTTTATTAAAGTTGATTCAGTTAGCAAGGGGACGTCACCGTACAGAATAATGACTTTTTCACTGCTTTGGAGGTATGGAATAACCTGCTGGACGGCATGACCGGTACCCAATTGTTCACGTTGTTCGACCCAGGTTAAGTCATCGCCTGCTATAGCCTGCTGTAACTCGTCACCACCATGGCCATAAATCAAATTAATCGCGTCTGGCTTTAACGACCGCGCTGTATCGATAACATGCTCCACCATTGGCTTATTCGCCACTTTGTGCAACACCTTAGGTAAGTCTGATCGCATGCGGGTTCCTTTTCCTGCGGCCAGAATAACAACACGTAACTTCATATTAATGGGTCCTTTAATTCATTATCGCCTAGCGTAAACCTTATTACATTAGCCTATTGTAACGACAAAAAAGGCCTTGTTGCACTAACAACAAGGCCTTTTACGTACTTTAACGCAGAAGTTTTAGCGCTTGAGCCTACGAATAATATCGATTTGCGCCAACGCGCGCGATAGCTCTGCAATAGCTTCTGCATAGGTCACATCGGAACCTGAATCTGCAATAGCTTCTTCAGCACGTTTCTTCGCTGCTTCCGCTTCTTGCAAGTCAAGTTCGTCGCCGCGCACAGCAACGTCCGCAAGTACAATGACGTGACCAGGCTGTACTTCTAACACACCACCAGCAACATAAAGAAGCTCTTCGTCACCCGATTCACTGACATAACGAACCATACCTGGTTTGATTTTTGTCAGCAGAGGCGCGTGACCCGGGTAGATACCCAGTTCACCTTCGCTGCCAGTGACCTGAACCGTTTGCACAACGCCTGAAAACAACTTGTCTTCAGCGCTGACAACGTCCAGATTTAATGTTTGTGTTGCCATTCAAACCTCCCGGTCGGTTACAGGTTTTTGGCTTTTTCTACCGCTTCTTCAATGGTACCAACCATGTAGAAGGCCTGTTCAGGCAAATCATCGTACTCGCCATCCAAAATGCCTTTAAAGCCAGCAATAGTATCTTTCAGTGATACGTATTTACCTGGGGCACCCGTGAAGACTTCAGCTACGAAGAAAGGCTGAGACAAGAAACGCTGAATTTTACGAGCACGAGATACTGACAATTTATCTTCTTCTGACAATTCGTCCATACCCAAAATCGCAATGATGTCTTTCAGCTCTTTATAGCGTTGCAGTACTTCCTGAACACCCATTGCCGTATCGTAATGCTCATCACCAATAACCTGTGGATCCAACTGACGTGACGTTGAATCTAACGGGTCAACCGCTGGGTAGATACCCAATGATGCGATGTCACGGTTCAATACAACTGTTGCATCCAAGTGAGCAAAGGTTGTTGCAGGAGATGGGTCAGTTAAGTCATCCGCTGGTACATAAACCGCCTGTACAGACGTGATAGAGCCCGTCTTAGTAGAAGTGATTCGTTCCTGCAGAACACCCATTTCTTCGGCCAGGGTAGGCTGATAACCAACCGCTGAAGGCATACGACCTAACAGTGCTGATACCTCAGTACCGGCCAGAGTGTAACGGTAGATGTTATCGACGAAGAAAAGTACATCGCGACCTTCGTCACGGAATTTCTCAGCAACAGTCAAACCAGTCAAAGCAACACGTAAACGGTTACCCGGTGGCTCGTTCATCTGACCATAAACCAGTGACACTTTATCCAGAACGTTTGAATCGTTCATCTCGTGATAGAAGTCATTACCTTCACGAGTACGCTCACCAACACCAGCGAATACAGAGTAACCACTGTGTTCGATAGCGATGTTACGGATAAGCTCCATCATGTTAACGGTTTTACCAACACCAGCACCGCCGAACAAGCCAACTTTACCGCCTTTAGCAAACGGACAAATCAAATCGATAACTTTGATACCCGTTTCTAATAGTTCATTGGTGTTTGACTGTTCTTCGTAGCTTGGTGCCGCTCGGTGAATAGACATTTTCTCTTCTTCACCGATAGGGCCCGCTTCATCAATTGGGTTACCCAATACATCCATAATACGGCCCAGTGTCTTCTTACCCACTGGTACCATGATTGATTCACCGGTATTTTCTACGGTGATACCACGACGCAGACCGTCAGTTGTACCCATTGCGATGGCACGTACGATTCCGCCGCCCAGCTGCTGCTGAACTTCAAGAACCAAACCTTCTAAGCCACCTTCGGTCACTTTCAGTGCGTCGTATACTTTTGGTACAGCGTCTTGTGGAAATTCTAAATCCACAACGGCGCCGATAATTTGTACGACCTTACCTTGACTCATGACGTTTCCTCTAACTCTTCAATTCTGTTAACCGTTGCCGCGTTATACCGCTTCGGCGCCGGACACGATTTCCGAAATTTCTTGCGTAATTGCTGCCTGACGCGCTTTGTTATATTTCAATTGCAAATCATCGATAATATCTTCAGCGTTGTCGGTTGCAGCTTTCATTGCAATCATCCGAGCGGCTTGCTCACTAGCAAAGTTATCGACGACACCCTGGTACACTTGCATCTCTACGAAGCGACGAATGAGGGTATCAAGGATACTTTCTGGATTCGGCTCATACAGATAATCCCAGCTACCTGTCTGTACGTCTTCTTCCGATCCTGCTTGCGGCAATGGCAACAATTGATGAATGGTCGGCTCCTGGGTCATCGTATTCACAAACTTGTTGAATACAACGTACAAGCGATCAATTTTACCTTCTTCAAAGGCATCCAGCATAACCTGGATAGAACCGGTGATTTCCTTCAGTTCTGGCTTATCGCCCATGCCTGAAACTTGCGCCTGTAATTTGCCAAAACGCTTGAAATAACCGGTTGCTTTGCTGCCTATTGCGGCAAAATCTGCTTCAACATCTTGTTCTTTCCACTCATTGGCATGCTTAACGACTTTCTTGAACTCATTCCCGTTCAAGCCGCCACACAAACCACGATCGGTAGACACAACGATGTAACCCACACGCTTAACCTCACGCTCTTCCATAAATGGATGACGATATTCAAGGTTACCGCGCGCCACATGACCAATCACCTTGCGAATGGTGTCCGCATAGGGGCGACTCGCCTCCATACGCTGCTGCGCCTTTTTCATTTTAGACGCGGCGACCATTTCCATAGCACTGGTGATCTTCTGAGTATTACCGATACTCGAGATCTGAGTTTTTATCTCTTTACCGCTGGCCATGACGATTCTCCTGTTAACTCAACGACAAATGGCCGCTACTGCGGCCACGTGCGATTACCATGTTTGCGTTTGCTTGAATTTCTCAAGCGCGGCTTTCAATTGCGAATCGATGTCGTCGTTATAGTTGCCAGTTTTATCAATCTCAGCCATTAGCTCGGCGTATTCGCTCGCCAGGAAAGATTGCAGTGATTCTTCAAAATCCATGATTTTGTCGATTTCAACATCTTTCAAGAAGCCTTTTTCAACGGCATAAATTGATGCAGCCATTTGAGCGACGCTCATCGGCTGATACTGTTTTTGTTTCATCAGTTCGGTAACACGCTGACCGTGTTCCAACTGTGAACGAGTCGATTCATCAAGGTCAGATGCGAACTGAGCGAAAGCCGCCAACTCACGATACTGAGCCAGGGCAAGACGAATACCGCCACCCAGCTTCTTGATGATTTTCGTTTGTGCTGAACCACCAACACGTGAAACCGAGACACCGGCGTTAACTGCAGGGCGAATACCTGAGTTAAATAAGTCAGTCTCAAGGAAAATCTGACCATCGGTGATAGAGATAACGTTAGTCGGTACGAACGCCGATACGTCACCTGCCTGAGTTTCAATGATAGGTAAGGCAGTTAAAGAGCCTGTTTGGCCTTTTACTTTACCGTCGGTGTATTTTTCTACGTAGTCAGCGTTAACACGCGCTGCACGCTCAAGTAGACGAGAGTGAAGGTAGAAAACGTCACCAGGGAATGCTTCACGACCCGGAGGACGACGCAACAACAGTGAGATTTGACGGTATGCAACAGCCTGTTTAGACAGGTCATCGTATACGATTAGAGCGTCTTCACCGCGGTCACGGAAGTATTCACCCATTGTACAGCCAGAATAAGCAGCCAGATATTGCAACGCCGCTGACTCAGAAGCAGAAGCCGCAACAACAATGGTGTTTTCCATTGCGCCGTGTTCTTCTAATTTACGGACAACCGCTGAAATGGTTGAGTTCTTCTGACCAATGGCTACGTAAACACACTTAATACCAGAATCTTTCTGGTTGATAATAGCGTCTACTGCTAAAGCCGTTTTACCTGTCTGACGGTCACCGATGATAAGCTCACGCTGACCACGACCTACAGGAATCATCGAATCGATTGATTTGTAGCCCGTTTGCACTGGCTGATCAACTGACTGGCGTTCAATAACGCCCGGTGCGATTTTCTCAACCGGCTCATAGCCGTCAGCTTCAATTGGACCTTTGCCGTCGATAGGCTGGCCCAAGGTGTTAACCACACGACCTAACAGTTTGTCGCCTACCGGTACTTCAAGTATACGACCTGTTGATTTAACTTTGGTACCTTCCTGCAAATCTGCATAAGGGCCCATAACAACCGCACCAACTGAATCACGTTCAAGGTTCAGTGCGATAGCGTAACGATTACCAGGTAGCTCAACCATTTCACCTTGCAGGCAGTCTGCAAGTCCGTGAATGCGAATGATACCGTCTTGTACAGACATGATGGTACCTTCGTTGCGAGCTTCGCTGGTGACTTCGAACTTCTCAATTCGCTGTTTGATCAGTTCTGCGATTTCATTTGAATTCAATTGCATGCTCAAGTCCCCAATTAGGATTGCAGTGCGTAAGCAAGTCTGTCGAGCTTACCGCGCAAGGTGCCGTCAATAACGGTGTCACCGGCTTCTATAACAAGTCCGCCAATAATGGACTTGTCGACACTGCAGTTCAGCTTAATTTTGCGTTGCAGGCGCTTCTCAAGTGCTTTAATCAAAGCCGTTTGTTGTGCTTTCAGCAATTTAACCGCCGATTTCACATCAACCGTGACTTCTTTGTCATGTTCAGCACGAAGCGTCTGATAGAGCTCACTAACTGCCGGAAGTACTGGTAAACGTTCGTTTTCAGCCAATACTTTAACGAAGTTCTTAGCATTGTCGTCGAGCTCGTCGCCGCAAACGCCCAAGAAAACCTCTGTCGTTTTACCAACAGTCGAAGAGCTACTCAAAAATGAGGCAATAGTCTCGTCTTGCGCTACCGCAGCAGCGAAGCTAAGCATTTCTGCCCACTTATCGAGCGCTCCCTGTTCTAAAGCAAAATCAAAAGCTGCTTTTGCGTAAGGGCGAGCGACCGTAGTCAGTTCTGACATAAGCTCAAACCCCTTTATTAAAGTTCAGCGACCAGTTTTTCAACAATGTCACTATGAGCGTCTTTATCAATTTCACGCTCAATGATTTTCTGAGCCCCAGACACTGCCAGTACGGCAACTTGCTTACGCAGCTCTTCGCGAACGCGATTGCGCTCAGCAGCAACTTCTTCATGTCCAGACGCAACGATTTTTTCACGTTCTTCGTGGCCTCGTTGAGTTTCTTCCTCAACAATTTTAGCACCACGTTTTTTCGACTGTTCAATGATTTCAGCGGCTTGCTGTTTCGCTTCTTTGAGCTGCTCGGCAATTTCTTGCTGGGCTTTCTCTAAATCTTTTTGAGCACGTTCACCGGCATTAAGGCCGTCAGCAATTTTCTTCTGACGTTCCTCAATAGCATTGATGATCGGTGGCCATACAAATTTCATGCAGAACCACACGAACACGATAAACGCGATCGTTTGTCCTATTAGAGTAGCGTTGATATTCACAACGGACCTCCTTCAGTTGGTGACCGTCGAATTACGATTAGCCTGCTACCTGGGTTAAGAACGGGTTCGCGAAAGTGAACAGCAATGCAACAGCAACACCGATCATCGCGATAGCATCGATAAGACCTGCAACGATGAACATTTTAACTTGCAGCTGTGGTGCCAGTTCAGGTTGACGAGCAGCAGCTTCCAGGAATTTACCACCCAGAATACCAAAGCCTAGTGCTGTACCCAGCGCAGCCAAACCGATCATGATTGATACAGCGATAGCAGTAAAAGCAACTACAGTTTCCATTGATTTCTCCAGTTTTTCAGTAGATTAAAGTTAAAAAAGTAAAGCTAAAAACTTTTTGTTTCGAACACTAGTGTTCAGATGACGCCATGCTTAAGTAAACAATGGTCAGCATCATGAAAATAAACGCTTGCAATGTAATAACCAGGATATGGAAAACCGCCCAGGCAAAGTGCGCAGGAAGCTGCCAAAACCCTATCATTGCAATAAGAATAAAGATTAATTCACCGGCATACATGTTACCGAACAAACGCAGTGCCAGTGACGCCGGTTTTGCCAGTAAAGTGATACTTTCCAGTACAAAGTTTACCGGAATTAATGCCCAGTGATTAAATGGGGTGAATGTCATTTCTTTAGCGAAACCTTTCACACCCTTGTATTTAATTGAGTAGATAATAATTAACGCAAAGACGCTTAAACTCAGTGCAAAAGTGGTGTTCAAGTCTGTCGTTGGTACGACTCTCATGTAGACATCGTGCGGATTATCTACAAAGCCTAGCCAATAACCGCCATACATAGCAGCCATTGGTAACCAGTCGACTGGAATTAAGTCCATTAGGTTCATCAGGAAAATCCAGACGAAAATGGTTAATGCCAGAGGCGCAATCAGTTTATCTTTACCGTGAAAGGATTCTTTGACGCTGTTGTCGACAAACTCGACAATCATTTCGACAAAGCATTGCCATTTACCAGGTACCCCAGCGGAGGATTTTTTAGCTACTCTGCGGAAACTCCACAGAAACAGCACACCCAGTAACACGGACCAGAAGATAGTATCGACGTTTACCGCCCAGAAACCGTCACCCACCGTCCAATTTTGGAGGTGATGCTTGATATACTGAGTCGGAGTTTGTTCTCCACTTACCATGTTGTTTCCCAGTTAGGTTGATTTTAAAAATAAAATCGGTGCTATCCACTGCATGGTGACGGCGATAACAAAACCGACCAACAACCACACAGGATATAAATTTGTTAGCAGCAGTGCGACCGTTAGTAGCAATGCTGTTAGCAGTAGCTTAACGCCTTCGCCTAAAAAAAAGCTTTGTACAACTTTCTGATTAGCGCGTGCACCGGCATGCTTAAAAGCAATAAGTGCAAATAGTGCATTGGGTATTACAGCGGTCAATCCACCACAAAGAATACCTAAAGCTGACTGCGTATTTGAAACCGCTATCGTGACAAGTGCAGTAATCACAAGCACAATAAATTGTGTGCCTACTATTCTTCCTGCCAGTTTTTTACCTACCGCATTGAGTGCCTGTGTCACGACCAAAACCTTTTTACTGGCGGCTACTTTTGTGCGGCTTTCAACTAGCCACAACGAAACTCGCGCTAGTATAAAGATCTGCCATGTAATTGCAAACAAATTTGCCTGTAGGCGACGGTTTCTATGCCATTTAACAAAAGTTCTACAACAATCAATACATTGGAAATTATTATTTGATGTGCGTCAGAATCCCATCCAGCTCGTCGAGATTAGTGTAACTGATGACCAGTTTACCCTTTCCTTTGCGACCATGATTAATGGAAACTTTTGCGCCCAGGGTTTCAGACAGCTTAGTCTCCAAATGTTCAATATTGGCGTCCGGCTGAGGTTTTTCGGTTTGTTTTGGAGGATCAATTGTACGTCTGACAAGTTTTTCTGCATCACGTACCGTCATATCTTTAGCGACAATTTGTTGTGCAACGTCAGCCTGTTGTTCACCTTCAAGTGCAAGCAACAACTTGGCGTGACCCAATTCAATATCACCGCGTTCAAGCAGCACTTTAACGCCGTCCTGCAAGTTATTTAGACGCAATAAATTGGTCACTGTCGTACGAGATTTACCAACCGCTTGAGCAACATCCTGGTGAGTCATCTGGAACTCATCGAGTAGCCGTTGTAATGCAGTGGCTTCTTCCATTGAGTTGAGGTCTTCACGCTGAATATTTTCAATCAACGCAATGGCAACGGCAGCTTCGTCAGGCACATCTTTAATCAGACAAGGAACCAACTCAAGTTTGGCCAGTTGCGCTGCACGCCAGCGGCGTTCACCGGCAATAATTTCGTATTCGTCTTTGCCAACCGGGCGAACAACAATGGGCTGAATAATACCCTGAGCTTTCACTGAAGCAGCTAAGTCTTCCAGAGCTTCCGGTGACATGTCTTTACGAGGCTGATAGCGGCCTGGTTTGAGTCGCTCAACCGGCAGCTTTTGCAATTCACCTTTGGCTTCTTCCGTAACCTGTTCAGATTGACGGTCAGAGTTTTGCTGATTACTGGTCAGTAAGGCATCCAGACCACGACCTAAACCTCGTTTTTTTGCCGACATGATTCGCTTAATTCCCTTGTTATGATTCTTCTGCTACTTCGTTACGATTTTCAGAACGTCGGATAAGTTCACCCGCTAAGGATAAATAGGCTTTTGAGCCAGTTGACGACTTATCGTAATACATTGCCGGCGCACCAAAAGAGGGCGCTTCCGCCAAACGAACATTACGCGGAATAACAGTCCGGTAGACTTTGTCTCCAAAGTGGTTTTTAAGTTGTTCTGAAACATCGTTAGCCAGACGGTTACGCGGATCGTACATAGTCCGCAGGATACCTTCAATTTCAAGTCCGGGGTTCACCACATCTGCCAACTGGCGAATGGTCTCCATTAGTGCAGTAAGGCCTTCCAGTGCGTAATATTCGCATTGCATTGGCACCAAAATGGAATCCGCCGCAGCCATACCGTTAACCGTCAGCATATTCAGCGATGGAGGACAATCGATGAAGATATAATCGTAGCTGTCCTGGACGGCTTTTAGCGCATTTCGCAAACGTAACTCACGCGCAAACACTTCCATTAATTTAATTTCTGCTGCGGTAGCATCGGCATTTGCAGCAATTAGATGGTATTTGCCGTTAGTATCGGTTACGGCAACGTCTTTCACCGGTTTTTCTTCAATCAGTAATTCGTAAATGCTGTTTTCAACGTCATATTTATCAACACCACTACCCATAGTCGCGTTACCTTGAGGATCCAAATCGATCAACAACACTTTGCGGCGGGTAGCAGCCATCGACGCAGCTAAATTAACTGCTGTGGTTGTTTTTCCAACTCCACCTTTTTGATTCGCAATAGCAATGGTTGTAGCCACGGGTTTTATAACCTCTTGTTGTTGTCGGGTAGCCGACTGTCGGTTGTTTTATGACCGTTTGCTTATAATGACGATATGTCGGCTCGCGTCAATGCCGGGAACGTTAATTTGCTCAATACTTTCAGTTTTATAACCTTCGGGCAATTGCGCCAGTTCGTCTTCCGGGTATAACCCCTTAAGCGCGTAGAACTGGCCTTGTTGCGACGGTAAATGCCCACACCAGGAGAGCATATCATTAAGCGAGGCAAAGGCTCTACTGATTACACCATCAAACTTTTCTTCGTCCTGATATTCTTCAACGCGGGCCTGCACAGCAGTCACATTGGTTAACTTAAGCTCATGACAAACCTGACGAATAAAACGAATACGCTTACCTAAACTGTCTAGCAGAACGAATTCTTTATCCGGTTCGGCTATGGCCAAAGGTAAACCTGGTAAGCCTGGCCCTGTACCTACATCAATGAAACGCTTGCCCTGAAGATACTGGCGAACAACTAAGCTGTCCATAATATGTCGGGTCAGCATATCTTTTGGGTTTCTTACACTGGTCAGGTTATAGGCTTTATTCCATTTATCCAGTAAACCAACCAAAGCCAACTGTTGTTCTATTTGTGTATCGGACAAGGTTATTTGCGCTTGTTTTAGTAATCCTTCTAACTGCTCTTTCACGTCTTTTCCTTAAGCACTTTTACGCAATAAACCTTGTTTTTTCAGGTGAACCAGAAGCATCGAAATAGCTGCAGGCGTAATACCTGAAATACGCGCAGCTTTACCCACCGTTTCTGGTTGATGATCGTTTAGCTTCGCAATAACCTCGTTTGATAAACCTTTGATTTTAGCGTAATCGAAAGGCGCCGGCAGTAAGGTATTTTCATGGCGTTGCTGCTTAGCAATTTCGTCATGTTGCCGAGAAATATAACCGGCGTATTTGATCTGAATCTCAACTTGCTCTGCCGCTAACGGGTCGTCTAGCCCGGGCGCGAAAAAGTCAGTTGTCGCTAAATCTTTGTAATGAATTTCTGGACGACGCAATAGCTCTTCGCCACTAACTTCTTTGGTTACAGGACTTTTCACCAAGGCATTAATTTGTTCCACAGACGCATGATCTTTATGCACCCAAGTGGTTTTTAATCGTTGTTTTTCTTGTTCTACCGCTTCCATTTTTGTATTGAAGGCGGCCCAACGCTCGTCATCGACTAATCCTAAATTACGCCCAATTTCAGTGAGTCGAATATCCGCATTGTCCTCACGCAACAGTAACCGATATTCGGCACGTGAAGTAAACATACGGTAAGGTTCCTGTGTACCCAGAGTGGATAAGTCGTCAATCAAAACGCCTGCGTAAGCTTGATCACGTCGCGGTGACCAGGACTCTTTGTCCTGAGCTTGTAACCCTGCGTTCAGACCAGCGATAAGACCTTGCGCACCAGCCTCTTCATAGCCCGTTGTTCCGTTAATTTGACCCGCAAAGAACAAGCCATTGATAACTTTGGTTTCCAAAGATTGTTTCAGATCTCTGGGATCAAAATAATCATACTCGATCGCATAACCCGGGCGAGTAATGTGTGCGTTCTCAAACCCTTTGATGGATTGAACCAGTTGTTGCTGAACATCAAACGGCAAACTGGTTGAAATACCATTAGGGTAAACCTCAAAGGTATCTAAACCTTCAGGCTCTACAAAAATTTGATGCGACCCTTTGTCAGCAAAACGGACAATTTTGTCTTCAATGGAAGGGCAGTATCGTGGTCCAACACCTTCAATGACGCCTGAATACATTGGTGAACGATCGAGTCCTGAACGAATAATTTCGTGAGTATTTTCATTGGTATGGGTGATGTAACACGGAATTTGTTCAGGGTGATCAGAACGTGAACCCATATAGGAAAATACCGGAGTCGGGGTATCGCCGGGTTGTTCCTGCATCACTGAAAAATTAACACTTTGACTTGCTATGCGCGGTGGTGTGCCTGTTTTTAAACGCTCAACACGTAAAGGCAACGAACGCAGGCGTTTTGCTAAAGCGTTTGCTGGAGGATCACCCGCCCGGCCACCCTGGTAGTTATCCAAACCAATATGTATTTGACCACCAAGAAAGGTTCCAACCGTTAACACAACCGTTTTGGCTGTGAATTTAAGACCCATTTGGGTTACAACACCGGTAACGCGATCGTTCTCTACGATCAGATCGTCACAACCTTGTTGAAATATTGACAGATTCGGTTGGGTTTCCAGTGCGTAGCGAATGGCTTGTTTGTAAAGCTGTCGATCAGCCTGAGCTCTTGTTGCCCTTACTGCAGGACCTTTTGATGAATTCAATGTTCTGAATTGAATTCCGGCTTTGTCTGCAGCTTTAGCCATAAAGCCACCAAGCGCATCAATTTCTTTAACTAAATGACCTTTTCCTATTCCCCCAATAGCTGGGTTACAGGACATTTGCCCTAAAGTATCAATATTATGCGTAAGCAATAGGGTTTTAACACCTAAACGAGCGGCAGCTAACGCAGCTTCTGTTCCGGCGTGTCCTCCACCGACAACAATAACATCAAAGTGTTGTTGGCTCTGTTTTGACATTCAAAATGACCTTTGGTTGAAGAATAGGAAAATAGCCGATTATTTTAACGCGATTTCACTTAAATCTAAATGGTTAAATTTCGTTCAGTGTTGTTAAAGATCTTAAAGAAGATCAATAAAGGATCTTATTTAGATCTTTTATTACTATTACTACTAGTTAGCCGATTTCTGTGAATAGATCGCTGTAGCCCTTTTTTTATATAACTTACAGCAAGATCATTCATTGTAGATAACTGGCCTTAAACTGGGATCATAGATCGTGGATAAGTGGGGTAGTTATACACAGATCAGCTTATCCCCAGTGTTATACCCATTTCATTGACAGTGCTTAAGTGATCTTATTACAACCTTAATCACAACCTGAAATCTCTGTGCACAAGCCTGTGGGTATGATCACAGAGCCTTTACTGCATCAGCGATCGCGGGTAGCCAGGTTAATGTTTTCTCTTCCGGATCGTCTTCTAGCATGTCGATTTCTAAACGATCGGTCATTTGTGTCCCGCCTAATTCCTGTAAGCGTTTATCGCAATGTCGACCGGCTTCGCAGAAAGTGTCATAACAGGACTCACCAACAGCAACAACGGCATAGTTCAGTCCGGCTAAATCAGGGCTTTGGGGATCGTTTATTTCGTCGTAGAAATCCAGCATGGAGTCGGCATAATCACCCGCACCGTGGCTGGCAAGAAAAATTAACCAGGGTTGATCGCTGGGCAGTTTCTCAAACTCGGGTTCGTAATGGAGCTCGGTTTCAATGCCCTGTTGATTTAACTTTTCGCTGACAGTATCGGCTAAAAATTCGGTATTTCCGGAGGTTGTGCCCACTAAAAGGTGTAAAACAGTCATAAAATTATTAACTCATTTGCTACTATATAAAAAACACGAATCATACAGGAGAACCCAAATGGTAAAAGGTCTCGTTAAGCTATTAGTCGCTTTTAGTGTGGTAATAGTTTCATCAAATGCAGTTGCTGGTATTGAGTCACCAAAGCAGGTGTCTGAAAAGCTTTGGGTTATGGGTGAACCTTCTTCAGAACAGTTGGCTGAATTTGCGAACCAGGGAGGTGAAATTATCATTAATTTGTTGTCTCAAAGGGAAATGGAAGACAGTGAAGAAGCAGCAATAGTTACCCGTAATGGTATGGCTTATTACCATGTTCCGATTAATGGAGCAGACGGAGTAACACTTGAAAATGCTCGTATGGTTGATCGCATTTTACTGAAAAACAGTGATAAAAAGGCGATGGTACATTGTGCCTCGAGTAATAGGGTTGGTGCTTTAATGGCGTTACGTGCTGGTTGGTTGGACGGAATGGCCGTGGAAGAAGCATTGGAGGTAGGACGTAAACACGGTATGACTTCTCTGGAAGGCAAGGTGAAGTCGATGCTGGCAGAGCAGTAATAACCGGATAAATGAGAAAAGGCCAGCAGAACTGGCCTTTCTTTAATTATTTTAAATGCTCTTTTAGTAATTCCGGTTGGCGATTAGGCGTGAATATTTCAATCCAATAGCCGTCAGGGTCCTTAATAAAGGCAATGCCTTTCATTTTTCCGTCGTTTGGTCTTTTTTGGAATTCAACGCCCATTTTTTCAAAACGTTCACAAGCAGCGTCAATATCTGGTACTGCGAAACCTATGTGCCCAAATCCTTTCGGTTCTTCGTTTCCGCTGTGATAGGACACCGAATCATCGTTCTCGTCGCCCCAGTTGTGGGTGAGTTCAAGCATTGCCGGGCGGCCAAAAGTTTGTTCAATACGTTTGTCGTGGTCAGTTGACCAGTCTTTACGCTGTTCTGGTGACATTGCGGCCATGAAATATAGTGTAAATTTCATCTCAGGAAAATCGAAACGTTTTACCAGCGTCATTCCCAAAACCTCACTGTAAAAGTGTAAGGTACGCTCCGGATCTTTAATGCGAAACATTGTTTGGTTGAAGACGAAGTCGTGCGTAGCCGGGTCGTGTTGTTCAGACAGACCCTTGGCTTCATCAAAATGTCTGCTCATAATTGCGTCCTTAGTCGGTTCTGTGAGTAACTGTTGTTATACTGTTTATTGGGTTGGTTACAAGAGAGTTCAAGCGGTGTCCTGGTCAGTTTATATCGTAAAGTGCGCAGATAAGACGTTTTATACCGGTGTCACAACTGATGTGGAACGTCGCATTAATGAACATAACAACGACGACAAAAAGGGTGCTAAATACACACGCTCCCGACGCCCGGTCGAGCTTGTCTGGAGTGAAGATCAGCCGAATAGGGTGAAAGCCTGTCAGCGTGAATACCAGATTAAGAAATGGTCCCGAAGCAAAAAGTTGGCGTTAAGCGGTTGAGTTCAGCCGCTTCTGACCGGTTACCAGGTGCTTAAGAATGGCTTCTTTGTCTTTTAAACCCAGTTTATCGCTAATTTGTGCCAGTTTAAAAATACGATGATAGAACCGTGCTTTACGCCGTCTATATTGGCTTTTGGTAAGTTTTGTTTGGGTCAGTTGGTCAATTTCTTCGGTCAGTGTTTGTAGCAAAGCCTGATAGCGACCTTTTAAATTGGTTGGATAAATCAGACGATAGGCCACTAAGGAAATTAATGGTGCGGCAACGACGGCCAGAGCAAGGCTAACTGAGTGATCCAGCTGGAAAGAATAGTTAACCGAAGGCTGCATCAACAATAAAAAGATCAGGTTGAAGTCCATGCTGCCGCTTGCTGTTTTTTGGTGTGACATGGGAAACCCGGCAATTAAAATAACGGGCATTAAAGCCACCAGCATCCACAGAATCGAGTCTTGATACTGCCAGATTGTAGCTTGCAATAGTACGGCTGTTAAAGCCCCGGCGCATTGGCCGAAAAACACATATTTCATCGTTCGGGCAGGATTATCGGCTGTAGAAAATAAAGTCAGCATAACCGACGCGCCCAACATTAAATAAGCGAATTGAAATAACCCGGTATACCACCAGGTTGCGCCAATTAAGCCCATAATGACGAAGGTTCGTATGGCAGCCTGACGTGCGCCGCGCCAGTCACGGTGTAATATGGTTTTAGTTAGTAAGGTTGAGCTCGCCGTTTTACCTGAATCGCGAAAAGATAGGCGGTCATTGGTAGCCTGTAAAAATTCATCGAAGCGTCTTTTTAGGGCTGGATTTTCCATTGAGTTTAACGCGCGTTTAAGAGGGTCTATAATTTCACTTCTCTTAGCTGATGCATTTAATTTATTGGATGATTCAAGTAAGTAATTACTTACTTTTTCGTTTTTTTCCGCAGGTTGAATATTGAGTTCCGCCAGAAACCCTAGCTGGCTATTAATGACCAGACGTAACGTTTTAGCCGATTCATGCGCACTGATGGATCCGGTACCGTGATCCAGCAACTGTGCTTCTAGAACGGCTAACTGAGATAACTTTTCAGGTAAATTTAATAACGCAGTGTCCGGATCGGCAAAGTAACGACTCATATCGCTTAAATTAGCAGCTGTCTGGCGGCGAAGCTGGTTAATTAACGTTTGCTCAGCGCGCTTGTAAGTAAAGGCCCATCCAATAATTAACGAAGTTATAATACCAACAAAAACGGTGAGTAAACGGTCCACCCCCAGTGGCATTAATGCGTCAGTGTTTTGTGTCAGTAGCACCACCATAGAGGCCGAGTAGCCGGCCAGAATAGTACCGTAGGAAACCAGGCCATGCAGTAAGTTACCGATATAAACACAAAGTGTTAGCCAAAGTGTCAGGGCAGTGACCAGCCAAATGATGTCTCCACCCGCTGAAACAACCACGACCATGCCAAATAGGGTTCCCAGTAAGGTCCCTAACGCGCGATAGGCCGCTTTTTCAAGAAGAAGACCACGGGTGGGTTGAGAAACAGCCCAAACAGTCATGGCGGCCCATTGAGGATGCTCTAAACCGAGAGCCCAGGCAAAAACAAGCGATAAGCAGGCAGCAATGCCGGTTCGAAAGCCAAACCGTAAACGGACGTAGTCAAAGCCCCATTGCGCTAACCTGTCTTTCACTTATCTTCCTTAACCATGAACGGTTTTTATTCCTCGTGTTATTGCTGATTATAATGGATTGAGTCAAGTATGCCTTGGGAGTAACACCATGGAATCATATGATGTAAAATGCCATTTTATTAAAAACAAAAACAGTAAAAATTGTTTTTATCAGTATTTCACGGAGAGCCGTTAAATGAATCCGATTGCTTTGGTGTTACTTGCTTTTGCCATGTCGACAGATGCTTTTGCTGCATCGATAGCGAAAGGCGCGAGTTTAAACCGGCCGAAGTTTTCTGAAGCGCTGAGAATGGGGTTTATTTTTGGGTGTATTGAAGGCTTAACACCTATTCTTGGTTGGTTATTAGGTCGGTCTGCGGTGAGTTACGTTGAAACCTGGGATCACTGGTTAGCATTTGGTTTGTTGCTTATCCTCGGGTTGCATATGATCGATCAGGGGTTAAAGCCAGAGGAAAATGTTGTAAAACCCGTTAAGCATTCCTTTATTAAACTTGTAATAACCGCTATAGGGACGAGCATTGACGCCATGGCGGTAGGTGTCAGCCTGGCATTTATAGAAGGCGTGAATATCTTTGTTGCTGCGGGACTCATTGGGTTGGCAACGACCATAATGGTGACAATTGGGGTTCTTTGTAGCCGTGCCGTCAGTAACATATTTGGTCATCGCGCAGAAATTGTCGGCGGAATAACCTTAATTTGCGTAGGCGGGTGGATCCTGTTTAGCCACCTACAGCATTAATTAAGAAAGACTTGATTTAGTGTCTTTTGCCTTATTTTCCGATACAGAACGAGCCAAAAATTTGGCCTAATAGATCATCAGAAGTAAACTCGCCAGTAATTTCATTGAGGTGCTGTTGAGTTAGACGCAGCTCTTCTGCCAGTATTTCGCCGGCCATATTGGCCTCAAGTTGTTCCTGACCCTGCAGTAAATGAGTTTTTGCTTTCGCCAGGGCTTCTAAATGTCGGCGTCTTGCCATAAAGCTGCCTTCGGCATTTGTGCTGTAGCCAACACAGTGCTTCAAGTGTTCGCGAAGTAACTCAATACCGTGCCCTGTTTTGGCAGACAAATGAATAACGGGAATGCCGTTGTGTTCATCAATACCTGTCGGTTCTTCTGACAAATCAACTTTGTTCCGGATAACAGTGTAGGGCATGTCTTCCGGTAATTGAGCGAAAAACTCCGGCCATATGTCGTCAGGGTGAATGGCTGAGGTTTCCTGACTGTCGACCATAAAGAGTACCCGGTCGGCCTGGCGAATTTCATCCCAGGCGCGTTCAATACCAATTTTTTCAACGTGGTCAGGGCTTTCGCGTAAACCAGCCGTATCAATAATATGTAACGGCATACCGTCTATCTGAATGTGTTCACGCAGAACGTCGCGAGTGGTTCCTGCTATTTCGGTCACAATGGCGGACTCGCGTCCTGCCAATGCATTGAGCAAACTGGATTTACCCGCATTAGGGCGTCCGGCAATAACAATGCGCATGCCTTCACGCATGAGCGTGCCTTGCCTTGCTTCTTGTTCTATATGGAACAGTTGATCGATAATTTCGGCTAAATCGCCGGCAACCTTGCCATCGGAAAGAAAGTCGATTTCTTCGTCAGGGAAGTCTATAGCTGCCTCTACGTACATTCTAAGATGTATAACGGCATCCACTAACTGATCAATTTTGTGTGAGAACTCGCCTTTTAAGCTTTGTAATGCCGCTTTAGCGGCTTGTTCTGAATTGGTATCAATAAGGTCAGCAATGGCTTCTGCTTGAGTGAGGTCGAGCTTATCGTTCATAAAGGCGCGTTCACTGAATTCCCCAGGACGTGCAGGACGAATTCCCGGAAACTCTAGTATGGCTTTAATAATCATATCGATAAGAACCGGACCACCATGACCTTGAAGCTCAAGAACATCTTCTCCGGTAAAGGAGTTAGGCCCTTTGAAGAACAGCGC
The DNA here is from genome assembly GCF_033052755.1 of Idiomarina solivarensis. NCBI lineage: Bacteria > Pseudomonadati > Pseudomonadota > Gammaproteobacteria > Alteromonadales > Idiomarinaceae > Idiomarina > Idiomarina solivarensis. Next base: position 289,565 of record NZ_JAVFHZ010000004.1, on the reverse strand, counting down.
AATACCTTCGTCAAGAAGCTCGTTGTTGCTGTCGTAAAAAGGAAGATATTCGGCTTTTCGAGGTTTGGGACAATGGCCAAGCAGATGTTCAGCAACTTGTTTGGCTGCTGAACCACTGACACGAACGATACCAACACCACCGCGACCGGGTGGTGTGGCCTGAGCGACTATAGTGTCGTTAAAATCAGTTTCAGTTGTCATCGGTAGTGATTGGTGCATCGAAATCAGCTTTTATTGTAATGGTGTTATCCGAAATAGTTGTCATAACAAAGTTCGGTTGCCGAGGGTAAGATGGAAAAATATTAATGGAAATATTAGAAAACGTCGCTTTATTCGCGTTTTCGTCGAGGACTAAATCTATATTGCACATTTTCGCTTTACACTTTGCATTAAACCGTTCAATTCCGGACTGATTAACACGAGAGTAATAGAGTGTTTCGACTTCATTTCTCATATCATCACCCCAGGCATCGGGCGGAGCTTGCACGAATTTACGCTCTCGTTGTTCATTGAACCGTTCAGTAAATCGGTTTTCTGAAAGTTTTTGGAGTGCCGCAGATGTATTAGCTGTTGTTCTTTTAGTTTCAGGTTTCTCTGAAGATGAAGAATTGGGCAAATCACTATCCTCGTGAAACTCTGAGTTCTGGCTGGCAGAATATTTATCCGCTTCCGTATTTTGAGCAGTGGATTCTATAGACTCCGATATTTCAGTTGCGGGGCCACTTTCCGTTATTGAAATCTCAGACTGTTGGGGTTGTTGGGCATCAGTCGTAGGATCAGACTCTTGGTCGGAAATAATAAAAGCGATAAGACCTGCGATGATGACTAAATAAAAAAAATCCTTTTTATTCATTTCAGTACCCCAATAGGATTAAAGCCCGGCGTATGCCGGGCTATAACGTTGGATTATTTCTTATTACGGACGTTAATCCCTTTTTTCTCTAGGCCCCGGTAGATAATCAACATTTGAGCAATGGTGATTAAGTTACTGACCAGCCAGTATAGTACCAAACCGGACGGGAACCACAGGAAGAAGACGGTAAAGATAACCGGCATATACTGGAACAGTTTCTGCTGCATTGGGTCGGCAGTTGGTGTTGGCTGCAACCGTTGCATCAAGAACATACTGGCACCCATTAGTATAGGCAGGATGTAGTATGGGTCTTTGGTTGACAGATCCTGGATCCAGAATACAAATTGTGAATGACGCAATTCAACGCTTTCCAATAACACCCAATACAGCGCCAGGAATATGGGAAGCTGTAAAAGCATTGGCAAACAGCCGCCCAGAGGATTCACTTTTTCCTCTTTATACAGCTTCATCATGGCGCTCGACATTTTTTGTCTATCAGAACCATAACGCTCGCGCAGTGCTGTCATTTTAGGCTGAAGCATGCGCATTTTAGCCATAGACACGTACTGTGCTTTGGTTAACGGGAATAACAGCGCTTTGACAATAACGGTTGTCAGGATAATCGCCAGACCCCAGTTAATGACAATGCTTTGCAAAAATTGCAGCAACTTAAAGATAGGCTGAGCTAACCACCACAGGAAACCATAATCGACGGTTAAGTCTAAATGCTCAACAATTTTAGCCATGGCGTCCTGGTCTTTAGGACCTAAGTAGACTTCGGCTTCAATGGTTTCGGCCGTGCCGGCTTCAATTTGAGTCATTGGGTAAATAACACCGATAATGCCCTGATTACCACTAGCTACCCGTGAAAATAAACGGTTTGCCTGTTGCTGAGTAGGGATCCATGCTGAAGCAAAATAATGCTCAAGCATACCGACCCAGCCGGTTTGAGAGGTGATGTTTAAACGACTTTCCTTCATTTCTTCAAAGTCGTATTTTTCAAATTTATCTTCAGAGTGTGAATAAGCGGCACCAAAATAGGTGGGCATAATCATGCTGCCACTCTCACCGGTCGCCATAGAGCGTTTCAATTGGCCATAGAACTGGGTATTGAGTGCGCTATCGGTTGTGTTTTGAATTTCAAATCGGACACCAACATTGTATTTGCCGGGTTTGAAAGTAAATATTTTACGATAGATTGCACCGTTCTGAGCCGTATAGGTCAGAGGAACTTCAATAATTTCGCTTTTTGACTGATAGCTTTCTTTTTCGAAGCTATAGGATGGGCGACCATCTTTGCCCGCATCTATTCCATCCGGGCCTATAAGACCAGACTGAGCAACATAGACATTATTGGGGCGCTTCTGGAATAGTTGGAACCGCTCTTCTGTGCCTAAGTCTTTTGCAAATTTCAGCAACTTAGCTGAAACAATATCGCCACCGCGAGTATCAATTTGAACATCTAATACATCGGTGCGTACACGAATGGTGCTTTCTGACTGTTGAGTAATAACCGGCTGGTCACCTTTAGGTACGTCCGCCGAAATTGCAGAACCACCTGAAGGGACATCGTTGCTTTCGGCGTTAGAACCTGACTGTGTCGATGTCGCGGTTTCAGGTGCTTTTGTTCCTGGTGCGGTTTGCACCATCCATTTTTGGTATAGGAAAAAAGACACCACTAAAAAGGCAATAAATAATATCGTGCGTGGCGAATTCATAATGATTTCGTCTCTGTTGGCTGTTTTAGTAAAGATTCGGATTGACTGTTATTTTCTGGTTTGGCGTCTTGCTTAGCGGGCGGTACTGGGTCATAGCCGCCTTCGTGGGCGGGGTGACATTTTCCAACTCGTACAGCGGCAAGGCCAATACCACGGATTGTACCGTGTTTTTGAATAGCCTCACAGGCATAATGTGAGCAAGATGGATAAAATCGGCAACGAGGGCCTAGCAATGGGCTAATAAACCATTGATAAACCTTTATTAACGCGATTGGTATTGTTCGCAACGCTTTGCTAATTTTCGCCATAAATAATTCAATGTATCCCGTAATGCGGCGTTATCCTGCTCGACAATACCCTGCTTGGCAATAATTACAATGTCAAAAGCGGGAATTTTATGTTGCTTTAAACGGAAGGTTTCACGTATCTGTCGTTTGATGCGATTTCGGTCAACAGCGCGCTTAGCCCGCTTTTTGCTGACAGTAACACCAATACGTGGATGTCCGAGCTCGTTAGGAGTTGCCAACATGGTGACATGAGCAGTTACGGCTTTTACAGGAGGATTTGAAAATACAGTCTGGAAATGAGAGGGAGTTAACAGACGTAACTCCCTTCCGTATGAGATACTTTTATGCACTCAGTACTTTACGACCACGAGCACGGCGGCGAGCCAGTACTTTACGGCCATTTTTTGTTGCCATGCGAGCACGGAAACCGTGAGAGCGCTTGCGCTTTAATACGCTTGGTTGAAATGTTCTTTTCATAACTAATATTCCATCGGTCAGTTTGCTATTTCCCACGCTGGCCGAAAAAGTTGAAACCAAACGTGAACGGAATTTTTTAGAGCGCGGATCTTACCGATCTTTTTGCATTGAGTCAATGACTAGACACGGTTTTAGGCGATAAATCCTAAATTAATATCATCCACAATCTAATGAGATTATAACATTAATAATGTGGATAAAATAACAGTTATTCACCGTTCTGGCGTTTTCTTTGTTAATTGGCTTTTCGCCTTTTTAAGCAAGTTATGCGCCACTTTTAAACTATTTTCTAATTTTTAACTCCTTTATTCATGCTGTTTTCAAGCAGTTTATGCTAGCGAATATGAACTGAGTGAAGTACAATATTTGGTTATGATAATAAGAAACGATCCAGGAGAAGAGTGTGAATAATTCGCTTTGGCAACAATGTGCAGAGCGACTGCAATCGGAATTACCGTTACAGCAGTTCAACACGTGGATCAGACCTCTACAAGCCAAGCTTAATGGCGAAACCCTGACGTTGTTCGCGCCGAACATTTACTCGGTAGACTGGGTGCGCGACAAATACTTGAAAACCATCAATACGTATTTGGAAGCTCTGTGTGACGAGAAAGTGCCTAACGTTATTTTAAAGGTTGGTGAAGCCGCTCCAACGCAAAGAAGTAATAGCACTCAGCAAAGAGCCAGCGGTCCCCGCCGGAATTCGCCTAGTTTTTCGTCGAACAATACCGATACGGAAGTTCCTTTTGAAAGCAACATTCACCCTGAATATACCTTCGACAACTTCGTAGAGGGTAAATCGAACCAATTGGCCCGTGCTGCAGCTATTCAGGTAGCTGAAAACCCCGGGGGCGTTTATAACCCGCTTTTTGTTTATGGTGGTACCGGCTTAGGTAAAACCCACCTTTTGCACGCCGTGGGTAACGGCATTATGGCGCACAAAAAAGACGCTAAAGTGTTCTATATCCGGGCGGAGCGTTTTGTGCAGGATATGGTCAATTCAATTAGGAACAGTTCAACCAACGAATTTAAGCGTTATTATCGTTCGGTCGATGCTTTGCTAATAGACGACATTCATTTCTTTGCGAATAAAAAGGGCTCTCAGGAAGAATTCTTCCATACTTTCAATGCGTTGTTAGAAGGTAACCAGCAAATTATTATGACCAGCGATCTTTATCCTAAAGAAATAGATGGAGTAGAAGATCGATTGAAGTCGCGCTTTGGCTGGGGTCTGACTATTGCTATTGAGCCTCCTGAGTTAGAGACTCGGGTCGCTATCTTAATGCGCAAAGCCGATGAACGCGGTTTGAATATGCCGCATGAAGTGGCCTTTTTTATCGCCAAACGGTTACGGTCTAACGTCCGTGAATTAGAAGGTGCGTTAAATCGAGTCGTTGCCAATGTACAGCTTACCGGTCGAACAATTACTATTGATTTCGTAAGGGAAGCGTTGCGGGACTTAATTGCTGCTCAGGAAAAACTGGTTACGATAGATAACATCCAGAAGACCGTTGCAGAATACTATAATATTAAACTGGCCGACATTTTGTCGAAACGCCGTAGCCGTTCAGTTGCTCGACCAAGGCAATTGGCAATGGCATTATCAAAAGAGTTAACGAACCACAGTTTACCTGAAATTGGTGATGCATTTGGTGGTCGGGACCACACAACGGTTTTGCATGCTTGTCGGAAGATACAAGAATTAAAAGATGCACAGCACGACATAAAAGAAGACTATAGAAATCTTATTCGGACATTGTCGTCATAAAGTGTCGTTATAAACAGGGGACTCAGTCATGAAATTTTCAATTAACCGCGATGCTTTTCTCAAGCCGCTGCAGGTCGTCAGTGGTGCTGTTGAGCGGCGGCATACCTTACCTATTTTATCAAACTTGCTGTTGCAAGTTGATAATGGCCAGCTAAAGCTGACCGGGACGGATCTAGAAGTTGAACTTGTTTCGGCTGTGCCACTAGAGTCGGCTGATATGGATGCGGCAGTTACCGTGCCGGCTAAAAAATTGCTGGATATTGTGCGGAGTTTACCTGAAGGTTCAACAATAGAATTTACCTCTCAGGAAGACAGCGCAACGGTTAAATCCGGTCGCAGTAAATTTAAACTGAGTACCTTGCCGTCAGACGACTTTCCAAATATAGATGACTGGAAAAGTGATATCCACTTGGTGACAGAGCAAGCCATACTGAAAGACTTAATGGAAAAGACACACTTTTCAATGGCTAACCAGGACGTACGTTATTACCTGAATGGTATGCTGTTCGAAACTGACAATGGCATGCTGCGTTCAGTGGCCACCGATGGCCATCGGTTGGCTATGAGTACCTGTGCGATAGATCAGCCAGGTTTGGCTCAGCGCCAGGTTATAGTGCCTAGAAAGGGTGTTGTCGAGCTGCTTCGGTTATTGGGAGACGACGACAAGGAAGTTTCAGTTTCTATTGGAAACAATCATATTCGAGTTGAAACCCCAGAGCTTGTTTTTACCAGCAAATTGGTTGATGGCCGCTTCCCGGATTATCGCCGTGTTCTGCCTAGCGGTGGTGATAAAGTAGTTGTTGCCCAACGTGACGCTTTGCGTCAATCTTTTGGTCGCGCTTCAATTTTATCTAATGAGAAGTTTCGCGGTGTGCGGTTAAATCTGAGTAGCGGTGAACTTTGTATTACGGCAACCAACCCTGAACAAGAACAAGCTGAAGAAGTCATTGAAGTGGATTATCAAGGCGAGGATTTGGAGATTGGTTTCAATGTTAGCTATTTGCTGGATGTTCTGAACAATATAGATGACGAACAGGTGTCCTTTACGTTATCTGATTCCAATAGCAGTGCGCTTATAGAACCCCAGCATGACGAGTCTTGTTGTTACGTTATTATGCCAATGCGTTTGTAATACCAAGCATTAATGTTCATTGAGACGTTGAACCTTAGCCACTTCCGAAACTTTTCGGAGGTGGCTTTGTCCCCCAGCCCCAAAGTAAACATCATAACCGGCGATAACGGCTCCGGAAAAACCAGTCTGCTTGAAGCTATCTATTTGCTAGGCTTTGGCCGTTCCTTTCGGCCCGGCGGGTTTCGCCAGTTGATTAAGGAAGGACAGCCGGGTTTTACCGTTTTTTGCCGATCGCAAGATTACGCGATAGGTGTGAGGCGGAGTAACAATGGTGAACAATCTCTGAGGTTGAATGGCGCCAATGTGCAACGCATGTCGGACGTTGCACGTTTAGTCCCTGTGCAATTACTTACACCAGAATCGGTTGATATTCTTTTGGAGGGTCCAGGCCAAAGAAGACAGTTTATCGATTGGGGTGTGTTCCACGTGGAACATTCTTTCTATTCTGACTGGGTGGCTTACACACAACTGCTTAAGCAAAGAAACAGTTTATTAAAGCAGCGCTCACTTCCGACAAGAGAAGACCGTTACTGGAAAGAGCAGTTGGCTTACTATGGCGAGCGGATAAGTAAAAGTCGCGAAAAATATCTAGAAGAACTTAATGATTATATACAAGAATTAGCGAAATCTTTTCTCTCCGATGTTACAATGGAGGTTCGATTAAAATCAGGCTGGGATACTAGCCAAAGCTTATTTGACGCCTTAGAAAGCCATACAGAGAAAGATAAGAAATACGGCTTTACCTCAGTTGGGGCACATAAGGCAGATATAAAAGTGATAGCGGACGGGGTAGAAGTAAAACATCGCCTGTCTCGCGGACAATTAAAGACCGCGATAACCGCTTTAAAGTTAGCGCAAGGGAAGCATTACCAAAAAATAAAAAGGCAACCCTGCATTTATTTAGTCGATGATTTAACGTCAGAGCTTGATTCAAGAAACCAAGCGTTACTCTGTCGTGAGTTAGAAAATCTAGACGCACAAGTGTTTATCACCGCAATTACTGGAAAGCAGTTGTCGGATAAATTTCAAAAATCACCCCGAATGTTCCACGTGGAACATGGGGTAATAAACGAATGATATCGAGATAATACTATGGAAGAAAATAATTACGGTTCATCGAGTATCAAGGTTCTGAAAGGGTTGGATGCGGTTCGCAAACGCCCGGGTATGTACATTGGTGACACAGATGATGGAACTGGTCTGCACCACATGGTTTTTGAAGTTGTCGATAACTCTATTGACGAAGCCTTAGCTGGGCATTGTTCAGAAATTATGGTTATCATTCACTCTGATGGTTCTGTCAGTGTAAAAGATGATGGTCGCGGAATACCAGTTGATATACATGAGGAAGAAGGCGTTTCCGCCGCTCAGGTTATTATGACGGTACTGCACGCCGGCGGTAAATTCGACGATAATTCATATAAAGTGTCAGGTGGTCTGCACGGCGTCGGTATTTCGGTTGTAAATGCGCTATCTGAGAAACTGCAACTGACCATTCGCAGACAAGGTCAAGTTTATGAGCAAACTTACCATATGGGTGAACCCGATAGTGACGTTGAGCCTGTTGGGGAAACCGAAGCAACCGGTACTGAACTACGTTTTTGGCCGAGCCATGAAACCTTTACTAATACTGAATTTCACTACGATATTCTAGCAAAACGCTTGCGGGAATTATCGTTTTTGAATTCTGGTGTTGGCATACGTTTACGCGATGAACGCGATGACCGTGAAGATTTGTTTAAATACGAAGGTGGTATCGCTGCTTTCGTTAACTACCTCAATAAAAATAAAACACCTATTCACCAAAAAGCATTCTATTTTTCTGTTCAAAGAGACGATGGCATTGCAGTCGAAATCAGCATGCAGTGGAATGACTCTTTCCAGGAAAACATCTACTGTTTCACTAATAATATTCCACAGCGCGACGGTGGAACCCATTTAGCTGGTTTCCGGGCGGCACTAACCCGTACGTTAAACAGCTACATGGAAAAAGAAGGTTTTACCAAAAAGACTAAAACCTCGGCAACCGGTGATGACGCGCGTGAAGGTTTAACTGCTATTATTTCTGTTAAGGTACCGGATCCTAAATTTTCCTCGCAAACAAAAGATAAGCTTGTCTCTTCAGAGGTGAAGTCTGCAGTTGAGCAGTCTATGAATGAACAGTTAGCCGATTATCTTTTAGAAAATCCGGGCGAAGCAAAACTTATTATCAATAAAATTATCGATGCAGCAAGGGCTCGCGAAGCGGCTCGAAAAGCGCGTGAGATGACACGCCGAAAAGGCGCATTAGATATTGCGGGCTTACCCGGAAAGCTTGCGGATTGTCAGGAAAAAGACCCGGCCTTATCTGAACTTTATATTGTGGAGGGTGATTCTGCAGGTGGTTCAGCGAAGCAGGGACGTAATCGTAAAAACCAGGCAATTTTGCCGTTAAAAGGTAAAATACTTAACGTAGAAAAAGCTCGTTTTGACAAAATGTTGTCCTCTGTTGAAGTGGGAACTTTGATTACCGCGATGGGTTGCGGCATTGGTCGTGACGAATATAACCCGGATAAAACGCGCTATCACCGTATTATCATCATGACCGATGCTGATGTTGACGGTTCTCACATTCGTACTTTGTTATTGACGTTCTTCTACCGTCAAATGCCGGAAATTATCGAACGCGGATACATCTATATTGCTCAGCCGCCACTTTATAAGGTGAAGAAGGGTAAGCAAGAGGTTTATATTAAAGATGATCCAGCGTTGATTCGTTATCTGACCAGCTTAGCTTTGGATAATGCGTCGTTGCACGTTAACGAAACCGCACCAGGTATCGCTGGCGATAAGCTTGAAGCGTTAGTTAACGGCTACCAGATGGCTCAGGAAAATATCAAACGGCTAAGCCGTCGTATGCCAGAACGCTTCTTGCAGCGACTCTTTTATGCGCCACGCCTTACTGATGACCGTCTAAAAGACAAAAGCTACATGGAAAAATGGGTTAAAACATTAAACGATGATTTAACTGCGCGGGAAGTAGATTCTGCAACTTACACGGTTTCATTGCATGAAGATACCGAACGTAAGATGTGGCTGCCAGCGACTACCATTCGCCAACACGGCGTCGATACAGATTATCCGCTTAACTATGAATTCTTAATGTCGAAAGACTACGAACAAATAGTGACGCTTGGCGAAGAAATAGATTCTTTGGTTGAGCCTGGCGGATACGTTTTGCGCGGCGATAAAAAGGAGCCCGTTGACCACTTTGTTGATGCAGTCGAGTGGATGATTAATGAATCTAAACGAGGCCTCTATGTGCAGCGCTATAAAGGTTTGGGCGAAATGAACCCGGATCAGCTTTGGGAAACAACCATGGATCCAGCTACTCGTCGTATGCTCCAGGTAACTATTGAGGATGCAATTGGTGCAGACCAATTATTTACGACCCTGATGGGCGATGAAGTTGAACCGCGCAGAGCCTTTATCGAATCAAATGCACTTAAAGTGGCGAACTTAGACGTTTAAAAATAACGATTGAAGTAGTTAGCCACAAAAAATCCGGTTCATGAAAGTGAGCCGGATTTTTATTTTTTATAAATCAGCTGGTTAATTACTGAAGAAGAGAAATATCTGCAATTTTTAAGAACAGCTGCCGCAATCTGAACAGCAGGTTAAGTCTATTGATACGAACATCGTTGTTGTCCGCATTAACCATAACGTGTTCAAAAAACGCATCGACAGGCTCTTTAAGCTCAGATAAATGGGTGAGGGCGTCACTGTACTCAGCGTTAGCAATAAGTGGCTCAACCGTGCTCTCAGTTTGCTTAACTAACTGGTACAGGCTTGTTTCCGACTCTTCCTGGAGAAGCTCCTCTTTCACGTCGCCCGAAATTGGTTCCTCAGATTTTGCTAAAATATTACCCACTCGTTTGTTCGCAGCGGCCAGGCTCTCGGCTGAAGTCAGAGACTTAAACCGTTGCACTGCTTTCACGCGCTGGTCAAAGTCGGTGGGTTTCGAGGGGGAGCGTGCGAGTACGGACTGTATAACGTCAACAGAAATGCCTTGCTCTACGTACCAAGGACGGAATCGACCTAGTAGAAAGTCGAATACGTCAGCAGCAACGGTTTCGTTTGTTAATTTTCCACCGAAACCTTCTACCGATATCCTTAGCAGATCATTTAAATCTAATGGCAGATTTCGCCCGACTAACGTGCGTAGTAAACCTAACGCAGCACGACGCAGAGCGAATGGGTCACGATCGCCTTTAGGAACCTGGCCTATTCCAAAAATACCAACCAGAGTATCTAGCTTATCGGCCAGAGCAACTGCGCTAGCTTCTTTTGTTATGGGTAAGTCGTCACCAGAAAAACGTGGCCAGTAATGCTGCTCAATTGCCTCAGCAACAGTCGCGCTTTCGCCATCACTAAGTGCATAGTGTTTGCCCATAACGCCCTGGGTTTCTGGAAATTCGGACACCATATCGGAAACTAAGTCGGCTTTACAAAGTAGGCCCGCTCTTTCAGCAGCTTCTACGTTAGCGTTTAATTCGGCGGCGATTTTACCTGCTAGCACCGAAATGCGACGTGCTTTGTCACCAATACTGCCCAGTTGTTTTTGAAACAGTACAGAATCGAGCGAAGAAACTCGTGATTCGAGAGGTTTCTTCTTATCAGATTCAAAGAAGAACTGAGCATCGGCAAGGCGAGGGCGAACGACTTTTTCATTGCCCTGGATAATTTGCTGAGGGTCGCGGCTATCGATGTTGGTAATGAAGATAAACCGAGATAACAAGTTACCCTTGCCGTCTTCAACAGGGAAGTAGCGCTGGTCGTCCTTCATAGTGACTATCAACGGCTCTTTAGGTACCGCTAAAAAGCCCTGGTCGAAACTGGCGGTTAATGCGACAGGCCATTCAACCAGTGCTGCAACCTCTTCCACCAACTCATCGTCCTGTATGACTTGGCCACCAAGTTCAGCTGCGAGACGAGATACTTCAGACTGAATAGTGCTGATACGCTCTTCAAAGTTAGCGATCACTTTCGCTTCGCGCAGCTTAGCAACGTAGTTGTCGGCGTGGTCGAGTTCGAATCCTTCAGGAGAATGGAAGCGGTGCCCTTGAACAAAGCGGGCACTCCTTGTTTCCAGTATTTCAGAATCGATAAGCTCGCTACCAAGCAGGATAGTCAGCGTATGAACCGGACGAATAAACTGCGCGGTACTGTTACCCCAACGCATCGGCTTGGGGATAGGGAGAGTCTTTATGGACGCTTCCAGAATACCCTGCATTAATTCAGCCAGTGGCTGGCCCTTTACAGTCGCCTTATGCAGCAGCCATTCGCCTTTATCGGTTTTTAGGCGCTCCGCTTCATCTACAGTGATGCCATTGGAGCGAGCCCAGCCCTCGGCTGCCTTTGTTGGCTTACCGGAGTCATCAAACGCGACATTAATCGCAGGTCCGCGCTTTTCAACCGCTTTATCTTTTTGTTCTGTTTCAACCTGTTTTACCATAACTGCCAACCGACGGGGGGTCGCATAAGCTTCAATAGAGTCAAAACTTAAATCTGCACTTTTCAAACCCGCTTCTAAACCCGCTTTCAAACTATCGCGCAGAGATTTTAATGCTTTTGGCGGCAGCTCTTCGGTACCTAGCTCAATCAATAAATTTTCTTTTTGCACGGCGCTGCTCTCCTTAGTTCGCTGCTGGTTTGCTATTGTCTTGGGCTAAAGGGAAACCAAGAGCTTCGCGGGACTGGTAATACACTTCGGCAACGGCCTTCGCCATCGTTCTGACTCGAAGTATGTAGCGTTGCCTTTCGGTGACAGAGATTGCGTGTCGGGCATCCAGCAAATTAAACGCGTGAGACGCGCGCATCACTTGCTCGTAAGCGGGCAAAGCGAGTGATTTTTCAATTAACAGCTCACACTCTTTCTCACAATCGTCAAAGCGACGGAAAAGCACATCGACATCGGCGTACTCGAAGTTATAAGTCGACTGTTCAACTTCGTTCTGGTGAAATACGTCCCGATAGTAGATCTTACCGCGCGGGCCGTCAGCCCAGACCAGGTCGTAAATGCTGTCAACGCCTTGAATGTACATGGCGAGTCGCTCAAGGCCGTACGTGATTTCCCCGGCCACTGGACGACATTCTATGCCGCCAACCTGCTGAAAATAAGTAAATTGTGTGACTTCCATGCCGTTAAGCCAAACTTCCCAGCCGAGACCCCAGGCACCCAGGGTAGGAGACTCCCAGTTATCTTCCACGAAGCGTATGTCGTGAGTTAGAGGATCAAAACCAAGCATTTCTAGTGAGCCCAGATAAAGCTCCTGAATGTCTTTAGGTGACGGTTTCATAATGACCTGAAACTGATAGTAATGCTGAAGTCGGTTGGGGTTTTCGCCATAACGGCCGTCGGTTGGCCGGCGGCAGGGTTGCACATAGGCAAAACTGGCGGGCTCCGGACCTAATGAGCGCAAAAAGGTCATGGGATGAAAGGTGCCTGCGCCCACTTCCATATCTAATGGCTGAACGACAGCACAACCTTGTTGAGCCCAGTAATTTTGAAGAGCAAGAATAAGCCCCTGAAAGGTTTTAACATCGTACGTCGACATACGCATTCTCTGCTTTATTATTTGTGGTTGACCAAGGGTCGAAAAATATGTGTAGATTATACCCTCTGAATCGCCTTGGTTATAGGGGAAGGCATGACAAATAATCTGGTGGAACGTTGTTCGTGGTGCGAATCTGCCGACGACTACCGTGCGTATCACGACACTGTGTGGGGACGACCGGTGCGCGATCCGATAGAACTGTTCGCAAAACTGTGTCTGGATGGCCAACAGGCGGGCCTTAGCTGGATAACCATATTGCGAAAACAGGCCGGTTACGAAAAGGCCTTTCTAGACTTTGAGCCGAAGGCTATTGTGGCAATGAATGATGCGGATCGTGAATTGCTGTACAGCAACCGTGATATTATTCGTAGCAGAGCTAAAATCGATGCCATTTTTACAAACGCGGAAGCTTTTTTAAAATTAGAAGAAAAGGGTGTTCAATTTGAGCAGTGGCTATGGCAGTTCGTCGGTGGTTCACCGATTATTAATGCGTATCGAACGCAAAGTGAGATTCCGACCGAGACTGATGCTTCCCATAACATGGCAAAAGCGTTAAAAAAGGAAGGGTTTAAGTTTGTCGGGCCGACCATTTGCTATGCTTTTATGGAAGCAGTTGGTATGGTGAACGACCATGTGACCAGCTGTCATTGTTATCAGCCTGTTGCTGAACAAATGAAACAATTTACGTTGTAAAAATGAGCGAAGGACGAATGATAGAAATTACTCTTGCCGATTATAGCAACCCCAAACACCGCAGCGCTGTTATTGCCATGCTGGACGCTTATGCCAAAGACCCAATGGGCGGTGGAGAAGGGATATCAAGTGAAGTTAAAGAAAGCCTGATTGATGAAATGGCCAAAAGAGACCATGTGTTTTCGTTATTAGCTTACGATGGAGACACACCGGTTGGCGTAGCAAACTGCGTTGAAGGGTTTTCAACGTTTGCGGCAAAACCTCTCATGAATATTCACGATATAGCGGTTATTCCTGAGTACCGTGGCCAGGGTGTTGCTCGTAAATTGTTAGAGGAAGTGAAAACGCTGGCTGAATTCAGAGGCTGTGTGAAACTCACTCTGGAAGTGTTAGAGAACAATGACCGAGCCAAACAAGCCTATAAGAACTTTGGCTTTGAGCCCTATGAATTAGGTGATGTAGGTCAGGCTGAGTTCTGGGAAATGTATTTAAACAAAGAGAAAGCCTGATGTCTTTGCATCAGGTTTTTAATGCGACTTCCTGACCCAGTAACGATACGGTGTTTCTTTCGTTTCTGAAGTAACCAATTCATGCTCCATAAATTCGCAAAAGCCCGGAATATCCCGGGTGGTTGCCGGATCATCAGCAATAATAAGCAAAACCTCTCCGACTGACATTTTACGAATAGCCGCACGCACAAGCATAACAGGCTCCGGGCACTTTAAGCCGAGGGTATCGAGTTCTTTGTCACAGTTAATCTGAGTCATTATTTCTAAAAGAATTAAGTGAAATTATTAGCTAGCTTAACACTTCGGGGGATGAGAGAGGAGCAATTAGGTCGCCCCTCCTTTTATTTGACGTAGGGCACTCAGAAACACGCCGTGAACCCATCCCTGGGGGCTTGACTGCAGCCATCCATGGCTGCAGACAGTTTCTGAGTGCCCTACGCCAACTAACAGCGGAGGAGCCACCTAATTGCTCCTCTCTGTTTCTCAGCGTTAAACTACCAGCATACGCTGTTTTCTTTAAACACGCTCAAACACGGTCGCGATACCCTGGCCAAGACCAATACACATAGTCGCAAGACCGAGCTTCGCGTCTTTCTCTTCCATCAGGTTGATTAGCGTGGTTGAGATACGCGCGCCTGAGCAGCCTAACGGGTGACCCAGTGCGATGGCACCACCGTTCAGGTTGACCTTTTCTTCCATCTTGTCGAAGAGTTTCAGGCCTTTTAATACCGGCAGAGACTGCGCAGCAAAAGCTTCGTTTAGTTCAACTACGTCGATGTCGTCAATAGATACACCTGCACGTTTCAGTGCTTTTTCTGTGGCTGGTACAGGACCATAGCCCATAATAGATGGATCGCAGCCGGCAACGGCCATAGAGCGAATTTTAACGCGTGGCTTAAGACCAAGCTCTTTGGCTTTGTCAGCTGACATCACCAGCATAGCCGCTGCGCCATCAGACAGAGCTGAAGAGGTGCCTGCGGTTACCGTGCCGTTAGCTGGGTCAAATACCGGACGAAGCTGTGACAAGCCTTCTGCGGTGGTTTCAGGACGTATTACTTCATCTTCAGTAACACGTACCAGTTCGCCGTCAGCGTTGTGACCATTCATTGCGTAAATCTCTTTAGCAAAGCGGCCTTCCACGGTAGCTTCGTGTGCTTTCTTATGAGAACGTGCGCCGAATTCATCTTGCTGTTCACGAGTAATACCAAACTTGCGCGACAATAACTCAGCGGTCATACCCATGCTGCCAGAGGCTTTCGCTACCGATTTATTCATGCCCGGGTGAAAGTCGATACCATGATCCATTGGTACGTGACCCATGTGTTCGACACCACCGGCCATAAAGATATCGCCGTCGCCGTTCATAATAGCGCGTGCTGCGTCATGCAGTGCCTGCATTGATGAACCACACAGGCGGTTAACGGTAACACCGGCCACTTTATGCGGAATACCGGCGATAAGTGCCGAATTACGAGCAATATTAAAGCCTTGTTCCAGGGTTTGCTGAACGCAGCCCCAGTAAATATCTTCCAGTTCTTCCGGGTTAACTTCCGGGTTACGCTCAAGTAAGCCCTTCATCAGCGCTGCTGAGAGGTCTTCGGCACGAGTATGGCGGAAAACACCATTTTTTGAACGCCCCATTGGCGTACGAATACAATCTACAATGACGATGTCTTTCATTTTAATAACCTCCTCAAGCCTTACTTCGCGCTGGTTGTGTCAAAGTAAGATTTACCGGCTTTAGCCATTTCGCGCATGCCGTCTGTTACCTGGTAAATTTCACCCAGGTGCGCGTACTTGTCCGCCAGTTGAATAAAGTTGTCCATTCCTAAAGTGTCCAGGTAACGGAAAGGACCGCCGCGGAATGGAGGGAAGCCTAAGCCATAGAGTAATGCCATGTCTGCTTCAGCAGCAGAACCGACAATGTCTTCTTCCAGGCAACGAACCACTTCGTTCACCATGGGGATCATGCAACGGGCAATGACTTCATCTGCGTCCAGTTTCTTACCTTGCTCACAGCCTAGCAGCTCGTAAGTGGCAGGATCCGCTTCTTTGGTTGGTTTACCTTTTTTGTCGGTGCCGTAAACGTAGAAGCCTTTGCCATTTTTCTGGCCATAGCGCTCAGCTGCTGCCAACTTCGCAATAGCGCTTGATGTGTCGCGCTTCATGCGGGTAGGGAAGCCTTCGGCCATCACTTCGGTGCAATGGTCTGCGGTGTCGATACCAACCACATCGCTTAAGTAAGCCGGTCCCATAGGCCAGCCAAACTGCTTCTCCATTACTTTGTCGATGCCGACGAAATCAACGCCTTCATCAACCATGCCGGCAAAGCCTGCCAAGTATGGGAATAGTACACGGTTTACCAGGAAGCCCGGGCAATCGTTAACGACGATAGGTGTTTTACTGAGTTTCAGCGCATAAGCGACAACGGCGTTAACAGTGTCATCAGAGGTTTTTTCGCCTCGGATAATTTCAACCAATGGCATTTTATGAACCGGGTTGAAAAAGTGCATACCGCAGAATTTTTCAGGGCGTTTTAGGTTTTTCGCCAGCTCAGTAATGGAAATAGTCGAGGTATTTGAGGTCAGAATGGCATCATCACCAATCACACCTTCTATTTCGGCCAGCACAGAGCCTTTGACTTTCGGGTTCTCAACAACCGCTTCCACGACAATATCGACGTCTTTAACGGCATCATTCAGCAGGGTTGGGGTAATAGATGACAAGACCTTAATCATCTTCTCGTTGCTCACCTTGCCGCGTTCAACGCCTTTTTTCAGGATCTTGCCGGCCTCTTTCATGCCTAGGTCTAAGGCGTCTTGCTTGATGTCTTTCATCACGGCTGGCACGCCTTTGGACGCAGACTGGTAAGCGATGCCGCCACCCATAATACCTGCGCCTAAAACACCTGCTGTTTTTATTTCTTTGGTTGCGGCTTTTGCGTATTTCTTCGACTTACCTTTTACGGCTTGATCGGCCAGGAAGATACCAACCTGTGCCTGACACGCGTCAGTTTGAGTCAGGTCGAAAAATGCGTTGTTTTCCGCTTTCAATGCGCCTTCACGGTGTTCGCGAGCGCCGTTTTCAATTGCTTCTAACGCCTTGTGCGGTGCCGGGTAGTGTTTACCAGCTTTGGCTGCAATTAAACCTTTAGCGGTAACCAGAGTCATCATTAACTCGGTGTCGTTAGCTTTCAGCGGCTCTAACTTAGGCTGACGCTTGGCTTTCCAGTCTTGCTCGCCGGCAGCGGCAGCTTTCGCTAAATTCAACGCCGCTTTTGTTAGGTTCTCTGGCTCAACAATCGCATCAATAGCGCCAACTTTAAGCGCGTCTTCTGCTTTGTTGTTTTTACCTGTGGTGATCCACTCTAAAGCGTTATCAGGACCAATAACGCGAGGTAAACGCATAGTGCCACCAAAGCCCGGGATAAGACCCAGTTTAACTTCAGGCAGGCCGATGGTTGCTGTGGTGTCCGCTACACGGTAATCACAGGCTAATAGTGCTTCACAACCACCGCCTAACGCGAAACCTTTAACCGCACCAACAGTGGGTACAGGCAGGTCTTCCAGTTGGTCAAATACGCGTGATGCTTTTGCTACCCAGCTGCGGGTCTTTTCTTGATCAGAGAACAGTGTCAGGAACTCTGTAATGTCAGCGCCGACAATAAAGGTCGATTTGCTACTGGTGACAATGACGCCACGCAGGTCATCTGTATCTTTAAGTTTTGTCAGCGCTTCGCTGAATTCTTCTAATGTTGCCTGGTCGAATTTATTAACCGAGCCTTTCGCATCAAATTGTAATTCTGCGAAACCTGGTTCGATAAAATCGACCCGAATGCTTTCACCTTGATAGATCATCTTGGGTCTCCCACGACTTCCATTAATTTGTTGCTGTAAAGAAACTGATTCTGTTATAGCTTTGGGTTAAGGTAGAGAGAGTTTGGCGTGAATACGCTAATTTTTCAACGGTTATTTAAACATGCGTTTGAATTAATGAAAAAGCAGTCGTTTATCATACGTTACAGTGCGCCATTGTTTTTAGCGTTATCACTGTTTAGCAGTGGAGCAGTGCAATCTGCATCCGTTGACAGTGAATTGCGCAAGCAACAACGTGAATGGTTCAGGCAAGCAGAGTATGCTGCTAAGCGCGGCCGCCTAAACGAATATCGCTTATTGCTTGATAAGTTGGAGGGGTATCCATTAGTGCCCTATCTTGAGCTGGCGAGACTAGAGCAGATTGGTTACTTGGCGAATGAAGATCGGGTTCTGGCATTTTTGAAGAAGTATGACAAGACCCCGCTGGAGTGGCAGCTAAGACAGCCCTGGTTAACGTACCTTGCTAACCAGGAAAAACACGCCCGTTTTATTCGCGATTTCCGCTTTCCCGGAACATTGAGCCATCAGTGTCAGTTCATTGAATCGCAAAGGGAAACTGGATTAGATGATGGTTCGTTTCGCCGTAAAGTTGATGCGATATGGAAGCATGGGTTTTCGCTTCCATCGGAATGTAATCCCATATTAGAAGAATGGGAGGCGCTTGGCGCTCGTACCAGCGAGAAGGTTTGGGAGAGACTACAACTTGCCGCTGAAGACGGAGACCCTACGCTCATCCCTTATTTGACGGGCTTATTGCCTGAGTTGCAGCAGTATTTGGGCGAGTTTTACCACAAAGTGAGCTATTCGCCTGCCGCAATAGAAAGTAGCCATTGGTTTAAGGGACGCTACCCGTTAAAAGAAGCCGAAATAGCAACCTTTGCACTGACCAAATTGATTTGGCGCGACGAAAGTATCGCTTTGCGAAGTTTCGCTCAGCTGAGTAAGCAATTGTCTTTTACTCAGCAACAACAAGAGCGCATAGCAAAAGAGTTTGCTGTAGCGCTTAGCCTGGAATCCCATCCGGAAGCTCGTATTTGGCATGATCGCGTTCCCGTCAATGAGTTAAACCAACGTGTTTTACAATGGCGTTTGGCCGTGTATTTAAAAGATAAAGACTACGACGGTTTGCGTGATGCAATTCAAAACTTGCCTGCGGCTATACAGCAGGGGAATCAATGGCGGTACTGGCTTGCCCGAAGTCAGGAAGTGACCGGAAATGTTCTTGCGGCCCAGTCGATTTATGAGGATTTGTCTGACGAGCGTCATTATTACGGTTTTCTTGCCTCGGCGCGCCTTCAAAAACCGATCAGCCTGGAGCGGGAAAAGCTTGAGGTCAGTGTGGTGCAACTTGAACAAATTCGCAATCATCCCAGCGTCCAACGGGCCTATGAATTAATCCAGCTTGAACGCTGGGTGGATGCCCGGCGCGAGTGGAATCATTTGCTGACGCAACTCAGTGGTGAAGAACATAAGGTCGCAGCGTACCTCGCGAGCGAATGGGGCTGGCACGACCAGGCTATATGGACTTTGGCTCAAATAGGGCACTTCGATGCCGTCGGAATTCGTTTTCCTCTGGCGTATCAGGATATTCTGGGGCGAGCCTCTCAGGCGGCCGGTATCGACAAGAATTGGGCTATGGCGATAACGCGGCGCGAGAGTGCTTTTCGACACGATGCTTATTCAAGTGCTGGTGCCAGAGGTCTGATGCAAATTCTACCGAGTACCGCAAAGCAGTTGGATAGCACCAATAGTAGCTGGCGACGCCTAAACGACCCTTCGGTGAATGTTCGTTTAGGTACCCATTACCTTAGCCGATTAAAACATCGCTTTGAGAATAACTGGTTATTAGCGACAGCAAGTTATAATGCGGGTTACTACAATGTTAGAGAGTGGCTGCCGGACGAGCCTGTTTACGCTGATGAGTGGGTAGAGACCATACCGTATTACGAAACCAGAGATTACGTAAAAGCGGTCTTGAGTTATCAACAAATTTATAGGATGTTGAATGGAAATGAGGATAACTTGTTTAAGCAAGTGATTGATATGACCATTGTTGACACTGAATAAGGCGATCCAATATGACTGCGACAGCAGATTTGTGGCCGTTGTTTCCTGACCATATAAAGCACCTCCAAACTCGCGCTGAGCGTCTTTTTAAACGTGAGAACTTAGATTCAATTGCAATTCATTCGGGGCAGCAGAAGCGCTGGTTTCTGGACGATATGAATTATCCTTTTCGCGCTAATCCTCATTTTAGAGCCTGGTGTCCGGAAACTCAGCTTCCTAATGCCTGGATCATTATAAAACCCAATACTCGACCGACTTTGGTGTTGTTAGACTCTGTCGACTTTTGGCATACAGCGGCAAGCCTGGAAGGGCAGCCTTGGTTAGAAGAGTTCCACGTGGAACACATAGGGTCGCCAGAGGCCATTGAGACATTGCTTCCCTATGATAAGAAAAACTCAGCATACCTTGGTGAACACATTGAAGTCGCAAAAGCGTTAGGCTTTGAGAATATAAACCCTGATCCGGTGCTGCATTTCTTCCATTATCATCGTCTTTTCAAGACCGATTACGAAATTGCGTGTCTCACCCAAGCCAATCACATTGCTGCTGAAGGGCATATTGCAGCTGCAAATGCGTTCTTTAATGGTGAGGCAGAGTTCGACTGTTTGTTGAAATACATGGCCGCGACTCGACAGGGGCAGAATGAAGTCCCTTATAACCACATTATTGGTCAAAATAAAAATGCCAGTGTTTTGCATCACTGGGTACCCGAGAAGCGGGCTTTTGGCTCTCTGAATTCAATGCTGGTGGATGCTGGAGCGGAGGTCTGTGGTTACGCTGCAGACATTAGCCGCACATGGTCGAAGCAACACAATGAGTATGAAGAACTGATTGCAGCATTAGACCAAATTACACTAGCGTTAATAGACAAGATGAAACCAGGGATGGAATTTCCAGCCTTACACCAGCTTGCTCATGAACAAATAGCCAACGTACTTTTCGCCTTTGGATTTGTCAGCTGCAGCCCGGAACAAATGATTGAAGATGGCATTACCACGGTGTTCTTCCCTCATGGTGTAGGCCATCCGCTAGGACTCCAGGTACATGACGTGGGGGCTGCACAAGCGGATGAGCGCGGAACGCCGATACCATCACCCTCAGGTTATTTGACCTTAAAAACCACGCGCACGGTGGAGCCAAGACAGGTTTACACGGTTGAACCCGGCATTTATTTTATTGAGCCTTTATTACAGAAGCTCAGTAACTCACGTAATAAGCACCTTATCAATTGGCGCCGGGTGGATGAGTTTAAAGCCTTCGGAGGTGTGCGAATTGAAGATAATATCGTGGTGTATAGAGAGCGAAACGACAATTTAACTCGTCAAACGTCTTTAGATGCCTACGTGAAGAAGGTGACCCGTCTTGCCTGATTTGGACTACGATATTCCGGCTGCCGAAGCTGAAGCAGGGATAGAAATTAAAGGCAGCCGTTTTATTGCTTGCATAGCTCATACGGCGACGCCCGATAACGGGGGCGACTTCTTGGCAGAGGTAAAGAAGCGGTGGCCAAAGGCTTCTCACTATTGTACAGCGTCATTATTTTCAGCCCCGAACAACAGTCAGGAGATGGCCTATAGCGATGATGGCGAGCCTTCGGGAACCGCCGGTCGACCGATGCTCATGGCATTGCAAAACAGCGGTGTGGGCGAAGTCACTGTGGTCGTGGTGCGCTATTTTGGTGGCGTAAAGTTAGGGACCGGTGGATTACAGCGGGCTTATACCGAAGCGACGGTGGCTGTGTTAGCGGAAGTTGAAAAGGAACAACGGGTTTTTAAGCGTGGCTTTAAGCTAAGCTTTGCCTATACCGACCAAGGAGATGTGGAGCCGCTTTTGGTTGAAGCCAATGCTGAAATTGAATCTGCCGATTATACCGAAAGTGTTCAACTTAAGGTGTTGCTGCGCCCGTTTCAGGTAGAGGCGCTGCAGAAAAAGTTACAGGCCGCTACTCGGGGGCGGGTAAGGTTAGATGCTCTCGACTAGAAGAACATCGCGCTTGGTTGGAACACCTTCTCAACCTGGTCGATGTATTTTTTGTCCAGCAAGAATAGAATAACGTGGTCGTCTGAGTGGATAATGGTTTCACTGTGCGCCATTAATACCTCGTGACCACGAACAACAGCACCAATCGTCGTGCCTGGCGGAAGCTTGATATCTTTAATTGCCTTTCCGACGACCTTTGAAGTGTCTTCGTCGCCATGTGCAATAGCCTCAATCGCTTCGGCCGCGCCTTTCCGCAGTGAGTATACGTTAACGATATCGCCCCGACGTACATGAGTCAGTAGAGCCGAAACCGTTGCCCTTTGCGGTGATATAGCAATATCGATCTCACCGCCCTGAACTAAATCAACGTAAGCACTGCGCTGAATAAGCACCATGGTTTTGCGGGCGCCCATGCGTTTAGCCAGCATGGCTGACATAATGTTCGCTTCGTCGTCATTAGTCACCGCAATAAACACGTCGATATCTTCAACGTGCTCTTCTTCCAGTAGCTTTTGATCGGAGGCATCGCCACGAAAAATTAATGTGTGCTCAAGGCGTTGCGAAAGCTCTTCTGCGCGGACTTCAGAGCGCTCGATGAGTTTAACCCGATGGTCGACTTCCAGCTGCTTCGCTAATCCTGCCCCAATATTTCCGCCGCCAACAATCATTATGCGGCGGTATTTGTCTTCAAGTTTCTGAAGCTCTTGCATTACGGTACTAATGTGACGTGTATCGGCAATAAAGAAGACTTCATCGTCGGCTTCGATAATCGTTGTCCCGGTAGGGCGTATGGGCTTACCCTGACGATAAATTGCGGCGACACGTGTATCAATGTTTGGAATGTGTTCGCGCAGTGTCGAAATGGCATGGCCTACTAACTTACCGCCGTAGTAGGCTTTGACCGCAACCAGGCTGGCGCGTCCATTAGCAAACTCCATTACCTGTAACGCGCCCGGGTAATCAATAAGCCGACGAATGTAATTGGTGACAAGCTGCTCGGGAGAAATAATATGATCAACCGGGGCATCCTGATTATGAAACAGTTGGTCTTTGTAGCGGATGTATTCCTCGGAGCGAATTCGAGCTATCTTTTTCGGTGTGTTGAAGATGGAATAGGCCACCTGGCAGGCGATCATATTGGTTTCGTCGCTACTGGTGACTGCAATGAGCAAATCTGCATCATCGGCACCTGCACGACGCAATACATCAGGATGAGCACCGTTACCAACAACAACACGCAGATCATACTTGTCCTGCAAGTCATCCAACAAATCGTTATTGGTATCAACGATAGTGATATCGTTGCGCTCACCGACCAGGTTTTCTGCCAATGTGCCGCCAACCTGGCCAACACCGAGTATGATAATTTTCATTCGACTTTTTTCAATCTCGCGTAAAAGAAACCATCCCCGTTGTAGTCACCGGGAAGCAATTGCAGCATTTCGTTATCTGCATCAATAGGTATCAGACTAGCACCAGATTGCTGCTGGAGAAAAGACTCTATTTGCGTTTGGTTTTCTTGTCGCAGAATAGAGCAGGTTGCGTACAGCAGTTCACCACCGGGCTTAAGCAGTGGCCACAGCGATTTCAGTATGTCGCTTTGCAAACTGGCCAGGTCGTTAATGTCATCGGCCCGACGTAACCATTTAATATCAGGGTGGCGGCGTATAACCCCAGTGGCCGAGCAGGGCGCATCCAGTAATATACGGTCGAAGGGTTCACCGTCCCACCAGTCAGAGGTTGCGGCAACGTCGGCGCAGTGAATAATGGCACTTAAACCGGCTCGTTCCAGGTTTTCATCCACACGGTCGAGGCGTTTCGGGTCAATATCGATAGCCTGAACCGGGAGTTCAAAGCTGTGTCGCTCAAGCAAGTGCAGTAGTTTGCCGCCGGGTGCAGCGCAGCAGTCAAGCACACGGTGCGAGGCGTTGACGTTCAGGTAATCTGCAGCGAGCTGTGCCGAACGATCCTGCACGGAAGCGTGACCGTCGGCGAATCCGGGTAACTTTTCTACCGGACAGGGCGACTGGAGCCGGATGGCATCGGCGGCCTGATTGTCAGGCTCCGCGGCAATGCCGCTATTTTGCAGCTGTTTTAAGTACTCATCGCGAGATGAGTGTCGGCAGTTAACACGCAGCCACATAGGTGGGTGCGCGTTATTTTCTGTCAGAATGTCGCTTGCATGCTCCGGGTGGTCATTCTTTATGGAATCAAACAACCAGCGAGGGTGATTTTGCATTGCATCATCGGGTAACTCTCGCTGTTGGGATTCATCGGCTGCCGGTGCCTCGCGTAGTAACTGACGTAATATGCCGTTAATCAAACCTTTGTGATTGCGCTTGCCCAGTACTTGAGCAGCTTCGACCGTAGCACTGACCGCTGCGTGATCTTTTATTCGTTGGCAATACAGCTGATAAGCACCCACCAGTAGCAAGTAATGGAGTACTTTTAGTTTACCTTTGAGTGGTTTATCTAGTTTTGCTCCCACCAGACGATTTAGGCTGGGCAGAACGCGCAAAACACCATAACTTATGGCACTAGCCAGTCGTTTGTCGGCGTCAGAGAGTTTACTGGTTGCATGCGGTAATGCAGTAGAAAGAGATTCGCCTTTTTCCAATACCTGAAACAGGGCATTTGCTGCAGCAGCGCGGCTGTGTGCGCCATGACCACTGCTTTCTGAGTTTTTCTGTTGGCTCATTCTAATTCCAGCCCCTGACCAAATACGTTGCTGTAGCCGTTCACTAAAGTACTGGCCGGCTGAGCTTTTTTGCCCGGCATTTGCGCGCTCGTAATACGTAAAACCCCATCTCCGGTGACAACGTCGATGCCTTCCTGGGTGCTCCTGATAATAGTGCCTGGTTTTTCGTTGCTGGCACCTTGAACGAGTTCAGCGGCATGAATTTTAATTGTATTCTGCTGAGCTTTTAAATTATCCGACTGACACCAGCTCATGGGCCAGGGGTTGAATGCACGTACGCAGCGCTCGATGAACGCAGCTGGTTGCGTCCAGTCGATTTCCCCTTCCTGCTTGGTCAGTTTTTTAGCATAGGTTGCTTCGGCGTCACTTTGTCGTTGAGCCTGGTTTTGGTAAGTATCGAGATCCGCCAAAACCTTTGTCAGGGCCTTAGGACCCAAATCTTCAAGCTTATGATAAAGCGAAGCTGAGGTTTCGTCCGGACTAATTGTGCATCGCTGTTCGTGCAGCACGGGGCCTGTATCCAGACCGGCTTCCATTTGCATAATACACACGCCGGATTCTAAATCACCGGCCCAAATAGCCCGTTGAATTGGTGCTGCGCCTCGCCAACGAGGCAATAAAGAGCCATGTACATTCAGGCAGCCCCTGGCAGGAATATCCAGCACCGCTTGTGGCAACAGTAAACCGTAAGCAACCACCACCATGACATCAGGCTCGAGAGCAGCCAGATCAGACTGAGCATCACCGGATTTTAATGACTCCGGCTGATACACGGGTAACTGGTGTTCAATAGCCAGTTTTTTAACGGCGCTGGGCTGAGGCCTCTTGCCTCGCCCCGCGGGACGGTCAGGCTGAGTATAAACCGCAACCACCTGATGAGAGTCATCCAGCAACTGTTGTAAGTGTTGTGCGGCAAAATCGGGCGTGCCTGCAAAAACAATCCGCATTACTGTGCTTCCGCCGCATACTTCTCAGCCAGGCGCTGTTCTTTCTCTAGTTTTTTACGGATACGCTCGCGCTTAAGCGGCGATAAGTAATCAACAAAGAGTTTGCCGTTTAAGTGATCAATTTCATGCTGGATACAAATAGCTAATAACCCTTCTGCTGAGCGACTGAAGCGCTCGCCGTTTTTATCCAGTGCGGTCACGGTAATTTTCTCCGCTCGCTCCACTTTGGCGTAAACTCCCGGGAACGACAGACAGCCTTCGTCATTTTTGAAGTGGCCTTCTGCTTCCGTTATTTCCGGGTTAATAAATACCATCGGCTCGTTTTGATCTTCGCTGCAGTCAGCAACGAATAGTCGCTGATGTACGTCTACCTGAGTTGCAGCAAGGCCAACACCTTGTTCTTCGTACATGGTTTCAAACATGTCATCGATAACCGAGCGGGTGCTGTCATCCACTTTTTCAATCGCCTGTGCGACTTTACGTAAACGTTCGTCTGGATATTGCAGAACCGTCATTTTTGCCATTAGAACCTCCAAATCTTCATCTACCCTTAGTTTACCTTAAATTGGTAGGTCAAGGACAGTCTGTGAACAGACAGGAATTATGTGTATTAATGGGGATGACACGTGCATCAAACAAGGTACAGAAAGCCGCGCGAGAATGTGACAGTTGGCAGGAGTTGTTTGAGCGATGGGGGCAATCGTTAAAACCGGTAGAAGCACGCTGGTTAAAAGCGGCTGAAAATTGGTGCCTTAGCGACTATCAAGGGGTTATATCCTATTTCAGTAACGACTATCCCGCGTCGCTAAAAGCGATAACCAATCCACCGTGGTTGCTTTACTACCGGGGCCGTAAAGAGTTATTAAGCGGCGTTAGTGTGGCAATTGTGGGCAGTCGAAAAGCCACACATAGCGGGTTGCAGATAGCCGACTGGCTTAGTGAACGCCTGGTGGCTGCTGGTATTGTGGTTATTAGCGGCTTGGCTATGGGTATTGATGCGCAGGCCCATAAAACGGCGGCGGACAAAGGGAAAACAATAGCCGTTCTGGGCACCGGCATTGATCAGTATTATCCCAGGCGAAATAAAGCACTGCAGGACTTTATTGCGCATCAGGGGTTGCTGATTTCCGAATTTCCTCCAGGACAAACCGCCAGAATCGATCATTTTCCCCGTCGTAACCGTATTATTAGTGGTATTAGTCAGGCCGTTGTCGTGGTTGAGGCCGCGCGCAAAAGTGGATCGCTTTCCACGGCTACACACGCATTAAACGAAGGGCGTGAGGTGGGAGCCGTTCCGGGCTCTGTTTTATTGCCGGAACATCAGGGTTGTCACTGGTTAATACAACAAGGTGCCAAGCTCATTAATACACCGCAGGATATTCTGGAGTGGTTCTCGCTGGACGACGCGGAGAGTGTCTTGTCAGAAGGTGTACAATGTCGCGATGAAAGCTTGGCAAACAATCGATTGTTCGCTAGTCTGAGTTCAGAGCCACGAACAGTTGATGACATGGTACAATTGTCGGGACTCGAGGTTGCTGAAGTCATGGAGAAGATAGTGTTACTCGAATTAGAAGGGCTAGTGGCAGCCGTACCAGGCGGTTATATCAAAGTGGGGAGGCGCTAAAGTATGTTTGATATCCTCATGTACTTGTTTGAAAACTACATTCATTCCGAAATGGAAGTTGTGGTTGATCACGATGAGTTAACCAATGAACTTACCCGGGCTGGTTTCCGCCATCAGGAAATCCAGAAGGCTTTGGCGTGGTTAGAGCGTCTGGCCGATTTACAGGAGATGGAAACCAAATCTTATTTGGATGTCGCTCCGCAGCAGTCTACCCGTATTTATACCGCGGCAGAGATGACTCGGTTAGACAGTCAGAGCCGGGGTTTTCTGATGTATTTAGAAAACCTGGGCGTGTTAGATTTTGCCACACGTGAAGTGGTTATCGACCGCGTGATGGAATTGGAAACGGCAAACTTTACACTGGACGACCTGAAGTGGGTTGTGCTGATGGTACTGTTTAACGTACCGGGGCAGGAAGCTGCCTATGACCAGATGGAAGGTTTGCTGTTTGAGGAAGCTGAAGGGCCCTTACATTAATGTCATCAGATGAGCGCTGTCCGCGTTGTGAGCGATCATTAGTCATTAAACATGTCGGGCACAACAGTTTTCTCGGCTGTACCGGTTACCCTGACTGCGATTACAAACGAGGCCTTCGCGAGCAATCAGAGATTGAGCCCGAAGACCTCGGTGTGGCCTGCCCTGAGTGTGGTAAAGAATTGCAGCTTAAAAGCGGGCGCTATGGTTTATTCGTTGGCTGCAGCGGCTTTCCTGAATGTGAGTTCGTTACCGAACCAAATGCGGACGAAGAGAGTGTTATCACTTGCCCTGAATGCGGTAAGGGTCAGTTACAGCAAAAAACCTCCAGACGCGGCACGGTCTTTTATGCCTGCGACCAATACCCCAAATGTGAATTTACCGTGAATCAACCCCCGGTTGATGAAACCTGCCCCAAATGCCAATACCCGTTGCTGGTGAAAAAGAAATCCGCTGCCGGAATTCGTAAAGTCTGTCCGCAAAAGCAATGCGACTACAAGTCGGACGCGTTATAATCCGAGACCCTGAGTGGAGGAGCGATTATGGCAGATAAATGGGAAGCGGCGCATAGCGCAATAAAAACAGGCGTTATTGCCTACCCGACAGAAGCTGTCTTTGGCCTGGGTTGTGACCCGGGCAACGAGGTTGCGATACAGCGATTGTTAAGCTTAAAACAGCGCCCGGCAGAAAAAGGTCTTATTTTAATTGCTGCTGACTACAGTCAGTTACTCCCTTTTGTCGAAGACTCAGCTATTTCTCAGGACAAACGCTTTACTGTTTTGTCGCATTGGCCCGGGCCGGTGACATTAATTTTGCCAGCTCGGAAGGGCGTGTCGTCATTATTGACTGGTGGCAGAAAGACGATTGCAGTGCGGGTGACAGCGCATGAACCTGCCAGAGCATTATGCCGGGAGCTAGGCCACGCTTTGGTTTCTACCAGCGCCAATTTAACCGGACAGGAACCTGCACGTACGGCTGCCGACGTTCGGTTGCAATTTGGTGACAGCGTAGATTGGATCATGGATGACAACACTGGCGGAGCCACGAATCCGACTCGTATTATTGACCCATTAAATAACCAGGTGTTCAGAGACGATGCATAATGACTACTTAACTCAGGTAAAGAGCTACCTGATGTCTTTGCAGGACGCTATTTGTCAAAAGCTAGCGGAAGCTGATGGTGAGAATAACTTTCAGGAAGACAGCTGGGATCGCCCGGGCGGCGGCGGTGGCCGTTCACGAGTGATGAAAAATGGCGCTGTTTTTGAACAGGGTGGTGTTGGCTTTTCTCATGTGTATGGCGAAAAGATGCCTGCATCGGCAACAGCGCACCGACCTGAGCTGGAAGGTCGTGACTTTAATGCGTGTGGTGTTTCTTTGGTAATGCACCCCAAAAACCCCATGGTGCCAACCGTGCATATGAATGTCCGTTTTTTCATTGCGCAAAAAGAAGGCAAAGAGCCCGTTTGGTGGTTTGGTGGTGGTTTTGATTTAACGCCGTTTTACCCTTTTGAAGAAGATGTGATTGAGTGGCACCAGCAGGCAAAAGACGCGTTGGACAGTGTGGATGAAAAGCTCTATCCGGAGTACAAAGCCTGGTGTGATGATTATTTCTTTCTCAAGCACCGTGAAGAAGCGCGTGGTGTGGGTGGCATTTTTTTCGATGACCTCAACGATCGTTCATTTGAAGAGTGTTTTTCGGTGATAAAAGCGGTAGGTGATGCTTTCACTAAAGCCTATATCCCTATTGTGGAGCGCCGAAAGGAACTCGCATATAACCAGCAGCAAAGAGATTTTCAGTTATATCGTCGTGGGCGTTATGTCGAGTTTAATCTGGTGTGGGATCGAGGCACTTTGTTCGGTTTACAAACAGGCGGCAGAACTGAATCCATTTTGATGTCGATGCCACCGCTGGCGCGTTGGGAGTATGACTGGCAACCGCAGCCGGGTTCAGCTGAAGAGGAACTCACCGCGTATTACCTGAAGCCCAGAGACTGGCTAGCTAAATGAAACCGGCAGCTAAGTTGGGTGTATTTGGAAATCCCATTGAGCATAGCCTGTCGCCGCGCATTCATGGGCTGTTTGCTGAGGCTAGGCAGGAACCGGTTGAGTATCGACGGCATCTGACAACCCCCGGGCGGTTCTCCCGAAGCGTGGCTGAATTTTTCCGCCACGGCGGGTTGGGCGCTAACGTCACGCTTCCTTTTAAACAGCAGGCGGCAAGACTGGTTACGCAACTGACCGACCGGGCACGATTAGCCGGTGCGGTGAATACGTTAATTCCCAATGAGTCAGGCCAACTATTGGGTGACAATACCGACGGTGAAGGGCTGATTAAAGATATTCATAATAAGGGTTTTTGCGTAAGTGAGCGCTCACTAGTTGTTTTTGGTGCAGGCGGTTCGGCTCGTGGAATACTGCCTTTGTTATTGGAGCAAAAACCCAAAAACCTTTACTTAATAAACCGGACGGTTGAGAAAGCGCTAACGCTAAAATCTGAATTGATGGCACTGGGACTGGTTGCCGCTGAACAAATTCAGGTGCATTCATCTGCCTCGGACATTAACCAGCCTATTGAGCTATTGATTAATGCAACCAGCAGCAGTTTATCGGGGCAGGAGTTACTGTTACCGCCGGTACTTGCAGAAAACGCCTGCGGTTATGATTTGATGTATGCCGACAAACCTACAGTATTTATGCAGCAGCTGAGCCAGGCCGGGTGCAAAAAGGTGACCGACGGACTCGGTATGTTGATTGAACAGGCAGCCTCATCGTATCAGCTCTGGATGGGCGGTGAACGGCCGGATACTGCATTTGTTATGGCTCAATTCAGATCGTCTAGTTAATTGATTGGAAAGGGTTTTTCTTTACTTTTTATAAGTAACCAAAAATGCGGAACAAAAGGTTATAAAAAAACTGAATTTGTCAGTAGACCATTGCTGATTTTGTGGTAATCTGTCTGACCTGTTTACGACGCATTTCCTTCCATTTCAGGACGTAAACAGAATAGTTTCCACAGTGAAGCATAATAATAAAAAGTACTAGGCATTTAGGGATGCCTGCCGTTTTAAATCCCACATTATCAATAACTTAAGTAAATTTCAGACACGGGGAAATATTAATTTCCGGCTGTGGGATTAGTCGTTGTTAACAGAGTTGTTAACAGGTTATCCACACTCTGTTCTGTGGCCTGAATAGCTGTTCTGTGGCATCCTATAGGTAACGCTTAATTTAGGTTTTTAACTATGGCCACATCCGTTCCAGAAAATCCGTTTATCCTCGTTGATGGTTCCTCTTATTTGTTTCGGGCATTTCATGCGCCACCGCATTTAACCAATTCCAAAGGTGAACCGACAGGGGCTATTTATGGCGTCGTTAATATGTTGCGAAGCTTGCTAAAACGCTATAAACCGAGCCATATGGCGGTCGTTTTTGATGCCAAAGGCAAAACGTTTCGTAGCGATATCTATGAGGATTATAAAGCGAACCGACCGCCTATGCCGGACGATCTGCGCTCCCAGATTGGGATTCTACACGATATTGTCAGGGCAATGGGCCTGCCATTGCTATGCGTTGATGATGTTGAAGCGGATGACGTTATTGGGACTTTAGCGCGGCAAGCTGGAGAAAAGAGCCGTTTCACGCTGATCAGTACAGGTGATAAAGACATGGCTCAGCTGGTGAATGAGCATGTCATGCTCATTAATACCATGACCGATACGTTACTAGACCCCGAAGGTGTCGAGAAAAAATTCGGCGTGAAGCCAAACCAAATTATCGACTATCTCGCCCTAATGGGAGACAGTTCGGACAATATTCCCGGGCTGCCGAAGGTGGGTGAGAAAACCGCGCAGGCCATGCTGCAGAGTATTCCTAGTATTGACGCTATTTACGAGAACGTGGATGCGGTCACTGAGCTGTCTTTCCGCGGTGCGAAGTCTATGCCGGCAAAGCTAAAAGAATATAAAGAGCAGTTACTGATGTCTCGTGAATTGGCGACTATTAAGCTTGATGTGGCAATGGACTTGGAGCCGGAAGAATTAACAATACAAACCGCTGATGGCGAGAAGCTTGCTGAGCTCTATGGCCGCTGTGAATTCCGTCGTTGGTTAGGTGAGCTTATGGAAACGGGTGCCGCAACGGATCAGGCGTTGGGTGAAGCAGACGGTGAAAAGCCAGAGAGCGACATAAGCAGCGATGCGTACCGTGTGCTCATGACGGAAAAGGAAGTCAGCGACTATCTAAAGTCAGTTAAACAATGTGATTATTTTGCCTTTGATACGGAAACCACCAGTCTGAATTACATGCAGGCGGAACTTGTTGGTGTGTCGTTGGCGACGGCCCCCAGTGAGGCAGTCTACATTCCGGTTGGTCACGATTACATGGACGCACCTGAACAAGTTGGGCGGGACTGGTTGCTGGAGCAGTTAAAACCATTACTTGAAGCAAGTAAACCACAAAAGGTTGGCCAAAACTTAAAGTACGACGCGCATATTCTGCGCCGTTACGATATTCGGTTAGCCGGTATTCTGAACGACACCATGCTTGCGTCTTATGTTTTTAACAGTGTTAGCTCGCGTCATGATATGGACACTTTGAGTCTGCATTACCTGAATCATAAGACCATCAGTTTTGAAGAGATTGCCGGTAAAGGAGCGAAACAATTAACCTTTAACCAAATTGATTTAGAGCAGGCGGGGCCTTATGCCGCTGAAGATGCCGATATTACCTTCAGATTGCACGACGTGCTGTGGAATAAAGTAAAGGACCTTGGTACTGAATTGCACAGCGTTTTGACCGATATTGAAGTGCCGCTTATTCCGATATTGTGCGACATGGAGCAGTATGGCGTGCGCATTGATGCAAATCTACTGGGTAAACAAAGCCAGGAGATAGCTGAAAAGCTCGATGCACTGGAGAAAAAGGCGTTTGATATTGCCGGTGAAGAATTCAACTTAAGTTCGCCTAAACAGTTACAGCGCATTTTCTTTGAAAAATTGGAGCTGCCGGTTGTTAAGAAAACGCCGAAAGGGGCGCCTTCCACTGCAGAAGAGGTTCTGCAGGAGTTGGCTCATGACTATCCTTTACCGGATGTTATTTTGCAGCACCGAAGCCTGTCTAAATTAAAGTCGACCTACACCGATAAACTGCCGAAGATGATTAATCCTGATACAGGCCGCGTGCACACGTCTTATCAGCAGGCAGTAACGGCTACCGGTCGATTGTCTTCCACTGACCCGAACTTGCAAAATATTCCTATCCGTACCGCGGAAGGGCGTAGAGTGCGCCAGGCGTTTGTACCTGAGCAGGGGTACAAAATAGTGGCTATTGATTACAGTCAGATTGAACTGCGTATTATGGCGCACTTGTCTCAAGATGCGTCTTTGTTAAAGGCTTTTGCTGAGGGGCTGGATATTCACCGGGCAACGGCGGCCGAGGTCTTCGGTTGTAAAGCCGAGGAAGTGTCTGATGATCAAAGACGACAGGCGAAGGCCGTGAACTTTGGCTTAATTTACGGTATGTCGGCGTTTGGGCTGGCGCGTCAGTTAGGCATTTCCCGTTATGATGCTCAACACTATATGGATAAGTACTTTGAGCGGTTCCCAGGGGTGCTGCGTTACATGGAAGATACGCGCAAACAAGCCAAAGAGCAGGGGTATGTCAAAACCTTGTTTGGTCGCCGCTTGCCGCTACCGGATATAAAAGCCAGTAATGGCGCGCGTAGGAAAGGTGCCGAACGGGCCGCTATTAACGCCCCCATGCAGGGAACGGCAGCCGACATTATTAAGAAAGCCATGCTCAAAGTGGCTGACTGGATTGATAGTAATGAGTGCCAGAATGACGTGCGCATGTTAATGCAAGTTCATGATGAATTGGTGTTTGAGATAAAAGAAGCCAAATTGGACGATTATATTGCGCAGTTAACTGAGGTAATGGAAAAGGCCGCAAGCCTTGATGTGCCGCTGATTGCCGAAGCGGGTAAGGGCAAAAATTGGGATGAAGCGCATTAATTTTACGATTTTTGTGAACTTTCTAGCAGGGGTCTAGTCACAATAATTGAGGGGATTAATCCTCCCTCAAAAAATTGTTCTCCCTGGATTACTTTTCGCCCGGCTCATTGAGCCGGGCTTTTTTATTTCTCTTCTTGAGGGATGCCCGCGAGACCGCTGCGGCCCTTGCGGTTGGCAAACCAGACGCCAACAAGGATTGCCAACATTCCAACCCCTTGTTGTAACCAGAACGACTCACCGTCAAGTACGCCTAACAACACCGCGACGACCGGAATTAAATACGTGACGGAGCTGGTGAAAACGGTATTCGTTAGCTGCACAACATGGTTAAAAATAACCAAAGCGCCCGCGGTTCCGATAGTACCTAAAGCTAACACTGAAAATAGCGACAATAACGCGCCCGGCTGTTGAACCTGGGTGACGAATTCGGTGCCTGTAAACAAATAAAGGGTTGCCGGAATAGCGGCCATTAGCAGTGAAATACCAGTAATGGTTAAAGGCGATAAATCACTGATTTTATGTTTAATAAGATTCAGGTTGATGCCGTAGCAGATGGTCGCTGCCATCACTAACAGAGCGTATAGGTTAAAGCTCCAACCACCGCCCGCTGACGCGGTTACCAGTAGTAAGGTTCCGAACAAACCGATAGCAACGCCTATCACTTGAGCCACTTTCGCTTTTTGGTGAAAGAACAATGAACCAATGACCAAGGTTGCTATCGGGGTTAGGGCATTTAATACACCGGTAACACCGCTGGCCAATTGAGTTTGCGCTATGGCAAACATAAAAGCAGGGATAAGGCTGCCGACCAAACCAACACTGGCTAACTTTAACCAATGCTTGCGAGTAATTTTATTAAGGCGGCGTGCAATAAAAGGGGCAAGTACAATGCCGGCTGAGCTAATACGAAGGGCTCCCACTTCCATTGGACCAAAAGCCAGTAGCCCCTTTTTAATCAATAAAAAAGAGCTGCCCCATATCAACGCGAGCAGCCCCAGTAATAACCATGCACCTAGAGGCGGGGTGTTATTCGTCGTCATACGCTTTGCTATACCAGTGATTGAGTTTTTCTTCGACCTGTTCGACACCAAACCGTTTTAACGAGGAAAAGGCCTCGACCTGAACGTCACCATTAAAGGCTATTGCTGCTTGGCGTGCTTGTAAAACGGTGGACTTACGGGCGCCTTGCTTGAGTTTATCGGCTTTAGTGAGCAACACCAGTACCGGTAGTTCACAATCGACAGCCCAATAAATTAATTCCTGATCAGTTTCGCGGAACGGATGCCGAATATCCATTAGTACAACGATGCCTTTTAAGCTATCTCGTTGCTGAAGGTACTCGCTTAAAGAGCGTTGCCACTTTTCTTTTACCGCGAGTGGCACTTTTGCAAAGCCGTAGCCTGGCAAGTCGATAAGGCGTTGACCACTGTCCAGCTCAAAGACGTTAATTAACTGCGTGCGCCCAGGTGTTTTACTGGTACGTGCCAGTGACTTTTGCCGAGTCAGTGTATTTAATGCACTGGATTTGCCAGCATTAGAACGGCCGGCGAAAGCTATTTCTATACCTGTGTCCGGCGGCAACTTGCTGATGTCCGGCGCACTGGTCACAAATTTTGCCGATGCGTAATCTAATTGCTTATCTGTCACTGTTAAGGTCACTTTTATTGATAAAATGGAACGTCTACGCGCATTATGAAGTATCAGAGCTGTATCTCCAATGATCATTTGGCAATTGATTCGGTTTTAATCGTTTAATCCACACAAGTTTTGTGTAAAATAGCAAACTGCTCAAGGTGATTTATTGGGGCGCGTGGCGCCATCCAGAACAGAAGAGAAGCAAACATGAAAAAATTCGCAATCTTTTTGGGACTTTTCTTCGGTACCGCCGGTATCGCAGTAGCACAAAGCGGCGACGCTGAAGCCGGAAAAGAAAAATCGCAAGTTTGTGCGGCTTGCCATGGACCCAATGGTGTATCTCCGACCGATATGTATCCGCATTTGGCCGGTCAGCATGCAACGTACCTGCTGAAACAATTGAAAGATTTTAAACTGGCGTCTGAAACCGGCGGCGAAGAAGGTCGTAATAACCCTATTATGATGGGGCAGGTTGCCGCGTTATCTGAACAGGACATGGCCGATTTAGCGGCGTTTTATGCCTCACAAGATGCGCCCAAAGGGCAGACACCGAAAGAGTTAATAAAACCCGGTGCTGATCTTTTCCGTCGTGGCGATCCTGAAACGAATATGCCGTCGTGTGCTGGCTGTCACGGTCCTCGTGGTAACGGTATGGGATTGGCTGCTTTTCCTGATATTTCAGGCCAACATGCGGCTTATAATGCGTCTCAGTTGAAAATGTTCCGTAGCGGTAAACGTGATAACGATCCGAACGGAATGATGCAGGGCGTAGCAGAAAAGATGACTGACGAACAAATTGAATTGTTGTCTAAGTATCTGAGTGGCTTGCATTAAAATAGGGCCATATCGATAGAAAAGCGGCGCAAGTCGCTTTTTTTGTGCCTATGAAAAATGTTATTTAATAAGCCCTTTTTTACGGGTTGTTAACGAAAAGTAATAAAAAAGTGTTTTTTTAGATCAAGAAAATCATTGAATTAATATTTGGTTCAAGTAGTCTTAACAACGCTCAGGGGCCTTCCGGACAGAAAAAAACAAAAAAAAGATGTTAGAAAGTCCTTGAGAAAATAATAAAAAGACTGTAAAAATACAGCTGACTCGACACAAAAAAATAACAAGAGGTCGAGAGGTTATCGAAAAGCAAGGTTTTATCTTATTTCTCGATAATCCAGGGAGTAAAGCCAATAGGCTAGTGGTTGCTCCATTTAATAATAACAATAATAAAAGATAGGTTACGGAAAACCGCAATAACAACTCGGAAGCAGTGACAACCATTCTCATAGTTGCAGTGCGCTGCCAATTATATGAGAGAAGCAGGCGATGTGAAAGCATCGCCTTTTTTCTTGCCTGAAAGAAAAACCCTCTAAAAACCGCTATTAAAGCCGCAATTAACTTACTCCACTGACGTAATCTTGATTATTGCGTTACAATAGGACCTATTAGTTCTTATTCAGGAGCGACCATGACTCGCCAAAAAAAGACACGTAAAGCAGGGCCGCTTGCTCAGCCTAAGACACCAAGAGACAATCGGGCAACAGACGCTGCGTCAAAAGGCAAAAAAGTAGGTAAAGGACAAGCCCCGGGACAACGCCACTCATCCGCTAAAGTTCTGCAACCAAACAAAACAAAAGGCGATGAAAAAGATCCCCGACACGGAAGCCGTCGTAAGGTATCTCTGGTGATGACGCCCGAGCAGGAACTGAAACAGCTACAAGAAGATACGAAGCTTCAGTTACTGATTGAACGTTTTGAAAGCGATGAGCCTTTGACTGTAGAAGAGCAACGCTATCTTGATGAAAAGTCAGAACGTTACGAGCAGCTGGTTGAAAAACTGGGTTATGAACTTGATGAGGAATGGGACGACGAGGAGAGCTAATGTCCAGCGAACTCTATTGGATTATTGCCATTGTAGGCGTAGTGATTATTGTCGCTCTGGGTTGGTACGCTGCAACCTTACTCCTGCGTTTACGTGGTCAGACAGAAACGCGTAAAGCCGCAGTACAGAAACGCGTTGATCGCATCGATGAAAGCATTATTACCATTGCTAAGGCCATGCAGCAGGAACAATGTCCTTTATCGGAAGGTTGTCTACGCATAGTGGTTTTGCTGGATCATCGGCCCGAAGCGGTTGAACATGACTATTCGCAAGACTACCCGGCAATGCACGAGATGTATGAAAAAATTAAACATATGCCGACACACGAATCGCGTAAGAAGTTTCCTAAGAAGAAGATTCGTGAAATGGACGACGAGCGTGAAGGCTATGAAACGTCTATGCGCGATATTATTCTTGCGGACGTAGATAAGTTACTAAAGCAATTTCCGGCGGCCTGAGGAGGCGGCATGGCGTTTTTTAAAGGTGTAAAAGAAGACATTGCCAGCGTATTTGCCAGAGACCCGGCAGCGCGAAATACAATGGAAGTCCTATTTCATTATCCCGGGCTTCATGCCATTTGGTTTCACCGGCTAAGCCATAAACTCTGGGGTTGGAAACTGTATTGGTTAGCTCGGTTTATCTCAAATGTTTCCCGCTGGTTAACGGGCATCGAGATCCATCCGGGCGCTAAGATTGGACGGCGCTTTTTTATCGACCACGGCATGGGGGTCGTGATTGGTGAAACTGCTGAAATAGGTGATGATGTCACGCTTTATCACGGAGTAACCCTTGGCGGCACTAGCTGGAATAAAGGCAAGCGTCATCCCACATTAGAGGACGGCGTTGTTATTGGCGCCGGTGCGAAGCTACTAGGTCCCATTACGGTAGGTAAGTCTGCGCGTATTGGCTCTAATGCGGTGGTTGTCCGTGATGTACCAGAACTCACCACGGTGGTGGGTATTCCGGCTCGGGTTGCTCAGTCTGCTGTGGATGCGGAGACCACCGAGCGCCGTAAAAAAATGGCAAAAGAATACGGTTTTGATGCTTATGCGATTTCGGCCGATAACCCAGACCCGGTAGCAACGGCAATCGGCCGCATGCTGGATCATGTGCAAGTGCTGGATAATAAAGTGTCAGACCTTTGCCAGGCGGTTAATAAACTCGGCGGTGATGTCTGTGGGGAAATCCCCAAAGTCGATATGGATGACGTCGAGTTTTTGGAGGAAAGTGAGCGCGCCGCTAAACGGCGCTCTCATCAAGACGATGCTAAGCAAAACTCCTAGCTTTTTAGGTTAAAGCGCTCAATCAATGAATAGAGCTGTTTACTCGTATTTTGCAGCTCGTTGCTTGAGCGCTGGGTTTGCTCTGCGGTTTGCTGAGTATGTCGTGCGGTATCAGCAATCTCGGTAATTTGTTCGCTGATATGCTCTGCCACACCACTTTGTTCCTCAACGGCTGAAGCCATTTGCGAGGACATATCGGAAATGTCCTGAATTGCAGTTGAGATCTCACCGAGCGCGCTATCCGCCAGACGGACTTTCTCCACTCCCTCAGCGGCGGCTTCTTCACCTTGTTTAGAAACCTCTACAGCATTACGAGCGCGGTCGCGCAACTGCTGAATCACCCTGTGAATACCTTCGGTAGACTGGGTTGTTCTGGAGGCCAGCGAGCGAACCTCGTCAGCAACAACAGAAAACCCACGACCATGTTCACCGGCTCGGGCTGCCTCTATCGCAGCGTTCAGAGCCAATAGGTTGGTTTGATCAGCAATAGAAGATATTAAGTCAGCGGCTTCACCGATGGCTCCTGTCGATTGGTCTAGCTCTTTAACCGTCTCAGCTATTTGTTTTACTGCGTCATGCAGTTTCACTATAACTTCGCTCGCCTCTCTTGCAAGTCCAACGCTCTCGTCGACATTTGCCTTGGCTGATTCCGCTTGTTGAGCATTTCGCTCCACAGTGTCTGCGACTTCCTGAATAGCGGCTGCCATTTCATTCATAGCTGTGGCGGTTTGTTCTGTTGCTGCGGTTTGTTTGTCGACATACTGTTTACTTAACTGGGCTTGATCGTAGGTGTCGTCCGTTACCTTTAAAAGACTGCCAACGGCGTCTTTCATGCGACTTAAAGCGGTTCGGTTTCTCGCTCCTTCACTAAGCAGCTGCATGGCAAGCTTTGCTTCCCGGCCCTGTTTATCGAAGTACGTCATTCCAACCAGTTCGGAGTCGAACGCCTCGGGCCGTAATTCCAGGAGCCCCTGCAACATACGGCCAATGTAAGCCCCGTAAGCAAAGGTGGTAACCACAGTGGCCGCTAATGCAATAAGTGCCGCGACAGGCTCATTCAGCAATGCTATGGCAGCACTGGCGATTAAGCCTGGGATAACAATCGGTAGTAAGTCTTTACAGTTCAGCCATAAACGCTTACTAAGCGGTATGGCATGCTTGCCGGCATTAAGGCGATCATAAACGCTCTGTGCGCGTCTCTTGCTTTCTTCAGATGCTGCCACCCGAACAGATTCAAATCCTACTGGCTTGCCATTTTCCATTATCGGAGTGACATAAGCACTGACCCAGTAGTGGTCACCATTTTTGCAGCGATTTTTCACTAATCCCATCCAGGGCTTGCCGCGCTTAATGGTTTTCCACATCTGCTCAAAAACACCGCCGGGCATATCGGGGTGACGAAGAACGTTATGCGGAGAACCAATCAACTCCTCCCGTGTGTACCCACTCACATTAACGAAATCCTCGTTGCAGTGACTGATAACCCCTTTAAGATCGGTTGAAGAGATGAGTCGATAGTGGTCTGGAAAGCGGCATTCCTTTCCTGTAACCGGACCATTGTTTTTCATAGGCGCCTTAATAAAGTTTGATTAACATCAATGTTTATAAGGTTATCGTATTTTGGCCCGAAAAGTTTAGTAAGAGGGGAAATTTAGTCATAAAAAAACGCCGCTAAAAGCGACGTTTTTGAAATTCTTTGTGTAAACGTTCGGCACCCGGAAGGGTACAGAAGGTTCCTTACATAGGAACTACGTTTTCAGCTTGTGGACCTTTAGGGCCTTGAGCTACGGTGAAAGAAACTTGCTGGCCTTCTGCCAGAGTTTTGAAACCGTCAGACTGAATAGCGCTGAAATGTACGAAAACGTCTGCGCCGTTTTCTTGCTCGATGAAACCGAAGCCTTTAGCTTCGTTAAAGAATTTTACTTTACCTGTAGTAGTAGACATGCTGATATTCCTCGTAGTGCATGTTGAAATCAATGTATTGCTCAAAAAACTTAGGTATTACTTGGACTTACAAAACGAGGTACAGCAAAAAGGACTTCGTAAAAAATCTCAAATCAATAGCCGAAATTTTCTCAGCGCGATCGAGTATACCCTTAATTTCGCTTGAGTCAACAATGCCTTGCGTTATTTTAACCAGTTACGGCTGATATGACGGAAAGTATCGGTTCCGGCTTTCTCCAGCCATTCGAATGCTGCCATCTCGGAAGTGACGATTTCCACTCCGGCGCTGCGCATCCGTTCTATGGCACCTGATTTATCCGTAGAGCGCCGCGAGCCAACCGTATCGGCCGGTAAAAACACTTGATATCCGGACTCCTGAAGCTCTATTGCCGTTTGCAGAACGCACACGTGGGTTTCCATGCCCATAACCACAATATGCTTTTTATTGTACTCTGAGAGAACATCCCGAAATGTATCGTCCCTGAGTGCACTGAAATGTGTTTTTTCAACCACGCGGGCTGCTTCAATAATTTCCTGAAGGCTGTCTACGGTGTAGCCTAAGCCTTTAGGGTATTGCTCCGTGATAAGAATAGGCACATCGAGCTGCACCGCAATTTCGCCTAACCAACGCATACGGGATGTCACTACATCACGTTGGTAAATGGCTGGCAGCAACCGTTCTTGGGCATCGACTATCAATAGCAGAGAATCTTTAGCAGAAAGCAGCATCATCCATTCCTGTCGTTTAACGTTATACTTATAATAGATACTAACCTTAGCTGATTAACACCGCTATCAGCAAAAAGTCTTAATCTGGTCAATAATTGTGCGTGAAATTTGCAGTTAGGCCGGCCAGTGGCTACAATCCTCGCCTTTCCGAATGCACACGCACATCCAAACAGTAAATAAAAGGTGACACCATGGCTCCGGTATTGATTCTAATGGGTTCCCAGTCCGATTGGCCGGTAATGCAAAAAGCGGCTGAAATGCTAGAGTCTCTGGGCATTAAGTGGCAGGCGAAAGTAGTTTCTGCGCATCGCACGCCGGACTTACTTAAATCCACCATGGAGCAGGCGGAGCAAGATGGCGTGCCTGTCGTTATTGCCGGCGCCGGTGGCGCAGCTCATCTTCCCGGCATGCTGGCGGCTTATACTGCTATCCCGGTGTTCGGTGTGCCCGTGCCCAGTAAGCAGTTAAAAGGTTTGGATAGCTTGTTGTCCATTGTGCAAATGCCAAAAGGCGTCGCTGTGGGAACCTTGGCGATTGGTGATGCAGGTGCCGCAAATGCCGGCTTGTTAGCAGCACAAGTTATCGGCAGCTTTGACAGCGACGTTCGCCAACGAGTGCAGGAATTTCGCACAGCACAAAAAGAAAAAGTGATGGCGAATGCTGATTTGGAGCTGCCAAAATGAAAATCCTGATTCTTGGTAATGGTCAACTAGGACAAATGCTGGGTAAAGCAGTTATTCAGCAAGGCCATGAATGCGTTCTGTATAGTGACAGGCACGACAAGGTAATGGCGCTGGGTAGTCAGCAGACGCTTGCAATGACGTTAGCTGAGGCCAATGACTGGGCTGATGTTACTACCTGGGAACATGAGCATTTGGGTGAGGAGCTCGTTGCAAAAACGGCTGACAAGTTTCTGCTAAAGGCGGAGCGCTTTAATCAGCTGGTCGATCGCCGTACTCAAAAGGCACTGTGTGATGAGCTGGAAATACCCACCTCTGCCTGGAAAGCTTACGAAAGCGTTGCCGACTTAACGGCTATTTTAAACACCTGTGAGCATGCGGTTGTAATTAAGTCAGCGAAAGGAGGCTACGACGGGAAAGGCCAATGGCGCTGGCGTCCGGGTGATGATATTGCCGCAGTGGCTAACGAAGCCGGAGAACGGCCGGGAATAGTCGAAGACATGATTGACTTCACCGACGAAGTGTCGGTAGTGGGTGCGCGCTCACACAAAGGCGAACAACGTTGTTTTCCGCTCACTTTAAATGTGCATACCAATGGCATTTTGTCATACAGTCTGGCGGGCGCAGGGCACTTCTCTCAAGCGCTTGAGGATTTAGCAAAAGAGTATCACCGTAAGCTGACTAACGCGTTGGATTATGTGGGTGTATTGGCTATCGAATTTTTTGTTGTTGGCGATGGCGACAACCAATATTTGTTGGTTAACGAAGTGGCACCAAGAGTGCACAACTCGGGCCACTGGACAATGAGCGGTGCTAACTGCGATCAATTTAACCTGCACATTCGCGCCATTACCGGTTTGCCCCTGCCTGATTTACTGATTGCGCCAACGTTAATGGTCAACGTGATTGGCGTTGCGGGTATTCCTGAAGCGTTGTGGGAAGCCGCTGCGGCTGAGTGTCACTGGTACGGTAAGGATGCCAGACCAGGACGTAAAGTAGGCCACGTGAATATTATGATAGATTCATTTGAGCGAGGCGAGAATCTGGCCAGCAGCTGGACTGAAAAGCTGCAGCTACTGGCGGGCTAGAACCTATTTAAAATCTGAATGAGCGGCTAAAACCGCTCATTCAGCCATTTCTGCATATCCTCAACCTGCTCCATGCACAGCGAGTGTGGCATCGGGTAAGTTTGGTAGGTTACTGAAAACCCTTTTTCCTTCAATACCGCACAGGCCTTTTGCCCCAGTACTTCGGGTACCACCGGATCCTGGGTTCCGTGTTGAACTAAAATTGGCAGCTCTGCATTGGCCTCGTTTACCTCAATGTCACCTGCAGTCGCAAAGTAGGTGGAATGCGCCATCAAGCCTGCCAGCGGCTTGGGATACGTTAAGGCCGCTTCGTAACCGACAGCTCCACCTTGTGAAAAGCCGGCAATAATAATGCGTTTACTGTCGATCCCTTTCTCAATCTGCCCATCAATCATCGCATGCACTTTGGCAGCAGACTCGCGCAGTTGCTGGCTGTCAATCTGACGGTCGATGCTCATATCGGTAATATCGTACCAGGCCGGCATGACCATACCCTGATTAATGGTGACCGGCATTTGTGGTGCATGAGGGAATAAAAAGCGAACCTGTGCATTGGTAGGTTTTAAGTGCTCGGTCATGGGGACAAAGTCATTACCTGAGGCACCCAAACCGTGAAGCCAGATGATAACCGCGTCGGCATTACCTGCCGGCTCGTGTTTGATAACTTCCAGAGACATTACTGATTTCCTATGACTGCGGCCGGGTAGGAACCCAGCCAGTGAATGTTGTTCATTGCGGCCAGTTCTTTAAGAGCAAAAGCCACACCGGGCTCGCTGCGGTGACCATCAAATTCAATAAAAAAGTGATAGTCGCCAAACCGACTGCCAGCCGGGCG
Organism: Idiomarina solivarensis; assembly: GCF_033052755.1. Taxonomy (NCBI): domain Bacteria; kingdom Pseudomonadati; phylum Pseudomonadota; class Gammaproteobacteria; order Alteromonadales; family Idiomarinaceae; genus Idiomarina; species Idiomarina solivarensis. The sequence continues at coordinate 245,789 of NZ_JAVFHZ010000004.1, read as the reverse complement.
CGAAACAATAGAGGTTAAGTTTATTTGCTGCTTGGCAAAAACCTGCAAGCTATCGACCAGCAACCCCGGGTGGTCGTTGTCGTCAATGAGCAGCAAGCTGCTTTTCCAGCCTCTTCCTTTATCGAACACCGGCTCTTCAGAAGCAGCGGATAATACCACGAAGCGTGTTTCGTTGTGTGGGTTGTCGGCTATTTTGTGACTCAGTACCTGCAAATTATCCGGGCACTCCAAATGCTTTGGAACCACTGCGGCCGAGGGGCCTTCAGCCGCTCGTAAAGCGTCCAGAGACAACGAATTACTGGCGGTATGGACAATAGGAAGAGCTAATTTATGCAAGTACTGATGGCACTGTCCTGCCGCAACAAACTGGGCGAATATTTGTTTCGGGTGGTTGCTGTTACTCAAGCATTGAAAGGCTACCGGAATACGAATTTCGGCCTGAATGCGTAAAGGCCGTTGAACCAGATAATCGACCACCGGCGAGACAAACCCTTCAGTTAGGTTTTCGATAGGAACAACGGCAGCGTCACAGCTCTGACCAACAGCGTCCAGACAGCTTACCAGGCTGTCCAGCAACTGAATGTCATGATTTTTTTCGGGCTGGTAAAGTCCCGCGGCAACCTCTGAAAAGGTGCCTGCGGGTCCCAAAGTGGCTAGCTTCATTTTTTGTATTGCTCGAACCAGGCCAGTGCATGCTCGATTTTCGCAATCATGTTTGACGGACGCGCAGTCACACCATGGTATGCACCGGGCACGCGTACCATCGCCGTATCTACTTTTTGCAACTTAAGAGCCTGGTAAAACTGTTCGGTCTCTGAGATGGGGGTACGGCGATCTTTTTCCCCAGTGAACAACAGTACCGGTGTCTCAACGTCACCCACCATAGACAAAGGTGAACGTTGCCAGTAATGCTCGAGTTCTTCCCATGGCATACCCGGGAACTGATTCGTGATTTGACCAATGGAGCTGTCGGCCGTGAGCACCTTACTTACCCAGTTAATGACCGGGTTGGTTGCCGCTGCTGCATTAAAGCGGTTGGTCAGCCCGACTGCGTAGGCCGTCGCAATACCTCCGGCAGAGCCACCGGCAATAAAGAGATTATTCGGGTCTGCAATACCTTTATCTATCAGTAAGTCGATGCCTGTCATGTGATCAGCAAAGTCGTACGGAGAGGCATAGTTTCCATCCAGCAACATAGCGAAGTCTTTGCCGTATGAGGTACTGCCGCGGTGATTCACATAAAGAACGACATAGCCCTCGGCAGCGTAGCGCTGATGTTCGGCAGCAAAGTGAGGACCATAAGACAAGTGGGGTCCGCCATGGACTTCCAGCAATAAGGGGTATTCTTTGCTTGCGTCGTAATTCGGAGGCGTAATGTACCAGCCCTGGATTTCCTGCCCGTCGTAGCGGGACTTATACCGAACTTCATGAATTTTACCCAGGTTACGGTGACCGAGAAGATCCTCGTTTAACTGAGTAAACTGGACGGCTTCACCGCCTTTAGGTTGATAACCGACATCGGCAGGGCGGTAAGCTGAGCCTTTGGTGTAAGCTATTGCGCCGGTTTTTGAGGCGCTAAAGGAGCCCATGGTATAAGGGCGGCTGACGTAAGTGCCGGAAACATCATTGACCCGTTTGGTCAGCTCGTTATCCAGGGTAACATCAGCGACGACGGTCCTTCCCTCGTTAGTAAAGGAAACCGCTAATGAGTCATTGCCTGTCCATTGCGGTGAACTAAAGGATCGGTCAAAGTCTGCCTGCAGTTCGGTTTTGCTGCGATCACTCCAGTCCATGATCCACAATTGTGATTTATGGTAAGGAACAGGTTCGTTGGAGCTGTGCAGGTACACCAAACGTTCGCCATTGGGTGAAAACTGAGGAGACGACTCGCGGCCCGGCTTGTCGGTGACCTGAGTGACCTCTTTAGAACTCAGGCTGACACTGTATAAGTCGCTTTCATTTACCTGGTAGGCCCAGTCGTTGACACGATTACCAGAGAAAACGAGATGCGTATCGCCGGTTGTCCAGGTCAGCGGACCGCCATGTCGATAAGGGCCGTCGGTTAGCTGGCGCGCGGTGCCGCCTTCGGCAGGAACCACAAAGAGCTGCGTGTGTGCAGGCTCCAGTACGCCGCGACCGTCACGCTGGTAATAAGCCTCTTGAACGATAATAGGAGACTTTGACCATTTAGCGCCTTCCGGTTTGGCTGGTTTTTTAACGCTTTTTGCGAAAGGTGTCGGTTCGGCTTTGACTGACATGGTAAAAGCCAGTTGAGTGTCGTCGTTCGACCAACTGATGCTGCCCGGGCTTTCACTCACATGAGTGACTGTGGCGGTTCGCTGCTCTTTTATCCAGTGCACATGAATCTGATTCTTGTCCGAGCGGTTAGAAGCAAAGGCGAGTCGGGTACCATCGTTTGACCAGGCCAGGCTGCCGTAGCTGTGCTGATCGTCAAAAAGGGGTAAATGTTGACCCGTTTCGGTATCAATTAGCCATAATGAGCGTCTGGTGTTGTCTTTCATGTCATCAAAGCTGTTGCGAATGTACGCTATGTACTTGCCGTCAGGTGAAATGCTGACCTGATTGGCGTATTCAAGCTGGAAAATGTCTTCAGCTTTAAATGTACTATTTGTTGGCTTAGTGTCTTGCGATAGTGCTGGAACGGAAGTAAAAAGTAGCGCTAAGCTACCGGCAATGACGGATTGTTTTAACCACATTGTTGTTCTCCTTTTGGTTATCGCTTTACGTTACTTAAGCTTGCCAGGCGATGCAAAGAGTTCCGTTCAAGTTGGCAGAAAATACGGTAAACTGAACGCCTTTCCCAAAGGCTGCTTGAAAAAAGAAGGAAAATACATGCATTACCGCCAAACGCGTGCCGAGATATCCTCTTCTGCGATACAGCACAATGCCAAGTGGGTTCGCCGGGCAATGGCTGGTGGGAAACTCCTGGGAGTCGTCAAGGCTGACGGTTACGGACACGGAGTGGGGCCAGCTGTTCAAGCGTTAACCCCGTACGTTGATGGCATGGCAGCCGGTTTTATGGAGGAGGCATTGGCCGTTCGGGATAGCGGCTACAAAGGGCCTGTGGTGATACTCGAAGGCTGCTTTTCGAACAAGGAGCTGACTCTTTGCTGTGAACAGCAGCTCAGCCCGGTGGTGCATTGTGAGCAACAGTTGCAAGCTATTGAACAGGCCAAGTTAAGAGCTCCTTTGTGGATTTGGCTAAAGGTGGATACCGGTATGCATCGGCTTGGCTGGTCTCAAGAGCAAGCGCAACAGGCGTTAAGCCGACTGCAATCAAGCGATAATGTCGCGGGTGTAACGCTGATGTCACATTTGGCAAATGCCGATGCCGAGCACAGCTTAAATGCGGCTCAAAAACAGTTGTTTTATCAGCTATCAGGCACACTTAGTGGGTATCAGGCTCGTAGTTTTCATAATTCGGCCGGGTTACTGAATCCGGCTACGCAATGGGCGCTGCAGGATGACGACTGGGCCAGGGCCGGGCTGCTACTATATGGCGTTAACCCATCCACAGTAACAGAGGTACAGCCTGAACTGCAGCCTGCTATGCGACTGGTGGCTCCGGTTATAGCATTACACAAGCTGAAACGAGGCGAGTCGGTGGGTTATGGCAGCGGCTGGAGTGCTGAAAAGCCCAGCGTTATTGCAACGGTTGCTATGGGCTATGCGGACGGCTACCCGCGGCAGGCAAAAAATGGTACGCCTGCAATGATCCGAGGCCATCGGGTTGGTTTAGCCGGACGCGTTTCTATGGATATGTTGACTATTGATGTCACCGGTATTGATGACGTTCAGCTGGGTGACGATGTTGAGCTGTGGGGGCCTGATGTTGATGTACGGCAGGTTGCAGCCTGCGCAGATACCATTTCCTGGCATTTACTAACAGGTGTCAGTGGGCGAGTGCCGCGAGTGCTTCTCTAAGCGATTAGCCATACAAAAAGTATGGCATTGATTAGTATTTATCCTACAACTTTTACTCGCTGAACCCTGATCTTTATCAACAAAGGCGTATACTTAAGGCAAACCTCAGTTAAGGGTGTTTGCTATGTTCGAAAGTTTTGACGCACTATTTCTGGCGCGCTTTCAGTTCGCTTTTACTATCGCATTTCACATTATTTTTCCTGCGTTTACCATTGGTGTTGCTAGTTACCTTGCGGTTCTCGAAGGCCTTTACCTAAAAACCCGAAACCCCGTTTACCAGCAGTTGTTCCGCTATTGGGTTAAGATTTTCGCGGTTGCCTTTGGTATGGGTGTGGTGTCCGGCATTGTCATGAGTTACCAGTTTGGCACTAACTGGTCGGTATTTTCTGACAAAGCAGGCCCGGTTATAGGCCCGTTAATGGGTTATGAGGTGTTAACCGCCTTTTTCCTTGAGGCAGGGTTCCTTGGTGTGATGTTGTTTGGTATGAATAAGGTTGGCGAAAAGCTTCACTTCTTTGCCACATTGATGGTGGCAGTAGGCACTGCCATTTCAGCGTTTTGGATTTTATCGGTCAACAGCTGGATGCAAACACCCGCGGGTTACGCTATGAACGAAGCCGGTCAATTCATTGTTACTGACTGGTTTGAAGTTGTGTTTAACCCCTCCTTCCCTTACAGACTGGCACACATGCTGCTGGCAGCTTACCTGACAGTCGCTTTTGTTGTTGGTGCAGTAGGTGCCTGGCACTTACTGAAAGACAAAACCAATGCTGCAGCACGAAAAATGTTTTCCATGGCCATGTGGATGGCGTTAATTGTGGCGCCATTACAGGTATTGGTGGGTGATTTCCACGGCTTGAATACGCAAGAACATCAACCCGCGAAAGTGGCGGCGATGGAAGGCCATTTTCACACCGAGGCTCAGGCGCCTTTGTATTTATTCGGCATGCCCAACGAGAAAACTGCCGAAGTGGATTACGCGCTGAAGATCCCCGGGCTTGCCAGCATTATTCTGAAACACGATATTAATGCAGAAGTCACCGGGCTGGATCAGTTCCCGCGAGAAGACTGGCCTCCTGTAGCCACTGTGTTCTGGGCTTTCAGAATAATGGTGGGGATTGGTGTATTAATGGTGCTTGCAGGGCTTTGGTCAGGAATACAGAGGCTGCGAGGCAAACTGTATGACAACAAGTTATTACTGCGCTTTAGCTTATTTATGGGGCCCATGGGCTTTGTGGCGGTTATCGCCGGGTGGATAGTGACGGAAGTTGGCCGCCAGCCCTGGGTCATTTATGGTCTGTTGCGTACCGCTGATGCAGCGTCACCCATTGATAAGGCAGGCGTTGCGGGCAGTTTGATTGCCTTCATAGTCGTTTACTTCCTCGTTTTTGGTGCGGGTACTTTTTATATTCTGCGCAAAATGGCGAGTGACCCCGCAAAAGTAGCGATTCCCGATTACGCTAAGTATAAGCCAACAATGGCCGCTGAGCGCATTTACGACGAGGAGGCCTAAGTTATGGATTACGCACTTATTTGGGCAATATTAATTTCTGTTTCTGTTTTCGCTTACGTTGCTTTAGACGGATTTGACCTGGGTATTGCGCTGCTTTTCCCCTGGTTTAAAAAGGAAGAAGACCGCGATGTGATGATGAACACCGTCGCCCCTGTCTGGGATGGCAACGAAACCTGGCTGGTGCTAGGTGGCGGCGGTTTGCTGGCCGTATTTCCGCTCGCTTATTCGGTGCTGATGCCGGCGTTGTACATGCCGGTTATCGCCATGTTACTGGGCCTTATTTTCCGAGGGGTGGCGTTTGAGTATCGATTTAAGACTAAGCGCGCCAAGGGTATTTGGGACTTGTCCTTTATTGTCGGCTCGTTAATCGCGGCGCTTAGTCAGGGCATTATGCTGGGGGCTATGTTACAGGGCATTCAGGTCACTGACCGGGCGTATTCCGGCGGCTGGTTTGATTGGTTGACTCCCTTTACCCTCTTTTGCGGTGTCGCGGTGGTTATTGGCTATATGATGCTGGGTGCCACCTGGTTGGTGATGAAAACGAAAGGTGACTTACAGCGCCAAAGCTATCGTGCCGGTTGGTACAGCGCTATTTTATTGGTGGCTTGCATAGCCTTTGTCAGTCTCTATTTGCCTTATGCCGATCCTTTTATTGCGGAGCGTTGGTTTACCTACCCTGCCTCGGTTGGTTTGTGGGCGTTACCAATACTTCTGGTGATCATTACCCTGGGGTTATTGCGCTCTCTGCATAAAAAGCAAGAAGGGCGGCCATACTTGTGGGGGCTGGGTTTATTCCTTTTATCTTTTGCCGGGTTCGCGGTTAGCATTTTCCCTTACCTGGTGCCGCGGAGTATCACTTTGTGGCAAGCTGCAGCACCCGATAACAGCCTGAAGTTTTTGCTCGTTGGAGCCGTATTCCTTCTGCCTATTATCTTTGCCTACACGGGCTATACCTACTGGGTATTTCGCGGCAAAGTTGATCCTGAAAGCGGGTATCACGACTAATGAAACCGGTGCTGAAAAAATGGCTGTGGTTCGTTGGATTATGGTGTCTGGGTGTATTAGCCGTCACGCTGGTTGGCGGCTTAATACGCTGGGCCTTACTGTAGACGTGAAAAGCGTTTGGTATAAAACCAGATTCCGCTAACGGGTAATAAAATAAGCGCGACTCCGGAGAGTAAAATAACCAGCTGATATAGCCAACCGCCCATTGCGGCAACATGCAACGGGTAAATGGTGTTCGATACCTGGTTTCCAAGCGGCGTGTTATGGGTATTAGTGACTTCATCTAGCTTTCCATTTTGGTTGAAGCCAACATAATTTCGCCCGTTAGGGTGCCACTCGTTATTATGCTTAAGACGAATGCGTGGTTCTTCGAGATACAATAAACGTGCGTCTGTTGTTGGCAGCACCTGCTTCGCTATGTCAAAGCGCTGCTGCCAGTTAACTGCTGAAGCATCAATCATCTTATTCGAACTGGTTTGTTGAAAGGGTAGAGTCGCCAGCAGCATAGACTTGACCTGGGCGGAATACATAATCGCGGTACCCGTGCTTAGTCCAATGAATACGGGTATAAACAGAACCACCCCGATAAAACGATGGGACTGCCACAAGGTTTGCATTCCGCGGCGTGAAAAGGGGTTATAAAAACGCACGGATAGTGCGCGCAGGGAGAATCCTCTTCTTGGCCACCAGCGGATCAGCCCGGTGAAAATCAACGCCAGGCTGGCAAGGCCTAATATACCGAGAATATCCTTACCAAGCTCATCTAACAGCAAATGATGGTGTAATTCGACCAGCCAGCTTGTAACGTCGCTTAGGTAGTGCCGCTCTAATAAGAGAGTGCCACTTGCATCGTAATAATAATGCGTACTTTCCGAATCGACGATTTCAAGCCAGGGTCTGTCGTCCGTTGGCATCAGTGCATAGCCGGTGTGGTGGTTATTGGCAATGCGGGCGACTTGGGTCTGAGTTAACGGTTGAGGTAATTGCAGCTGAGGGTATTGCCAGCTCAGAAACTCGTTTTTATAGAGCAAAATGCTGCCGCTTACCGCCATCAATAAAAGCCAAAGGCTGAGCGTTAAGCCCAGCCATCGGTGCCATTGTGTCAGTGTCGGCAGCTTTCGCTTAAGCGACATGGCTTACCACTGGTAATTCCAGGTCACGCTAACAGTACGGCCCCGGCCGGTGAAGTTGCGGTTATCGCCACCAACGGTTTGTGCGTAGTAGGTGAAGTAGTACTTATCAAACAGGTTCTCTATACCAAATGAGAATTGACCCATATCGCGGGTTTCAACCAGCATGGTTGCGTCAACTGTGTTGTAGCCGTCAAAATTGTTAATGGCTTCAGCGCCAGTGTAAATATCGCGGTCAAACAGTTTGTTCCATTGTACGCGGCTGCTGACCATGCCCGTCCATTGTTGTGACCAGAACAGGTTCGCCCGTTTAGGGGCAATATTACGACCGCCCAGTTGTGTATCGACAGAACCGTCATCGTCGCTGTCATACTTGCCGTCGGTATCTGCGTAGTTCAGGCCAAAAGCGGTATCGTTCGATAAAGCGTATTCAGCGCTCAGTTCAATACCGTCAATGTCGGTTTTTTCACGCTGAACGCTATAAAAGCCGTCGACATCAGCTTGCAAACGCGCGCCTAAATCGGAGCTGGAGCGAAAGTAGCTGACAGAGGCGTTCCATGCATTGCTTCGATACTCGATACCCACTTCTTCGTTGTCGGCGATAACCGGTTGCAGATCCAGGAAGCTGCTAACGCTTAAGTTCGGTGTCGAAATGCCCCGTAACACACGGCCAACGTCTGGCATGCTGAAGCCTTCGGAATAGCTGGCAAAAACGCGCCATTCGTCATTTAAGGCGTAAACCGCACCCAAGTTACCCAGCAATTCGTTAAAACTGGGTTCTCCGCCTTCTACGAAGACTGAGCCGTAAGAGGCTAAAGTGGTGAAGTCATCAGCTTTTAACTTACCGTATTCATAGCGTAGACCACCACTTAGTGTTAAGTCGTTGGCCTGGTAGCGAAGTTGAGCGTAGGGGGCCCAGTTCTCAAATTGTGTTTCCGGCACCCATTTACGACCCGTTTGAGCCAATTCCTGAAAGGTTTCGTCATTCAGGTAATCTAGCCCTGCGCTAACAGACACAGGTGACTGCTGAATGTTGTTCCAGTTTAAGGTAATGCGTGAACCGTATTTGCGTGAATCGTTGCGCGATTGGTCGAACAGATCATCACCGTAGGCTGGATCCTGGAAGGTTGCATAGGTGCCACCGCCGTACAGTGCGGAAAAGTCCTGGAAGAACAGCTGCCAATTTAAGTCAGCGCTTAAAAAGTCGCTGTTGTTGTAGGTTAAGCTGGATGTAGTCACCTCGTTTTCCGGTGCCTCCCCAGGGTACTGGCCTTCAAGTGACAACGTCGGGATATTCTCTGCGCGGTTACCGTCAACAGAGTAATAGTCGCCGTTACCGGCCATATCAAAGCGGTTCAGCATAAACTCAAGACGCTGTTCGCTATCAATGTCATAACCGACTTTCGTAAATAAGTCGTAGCTCTTGGAGTCCATGGTGTCGCCTTGGGCAACATCAACACCAATGAGCTGTCCTTTGCCATCAACGTACATACCGGTATCACGATATTGGGCACCAAAAACGACATCCCATTGACCACTGCCATGTCGCAGAAGATAACCTGCCTGGTAGCTTAACCCTTCAGAAATTTCGGAATCTGGTGCGGTGAAGCCGGCATTCACTTCGTGACTAGTGCCATCTTCGGCTTTTTTAGTGACGATATTGATGATGCCACCGCTGGCGCCCATACCTTGAATAGCGCTGGCACCGTGAATGACTTCAACCCGTTCAATCATAAAGGGGTCAATGGTATAAGCTGCGCGTGAGCCGTCACGTAACGGATTTGATTGAGGAACGCCATCAATTAAGTAAAGTGGCTGACGACCGCGTAAGGTTTCGCCTGAGCTGGTTAACTTTTGGCGAGAAGGTGAGTAAGCGGGGATAAGGTTCCCCAAAATATCGGATAAAGACTCTGCGACACTCAGCTGCTGGCGTAACTCTTCGCCATCTATCACGGAGACCGTAGCCGGAATCGCACTTTGAGGAACACTGGTGCGGGTTGCCGTAATTTTGATGGTTTCGTCGACCGGAGTCTGCTGTGCTGCTGCAGAAACGGACAACAAGGAAGCAATAGCTAACGTAAGTGGCTTTTTGAACATGAGAATCCTTATCATTTACTTAATTTGCGGTGATGATAATTATTCTCATTACAAAGTCAATTGAAACTTAATTATTTATTAAGTTTTTTGCTTAATCGCAATCTTCTATCCGATATGGTATTTAACTAACACTGTTTGTCGAAAGGAACCGATTAATGAAATTTTGTTTTCAAACACTGAGTTCAGCCCTACTTGCAGCCGCGTTGCTGACCAGTGCGCCGTTGTGGGCGCAAAGTGCTGACAGCATTCGTAACACCGCAGAAGAAACGTTAGAGGCCTTTAATATTCCCGGCCTCGCCGTGGTGGCCGTCAAAGATGGTGAGGTGATTTTAGCGGAAGGTTTTGGCGTGCGCGATATAAAAACTGGAGAGCCGGTTAATGCCGAAACATTGTTCGGTATTGCTTCAAACACCAAGGCCTTTACCGCCGCGGCCATGGCAACCCTGGTGGAGCAGGGGAAGTTAGATTGGGATGACAAAGTCATTGAGTACATTCCAGAGTTTCGGTTAGCCGATCCGGCTATTACACAGTCGCTGACTATTCGGGATACGTTAAGCCATCGTTCAGGGCTGGGTTTGGGCGCCGGAGACTTGATGATTTGGCCAAACACCGATAAGTCCACCAGTGAGATTATTGCCGGATTAGCGCATGTGCCTATTGAACATGGTTTGCGTGAGCGATTTGCCTACAATAATTTAATGTTTTTGACCGCAGGTGAAATCATCCACCGTGTTACCGGTATGCCGTACCGTCAGTACATTGAAAAAACTTTTTTCGAGCCGTTAAATATGGATGAAAGTGTTCTTGGCTTTTCAAACATTCCGCAAAGCAACAATAATGTGGCTGTGGGTACCATTGAAATGGATGGAGAACTGCATCGCTTTCCGCTCGACTTTCTTGAGGATTTTGGCGCCGCTGGCGCGACGGCGGCAAGCGTCGATGATTTAGGAAATTGGTTAATTACCCAGTTGCAAGGTGGTGTGAGCCCGTCAGGTGAGCGTGTTTTTTCGGAAGACGCACAGCAAGAGATGTGGCAATTGACCACGCCGCTGGGCACGTCTCCTGAGGCTGCCGAACAAGGAACATACTTTAGTGGATACGGTATGGGCTGGTTTTTGAAGGACTACCAGGGTGTGAAGCGCGTTTACCACAGCGGAGGCATTCTGGGCATGTTGTCGCTGACCACCCTCATACCAGAGAAGAACTTCGGTATGGTGGTGCTGAGTAATCAGCAAGCTTTTGGCGGCCTTACGGCTGTGACTCAGGAAGCGCTGGAAGATTTACTGAATTTGCCAGACCGCGACTGGGTTGCAGAGGAGCAGGAAAAGTATCAGGCTTTCATGAATAACAAGACTGAGTTTGCTATTCAAACACCAGAACTAGTGAGATCAGCTTTGCCGTTAACGCGTTACGCCGGGGTTTATCACGACGCCTGGTATGGTGATGTGGAACTGACCCTTGAGCAGGGAGAGCTGCGTATTAACTTTACTCACACGCCCATGCTAAACGGTACGTTAGAGCACTATAACGGAGATACCTTTGTGGTGCGCTGGGATGAACCGCTGCTTGAGGCCGATGCGTTTATTGATTTCGGTGTGAATCGAAATAATGAAGTGACGGGCGCCACACTGGAGGCTGCGGCACCTTTTACTGACTTTAGCTTTGATTTTCATAATTTGAATTTGCAGAAACAGCAATCGAAAACGGCCGATTAAACTGTCGGTTGACCCACCTGTATATCGAGTAAAGCGCAGCCTTTTCAGGCTGCGTTATCGTATGCGCGCCTTCGCCGACGGCGAATACGCGCTGGTTGGGCGTCAGAGACTGTGTAGTTGAGTAGCGACAGTTCGCCTTTATGGTCTTCAAGCAGAGCCGTACAGTTCTCGACCCAGTCGCCTGTGTTGGCGTAAATCAATTCGCTTTCTTCAAGCAGCTCGGGATGGTGAATGTGACCACAGACAATGCCATCCAGGCCTCGCTTGTTGGTTTCACGAAGCGCCGCCGACCGATAGTTACCGATGACTTCTTCAGCCTTGCCAACCTGGCTTTTTACATAAGCTGACAGCGACCAGTAATTGTGACCAAAAAGGTTGCGCACGCGGTTTGTCTGGCGGTTGAGCCACAGTAAAAAGTCATAAAGGTTATCGCCAACAAAGGAAAGCAGCTTGCTGTGACAGGTTTCCGCGTCAAACGCATCGCCATGCATGACTAGCAGCCGTTTGTTGTCTGCGGTGGTGTGAATGGCCTGACGTTGAATTCGTATGCTGGCGACATCGGGGTGCCGGTATTTACGCATCACTTCATCATGATTGCCGGGAATATAGATAACATCGACACCGTTGCGTGCCATGGCCAATATTTGTTGAATGACCTTGTGATGCGAAGTGGGCCAAAAAATCTGTCGCTTCATGGCCCAAAAATCGATGATGTCGCCAACTAAATATAGCCGTTCGACGTCAACGCGTTTTAGCAAGTGAAGCAAAAACTCGGCCTTGCAGTCCTTCGAGCCTAAGTGAACATCAGAAATGAATAACGTTCGGGCATTTAAACGAGCCTGGGGCATAACGATCTCCCACGGTGGGTTTCGTCTATACTCCGCTGCTTAAATGAACCGACGTTGACAGTTCATTTAAGCTTTTGTGACACGTACAATACTGGACATTGCGACGGATATTCCCTAAAATCCTCGCCTGCTCTGAATACCCCAGACTACGCACCCGTAGCTCAGCTGGATAGAGCGCTGCCCTCCGGAGGCAGAGGTCGCAGATTCGAATTCTGCCGGGTGCGCCATCTCTGTGCGAATTTCCTTGATAGTAATCACTTACTAAAAATTTAATGTGTCCAAATTGTGTCCAGAATGTGGCCAACATTTTCGGATTAACTTTTCATCAGCCAAATTTTGACCTTTCCCTACAATTTTTAAATCAGAGCCAGAAAAACCTGAGTTTAGGTGTCGAAAATATTCGACGTTATACTTTGGAATTCGAAATGATCCCAGCAACTTATATTGAGAGTCGAATAGGCCATGGAGATTAGTCGGAAGCCCGTTAATTTTTTGTTTACTTCCGCTTTGTGTCAACACCGGACCTTATCATTTAAATTGGTTTCCGAGTGTAAACCGTTGGTAAGTCGAAACGCCTTATAACGGGACAAAGAAATCAATAGGCGAAAGGATCTCGCCTTTGATAACCTAGTCTAATTTAAAACTTAGATCCTAATGCCCCTCAAATCTTTTTTTCTTGAGAGCCTGAAGCTCTCCCCAAGACATGATGTAACCGGAACCCACTTCTCCTGTCTCTTGTTTTTCCTTCGCTTGCGCTAATCTTGCTTTAAAAAAACTGTCTTCAGAGCTGGAAAAGCTTCGTCTACTTTTAAGTATATTTACCATGGGTATCAAACTAAGCTGAGCGACAGCGGGGAGGTTATCTATTTTGAAAGCGCTGAGCGTGTTCTCTACAGTCAGTTCCTTCCATTGGGTCGCTGATATTTTTATTAAGTTTATGGTGAAAGAAAATGCCTCTGCTTTATCGTCAAAAGGTCGGACATTTTCTTTAATACTAATATGACCATCTGCCTCCTTGCGAAGTAGACTCATCTCCAGTAACTGCCAATCTAATTCTGAGATAAAGATATCCATATCAGTTGTCATTTGTCGCACGCAATGAAGTGAAAAAGGTAAGTCACCGGCAAAGCAAAATTTAACTTTGTTTGCTTGGAGCTTCTTTATAAGCGCAGTTACGGACTTAAACAGCTCTTTGTTCTCTCCATACATGGGCGCTATGAAGTCAGTGTACAGGTCAAAGTTCATTGTTAATGATCTTCCGGCTGCGCTCCAGATCCGCTGTTTGAGCGATTAATAGAGAGTATGATTCGCTTGCTCCCGACTTAAAGTCCAGTGGGTGAGAGTCTCGCTCCAGTGATTTAAGCCAGGACAAGTCGCTAGCTTGCTTTTGTCCTGCAGCCTTGTAATAACCGTTTGTCCAAAGCTTCAGATTATTTGGGCGCCAAGTATCTGCAAGTAATATTCCTTTAACCTGCTTTATGGCCCCAAACGGTTCTCTATATACGCCAGACCTATTCATCATCAAACGAAAGCTAACGGCTAATTCTGGTGACTTTATGCGTTCGTAGTCAGCTTTTATGTGTTGTAAAAAAGTCTCTGCCGGATAATCTCGTTTAGCCTCGATGAAGTACAGTGTCTCATTTAGGTAGATAAACGCGTCAATGTGATTTTTCCAAGGTTCGCCTAAAACATCTTTTTCGCTAAGTTTGGATGGTTGATTGTTAACAGGGGGTCTAGCTGAAGCAGGTTTTTGCTGCGGTGCTCCTGCAAAAGGAACCTCAACACCCCAGAGAGAATCAGGATAACGCTTTAAGGAGGCCAATAAAAATGCCGTTATTAAGTTTTGCTCTACCATTTCACCGCCGGGCTTACACGGACGGAAAATACTCATAGATTTCTTATAGTGGTCGCGTAAATCGGCAAACCCTTGTGCGATAAACTCATCCATCTTTCGTCTGGCCTTACATTAAATTTTGTAGTTTGGGTATGATATTACAAAGTGAGTTTTCAATCTCCTTGGAGAAGCGCATTGCAGTAAAATTAGGTACTTAAACAGCGGATTAAATTTAAAATGGGCCTGGAGAAATCCGGCTTTCACGAGATGCATATTATAAAAATTGGAGGTCGTGTGAACAACTCCCTACTTATCGAGAGTTACAAGGCAGTTTTGTCGTCAATTAGATCGACAGACTTTATTCTGGGGCAAGATTTATATTCTGGTGTGTTTTTGTCTAAACCGTTTGAGCATTATGAGGCGAGCAAAAAGAAGGTGATGGTGGTAGGTAGGGAGACCGCAGGCTGGAACACAGCAGGCTGGAACACAGAAACAAAGAAAAATACTATATCAGCAATTGTAAAAGCAAACGAAGAAGGTGATTTACAAGATGTAATAGATGAATCGCTTTTTCGCTACTCCTGGCACCTTCGCGATCACCCTGACGGACCCGTAAGAACAAAGTCCAAAAGTACATTCCAACGATTTTATTTAAAGGTCGCCAAATCCCTCGAGCTTGATCCTCATGCCCTCATCTATCAAAACCTTTATGCTTGGGATTTCAATGGCCGCTCTCCGTTATCGAGAAAAGATTCGGAGTTCAAGTTTATTCAGCGATGCTCAGCAGAGCTTCTCGCAGCCAGCATAAAATATAACCGCCCCGACGCCATTATATTTGCAGTCGGTTGTACCACAGCTAACGATCAGACTATAAAAATGGTTTGCAAATTGTTGGCGGGAGACAACCACGGGGGAGGGGAATCGACAGATCTTGTGGACTATAAGAATTACGAAACTAAAGAGCTTGTTAAGCGCCGATATTGGCATTTTCAGTCTGATGGAATTGACTGTATTAGAATTTCGCATCCTCGCCCGCAAGGCGGAGAATTCGAGAAGTATCGAACTAAGGCAATTAACACCTTAGTAGAAAAGTTTTCTTCTCGGAGTTGAGTGTGGGCATACGGAGTCGAGTTTCTTTCTCTCCGGAAATACTAGCGATAATGAACAATCTCGGTTGACTTGATTTTCAAATATTTAGACCACTTTTATAAGGAATGTACTTTTTTGACTATTAAACTAGCGCATCAAGCCATTGGATCATTTAGCAAATATATTGAAAGGTTCGATAATGCCCAGTCCTGTACGTTTTTCTGTCGAATTATTAGCCTCATAGAGAATAAATGCCTTACTAAGGCGGGCGGCGAAAAAGTTAAGGCTAATGTTGTTAGACTGCCCGTTCGAACTGAGGAAATAGAAATTAAAGCATTGGCGGAGGTCTATAATGTTTTTGAGAATTTTGAACTTGAGATTTTTTTTACCGAGACGGCATTTAGCGGTGGAAAAAATGAACTTTTATCGGCACTTCGGAAGTGTATAGAAAACGATTTAGTGATTAGCGCTCATTCAAATACCTATTCTCTGCTGGATGGAGAGATGACACTATATAACCCCGCACTAACGCTTTACGAGGATAAATTTTCGTCGCTATTTTTATGAAGATTATATCGAGGCGTATAGAAAACAATGGGGATTCAAGGTTTTAGATTAATCGATCGAAATGTAGTGGCCAACTAAATTTGGTCACCTAATAGTAGGTCTTGATAGAGAAAACCTATTCATATACGTAGTCGCGTATAAAACTTTACTTATGCGCAATTGCGTATATAGTGATACCTATACTCACTCGCGTATAAAAGGTGTCTAATGAAAGTTACTGATCCTAAAGCTCTTGCCGTTTACTTACGAGATGAGAGGAAACGCCGTGGCTTGAGTCAATCTGTGGTTGCAGACGAAGTCGATCTGCGGCAAGGAACCGTGTCCCGGTTTGAATCAACGCCAGAAAAAATGCAGCTTGATACGCTATTCCGGTTGTTGTCAGCGTTAGAGCTCGAGCTATCAGTAAAACCGAGAGACGGCAGCGCTCGAAATCAAAGAGGAAGTCATACTTCGGATGACGGTAAGTGGACTGAGGAGTGGTAATGGCAACTCTCAATGTCTATATGAACGGTTATAGAGTGGGGTTCTTTCATCGAACGGATGCCGGCGCTCATTCTTTTATTTATGATGACCAATGGTTGTTGAAAGATGGTGCTCGTCCAATTTCTCTCTCTTTGCCGTTACGGCAGGACGAGTATATTGGAAGCGAAGTCATCAATTTCTTTGATAACTTACTACCGGACAATGCCGAAATTCGGGATAGAATTTCAGCACGTTACCATGCAGATTCCGATCAACCTTTTGATCTATTATCCGCAATCGGAAGGGATAGTGTTGGAGCGTTACAATTTGTACTGGACGGTGAGCAGCTGGGAAATGCTCGTGAGCTTCAATATGAGCAGCTGGACCTTGATAGGTTAGAACGTATTCTGAAAGGTTATCAGTCAAAGGCACCTTTGGGCATGATAAGAGAAGTGGATGACTTTCGGATTTCAATTGCCGGCGCTCAGGAAAAAACGTCATTGTTAAAAGTGCATGGTCAATGGTGTCTCCCAAAAGGAAACACACCAACTTCCCATATCATTAAATTGCCGATTGGTAAGATACAAAGCCATGATCATACGATTGATTTGAGCGACAGTGTTGAAAATGAAATGTTGTGTTTGATGTTGGCGAAAGCTTTTGGCTTTGACGTACCGGAATGTGAGGTAATTGATACGGGAAATGTTAAAGCGTTAGCAATTGAGCGTTTTGATCGACGGTATTCGGGTGACCGTTCGTGGTTAATGCGCTTACCTCAGGAAGATTATTGCCAAGTGTTTGGTTTACCATCTGCTCGTAAATACGAATCGGGTAATGGCCCTTCGATCGCGACAATCATGAAGCACCTTCAGGGCTCAGCTCAGTCAGTTAATGATCGTGAAGTATTTATGGCAGCACAAGTGCTCTTCTTTTTGCTCGGTGCTACCGATGGTCATGCAAAAAACTTTTCCGTCCATATAGAGGCATATGGTGCTTATCGACTGACGCCACTTTACGATATTATTTCTGCTTACCCTGCTGTGGGTGGAGCCGGTTTGAATATTCGCGACTTAAAACTGGCGATGAGCTTGCGTGGCTCCAAAAGTAAGGAATGGAATATTTACCACATTTTTAAGCGCCACTTTTTAAAAACAGCGAAAGAGGCTGAGTTCAGCCAAACCAAAATGAAAGAAATTATTTCCAGAATGTGTGGTCAGGTGGACCATGTTATCGAGCAAGTGAAAAAGGATTTACCCGCTGATTTTCCGGAAAACGTGGCGAGCCCGATTTTTGATGGCATGCGCGCGCGCAGTGAGCGGTTACTTGTAGGGTAGCTTTAACAGTCGCAAACTGGCATTTTAGGGTTTCGGGCTCCGGAGGCAGAGGTAGCCTTACGACCAAACGTCCAGTACCTGCAGCAGGAGTCTTGTCGCAATAAAAAACATTAACGCAGCGATGCATGAATTAATGATCCGCCACGCTTTTGGCCGGTTGAGAATATTCGCTAGCTTTCTGGCAACAAAAACAAGGCTATAAAACCATGCTCCAGAGGCGAGTAAGGCACCTGCTACAAACCAGGGCTTTAGCTCCTGAGACAAGCTGGCAGTTACACCTCCAACTAGTACCACGGTATCGATATAGACGTGCGGGTTTAAAAATGTCATAGCGAATGCCATTAAAGTTGTTGCTTTCAGGCTAGTGGGTGGCTGTTCTGAACCTTCAACAGCTAAAGCAACCTTCCCGTGGAAAGCAGCGCTAAGCGCAAGTAAGCCGTACCATACAAGGAATGCAGCGCCAGCAAGGCTTAGTAACATACCCCAGATACTGTCAATGGACACGAGTGCACCTATCCCAAACACGCCGGCACCTATTAAAATAAGGTCGCCAAGGAAACAAACGGTGGCTGCTGCAAACGGATGGTTGTTTGTCAGGCCGGTTTTAAGCAGGAAAGCATTCTGACTGCCAATAGCAATAATGAGCCCTCCGGAAATTACGACCCCCATTACAAATGTGCTTATGATTTCGTGCATATTTCCCTCTGACATTGACGTGGTCCGCAACTCATGCGGATAATAGAGTAATGGCAATGGTGCAATATAAAAACTAAAAGATCAATATAGTGACCAAAAAACAAGATGCAGTTATAAATCAGGCCATCGCAGATCGGGTTGGCAAGTTTCGCAAAGAGCATAAACTCACTCTTGATGGGTTAGCGAAGCGTGCGGAGATCAGCAAAGGCATGCTCGTTCAAATTGAAAAGGGCAATGCGAATCCAAGCATTGGTATTCTTTGTAAGCTTGCAAACGCCTTAGGCGTCGCTGTTGCTGATATTGTTGCTATGTCTGATGGGCCAAACATCGGGATTAAACATCGAAATGACATGCCCGTTCTCTGGAAAGGTGAGCATGGCGGAACGGCGAGATTACTGGCGAGCACCAAAGGCTCGGTTATGGTTGAGTTGTGGCGTTGGGTTATGTTCCCTGGCGAAGTGTTTACATCCGATGCTCACGCGAAAGGTACTATTGAGCTCATACATGTTGAGGAGGGGACATTGTCGGTGACCGTAGTCGATGAAACCTTTGTCTTAGGTCCGGAAAGCTCCCTGACAGCAACGATGGATGTTCCCCATAGTTATGAAAACCGTTCAGACGCTGAGGTAAGCTTTACTATGACAGTCTATGAGCGAACCGAATACTAAGCTGCCGAATTGATAACTGCTTTTGTGAGGAACAGAAAGAGGTTATAAGAGTCGTCACAATCGGTTATTATTTGCGCACATACATTTTTTAAGGTCGCCTGCGTGTCATACAATAAATTTGACATTATACCTGCTGCCAGCTTCTCTGATATTGGCTTAAAGATGGTCCCACCGTTGCGATGTCTCTCCAGCTGGGTTCAATGTTTGTGGGCTAATGATGGTTCGAAAAGCAATCCACAGCGTGTTGAAGAAAAACTGTATCCCGATGCGGGGTCCAGTCTAACGTTTGAAATACGCAATACCGAGATCAAGGCACGTTACTTTCATCATACTCGAGTCTTTGCTCATCGTTGGGATCTATCGACGAAACATATTAGCGTGCGGTTTCGAGCTGGAGGCGCGAGAGCGCTGCTGGGGCTGGATATCGACGATTTGCAGAACATAGAGATAGATTTACTCGACACAGCTTTTCCTCAACGCTCAAGTTTACAGCTGTTAATGGATACGCTCCCGGCGCTCTCAACAACCCAACAAATCGAAGCTGTGCAGAACTGGTTACTGACGCTTAGTTGTCGCGCTCAAGAACCTCATTATAAATGGTCGACGTTATTGGCTCGTGCGTCCACAGACTTAATCCCGCCTCAGCAACTGGCTTTGCAGAACGGATTGAGTCGACGCACACTGGAAAGGCAATTGCGAAAATACTTAGGTTTTACTCCCAATCAGTTGCACCGTTTTGCTCAAATTCGAAAAGCCCGGCAACATTTGATCATGACACCAGACAGCCTCAGTGATATTGCTCTTGCTTGTGGCTACTTCGATCAAGCGCATTTTACGAATGCTTTCCGTGAACAAGCTCTGGAAACGCCACTTCAATATCGCCAACGAAAAATGTCGCAAATTTCCAATTCGTAGCTAGTAAATGTTCCTAAAGTATAGAAAGTTATTCTTTGGAGGACATTATGCAACACCGAATTTCACAATCATCACTTTATGAACAATGCCCGCGTCTGGTAACTCACTTAACCGCATTAGGTGAGGTGCCGGAAGCAGTAAGCTTATCCCCACGGCTTCTGCATCTCGTAAAACTGCGCGCATCGCAGCTCAATCATTGCGGCTTCTGTCAGAAAATGCATGCGGATGAAGCCCGCGCCGATGGCGAGATGCAATCAAGGTTAGATGTGCTTCCGGCCTGGAGAGAGTTATCTTGCTTTACTCCAGAAGAGCGCGCTGCCTTGGCGTGGACCGAAGCTTTAACGCTGCTCAACCATGTAGAAATTACTGATACTGCCTTTCAGGATGCACTGGACGCCTTTGATGAGAACGGGTTAATTGAGCTGACCGCGGTCATCGTACAGATAAATAGCTGGAATCGTATTGCCGTCAGTTTCCGTTTCCAACCGGAAATAAAATAACGGGGGCGATATGAAAGTAACATTATTGCAGCGCCTTCAACAAAATACGTTAGGGGTATTGGCCAGCTTGTCGTTCTTCTTTGGCAGTATGCTGTTTCTACCCACTTTTGCAAGCTACGCGACATTAGGTGTGTGGCTTTTCATGACGGGGTCAGCGTTGATGTTTATTGATGTCATTCGTCCAGTACGTGGTTAGTGGATGAATCAACACCTAAAAAGGATCTTCGCAGATTTCTACTTATAGACTCTCTGTTTGTAGTTGTCGGTCTTGCTGTGCTAACGGCCAAGATAATGTGAAAGTTGTCCCTTGCTGGGATTGAGAGTGGCAACTGATTTGTCCACCGGAGAGCAAAATGTTTTCGCGGGCGATGGCTAGCCCTAGCCCTGAACCTGACTTTTTGCGGGTGAAAAAGGGCATAAATATATAGGGTAAGTCTTGTGCTGAAATGCCGTTGCCGTTATCACGAATGCTGATACTAATATGCTGTTGAGCGATAAGATCAACTGTCAGTCGGGGTTGAGGATGTCTTTTCAGAGCCTGAACTGCGTTCTTAATAATATTGATTAGTGCTTGTGAGGTTCTGTTTTTATCAACATAGGCCCTTGCGGAGGAAGGAGCGCCGAAACTTAGCTGAATATTATCTTCTTCAAAGGTCGACTGAAATAAAGCCAGGGTATCTTTCAGTAGTTCGGACATATTGAGGTATTCTGGTTGCGCTTGCTGTTTTACTGAAAACCTTCGGTAGCTCTCGGTGTAGTCTGTCAGCCATTTTGTTCGATCTAGAATAAGCTGCAGTATTTCTGTTAGACGAGCATCATAGTCCTGGTGCTGTTGAACAAGACCTAATGCCGTTTGCGATAATGATGAAATCGGTGTAACTGAATTGCCCACCTCGTGCGTAATGACTGTTAGTAACTTCTTCCATGCCGTTACTTCTTGTCTATCTAATGCTTGGCTGATGTCGGTAAAGCAAATCGTGAAGACTTTTCCTTGTTCAGTGGAAATATAATCGTGCCAGGCGGAAAAGCGGATGGCAGAATTCTGTTGATGCCAGTCGTGAAGTTGGTTACAGGGGCTATTAATAACATTATTTAGTAACTGCTGTATTGACGTTGATAGCAAGCGAGTATTTTTAGGGGTAAAGGTCAAACTAGGGTTGTTGAGTTTGAGCATTGCCTGGTTAATGATGAATATATCGCCCCGCTCGTTGAACGAAATAATGGGATGAGAGAGGTTATTTAATGCTAGCGCATAGACGGCCTTACTGAGCTCATGGTTGTGTTGGAGTGATTGGAAACTTTGGGCGATCCCGAAGATAACAGGAAATAAGTTGTGTAAGTCATTACTTGCGTTTTTGCCTGGCGTTGGCGAAGAGTGGCCTCCATCTAATGCGAGTAAATTCAGCTTAACTGTCGCTAAACATTTGTGTACAAGAAAAATAGCAGTTAGTGCGACGGATACTGCGCCGATTAACGCACCAACACTCGTCCAATAGAGCTCGCGGTTTAAGCAATATACAGCCAGCGCGGTAAGTACCATTATAGTAAATAAGCGCCAGGCGAGGGATAGCAGCATTTTACTGCTCATTTTGGTATTTCTCCAGGCGACGATACAGGGCGCCTCGACTTAAACCTAGCGCTTCTGCTGCTGCGCTGATATTGCCATGATATTCGCTTATGGCACATTGAATGGCTTGTTGTTCAAGCTGCTTTAAATTCAGGCTATTAGTTAGATCTGAATGCCGTTTCTCAGATTCGTTAGTTACCGTCGCCGGATAAGGCATAACAGCCTCAATCGAGGTTATTTCGTTCTGAGAATGAATAAGATAGCGCTCAATAACATTTCGCAGTTCACGAGCGTTACCAGGCCAATCATAATTTTTCAGAGTATTTTTATCACGTGCGCTTAATGTTGTCGGGTTTTGCCGGTATTGGTGAGCAAGTTGCTTTATAAAGTGTTCTGCTAGGCAGATAATATCGGAACGGCGTTGACGCAGCGGTGGAATATAAATTTCTATGGTATTAAGGCGATAATATAAATCCTGCCTAAACTCGCCGATTTGAATACTTTGATTGAGGTTTGCATTGGTGGCAGTTATCACCCGAACATCGACAGGATTAGTTTGATCGGCGCCGATGGGTGATATTTGGCGTTGTTCTAAAACACGCAGTAGCTTTTTTTGGAGCTTTAGCGGCAAGTTTCCAAGCTCGTCGAGGAAGAGGGTGCCTTGATTAGCCTGAAGAAACGCACCCTTTCGGCGTTTATAGGCGCCAGTGAATGCGCCTTTTTCATGACCAAACATTTCGCTTTCAAATAGCTCGGTGGATAACGCGCCGCTATCGACAGCAACAAAGTTATGCTTTTTTCGAGCGGACAAATCATGAATGGTTTGTGCAACAATTTCTTTGCCCGTACCTGTTTCCCCGATAACGAGAACATTAGCGTCGCTACGAGCTGCTAAATTTAGCAGTTCGCGAAGACGGGCCGCCGCGCTGCTTTCGCCGATAAATCTTTGTACAGCATCTATTTGAGCGGAGGTTGTGGTAGTTTTGTTATGTAGCAACTCGGCAATGCGCCGCTTTAGCTGCGCGTTGTCCCAAGGCTTCATAATAAACTCATTGGCTCCCAACCGCATGGCTTCAACTGCAATGTCAATATCGGCAAAGGCGGTGATTGAGACAATAGGAACGTGTGCGTCAAGGCGTCGAATCGATTCGATCAAATTTATTCCCTCACGCCCGTTCACAGCTCCCTGACTTAAATTCATATCTAGAATGATCAGCTCGTATCGTTTATTCCGCATGGCAGAAGTCAACTCATGAGCAGTTGTGTAAGTGTCTATTTGCTGGACGATATCGGTAAGCAGGTAATTGAGTGAGGTTAGAATATCCCGATTATCATCGATAATGGCTATCATGACTTATCTCATAGTTATAAGTTAATTAGTGTTAACTTATAAAAGAGTGGCGGTCTTGTCAAAACGAAGGTGGATGTGTCCAATCTTGGACATTTAACTGTTCAACACCGAACAGTGTTTTATCAAGGGATTTCAACTAACTGATTTAATTGGATAAAAATAGTTATTATTGTTGGCTTAGGTTTTGCTTAGTCAAAGGTATCTTAGGGGCTAATTAGTAACGGTAGGAGAATGGATAGGAAACTGAATCGTAAAAGCTCTCAAAAATTACGTTGGTCAGCCGTGGTGCTCGTAGTCTTGCTTGGAGGCTTCTTAGTTTCCTGGGTAGATTACGGTGGTAGCGAAACAACTGGCCCGACGGTCAATATAGAGACTCCTCAGATTTTTTCTGTAGTGAAGCATAATTTTACTGAGTTAATTACCGTCCGGGGAAATGTTGTTCCGGAAAATGTGGTTTACCTTGATGCCATTGATGGGGGGCAGGTTAAACAAGTGCATGTGGATGAAGGTGAATTCGTAGAAGAAGGTGAGCCTATTGTGGTTTTGTCTAATACGGCTCTGCAGCTTGAAGTGATCTCCCGTGAAGCTCAGGTCAGTGAACAATTGAATAATTTGCGTAATACGCGATTGCAGATGGAGACGGACCGCCTCGACTTAGAGAGAGATATCCTTGAGGTCGAGTATCAGTTAGGAGTGTTAAAGCGGCGACTCAAGGAGACTCGACATTTGTTGAAAAATGCACTGGTGGCGAAAGAGGAAGTTACCAAAATTGAAGAAGATATTAATTATTTCAGTCGGCGTTTAGAGCTGGCTAAAGAACGCCGCCAGCAGAATGAAAAGTTACGTCAGGTGCAGTTAGAGCAACTGACTATGACAACTAAACGCTTAGAAGAGAACTTAAGAGTTGCCACTGAAAACTTAGCCCGCCTTGAAATAAAAGCGCATGCCGATGGTTATCTTACGTTTTTAGACGCTGAAGTTGGTGAATATAAAGCTCCGGGGGCTAGGATCGGCCAAATTGATGATCCATCTGCAATGAAAGTCAGTGCAAATATCGATGAATTTTATTTATATAAAGTAAGTAAGGAGCAGTCTGCGGTTGCTGTGATTGACGGCCGACAAGTGCAGTTAATAGTAACTCGCGTATACCCTCAGGTGACCGCCGGTCAATTTAAAGTCGATTTTGCTTTTGTTGATGACTCATCTTTATCGCTAAATAGTGGTCAATCCTTAACGTTAGAACTAAAGATTGCGGATGGAGGGGAGCGTTTAGCTGTTCCACGGGGGGCGTTGTCGAGTCTAGCAAAGGAGCAAACGTTGAGCGTGCGGCAAGCGGGTGATGACGACTACAGCGAACAACGGGTTCGATTAGGAGCCCAGCATAAAGGATACGTTGAAGTGGTCACGGGAATGCAGTTAGGTGACCAAGTTAAAAACATAACAAATGAATAGGGCTGCCATGCTTACATTAAAAAATGTGGTTAAACGGTTTTATGCAGAAGATATTGAAACGACTGCCTTGAATGATATTTCTATGACGGTCAACGAGGGCGAATTTGTCGCGGTAATGGGACCTTCCGGCTGTGGTAAGTCAACGTTGTTGTCTACGTTAGGCATGCTGGACAATATTGATGAGGGCCATTACTACCTGGACCAGGACGAGGTAGGTTATGCCAATGAGCGAGTCTGTAATCAGTTAAGAAATGAGAAAGTCGGTTTTATTTTTCAAGACTTCAACTTAATCGATACGTTGTCAGTACGCGAAAATATCGAATTGCCATTACGTTATGCCGGGATTTCATCTGAACAGAGAAAGCAACGCTCAGATCAATTGATGACTCGATTTAATATTGCGCATCGCGCTGGGCATCGGCCGCTGCAGCTGTCAGGAGGACAGCAACAGCGAGTTGCTATTGCGCGCGCGCTTATTTCTCGACCGCGTTTGATTTTGGCGGATGAGCCAACGGGGAATCTTGACTCTGAAACTGGCTACCGAGTGATGACAATGATTCGTGATTTAAATAGAGATGGCACTACTGTAGTCATGGTCACTCACTCGGAAGCTGACGGACAGTTTGCTGACAGAATTGTCAAAATGCTGGATGGCAAAATATTGCTTGATGGTCAGGTATCTTAGGAGGGCGCATGCAGGCATTATTTAAAGACGCCGTTCAAACATGTCTACTGGCGGGTCGGCAAACGCTGTTACAAGCAATTGTTCTGGCATTTAGTTTGATGGTAATTATTGTAACGGGACTCTTTGTTCAGCATGAACTGTCTTTCGACACTTCACAGCCAGATTACCAGCGCAGTTATCGCATTAACATCGACTTTCCTAATATAGATTATGGTGGTACCGCAATAGCTGTAAGCCCTGGAGCATTGCGGGATGTTTTTTCATCTTCCCGCTTTAAAAATCACGTCAGTGTGCATAGTCAAATTAGTGCAATGCCAGCAAACTATAAACTGTATACGGCGGATAAATCCTTATTAAATGTTGAGCTGCTAGCAATAGACAATCATTTTTCTGACATTTTTTCTGTGAAATCAACAACCGGCAGTACGGTAGACTCTCCTGCTCAGCCAAACGGCTTATATATTTCGGAGCAGACGGCCAAAAAAGTATGGAACAGTACCGATGTCACTGGAAAGGTTCTGTATTTGAATAAGAAGCATCCTTTAGTGATTGAAGGGGTCGTAGCTGAGCAGCAACAGAGTTCTCATTTAAGCTTTGACGCGTTATTCAACAAAGCGATGATTGAACGGCTGGATCCTGAGTACTTTCAGCACTTTCAGATGAATAATTTCTATAACTATCTGAAAGTTGAGCAAGATGCTGATATATCCAATATCGAGAGGCAGTTATCAAAAGAGCTCAGTGAGCGTAATAAAAAAGAGGTTGTTGTCAGCTTGCAGCCGATAAGCGATATCTATTTATCAACCGGCATCCTAATGGAGCTAGGTGATAGCGGTTCGATTAATGTGCTACTTGCTTTAGTTATTATTGCTGTTGTGGTTTTAGTTATAGCCGTATCAAACGCCTCCAGTATTCAGGCCGCTATCGTCAATGACCGATGGCAAGAAATCGCTATTAGGCGGTTATGTGGCGCAGGTTTATGGCCGCTGATTATGAATTTCTTATTAAGTGTGGTTATTACTTGCTTGTTCGCCGGATTCGCTGCGCTTGTATTGAGTGAATTGTTTTTGCCTATGTTGAGTAGCTGGCTTAATAAACGTTTGCTTATGCCGTATTCAATTAGCTCAATTATGCTGCTTATGTTACTGGCTGTCGTCATTGCGGGCGTTTGTGCTATTTACCCTGCCTGGCTATTAAAGACGTTTACTGTGAAGTCCGTTTTCGCCGATAAACAGAGGGCATCGTTCCGCTCTCAGGGCTTAAAAAAAATTGTAGTAACGGTTCAGTTAACAATGACCTGTGTACTGTTAGCACTTTGCCTTAGCTTGAACCATTACATTAATCAAATGCAAGAGATCGACCTTGGTTATGAGAGCGAAAATACATACTTATTTGATGCTTCAGCGGCAGGAAAAGACGTCGATCTTGTTGCGTTCATGAACGCTCGTACTGGCTCTTCTGATTTAGAGGCAGTGGCTGAAGGCGAGGTTTTCCCAACCTACAATTTTAATATTGGCGCTGAACAATTAAGAACTATAGACCATAGTTCGAAACCGATTGACTGGGCACCACTTGTCGGTGTGTCGGAGCAATATTTTGACTTACTGAATATCAATATAGTTTCAGGAAGAGCCTTTAGTGAAACCCGTCAAGGTGACCAGCTTCGTTATGATGAGGGTAATGAGAATTACCGGGCCGCAGTTATCATTAATGAGGCGATGCGGAAGGCGTTAGGTTGGTCTAACAATCAAGAGGCACTTAATCAGATGCTTGTATGGGGACCTGATGGGATATATAACGGGCGTGTTATCGGAGTAAGTCAGAACGTATTTTATAGCAAGCCTACCGAATCAGCTGACCCAATGATGTTTATATTGGGGAGAAATCAAACTCAAGAAAATTACTTGGCGATGGCCTTTTCGCAACCGCTGACGACAGATCAGTTTCAAGTTTTAGAAAGAGATATAAACCAGGGACTGGGATTCAAAGGTGTTGCGTTGGTCAGCTTACAGGAACGTTATCAGGCATTATTTAAAGACGAAACCATACAGTTTCGATGGATACTGATAATTTCTTTTATTCTATTGGTTTCTTCGTTGGCTGGTGTATTCGGCTTGATTGCACTAGATACCGATACACGTCGAAAAGAGTTGGCTATTCGACGTGTACTGGGAGCGTCCGCTGGGCGCCTCTGTCTATTCTTTTGGTACAGTTACAGCGGTATGTTCGTATGGATGTTAGGTGCCTCGGCTTTCGGTTACTGGGCTATTATAGCTTTATTGAGCTACTACGAGCTATTGACGCTGCCTTTGTCATTGCTGAGTTTTTCTTTTGCGTACCTCGTTGTATTCATTTTCGTTAGTTTAGTGATCATCGGGCGAACGCATTGGGCTATGAAAGATAAGCCGAATAAGATTTTGCGTAGCCACTAGTATTTACAGAAAATGTAAACATCGTAAATTGTATTTACTGAGGTTTGGCATGTTTATTCATTTTTTTATTGTTAAGTTTTTATTGTGCTTTATGCACAATCACAAAACACAAGGAGAATAATCATGTTAAATGTTTTAGCTCTACAAAGCCTGAGCTCAGTCGATCAGTCACAATCTGAAGAATTAGCTGCAGCTAACAGTGGTGTGAGCAATTGTTGTACTGGGTGCAGCAGTCTCAGTACAGGCGGTTGCGGTGGCACTAAAGAGAAAGAGTTACTGTAAGAAAAAGCAGCTGACGGTCGATTTAAACAGGCCGTCAGCTGCTCCTATCTATGATCGGTGGTGAAAGAGGTAGGTCGTAAAGCCCCACTGCATTATTCACGTGTAAACTAACCCAATACCGCTGATTAATAGAAATTAAGGATTTCTGAGTAAATGATTGAATAACGGTTTTTGTGGTTACTCCTCTGGCTATCCGATTAATTAAACCTTGAAAAGTTTGCCCTGGACCTGCGATTAACAGCTTCTTAGGGTGTCCGTTGCTCTCGTCGACGTAATCCTCATGAGTGCACCACGTATGAATAATACGCTGTTCTACAGACAATACCGGATTGCATATATCCCTTGCGGATTGATTAAGTACTTTTCTAATGCGTTCTGGACTTAAACCTGTGACGAAACCGATATGGGACTGTGTTTTCAGTCGGTTATCTTTCTGCAACGCTCGACGATGTGCGACATTTACAAGTTCGTACTCAATGATATCGGTTAAGACATCATGAGCAACTTCGCCTAAGTACTGTTCGACAATAACTTTAAGAGATTCATGTAAATCTCTCAAAGTACTATGACTTTTAGCTTCGGCATTATCCATCTTATTTCACCCTTAACAATCCTTCGTTGAAGTTATACACAACTACTGTTGTAAACATTAATTTAACAAAATTCATGGGAGATACATCATATTTTTTGATGAATTTTAGTAAACTCGATTATCCGTAAATACAGCGAGCGTCAGTCAGCCGTTACTCATTTTCTGTAATATCTGTATATGATCTTATGCTTAGGTAGTTGTGGATTATCCGCTATTGCTTTTAATCGATGCGAGTCAAATATGATAAGCAAATACTGGCGATTTATCTCGCCCCACAGATCGTTATTTATATCGATTACAATTCTTTCTATTGTCACTGGATTGGGTACAGCGGTTGCTGATCCTCTGGCGCTAAAGATATTGGTTGATGCTTTAACTGAAGGGGACTTTACAAAATTCACCTATTTCGCAGCAGGGTTCATTGTCATCGCGTTGTTAACTGCATGGCTTCGGTACTTAATGAGTTGTCAGGCAAAGAAGCTACAGAACAGCATCCATAAAACAACGACGTTATCATTAAGCGGAAAATTCTTTTGTAAGTCACTAAATGAGGTAGGTAAACAAGGATCGACTTATTACATAAATCGACTTCATGATGAGCCTAGAGAGCTTTCCCAAGTTGGTACTTATGGTGCCGCCACGATATCTCGAGCGGTTCAAATGATCGCTTCGTTAGCTGTCGTTATTTATCTTTCATGGCAAGTTACACTTGCACTATTAATTATTGCACCTGTACTCATTTTTTTGGGAAAGCACTTTAGTAATAAGCTAAAAGAAACGGAGTCTGCAAGATTGGAAACTGATGCGCAGTTTAAATCTATTTTAGGTGGGTTTGTAAATGGTTTTCCGTTCGTAAAATTAATGAATGGTAGTAAACAAACAGTTTCTTCATTAGATAGAGAAATTGAGCAGCCATTGACAGCCTCCTACTTAAATACGCAAGTGGGGGCAAAGTACAACCTTTTATCATCGATGTTTTTTTCTATTTCTGAAATTAGCGTGATTATTATTGCCGGTTCTCAGGTTGTATTTGGTGGAATTACTATTGGTAGCTTATTTGCGTTTATGCGCTCTTACCATATTATCATTGGGCTAGTCGATGGTATAACATCATCATTACCTTTATTAATTCGTCTGAATTCAACTATTGACCGTTATGATACGTTCAGAGGCGAAACAGGGCCCAAAGTGGCAAACGACAAGTCTAAGAATCTAGACGATTTTGAGATCAATATACCAAGCCTTAGTTTTTCTTATCATTCTGACGAACACATTTTGTCAAATTTTAAGTTACACGTTAAAAAGCAAGACCGTGTTTTAATAAAAGGCCGTAATGGTTCAGGAAAAACAACGCTAAGCTTTATTCTTGCTGGTTTGATACAAGTGGAACAACAGCAACCCACGAAGATCCCTAGCGCGCGAGAGGTTAGTGCTTATATTAGCAGTGTGCCGTTTGCTCCACTTTCTGTTGGTGAGTTGGTTTTAGATAAGCGTTCAGCTTGGTGTCATGAAACTTACATAAAACTATTAAATGAGCTTTCACTAGAGAAGTATATCAGCACTCCTGTCTTATTTCTTTCGGCGGGACAACAAGCTAAAGTCAGAATTGCATTAACACTCTCGAAAAACGCGGATTTATATATCTTTGATGAACCTTTAGCTTTTATCGACGCGCAGTCGAAAGTCCACATTTCCAATTTAATAAAGCAGCATACGAATGGGAAAACTGTTTTATTTATTACCCATGAAGCAGAGCAACTATTCGAACCCTTCGAACAAATAATCACAATTGATAGAGCTGGGATTAAACACTATGAGTGCGAATGAATTTTATGGTGTCGTTAGCAAGGAGTTTTATGATACGCCGGATAATTTACCTGTTAGCGGCCTTTATCTTAATCACGTGAAAAGACTTGTTCCTCGTTCTTGGCGTATACAGGTTAGAGGCTGGTGGACATTTATTAGCCCCGCTGAACATAAAATGGCCAAGCAAGGTTTTAAGATTCATATTTCAGCTATCAATAAAGATGCAGTCAGCATTATAAATGCGGTATTACCCATCCTGATTACCCACCAAGTAGCTTTCAAGTTTGTATCCGGCCCAGAAATGTATACCTTAGGGATTAGCAAGAACTTTGGGCGTAGCGGCTCTGCCAAGCTGATTGCGGTCTATCCAAGCAATGAAGAGATTTTTCGTCAGGTAATAGAAGATCTTTATCATGCAACTAAGGATTTTCAAGGTCCTTATATATTATCGGACATGCGTTATAAAGATAGCGGAGTGGTTTACTATCGATATGGTGGCTTTATTTCAGTTGAAAAGCTAAAAATAAACGGCACCGCAGAGGCTATGATACAGGGGGCGGATGGGTCTTATGTAAGCGATGAAAGAGTACCTTACTATAAGTTGCCAGAATGGGTGGCTGAACCTTTTCAGCAAGTTAATGACATCTCTAGCTTATCCGTTCCTTTACTTAATGACCGCTATCAAGTGCTTAACGTCATGAAGTTTTCTAATTCGGGAGGGGTTTACTTAGCTAAAGATATAAGTAATGACGAAAGTGTGGTTATAAAAGAGGCCAGACCATATATCGGCTTAGCACGAGTTAGCGAAGATCAATACGTTGACAGTAAAGAGCTTCTGAAGCGTGAGGCCCTAGTTCTGCGGAAACTTAAAAAACTAGACTGCGCACCACGTTTAATAGACGAGTTTGAACAAGAAAGCCATGCATATCTAGTGCAAAGTTTTATTCCAGGCCAGCCTTTAAGCTCTTTTCGCGCACGGGACAACGTGACCTTAATCAGTAAAAGCGACCCTGAAGGCGTTATAGATTTTATAATGACCTTTTCTGTATTAGCTCGTCGAACTATAGAAATGGTAAAAAAAGTGCATAGCGAGCAGGTCATTTTGGGAGATCTATCCGCATCTAATGTAATGGTTGAACCGGATTCGTTAACTGTTCGTTTAATTGATTTTGAGACGTCATGGGATTGTGAAGAAGGAGAACCAGACTATATCGTTACCGATTGGGGGACCGACGGCTACCGTTATCGTGTAAAAAGGCAGAGCAGCAAAGATATAAAGTCCGACTTGCTGAAATCTGACTGGTACTCATTGTCAATGACCTTATATAGCACGTTACTACCTAACAATAACTTATTTGAGCTTGCGCCAGATAAGTTCGATTTAATGCTAACCAAATTAACAGAATACTATGGTCTTCCTGAGTCGCTAAAAGGTTTTCTAAAGGCATTGCGAAAAGCCAATTTGGACTCAGCTATGTCTCTGTTGAACGAACTAGAAGGAGTGAGTGCCAAAACGGTGCTACCTGTCGAAAGTTGGCAGGGTATTAACAATATCAATATAGCTAAATCTATTGACCGAGCGGCGGTAAACAGTGAACGATTGGCTGATTATGTAGAAAGTGTGGCAACCCCTTTGCGGGAAGACAGGTTATGGCCGTCGGGCACAGAGATTTTTGTGACCAAACCCGCTAGTTTAGCTTACGGCGCCGCTGGAACTCAGATGTTTTTGGTTGATATGCAAAGGCAATGTCAGCCAAAGTATGATCTTTGGTGGAAACGAGAATGGAAAAACTTTGAAAGCTACCCACCTGGATTTCATAGTGGGTTAGCCGGTATTTCCTATCTATATGGAAGTATAGGGCAGTTAGATACAGCAAAAACTCTTTTTCAACAGTTGTCGAAGAGCCCTCTCAGATTTACAAACAACAACTGGATGTATGGTGAGGCTGGCATTGCTCATGCCGGTTTAGCCTTATTTGCGCAATCCAAAGATGAAGACTTTCTGTGTCATGCTAAGCAGTCGGGAGATTATCTATTAAATAGTGCAGAGCATCACGAGGGAGCTCTTTGTTGGCTGGATAGCAACGGTCAGCCTTTGCATCCTGGCTTCGCTGACGGTGTATCCGGTATTTTGTTGGCGCTAACCCAGTTGTATGAAGTAACTGGTGAAGAGCGTTATATGAATAGTGCGCTTCAGGCGTTGTCCTATGTTAACCAATATGCAGATGTGTCGTTGGGGAGGCCTGTCTGGTATCTTGACCAGACGCGACAAATTCATACGCCATATTGGCACCGAGGTGCGGCAGGCATTGGCAGTGTTTTATTGCGCATGGGGCGTGTTATTGATGATAAAGAACTAGTTGACTTAGGTTGCGAAGCCATAGGTGGAGCTTTTTCTAAATTTACGGTGGCGTGTGATCAGTATCGTGGTATGAGCGGTATTGGCGAGTCGTTGTTAGATGCCTACCAGCTCACATCTGATGAGCGCTTTTTGAGAATGGCCTGTTTGGTTGCTGATACTATATCCCTATATATTATTGAGCAAGACGAAGGAGCCGTTATTCCAGGATTTCAAAACAAACGCTTTCAATGCGATTATGCTTACGGTACAGCCGGTGTCGGTTGCTTTCTTAAGCGCTTGGAGTCGCAATCGGCTCGCCGTTTTATGGATATTAAAATGAACCGTTATTAGACTCTCTCCACTCCAAATATTGTTATGAGGTGTCTAGCAAATCAATGGCGATTCAGAGCTTGCGTGGCTCCAAAAGTAAGGAATGGAATATTTACCACATTTTTAAGCGCCACTTTTTAAAACAGCGAAAGAGGCTGAGTTCAGCCAAACCAAAATGAAAGAAATTATTTCCAGAATGTGTGGTCAGGTGGACCATGTTATCGAGCAAGTGAAAAAGGATTTACCCGCTGATTTTCCGGAAAACGTGGCGAGCCCGATTTTTGATGGCATGCGCGCGCGCAGTGAGCGGTTACTTGTAGGGTAGCTTTAACAGTCGCAAACTGGCATTTTAGGGTTTTGCCATTGGAGCCTGTTGCTCGCGACACGCAACATGAAACTATGAGTAGACTTAAACAGTCTTGCCTCAAAATTGGAGATGAGCTCAAATGTCAATAAGCTCTATTTTTAAAAGGTTCTGGGATATTCTAATTTATATTTTAGTAAACCTGATGTTCCTAGTATACCTATATGAAACCATTAACTTTACTACCGCAGAGCTTCAAAGTGTTCCGCAGTCTTCTCTTTGGTGGAGCTTTATATGTAGTATCATTTGGTCATCAGTTTCTTTAAATATATTGACCCTATACTACATACTTTCTGCCAATCATCGAAAATTACGTTTGATAGTATTGCTTCTTGGCGGAATTAGCCCGTGGCTCATTATTATACCTCCGTGGTAAGTCCTGAGTTTAAGGACGAGGCGTTACGCCATCAGATTTATTTTTCTACAGCGATTTATTTTCCCGCTGGGCAAATTCTTGTTGAGCTTCACTAACTAATATCGATTTATAACAATCAAGTCATTCTTAAATCGCGATAAAAGGGCTGTTAAAACAACTGCGTAATACCAAGCAAAATAGCGTAGCGGCCAGATTTGCTAATAAAAACCAGAATCAAAAATTGCCAAAAGCTTAAGCGCAGCATACCAGCGATGAAGGTTAGAGCATCTCCAATAAACGGCGCCCAGGCCATCAGTAGCGACCACTTACCGAAACGTTCAAACCAGCGGTGACCACGAGCCAGAGATTTCGGTTTGAACGGGAACCAGCGACGATCCTGATACTGTACCAAAAAGCGGCCCAGAACATAGTTGACCACGGACCCCAGTGTATTGCCAATTGAGGCCAGCCACCAAATTATCCAAACATCGTAATCCAGCCGTTGGGCGGCCACGACTACAAACTCAGACTGAGCCGGTAGTACGGTGGCGGCCAGAAACGCCGTCAGAAATATGCTGAGATACATAGGGTCATAGTGACGCTGAGCGGCTTATATACTGGAAGTAATTTGTTCATAAATTGCTTTCATTCGTTATTCACTAATAAAGACTCACTGATTCTGCTATATAAATAGGGTACGTTAAATTCAGTGAGAATAACAAAAACTTAGCAGAGTCAGGGAAGTCTAGGGAGATATGTATGAAAAGTGATTCAATAGAGCGCTATGGCACAGTATCACGCTTTTTCCATTGGGTAATTGCGACGCTAGTCTTGTGGCAGGCAATGAAAGTTTTCGACCGTATAAATGATGGCGAGCACTGGGTTGGTGAGACACTAGTGCCATGGCACATCTCAATTGGTGCGCTCATTCTGGTTTTGGTGCTGCTACGTATAGTTTGGGCTTCACGGAACCTAAGTAACCGCCCACCCGCGCCACCGGGGGTGCTGGGCGTGCTGGCCAGAGCCGGTCACATCATTATATATATTGCACTCGTGTTTCTGCCGATCGCGGGTATGAGTTTTATGATTGGCAAAGGTCATGGCTTAACTATTTTCGGTATGGAGCTGGTCTCCCGCGGTACAGAAATTCCATGGCTTGCAGCCATCGGTGAACTGCACTCGCCGGTTGCCTTGTTTTTGCTGGCTGTGTTGGCCGGCCATGTGGTGATGGCGTTCTGGCACCAGTTTGTTCGAAAAGACGGATTGCTGCGGCGTATGCTCTGATGAGGCTTTTCGATACGGTGAACCTTGATCGTTTTGATGGCGTTAACCATACTTTATTTAAGTAGGCTTTTGAGTATAAAGAAAAAACGAGGAGGTTAGCGTGAGTAATAAAGAAGCGTTTGAAAAGAAGCATGAAGCAAAAATTGAAGAGATGAAAGCTGAAATTGACCGTCTGAAAGCTAAGGCGAAGCAGTCGGAAGCCGATTCCCAGATTAAATATGAAGAAAAAATTAAAGAGCTTGAGACGTTGAAAGATAAAGCTGAAGATAAACTGGAAAGTCTCAAAAAATCCAGTGAAAATGCTTGGTCTGATATTAGCACAGGCCTTGAGTCGGCGACTCAATCCTTGGCGACTGCAATAAGAGCAGCCAACCAGGAGTTTAAAAAATAGAGCCTTTAAACGGTAA
This sequence comes from Idiomarina solivarensis, assembly GCF_033052755.1. Classification (NCBI taxonomy): domain Bacteria; kingdom Pseudomonadati; phylum Pseudomonadota; class Gammaproteobacteria; order Alteromonadales; family Idiomarinaceae; genus Idiomarina; species Idiomarina solivarensis. The sequence continues at coordinate 210,223 of NZ_JAVFHZ010000004.1, read as the reverse complement.
GAAAAGGAAACTATCAAACCCAGCAACTACTGCTGGGTTTGATTTAATGCCTGAATAGCAAAGCTGCCCAGCCAGTGGCCGCCTTCGTAACTGTCGCCTACCAGGTTAGGGTAAGAATGCGCCATATGTTTATCGGCTACCTCGCGTAAATGCTCATACTGTGGGTATTGATTAGCCAATGTGTATAAGTTCCAGGCGCGGCTGAAGTTTAAACCATCTAGGTGTACCAGCTTGCCATCCGTTCTGTCGCCAACTTCCCCCACTGCCAGGCTGAATTCAGGGTCAGAGAGCTGTGGCATAAAGTCCTCTAGCCAGGTTAGGAACTGTTGTTTTGGCAGAACGCGCTGCATAAGGCCAACCTCTTCCAGACAGGGCGACAGAAAATCGTAGCCGCTTGGCTCCCAGCCTATCGGACAGTTTTTATCGTCCAGAAAATAATCCTTAGCACGCTTAGTAATTAACTGCTGCAATTCGGTATGCTCTTGATTAACGGCGTAGTCGTAGGCAAAACTTAAACCAAACGCAGTGTTGGTGTGTTCGCCCACACGTACCGGGTAGACCAGTCGGGGCAAAAAGCTGATATAACGGTCAACGATTAAATCGGCTAATGGCTGTAAATTAGCCGCTAACTCTTTGCCCATTGGGTCTTGCCATGAATGCAGCTCGTCAGATAACTTTAATAACCAGGCCCAACCATAGGTGCGCTCGAACGAGTCATTGATCTCCTTACTAAAAAACTCCACTTCCCGAGCAACTTTCTCAGCGGTTATGTTCCGCTTAAGAATGGCTTTTACTTCGTCTGCCTGTTCTAAATTGGGAAATTGGCGCAGTAAAGTAACCATAGACCAGTAGCCATGCGCAGCACTGTGCCAATCAAAACAGCCGTAAAAAACCGGGTGCAGAACCGAAGGTTCCTTTAAATCATCGGCGCTGCCCAGCACAATTCCCGTTTTATAAGGGTAGGGTGTTTCGACACAATGCAGTGGCAGTGCGATCAGCTTATTAGCCTCAGACAATGTCAGGCTGTGTGATGGTGTGTGGTCGGTCTCAGCAGCCTGGGTGAACAGGCTGACCGACATGAATAAGGCGCTGCTGATGGTGGCCCGAATATTCATAATATTGCCTTATAGGCTAAAGATAGCGCTATGTTATCTGTGGCTTTGAAGTGCGTCTTTGTTAACTGGCTCATTAGCTTTTTAGTAAATCCAGGAAAAAGGCATACTCCAGTGCGGTGTTTTGCAAACGCTTAAAGCGTCCGGAAACGCCACCGTGACCAGCTTCCATTTCGGTTTTAAACAGTAGCAAGTTATCATCGGTTTTATAATCTCTTAGCTTGGCGACCCACTTAGCCGGTTCGAAATACTGTACTTGCGAGTCGAAGAGACCGGTGGTGACCAGTAGGTTAGGGTAATCCTGTGCGCTTATCTGATCATAAGGTGAATAAGAGAGCATGTAATCGTAGTAGATTTCTTCCTTCGGATTACCCCATTCATCAAACTCGTTGGTGGTGAGTGGAATACTCTCATCCAGCATGGTAGTGACAACGTCTACGAAAGGCACATGCGCTGCTACACCAAGATACAGTTCCGGAGCCTGGTTAATTACGGCTCCCATCAGCAGACCGCCGGCGCTGCCGCCCATAGCAAAGACTTTATCTTTATCTCCATAACCTTGCTCAACGAGCGCTTTAGTTACATCGACAAAGTCATTAAAAGTGTTCTTCTTGTTCAGTTTTTTGCCGTCTTCATACCAGGGACGGCCAAGCATTTGTGAGCCGCGAATATGAGCGATAGCAAAGACAAAACCTCTATCTAGCAGACTTAGGCGGTTGCTGCTAAAACTAGGTTCTGAAGTGGAGCCGTAAGAACCATACCCGTATTGATAAAGTGGGTTAGTCCCGTCCTTTTTGAATTTATCTTTTCGATAAACCAGGGTTACCGGCACCTCTGCACCGTCCCGGGCGGTGATAAACAACCGTTCGGACGCATAGTTTTCGGGCTGAAAATCGCCCAGTACCGGCTCTTGTTTTAACAGGGTTTTATCGAGGCTGTTAAGGTCGATGTCATAGTGACTGCCGGGCGTCGTCATACTGGTGTAATAAAGTCGAAGGGCAGAGCTATCTGCTTCCGTATTACCATACAGGTAGAGAGTATACGCTTTGTCGCGGAAGGAAAGTTCCTGTTCTTCACCGGTGTTCAGGTTACGTACGAACACCTGAGTCTGGCCGCGCTGGCGCTGCTTATAAACCAGGTGCTGGTCAAACAACTCAATATCTTCCAGGCGGGTATCTTTCTTATGTGAAATGACTTCCTGCCACAGCTGCTTGTCACCAAGTTTGTCGGCGCTTACTCGCATCAGGCGAAAGTTCACTGCGTCCAGGTTGGTCAACACATAATAATCATTGCCGTGTTTGGAGATGCTGTACTCCAGTCCGTCTTCCCTCGGCACAAATTCAACTGGCATGGCGTTGGGGTCGTTTGCGTCAATTAACGAAACGCCTTTAGATTCAGTGGCGTCGTGGATAATATAAATTTGTGAATCGTCTTCACTCTTACTGATTCCGGTGTAAAAGGTTGTGTCCCGCTCTTCATAGACCAGCTCGTCTTGTTGCTGATCGGTCCCTAGCTTATGACGATATACCTGATAGCCCAGCAGGGTTTGTGGATCTTTTTTTATGTAGTAAAAATGCTGACCGTCGTTGCCCCAGACAATACTGCCCGATGTGTTGGTTATTTGATCTGAAAGTAATTTTCCGGTCTGCATGTCTTTCAGTTTAATTTCATACATCCGGCGGCTGACGGTATCTTCACTGTAGGCTAGAATCGTATCGTCCGGACTCACGGCAAGACTACCTACAGAGTAATAATCCTCGCCTTCGGCCAGTTTGTTGACGTCTAGAAGGGTTTCTTTATCTGTGCCTGCAAAGTCTTTACTGCGCACGTAAATTGGGTATTCGTTATCGCCCCGCATTTCTGTTGAATAATAGTACTCGCCGTCACGTACCGGTACGGAGTTATCATCTTTGGCAATGCGCCCTTTCATTTCTTCAAATAATTGCTGCTGCAGCTCTTCGGTGTGAGCCAATTTCTTATTTGCGTAGTTGTTTTCAGCTTCCAGGTAACTCAGTACCTTGGGGTCTTTACGCTCATCGTCCCGCATCCAGTAATAATTATCGATGCGGGTGTCACCATGTACGGTCATTTCATGAGGAATTTTTTCTGCTATTGGCGCCTCAATGCTCTTTTGAGATGATGATGAGGTTTCTTCGGTGTTCTGATTTGCCGGAGAACAGGCCTGCAATAAGGCTGCACTTAACAGAGCGATATAAAAAGAACGGGTTTTTAGCATGTCAGGCTCACATTGACTTGGGTTATTGTTACAGTGTTACTTTTTTTACAAGCTGCAACAAGAATTTATTGGGCCTCTTTGCGATATTGTCCTCTGAAAACTATGGTTAGTGGGTATCTCGGAAGCCGAAATGCTCGGTATATTCTAAAGTAAGGACGGTGTGATGCGCGTTGATAATGTATCTGACCCAGCTCTTAAACAAACATCTGAAGAAACGCTAATGGCGCAATATGAGCATGTACGAACCCAAACCCTAAGGTTGACCGAAAGCTTTAGTGCCGAAGACATGATGTTGCAGTCAATGCCGGACGCGAGTCCGGCTAAATGGCATTTGGCGCATACAACCTGGTTTTTCGAAACCTTTTTACTGCAGCCGCATTTAGCCGGTTATCGGTCTTTTGACGAGACCTACCAGTATTTATTCAACTCGTACTATGAGACCGTAGGTGAACGCCATCCCCGGCCTCAGCGGGGCTTGCTCTCCCGTCCGCCACTTAAAGAAGTGCTCGAGTATCGATCTTATGTCGATAACGCAATGAAGCAGTTGTTGAACTCTTCTGGCGTTGATACCAACATTGAGGCTGCAGTTACCATTGGCCTGCACCACGAGATGCAGCATCAGGAGCTGCTACAAACTGACATTAAGCATGCGTTGTCGTTAAACTCGTACGCCTTGCGTTTGGATACCAATAAAGCAGTGACCTCAGTGAGTTCCCATGCTCCGCAAAATCCGGAGTTCATTCCATTTAAAGGAGGGCTCTCGTTTATTGGTACCGATGCTGAATCTTCCTTTGCCTACGATTGTGAACAACCCCGACATCAGGTGTTTATACCGGAATTCAGCCTTTGCGAACGTTTAGTGACCAATGCTGAATGGCTGGAATTTATGGAAGACGACGGCTACAAGCGGCCTAAACTCTGGCTCTCGGATGGGTGGGCTACGGCTCAGCAAGAAGGCTGGCAAGCCCCTTTATATTGGTATTATCAAGACAACCAATGGCTGACGGTGACTGCGCAGAAACGTGAACCGTTAGATCTAAATGCACCGGTTTGTCATATAAGTTATTACGAAGCAGACGCTTTTGCCCGCTGGAAAGGGTGTCGCTTACCGACTGAGTTTGAATGGGAACATGCGGCCCAGTCGGAAGAGTTGAGCGGCCATTTTCTTGAGTCGGGCAATTCATTACCGCAGCCGGTAAACAATAGCGCGAGAGGACTTAAGCAACTCTTTGGGGATGCCTGGGAATGGACGCAAAGTCCTTTTATTCCTTACCCAGGCTTTACGACGCCGGAAGGGGCTTTAGCCGAGTATAACGGGAAATTTATGGCGAATCAGTGGGTTCTCCGTGGCGGCTCTTGTGCTACTGCCGAGCAACAAATGCGGTCAACGTATCGCAATTTCTTTTATGCGCATCAACGTTGGCAATTTACCAGTCTGCGTTTGGCCAAATAACATTAAAAAAACCGGGAAGCTTTATGAACCATGAATTTCTGCACGATGTTCTGGCAGGATTACGGCTGCCGCAGAAAGAGCTGTCGCCGAAGTACTTTTACGATGCTCAGGGATCGAAGTATTTTGACCAAATTTGTGAGCTGGAGGAATACTATCCGTATCGCACCGAGCTGAGTTTATTGCCTGAGGTAGCGCGAGAGCTGAAACAGTATTTTATGAATCAGTCGATTACCGGCATCCAGTTGGTTGAGTTTGGTGCTGGCTCTTTGCGTAAAGTAAAGCCGGTGTTACAAGAGCTGACCATGGTTGAGGAATTTACCGCAATCGATATTTCCGGGGAGCATCTCAAAGAAGCTTCAGCTGATTTGGAGGAATCCTTCCCGGAGTTGCCGATTAAAGCTGCTCAGGGAGATTTTACCCAACCGATAAAGTTAGCGCTTTCCAATGCTACGGCAATGGGCTTTTTTCCTGGTTCTACCATTGGCAACTTCTCGCCCGAAGAAGCTTTACGTTTTCTGCGTAATGCGCGCACTACTTTGGGTGACGGCGGCTACTTATTACTGGGAGTTGATACCAAAAAAGATCAGCAAATGCTTGAAGCGGCTTACAACGACAGCCAGAATATTACGGCCCGTTTTAATAAAAACATTTTGATTAGAATAAACCGCGAACTGGATGCTAACTTTCAGTTAGACCAGTTTGAGCATACTGCCATTTATAACCAAAAGCTCGGGCGTATAGAAATGCATTTACGCAGCCTTGTTCGCCAGACGGTTGAGATAGCTGGTGAAGACTTTCAGTTTGATGAAGGCGAGACGATTCACACAGAAAACTCCTATAAGTACCACCCACATGAGTTTGAGCAATTAGCGGCAGAGGCTGGCTGGCAACGTGAAGGTTTATGGCTGGCGCAAAATGATATCTTTTCGGTGATGTTATTACACAATGCGGAGCAATCAGCAGGGTAATCAATGTCTGGTCACGATACACTTTGCACAGTAGATGTTTTCTATGGTCCGCGAGCACAGGGCAATCAACATCATATTCTGTATCGTGCGGATCCGGACTGGTATGAAATTCCGGCTGAGCATGGAAACACTCCTAACTTAATACTACTGAGTGGCGGTGACGGTGTGTTTACAGCTCAATTTTTTAGCTGTGGTCAACCGACCTACCGCTGCGGATCAGGTAACCTTGCTATTGCGACTTATATTGATGAGGAACTGGCGTCTGCAGCAAGCAACTGGCGGTTGCTTACGGATGCCGGTGAGATACAACTGGGAGTCGATCGTCAGTCGGCCTATTACCTGGACAAAGCCTTAGCGCAGAGACCATTACAAAACCGAAATTTTTGGCAGCGATTGGTTCGGCAACCGGTTATTAATGGACGCTACTGCGGTCATCGTAACGATTATGTCCTGCTGGAGGTGAGCCAGCCGTTGATTGAACTGAATATAAATAGTCCTGCTTTACGTCGGTTCAGTCAGCGCGCCCTAATTGTGGTTTATCGACCCCCGTCCGGAGCCGTCCAGTTGCGTTATTTTGCTCCCCAATACGGGCCGGCAGAAGATGCTGCGACCGGCTCAGCCAGCGTTCAGGCTGCGAGTTATTTGCGGCAACAATACCCGAAGCGATACGCCCATCAGCCGTTGCAAATTCAGCAATGCTCACCTGCCGGCGGGTATCTTTATCTGACAGGTCATCAACAGCAGACTTTAGTGAGAGGCCGAACGGCGGTGCGACGCAAAGGGGCGAATCATTCGTCTTTTGTCTACACTAATATAGACACTAAAGAATAAACACTTATCAGCAAAACAGACAGGTGCTTCGATGGTATTTGAAAAATGTCCAAAATGTGAAGATCAGGTATTGGATAACAAGTATAGCTGTCCGGCCTGTGGTTATGTGAAACCGGATAAATCCGATAAATCAGAAGACCCGGATAAACAAAATCAGCCTGGTGAAAATAATATTACCACCGAGAACACGTCGAAAAGCTTGACGATACAAGGGGTGTTATCACTCGTTATTCTTATTGTCGGTGTGTTTTGGTTTTTTCTGACAGCTGACGAGTACCGGCAAAGTGGCGAAATCAATATTATTGCGCTCATTATGTTCGTCGGTGGCTTAGCTTGGTATATCTTAACGCGCTTTCGAATTTGGCGGGAACATCGGTAATTTTGAAATATTCCCGCATCGCGACTAGGCTTATTAGTTGTAGTAAAGCAATTTTGGTTGCATTCGCAAAACTGCAATTTGCAGCCTTAGTTTCGCACTGAGAAGAAGTTTAAGGAGGCGAAATCATGCAAGTTAAAGACATAATGACAACACCGCAATATCTTAAAGACAACGTGACAATTCGCGAAGCTGCGTTAACGATGCGCAACAATGGAACCGGTTTTGAGCCCCTGACCAATGCTAAAAAAGTCACTGGCGTCATTACTGATAGAGACATCGCGGTGCGCGCGGTAGCTGAAAGTAAAAGTCCGGATGATAAAGCCAGTAGTATTGCCACTGAGCGAGTTCTCTATACCTATCAGGACGAAGGTATTGAGACGGTTGTCCAAAACATGGTTGAGCAGCAAGTTCAGAGGTTGTTAGTTCTGAACGACCGTGAAAATAAAGACTTGGTCGGTATTGTGACCCTTGGCGATATCGCGAATCATTGCGATGATCCTAAGTTAGCACAAAAAATAGTCAACGCGTCGCGAACCTACCACTAAGCGTTTATTTAAATAATGGTTTAAGTCAGAAAGTCGGCTCTGGACTTTCTGACTTAATTTAACTGCCATCGCTAGTTCCAATACATCAACGACGCTGTCATAAGAGCGCTTCGTGAAAGGGCTGAGAAGTTGCTTAGCTATTGCTAAAGGTTGTGCGGTGGAGTAGGAGAATGCCGAATGAGTTGATAAATCCTCTAACTCACGGTAATTTCACTTTCTTATCACCAACCTGAAGCCATTATGTCGTCGTTACTCAATTGGATGAAAACCCTGAGCGCAATACCTTTAGCGCTTTGCATTCTGTTCGTTGTATTTTTACCTTCTATTCTATTTGCTGCGCTTATTGTTGGTGTGTTTGATTTGCTGTTTCTGGACCTTATCTGGATGTCCTGGCCGACTTTCTGGTGGATATTAGGAACCTGGGTTGTGACTCTGTTTATAGCGTTAGTCAGCAATGCCGATAAGATCATGTTTGGTACACCTCGGTAGTTTAATCCTGGGGCACATAATACCCGCGACGTTGGTATAAAATAGAGGGCAACATAGCAAAAGCTTTTATTTTTTGAAGTTGCTCAGGACTGGGTTGTTCTTCCAATGGCTCTTGTTTGTCCTGTTCCAGTATATAGTGGTACTGCTCAGTTGGCTTATTAACCCGAAGTACCGTTAATGTACCATCTTCTAACCACCCAAAGTTGTCCCCAAATTGCATCATTGCGCGGTTTTCCGGTTGTTCGTTGGTACGACTTAAGTCTTGTCCTACCGTTGGTAAATAGGCTGAAACACCAGCCAGCGACAATAAGGTGGGGGCTAAATCAATTTGGCTCGCGATAGTCTTGATGGTTTTAGGCTGAATGTCTGCTCCTAAAATAAGTCCGGGTATATGAAATTTTCCAACAGGAATTAAGTCGTCACCGTAAACACGAGTATCGTGATCAGCGACGACTAAAAATATCGTGTTATTCCAGTAGTCGCTTTGCCGGGCTTTTTTAAAGAACGCTCCAAGTGCGTAGTCCGCGTACTTTACCGCGTTATTGACAGTATTTTTTGGCTCCTCATAGCGCTTTATTACGTTGTCCGGGAATTCAAAAGGCTCATGATTTGAGGAACTGAATGCCAGGGTGAACGTTGGCTGTTCACCTGCGTGACCCTCCAAACGTTGATGTAACTTGTCGAATAAATCTTCGTCGCTGACTCCCCAACTGCCGATAAATTTAGGCTGTTTGTAATCATCCTGATCAATAATCGACTGGAAACCATTTCCGACGAAAAAATTGGCCATATTGTCAAAGTGAGACTGACCACCGTAGATGAACTCCGTGAAGTAACCCCGGCGCGATAAGGTGTCTGCAAGGGTAAAAAAGTGGCGTTGCGAATTGGAGAGTTTGACGGTACTTCGTGCTCGGGTAGGTAAAAATCCAGAAACGACTGCCTCGATACCTCGTACCGAACGAATGCCGGTTGCGTAGAGCTGCTCAAACCACCAGCCTTGTTCCTTAAGTTGCTCTAGGTGAGGTGTTACCGGTTTTCCGCCAAGTGACTCAACAAAGGTCGCTCCAAGGCTTTCTTCCAGAATAATCACAATATTGAGAGGTTTTTCTCGCTTACGGGTGGCGGCCTGGAAATGCACCGTTGGGTATTCGTCAAATGGGAACTCGTAGTCTTTCAGATGACTCGTTTGTTTTACCGTGGTTAATACTTCTTCGTCCGTTAAGTCCCCATAAACGAGATTGGCTTTTGATTCATGTTTTAAGTTGTAAAGTGCGTATTCCAACGTATAAGTGGAATTCAGAATTAATGAGTTGACCATTGCGTCTGATGTGACAGCAAAAAACGCGGGGTTTGCGGGACGATGAGCTAAAGTAGAACGTATACCCATTACCACGACGATTAAAAGAAGAGGGTAAACACCTAATAAATAACGACGACGTAAGATTTGTGGTTGAAATTGTTTATTAATACGCCGGGTTGAGCCTTTGATAAAATAGATGATTAAAAGAGTGGAAACTAAACCTATAATTAACCACCCTCTAAAGCCGTTCCACAACGTGGAAAAAACCTCGGCGGGGTACTCGAGGTACTCAAAGAATAAGCGATTGGGTCGAGTATCGTACTGGGCCAAAAAGGCAGGTGTCGAAATTTCCATGAACCATAACGTAATGAAACAGAAAGCAAACCACAGCAGAGAAAAGCGATACCACATATTCTGAATCCGCTGTCGGTTCATGAGCGGAATAAAGAATGGCAATGCAAGCAGTGGGATAATAATAAAATAGCCTACTTGCATAAGGTCGGCTCGTAAGCCAAGGACAAAAAACTCCCCTAACCCTATAGCATCGACAACACGATCGTTGTACAAAAGTGCATAAAGTAGGCGAAACCCGCTGAGCAGAGTAAGCGCCGAGATAAAAAACAGAAAGATGGGTCGTAATAACTGTGCTATCGGCAAAATCGATTTGGTCATAAGGCTGTGCTTATCCAATATTTCCGCTTAATAGGGGCAAATTAACAACACATTCTTAAGCTAGCCTTAAGAAATATTTAATAAATTATTGAGATCTAGCATCAGGTATAAGAGGAAATGGAATGAAGCCAAACAAAACGGGCATAGAACGAATTTGGTATGCGACGTTCAATTCATTGCGAGGCATAAAAAGTGCCTGGCAGTATGAAGCGGCTTTTCGACAAGAAGCATTAATGTGCTTGATTTTGGTGCCCGTGGCTTTTTATGTCGATGCTTCTATGGCAGAACGATTGCTATTACTTACCAGTCTTTTTGTTCTCGTTATTACTGAGTTGCTTAATTCAGCAGTGGAAGCTGTGGTAGACCGTGTTGGAGCCGAGTTACATGAGCTTAGTGGCAGGGCTAAGGACCTTGCCTCAGCGGCGGTTTTTTTCGCCTTAATTTTTATGGCTGTTGTTTGGACCTGCGTCCTGTTTTTCTAGTTTAGTATTTTATTCTCGGAACTTTTTAGAAGTTTCGGTCTTCATTATGTTTAAAATACCTTTAAGGTTTCCTTAAGTAAGGCCGTCTAAAGTAGCAGCATGAATGATTCTGTCAGCACCGTTTGCTGATAAAAGGAGCAATCGTCATGCACTACCAATGGATAACGCCAACGCATCGAAACCGAACATCGGTTGAAACCTTCATCTGCGATCGCTACTGGCTCAACTTTAACGCCTGCCTTAGTCATTTGCCCGAAACGCTGTTGGGTCTTTATGAAAATGGAACTTTGGTTGCTGCATGTGGAATTCAGTTCGCAGAGCAAAAGCCCTTATTCTCACAGTGGTATCTCGATAAGCCATTACAGCAGTATCTGGTCGGTAATAAGCATTTGCCAGCTGCCGAGTGTATTGCTGAGGTTGGGTCGATGGCCGCTATCAGGCCAAATTATCTGCCCCTACTTTTTAAGGCCGTTGTCGAGTCGCTTTTGTTGTTGGGACGGACGGCGGTTGTGTTTACTGCAACACGGGCTCTGCAGAAGTACTTTGCTCGAGAAGGTATTGCGCTGACGCTTTTGGCCGAAGCCAAAAGGGCGGCATTGCCCGACTCAATACAAGATATTTGGGGTAACTACTACCAGCACCAGCCCCTGGTGTTAAGTGGTTGGTTGAGTCAGGGCCAGATTTTATTCAATAAGCAACCGTGGCGGCTCACCCAAGAGTCAACAGCAGAGGTTGCGTCATGTCGATAATGGAATTTTTTGAACGTTTGCAGACAAACGCTGAGAGGTTTCCGAATCAGCTTGCTTTAACAGATGAGCAAGAAGCGATTAACTACGAAACCTTGCTGCACCGTGTTGCTGTTCAACATGAACATTATAGGCAACAGACAGGCTCTGTGTTTTTTATTGATAAGCCCAATTCAATTGACTGGGTGATAGAAGACTTGGCTCTACTGTGGGCTGAAAAGGTCAGTGTGCCGGTTCCGCCATTCTTCACTGACGAGCAAAAGCGGCACTTGGTTCAGCAAGCTAATTCTTCGGCCCAATTACCCCTGGCAACAGCCAAAATCACTTATACCTCAGGTACGACCGGTGAACCTAAAGGTGTTTGCCTGTCTGCTGAATCTCAATTGGCGACAGTAAAAGCACTGGCGGAAAGGCTAGGGCCAGTAAAGGTTAAACGGCACCTGGTACTCATGCCTCTTGCGGTCTTGCTGGAGAACATTGCCGGAGTGTACTTATCGCTGTGGCTGGGCCATGAGATTGTTTTGGTTAACTCTGAAACGGCAGGGATAAAGGGGTCGTCATCTCTTTGTGCGACATCCTTCTTTCGCGCACTGCAGGATTATCAGCCGGACAGCCTGATTTTAACGCCAGCGCTGTTAACCGCTGTTATAGCAGGTGTTGAACACGACCAGTTAGACAGGCGGCAATTCAAACTGTTGGCAATTGGCGGGGCCAAGTTACCTCTGCCACTAGAGTTAAAAGCATTGGAATTGGGGCTACCACTAGTGCACGGCTATGGACTGTCAGAGTTTTGTTCGGTTGTTGCACTTAACGTTCCGTGCCACCCGGTTGCCGGCACCGTTGGGAAGCCACTGTCACACGCGCAGGTTGTTCTCGATGACGGAGAAATTCTGGTCTCAGGTAACTGTATGTTGGGTTATTTGGGTGAGCCGGATTCCTGGTACCCGCAAACTATAAGAACCGGAGACTTTGGTTCCTGGGACGCTGAAGGCAACCTCTGTATTGGAGGACGCCTTAAGAACATTATTGTGACCTCATTTGGTCGCAACATTGACCCTGAGTGGCTGGAAGCTTTGTTGAGACTACAGCCAAACATAGTGCAAGCGGCTATCTTCGGTGCCGAGCAGTTACCTATTACAGCGCTTATATTCTCTCAGGAAAGCGCAGACTTCATTGCTGCATGTGTGGAAGCGGTCAATAGTGGACTTCCTGACTACGCACAAATTGAACGATATTTTCTGGTGCCTGAGCCTTTTAGTACAGCAAACCAACAGTTGACCGGAACCGGGCGGCTTCGTCGCGAGCAAATTGCTCGCAATTATTCTCAGCTCTTAACGGTATAGAGGTATTTTATGTCTTTTTTTAACACCTTATGTGAACAAACACAGGTAGAACAGCAGTATCTGCTGAGCGCAAAGCCGATTCAAGAGGCACTGCAGGGTAATATCTCACTGTCGCGTTACCAGGCATTTTTAGGCCAGGCGTATCATCACGTAAAGCACACCGTACCGTTACTCATGCGCTGTGGCAGTAAACTGCCTTTTGGTGATGAGTGGTTGCGCAAAGCGGTAATTGAGTACATTGATGAGGAATATGGGCATGAACGCTGGATACTGAATGATCTCGACGTTGCTGGAGGTGACGTGGAAGCAGTGCAGGCGTCAGAGCCACATACATCGACACAAGCTATGGTGTCTTTAGTTTATAACGCCATAGACAACGTGCATCCGGCTGCATTCTTCGGAATGGCTCACGTACTGGAAGGCACTAGCGTGAAGCTGGCAACGACGGCCGCGCAACGTATCCAGAGCACATTGGGTTTACCCGAGTCGGCTTTTAGTTATTTGTTGTCTCATGGGGACCTGGATCAGGAGCATGTTCACTTTTTTGAGCAACTGATGAATCGAGTTGAAGACGTTGAAGCACAGGGCGCCATTATCCAAACGGCGAGGCACGTCTACCGCCTGTACGGCGACATGTTCAGAGCGTTACCTGAGCTTGCTGGCGAACAATTGGTGCAAAACGCATGAGCAGAGTCGATTGGAAATCACAAACTGTTGTACTGACTGGCGCGAGTGGGGGGCTTGGAACCCAACTTGCCGAGCAGCTGAGTGCAAAGCGGGCGAAGCTGCTGTTGTTAGGTCGCTCTAAGCCTGAGCTCTGTGCCCTCGCTGAGCGTTTACATCAAGACTATTTCGTCGTGGATTTACGTGAGAACGATGCAGTAACTAAGTTGAGAGCCTTTATTGAGCAGCAAAACTTAGACATTACCGGACTCATCAATAATGCGGCGACCACACACGAGGGATTGTTTGAAGAAACAGAAGTTGAGGATATTCAACGTGTTATTGCTACGAATTTAACGGTACCGCTCACCCTAATCCACAGTTTGTTGCCGCAATTAAGAGCAAGCCATGGCTGGGTTATGAACATTGGGTCTGTTTTTGGTGCTATTGGCTTTCCGGGCCAGACACTTTATTGCGCTAGTAAGTTTGGCTTGCGGGGGTTTGGCGAAGCCCTTCACCGAGAGCTGGAATCAGATGATGTGCAAATACTTCACTGCGCACCCAGAGCAATACAGACGCAACTGAATAAAGGTGTTATTCAGCGTTTAAATCAGCAATTAAAAGCTTCGGCTGATAAGCCGGAGTGGGTTGCTAAACAAATCATTCATCAAATTGAGCAACAACAGCCACTGAAAACTCTTGGCTGGCCTGAAAAGCTATTTACCCGGCTCAACGGGCTGTTACCTGAACTGGTGAACGGCAGTATGAAAAAGCCTCGTGCTTTATTACATCAATTGATTAAGGAAAAATCGTTATGAAACCAATGACTGTAATATTAACCTCAATGACGTTAGCTTTGATGGTCTACTTGTCCCCGGTCGCTGCTGAAGAAGCCAGTCAGTTGCTGACAGTTCAGCAGCGGTGGGCCGAAGTCAATTACACGCTTGAAGGAGATGAGCAGCTAAACGCCTTCGAAGAGCTATCAAAACAAGCGGAAAACTGGGTTAAGCAAGAACCAGAAAACGCCGAAGCGCATATTTGGTTAGGAATTATTAAGAGCACTCAGGCTGGAGCCGAAGGCGGGTTGAGCGCACTGGGATTGGCAAAAGAAGCCAGGAAGCACCTGGAGCGAGCATTGCAACTGGAGCCTGACGCTCTGGGCGGTTCAGCTTATGCCAGTTTGGGCACATTGTACTACAAAGTTCCGGGGTGGCCGTTTGGCTTTGGCGACGATGACAAAGCGAGTGAGCTGTTGCAGCAGGCATTAAAAATAAACCCTGATGGTATTGACCCTAATTACTTTTATGCTGATTATCTATTTGAACAAGAGCAGTATCAAAAAGCCAAAGCGCATGCTCAACGGGCGTTAAACGCAGAGGTTAGAGCCCAGAGACCACTGGCTGATGCAGAACGCCGCAAAGAGGTGCACGCATTGTTAGACAAAATTAACCGTGAGCTTAAGGGGTAGTCGGCGGCATGGAATTGCTACTGGTTGAAGACAACTCAATGCTAGGGCAGGCCGTTGAAATTGGCCTGTCAGAGCGGCAGTTTCAGGTGCAATGGGTACGCACCGGAGCCGCCGCCATTAGTGAGTTAAACCGAACCCATTATGAAGCTGTGGTACTGGATTTGGGGTTGCCAGATCTTGATGGAACTCGCGTATTATCCAGTATTAGAAAAAAAGGACTCACGCTGCCTGTCTTGGTTCTCACCGCGCGGGACCAGTCAGCGGAAATTGTTAAGCAGCTGGATAATGGTGCTGATGATTATATGATCAAGCCATTCGATATGAATGAACTGGCAGCTCGTTTGCGAGCATTGGTGCGCAGGCAGCGAGGCTACGCGTCACCAGAACTGACCGTTGGTGAAATCGTTCTGGATGACGTTAATCATACCGTTGCGGTTCAGGGACACTCGATAGACCTTTCTCGTCGTGAGTTTGAACTATTAAAAGCGTTAATGGGGGCTCCGGGACGTGTTCAGAGTCGCGACAAACTGGAATCTGTTGTTTTTCAAAACGAAACTCAGGTAGAAAGTAACGCTTTAGAAGTTCACGTTCATAACTTGCGAAAAAAGCTGGGCCATAAGGAATGGATCCAAACCATTCGTGGCATTGGTTATCGATTACAATGCGACTAATTCAACACATCAAGCATAAATTAAACTCCATCAGGCGACGTATTCTGGTCGCGGTATCGCTAGTTTATCTTCTCAGTTCGGCAGTCTCAGCTGGCTGGATCTATATTGAAGTCAGCCACGAAGTGGATGAGCTCTTTGACGCGGAAATGCTGCAGCAAGCAAAAACCCTATCTGCTTTAATCTCCGTAAATTCCAATTTTCCGAAGTCAGGGGTCGTGGTTCAATCCCTTGGAGCGCATGGGTATGAAGATAAACTGTCTTACAGAATAGAGAGTGCGGACGGCAAAGTGCTTATGAAAACCGAAGGTGCACCGGATTCTGATGAGTTCGCATTTATTCCTGGTTTTTCTGCGCAACAATTCGAGAATGACTTGTGGCATGCCTTTGGCCTGAAAAATGTTGAAAGCGGGCAGCGAGTATTAATGTTGCAAGAAGATGGCTTTCGTTCCGAACTGCGTATGGATTTGACGATTGATACGGTCATACCGGTACTGTTTATTCTGCCTTTTATGTTGTGGCTGGGCTGGTGGACCATCAACCAGAACTTTTCCAGTTTTAATCGTTTGGGTGAAGAATTACGCCGAAAACGTGCAGATGACTACACCGCTTTTGTCGAAGATAACGACCGGGAAGAAGTTGCGTTAGTGAAACGCTCGTTGAACCATTACCTGAACCGAATTGAGCAAACGTTTTTGCGAGAAAAACGGTTTTCCGCCGACGCAGCGCATGAGTTGAGAACGCCTCTGGCCAGTTTGAAAGCTCAGCTTCAAAGTCGTTTGGGGAGTGCGACCGCAGGGCAAAAGAATGAGTTGCAGCCGCTGCTCGACAGCACCGAGCGGCTCGTCAAATTGGTAGAAAGCTTATTGCAGTTGTCTAAAGCTGAGTTACCACCGGAGCGTTTACAGCCGGTTAATGTTGCCCGGCTCGTCAGGCAGGCACTTGCTGACCAATACGCGGCTGCAGAATCGAAAAAACTTAACTACAGCGTTTTGCTTCCAACCGTACTTACGCATACGAGTGATGAAAACTATCTCTACCTTCTGTTTGCCAATGCACTGGATAATGCCATTAAGTATGCGGTTCCGGGCTCCTCAATTCATATAGAAGCGACTGAGCATGAGGTTTCTATCTGCAACCGGGTTGCTGAGGATCACACCATCGATATTGACCGAATTACCGAGCGTTTCTATCGGGGCAAACAACTAGGCGTGGAGGGCTCCGGCCTGGGCTTGAGTATCGTCAAAAATCTAGCGGATCAACTTGGCGTTTATATTGGTTTTCGTAATACAGGCGATGAGTTCTGTTTCATTGTGACATTTGACCCAGCTCAATAAACAGCAGTGTTTTTGGTGCTGAGTGATGAAGCTTAATATTTCCTTAAGGGAGAGTGGTTACATTTAAGCCATTCAACACCTTTTGGAGTCATTATGGATATTCGATATTCAGGTCTGTCACGAATTAGCCATTGGTTGAGCGTAATTTTTGTCGTTGTCATGTTAACTCTGGGCTACATGATGTTTTTCTCGACCGATAGGGGAGCCGGAGCCTACGCAGAAGCAGCGCACATTGGAGTCGGTTTTTTTGCGTTTTGGGTTCTGCTCTGGCGTACAGTTTACCGTTTAAAAATGGGCTTCCCTGCTTATAAAATAAAAAGCACACGGCATGATGTCGCCAGAGTTATCCATTACCTGATTTTACTCGCTCTGGTATTACTCATTTTTACTGGTCCGCTTTATCTGTTCACTGAAAACGAGGGCATGGCGGTATTCAATTGGTTTACCATTAATCTTGATCTTTCCGCCCTAAGTCTTATTCATGAGCCCGTGGAAGAAGTGCATAAAATTACGGGTTTGTATCTGCTGCCTGCTTTACTGATTGTGCATATTGTTGGCGCTATAGTGACCTATATTTTAGGTGAATAACTACCTAAGCCGATTAACGCCTGTTGCTGAAGTTCGTTGGGAGCGAAGCTTTGTCGACAGGCCACTTTCTGACTACATAAACCCAAATATCTCGTCTAGACTCTAGTACAAAGCCACTAAATAGAGGAAAGCTATGACAGATACTGAGCGGCAAGATCTCGGGTTGTTCACGGATTTGTATCAGCTCACAATGCTAGATGCTTATTTGCAAGAAGACATGCACGATGACGCTGTTTTTACTCTGTTTGTTCGTCGGCTTCCACAAGAGCGGAAGTTTCTGTTGGCTGCGGGTCTTGATCCCCTGCTTCAAACAATTGAAGAATTGTCCTTCAGCGATGGGGATTTGCGTTACCTTGAAGAGCAAAACTTCTCTCCGCGGCTTATTAATTATTTAAAGGATTTTGAATTTACCGGGCAGGTGAGAGCTTTGCCTGAGGGCACTGTGTTTTTTGAAAACGAGCCCATTGTCGAGATTAAGGCGCCGCTACCACAAGCGCAACTGATTGAAACTCTGGTGATGAACCAGCTGCATCTACAAACTCTATTGGCCTCAAAAGGCGCCCGGGTTGCCTACGCTGCGCAGGAACGCCCTGTTTTAGACTTTGGTGCGCGCCGTGTGCATGGCATTGATGCGGGTAGAAAAGGCAGCAGGGCACTTTACCTCAGCGGCATTGCTTCCACCTCTAATATGTTAGCTGCGCGCACTTATGACTTGCCGATAGCCGGCACTATGGCGCACAGCTATATTCAAGCCCATGATTCAGAGTATGAAGCGTTTAAAAACTTTACCAGAGCCTTCCCTGAAACCGTATTGCTGGTCGATACCATTGATACTTTAAAAGGTGTAGACAAAGTCATTGAGCTTGCCAATGAGTTAGGCTCCGACTTCAAGGTGAAAGGCATTCGGCTGGATTCAGGGGACTTAGGTGATCTCGCTTTTAAATCCAGAAAGCGACTGGACGAACATAATCTTAATCACTTACAGATCATCGCCAGTGGTGGTCTCGATGAGTATAAAATCGCTCAGTTAATTGAGGATGGAGCGCCTATTGATGGCTTCGGCGTTGGCACCGGAATGGGTGTGTCTGATGATGCTGCGGCGCTCGATATGGCCTACAAGTTAGTTGAGTACGCCGGTAAGGGGCGTTTAAAACTTTCTAGCGGGAAACCCGTCTTACCCGGCGAAAAACAAGTTTTCCGAGAAACCGAAGAGCGTTTTAGTCGCGATATCATTGCACGTGCGGAAGAGCAACTGCCGGGTGAGCCTCTGCTAAAGAAAGTGATGCAAAATGGCAAAAGGCTTCCGTCTCATCAGCGTGATATTGAAAGCATCAGGAACTACGCCCAACAACAGCTAAAACAGCTGCCTAATGATGTTTCTTCACTACGTGGTAATGGGAAGTCTTATTCGGCAGAGATAAGTGAGAAGTTATCAAACTATCAGAAAGAGATAGCCGAACACCTCAAAGGAGGGGTTAGAAAGGGAGAGTATTCATGAAAACAACTTTTGAGAACAACGATGCACTGATAATTGTCGATGTACAAAATGACTTTTGTCCGGGCGGAAAGCTGGCTCTGGATGAAGGTGATGAGGTGGTGCCTATTATCAATGCGATGACCGCGCAAGCACAGGAGGCGGGTATTCCAATATTTGTGTCGAGGGACTGGCACCCCCGGCACCATGTGAGCTTTGATGAGCGCGGCGGCCCCTGGCCTGAACACTGCGTTCAGGATACCAAAGGCGCCGAGTTTCACCCCGATCTTAGCGTACCTGATGATGTTCGTTTAGTTTCTAAAGGGGCTCGTTTTGATATTGACCAGTATTCGGCGTTTGATAAAACCGGGCTGGTTTCCGAGCTCGTACATCTTAATGTTAAGCGGGTCTGGGTCGTTGGTTTGGCGTTGGAGGTTTGTGTGAGAGCCACTGCCCTTGACGCCGCAAAAAATGACTATGAAACTTTTTTAGTGGAAGAAGGAACTCGCTTTATTGACCGCGCCGACGCGGAAAAAGCTCGAAAGGAGCTAAGGGACGCCGGCGTTACCATTAAGTAAGGAGTTACTTTCTAAGCGCGCGTTGATAATGAGCAAATTCTTTGTCACTGAATAGCACAAAACGTACAAGCTTCAGATGGCTTAATTTCTCAACGTGCGCTCTTATTGTCTCCAAAGCAACGTCGGTTGCCGATTCAAAAGGGTAACCAAAGGCTCCTGTTGATATAGCCGGAAAGGCAATTGACTCCATCTGGTGTTTTTCCGTTAAGTCCAGCGCGTTTCGATAGCAATCGGCAAGCAGTTTATCGGAAGGCGTATCAACGCCATAGACGGGCCCCAGACAATGAATGATATAGCGGTTAGGTAGGAGGAATGCTTTGGTCATCACAGCGTCACCCGGTTTAATAGGCGCAAGTGAACGAGTAGCCTCTTCCAGTTCATTCCCGGCTGCGTGATGGATTGCGCCAGCGACACCACCCCCTGGTTTGAGCTCAGCATTCGCGGCATTAACAATGGCTTCAATGTCGTTTTGTTGGGTAATATCACCATGCACACACTCGTATTTCATAATTTTCTCCATTTTTGCCTTTGTTTGATCTTAGTACATTAGCCTTAAAGAGAGGTTCAACCTTTTTTGAATAACATGATTCGATTGCTGATAACCTCAAGGTGGAGTTGGAAGTGTGTTGCGATCCAATTCATTGTTTTTGGCGTGTAGAAACTGACATGGGTTGGATCATTTTTGTAATTCCACAGTTTAAAACGTTCAGCTGTTTCTTGAGTGAACAGCGACGTCATAATTCCTATCCAACCATTCGGCTTAACTAAACTGACTAACTCTGGCCAGGTTGCCGCAGGCTCATAGAAGTGTTCAACCACTTCGGTGCTGGTAACAAAGTCATACTGACGGTCGAGTTGTTCACGTGCGGGTGCGTAAAAAATATCGTAAATCGACATCTTCATGCCCTGTTCTTCTAACATCAGGTGCAAAACCGGCCCAGGCCCTGAGCCAAAATCGAGTCCGCTCATACCGGGGACGAGTTTTTCTAGCAGAGGTTCTGATAGCTGACTGAGAAAGGCTCTGTATTGCGTATCGTTGGGGTCATTTTCATGATAGTCATAAATGGCCTTCTCTTCGTTCGGAAGTAAACGAGTTTCCCGGTCAGCAAAAATGAGATCGCATTCCGGACAACGAAAATACTTGCGGTTTTTGTCGTCACAAAAAGGGAAAGAGGTAGAAGCGCATAAAGTACATAGCATGAGACTATGCTACCTCAGCGCATTGTAACTGCAAGACGATCTTTCTCTTTCTTTAATCTGTATCTATAAAACCTATCAAAGCAAACGGTATCTTGCCTTGGAGTAAATGGCGCAGCGTTGCTATAACTATACATAACAATTATTCAAATTTAAGCACAGAAATAAGGAAGGCATAATGAGTAGTTCAAACGGTGGCGGTAAATGCCCAATCATGCACGGTAGCATGACATCTGAGAAAAAAACGAACACGCACTGGTGGCCAAATTCCCTCAAGCTAGAAATTCTGCGTCAGCATGACACCAAAGCGAATCCAATGGATGACGACTTTAATTACGCAGAAGAATTTAAAAAAATCGACCTGGAAGAGTTAAAGCAAGATTTGAAAAACTTCATGACCGACAGCCAGGAGTGGTGGCCGGCAGACTGGGGCCATTACGGTGGTTTAATGATTCGTATGGCCTGGCACTCGGCCGGTTCATACCGTTTAGCCGATGGTCGTGGTGGCGGCGGCACCGGGAACCAGCGCTTTGCGCCGCTGAACAGCTGGCCAGATAATGTCAGCCTGGATAAAGCGCGCCGATTATTGTGGCCGATTAAGAAAAAATACGGCAACAAGCTGTCCTGGGCAGATTTATTTATTCTGGCCGGTAACATGGCCTATGAGTCCATGGGTCTTAAAACCTTTGGTTTTGCCGGTGGTCGTGAAGACATCTGGCACCCGGAAGAAGACACTTATTGGGGTAGCGAGAAAGAGTGGCTGGCGGAGACGAAAAACCGTTACAGCTCGGATGAAGAGCGCGATTCGTTAGAAAATCCATTAGCGGCAGTGCAAATGGGTCTGATTTATGTGAATCCGGAAGGTGTAGACGGCAACCCTGATCCGTTAAGAACGGCGAAAGACGTGCGCGAAACCTTTAAACGTATGGCAATGAATGACGAAGAAACCTGTGCGTTAACCGCAGGCGGCCATACTGTGGGTAAATGTCACGGTAATGGTAAAGAAGAAAACTTAGGTCCGGAACCCGAAGCGGCAGATGTTGAAGAGCAAGGTATGGGCTGGCGCAACAGCGGTGGTAAAGGTGTGGGTCGCGATACGGTTACCAGCGGGATTGAAGGCGCCTGGACGACCAACCCAACCCAATGGGATAACGGCTATTTCTACCTGCTGTTTAACTACGAGTGGGAACTGAAGAAAAGCCCGGCTGGCGCTTGGCAGTGGGAGCCTATCGATATTAAAGAAGAAGATAAGCCGGTTGATGTGGAAGACCCGTCTATTCGTCTTAACCCCATTATGACCGACGCTGATATGGCGATGAAGATGGACCCGGACTATCGCAAAATTGCGGAGAAGTTCTACAAAGACCCAGAGTACTTTGCGGATGTCTTCGCGCGTGCCTGGTTTAAACTGACTCATCGTGACTTAGGTCCGAAAGATCGTTACTTAGGTCCGGACGTACCGGAAGAAGACCTGATTTGGCAAGATCCTATTCCGAAAGTGGATTACACCTTAAATGAGCAGGAAATTGCTGACTTAAAAGAGAAGCTTTTAAACACGGAATTAACCTCCTATGAGTTGATTTCGACCGCCTGGGACAGCGCGCGTAATTTCCGCGGTTCGGACTTCCGTGGCGGAGCTAATGGCGCCCGCATTCGTTTAGCGCCGCAAAAAGACTGGCACGGTAACGAGCCGGAAAAACTGCACAAAGTGCTTCGTGTACTGGAAGAGCTGCAATCGACATTGGATAAGAAAGTCAGTTTAGCCGACTTGATTGTTCTGGGTGGTACGGCAGCCGTTGAAAAAGCGGCTAAAGACGCTGGCTATACTATTACGGCTCCTTTTGCTCCGGGTCGTGGCGATGCCACTGATGAAATGACAGATGTGGAAAGCTTTGAGTCATTAGAGCCGCTGCATGACGGTTATCGCAACTATCTGAAAAAGGATTACGCAGTGCCAGCTGAAGAGCTGATGCTGGATCGTACGCATTTGATGGGCTTAACAGCACCTGAGATGACTGTTCTTGTCGGTGGTATGCGCGCGTTAGGGGCAAACTATGGTGAGTCTGAGCATGGTGTATTTACCGACCGTGCGGGCACTTTGACCAATGATTTTTTTGTTAACCTGACTGACATGAATAATGTCTGGAAGAAAGCCGGTAACCACTACGAAGTTCGGGACCGTAAAACCGATGAACTGAAGTGGACGGCAAGCCGTATTGACCTGGTGTTTGGTTCGAACTCTATCTTACGTTCGTACTCAGAGCTGTACGCTCAGGACGACAACCAGGAGAAGTTTGTTAAAGACTTTGTGAAAGCCTGGACGAAAGTCATGAATGCTGACCGCTTCGATTTGGCATAAGGAGGAAGCATGTCGAAAGTACTTTTAATTACCGGTGCCTCAAGTGGCATCGGTAAAGCCACAGCCCGTAAAGCGGCGAAAGAAGGCCTGAAGCTGATATTAGTTGCGCGCCGGAAGGAAAAGCTGGATGCGTTAGTTGAGGAGTTTGGTGCTGACAGCGCCATTGGCGTAGCCGCTGATGCCGGGAATTACGATGAATTAGAACAGGCAGTGAAGCAAGGTGTCGATAAATTTGGCCAGTTGGATGCGGTGTTTGCGAATGCCGGTACTGGCGTTTCGACAGCCGGTACAGAAGAGGGCGATCCAGATGAATGGAAGCAGATGGTTGATGTGAATATCAACGGACTCCTGTACACAGCGAAGTTGACGTTGCCGCATTTACGCAAAACCACAGGCCACTTTTTAATGACGGGTTCTGCCGCTGGGCGGATTACCTTGAAAGGCTCGGTTTACGGCGCAACTAAATGGTTTGTCCATGGTTTTGCACAGAACCTGGCCGAAGAGATGAAAGAGTGGAATGGGCGCTGCACGACCATAGCGCCGGGCATGGTGAACACCCCATTCTTTGATGAACCCAAGCCTGACAAGCTGGATCCGGATGACGTTGCCGATGCTGTGTTGTATTCAATTAATGCGAATCCACGTAATTGTGTGCGTGAAGTGTTCTTAATGCCTGCTTTTTGATTTAGGTCAAACTAAGGTCGTTTTAGAATAAACGACAATGGTTATCATTTAATATTCCTCTAGGTTCCTGTATGATTTTAAACCTAACTACGACATGAGCCTAGAGGAGTTCTCGTGTTTATCCGACTGCTTTTTTCCATTGCCTTAGCGGGCACCTTGTTATTTTCGGGCCAGACTCTGGCTGCGACATCGGCCTATACATCAGGCTCTCCTTCGGCAGCGACTCAAAGCGCTGATATGCGTCAATTACTGCAACTGGCTGAGTACGTTGGCGTAGATTATTCCGAAGCGGTTGCTGATGGAAAAGTTATTAATTCCGCTGAATACAGCGAAATGATTGAGTTCGCACAGCTTATTGGTCAAAAGACTGAGCAGGCCCCAGACTCTGTGAAACCTCAAATGCTGCAGTTAGTAGACCGCCTTAAGCAGCTTGTTAAGAGTAAGGCGGATACTGGTTCGGTTGTCGCGGTGACCAGTCAATTGAGAGATACCCTGTTGTCGGCTATGCCAAAATTAAACTTACCGTCGCGGCTGGTCGATAAAAAGCAGGTTCAACAGCTTTTTCAGCAAAACTGCGCGGCCTGCCATGGCGCTGTCGGGCAGGGCGACGGCCCTGGAGCTGCTGGTTTAGAGCCTGCGCCAACAAACTTTACTGATCGAGAGCGTGCGATGAATCGCTCATTGTTGGGTTTGTTTGATGCGGTATCCGACGGCATAGATGGAACGGCGATGCCCGCTTTCAGCCACCTAAGTGAAGAAGAGCGTTGGGCATTAACACTGTATGTTGGCAGTCTGGCTTTTGATGAAAGTGCGAATAGCAAAGAACAAGTGCCGTTGACTGAGCTTATCAATTACAGCCCGAACACTTTGTTACAGCAAGGGTTTTCAATGGATTCCATTGACTACTCGAGAACTCACGCGAGAAATTATTTTTCAGAAGGTCAGGAACTAGCTCCGCTTGCTATTGCTCGTACAAAAATCAAGCAGGCATTGAGCGCTTATCAACAGGGTGACTATTCAGAAGCGAAGCGTTTCGCGATTTCAGCGTACCTTGATGGTTTTGAGTTAGCAGAAAATGCGCTTAAAGCGAAAGAACCTGCGCTGATGCAAACTATAGAGCACGATATGATGGCACTACGTGGTGTTATCAGCCAACCGGGGCAGTTGCAGCAAGTGCAACAAATGACTTCGCGTTTGCAGCAGGAACTGGAAACAGCGGCTAACACTCTGGCGACCGATCAACTTTCCCAAGCCGCTTTGTTTTCCGCAAGTGCCGTTATTTTATTGCGCGAAGGGCTGGAAGCTCTGTTGATTGTGCTGGCAATTGGTACTGTGCTGGCTCGCTCAGGAAGTCGAAAAGGTTTACGGTATTTACACATGGGCTGGGTAACAGCGTTGCTGGCCGGTGTTGGTACATGGGTGCTGGCGGAGTATTTTATTAGTATCAGCGGTGCTAGCCGTGAAATTATCGAAGGCAGTGCAGCTCTATTTGCCGCCGGAATACTCTTTTATGTGGGTTACTGGATGCACAGCAAAACCCAGTCTCAGCAGTGGCAGCGCTTTATTCAGGAGAAAGTACAGACTCAGCTAAAACAGGGCGCCTTATGGGGGCTGGCTGGGCTTGCGTTCCTGGCGGTGTATCGGGAAGTGTTTGAAACCGTGTTGTTTTACCAGTCATTATTACTGCAGGCGGAAGGCGGCGGTCGCAGTGTTGCTTACGGCTTTGTGTTTGGGTTGGTGGTTCTTACAGCAGTGGCCTGGGTCATTATTAAGTACTCGGTCAAATTGCCAATGAATACCTTCTTTAAGGTAACGACTTACATCATTCTGGCGTTGGTCTTTATACTGTTAGGTAAAGGCATTACTGCTCTGCAAGAAGCCGCATGGCTGAGCCACACGCAGTTTCCGTTGAATATTACTTTCGAGTGGCTGGGGCTTTATGCGAACTGGGAAACGGTGATATCGCAGCTGGTGTACGTGATTCTTGTGGTAGCACTTTTTAAGCGCCCAATGTCATCGAAATAAAACCGAGTTATCCTAAAACTGTCATATTTGGTGAGTAACATACCACGCAACTTAACGCATGAATTGGTTATACTCCCTGGTTAAGTTTTTACGCCCCCAAATTTTTGGGGGCTTTTTTTTGGGAGTAAGGCTTTTGACATCCCCTCTCCACAACTCCATAATCCTTAACCATTAGGCTTTGTGGGGAGTAACCAGTAAAAAATGACAGCTTCAGCGGAAGAAGAAAAGCAATACAAAGCCTCCTGGAAGCGCTTAACACTGTTTAGTCTGTTATTTATTTTACTGACGGTTGCTGGCTTCTACGCTATTTACGATCACTTTTCCGGGCGAAGCTTAACCTTTGATGCACGCTTACTGTCACCACCGGTTATCGGCGCGGTTTTGCTGTTGTTGGGCATTTACTTTACCGCGGACGGATTGCGTCTGTATTATACGTTGCGTGCTTTAGGATATCGTATTCCCAAGAAGGCCATGGCGAAGTTGGTCTTTATTAATATTTTCTTCTCCAATATTACGCCCATGGCTACGGGCGGTGGCTTTGCTCAGGTTTGGTTTCTGCACGAGCATGGTGTCCCCATTGGGCGAGCAACGGCGGCGACAACCATTCGTACGGTATTGGCTATTTTCTTTATCTTTTCGCTTACTCCCTTATTTTTACTGACACTGAAGCCGTTACAAGATGAAGCCATTATTGGTGATATTGGTGCGGCTTTGGCCGTTTTAATTGTGCTTTATCTGCTATTTTTTGCGATCGTTTTACTGCGGGCCCATTGGCTTATTGGCCCGCTAAGCTATCTTTGTAAGGGGATACATAAGCTAAGGCTGATCAGCCCAGAACGTCATTTACGTTGGCAATATAAAACGCGACGTGAAATGCTGCGCTTCTCCCGCAGTTTTTCTGAGTATTGCCGGGGTTCAAAAATGGCGATTGCACTATCGGTGTTTTTTACCTTTATTTTTCTCCTCAGCTTATTCAGTTTCCCTGCGCTGCTCATGTGGGGACTGGACTATAATGTAGACTATTTGGTCAGTGTGGGGCTTCTGGTCGTGACAACGTTTATTATGTACTTTGCACCGACCCCCGGCGCGTCAGGCATTTCTGAAGGCGTGTTTGGTAGCTTCTTTAACGATATTTTAGCGAATCAGCATTTACTTCTAGTGACCTTTAGTTGGCGCTTTTTAACGATTTATCTGGGTATGCTTCTGGGCCTTGTCATTTTACAACGCTATTTAGTGCAGTCTGCCAAAGTACGGGTCACACAATGAATAAAACAAAGTTACTGAAAATTCTGTTTTATCTAAACATTGCCATTGTTTTAGGCCTTGTGAGTTATAAAGTCTACTTGAATTTAGTGACTTCCGAATTTGAGGCGGAACATACTGAACAGCTCTCTGATATCAGCGCGTTGCTGGAGAAACAGGACAGCTATAGCTTTGCCGTTGTAGGTAATATCAATAACTCCGTTGGAATTTTTGAACGCCGCATTATCCCCATGCTGAACGATGCGAATATCGACTTTTTAATCTCTGCCGGTAATGCGGTAAGTGGTGGCGGAGAAGACAAATACCGGGCAATTAGGGGGACGTTATCGCGCCTGGAAATGCCGTATCTTTTAACCTTCGGGAATAACGAATACGAAGAGTTCGGAAGCTTTCGCTTTTATAACCATTACGGGCCGCATTTTTTTAGTTTTTCTTCAAACGGCAGTCGTTTTATCTTTCTTGACAGCACCGGGAAGACCCCCTGGCAATGGCAGCTTCGTTGGCTAGAGGACATTTTAAAAGGCGACAGTTCAAAGCATCGGTTTGTTTTTATCGGGCACCCGCCAATGGAGCCGAAAGAAGCGTTCTTTTTAGCGGAAGAAGAGGACTTTCTGCAGCCGCCGCAGTTCAAACAAGCACTGATGAAGACACTCAGTAAATTTGGCGTCGATCGGGTGTTTTCATCCAATATTTCCATTTACTCCGAACGGGAGCATAACGGTATAACCTATATAACCACCGGAGGTGCCGGTGGCCTAGTGCTCAATCAGGATGAAAGCTTTTATCACTACGTAAAAGTGACGGTGAATGCTGACGGCTCTGTCGAGCATTCGGTTAAGGAGCTTGAGATTGGTCAGCATCCTATCCTTAAACAGCTAGAGAGTTTGTGGTTCTTTATCCACTCTCTGTTCTATGTGGGTTATCTGAACTTTATTTTGCTGGTGAGTTTGTTTTTAGTGATCAGTACCAAACTCTATAATGCGGTGTTTGTCGGCAAAGACTATTACCCAGATTACGACATTGATCCTGAGCCCTGGCTGAAAAATCCTATGCGTGTGGCCATGTTTACGAATAATTATCTGCCATTTATTGGGGGCGTTCCCATATCAATTGAGCGCCTGCGTAATGGGCTGGTCAAGCTTAAAGATAAAGTTCTGGTGGTTGCTCCTCGCTACCAGAAAAAAATGGAGCGGGAAGAGCATGTGGTGCGTATGCCTTCACTGTTTTCCTTTGGGGAAAAAAGTGAGTTTCGTTTTGCCAATATCTTTTCAGGCGCGGTTCGCAAAAAGGTTAAAGCTTTTAAACCCGATATCATCCATGTGCATCATCCGTTCTGGATAGGCTCGCTTGGTGTCTTTATGGCGCGGAGACTAAAAGTACCGGTCGTTTATACCTACCACACAAGACTGGAACATTACGCTCACTTTGTTTTTTTACCGGGCTCTTTGTTCCGTAATATTATTGCCCACTTTCTGGTGCGTCGGTTTGCGAATAAATGCGATGGCGTCATTGTACCAACGCAGTCGACCGAAGAATATCTCCGTATGATAGGGGTAAAACGACCGACGTTTGTGCAGCCCACCGGTATTGAGTTTGATCGCTTTCAACAGGTTGCTCCAGAGCAGGTTGACACATTACGCCAACAGCAAAGCCTGAGCGACGAAACGGTCTTTATCAGTGTGTCTCGTTTGTCTAACGAGAAAAATATCGATTTTATGATAGACGCCATGGCGCAGTTGAAAGAACAAACGGATAAACCGTTCCGATTCTTGATTATAGGAGACGGACATCAGCGACATCGCCTGCAAGGCCGTATTGATGAAATGGGCCTGCAGCAACAGGTCACGTTAGTGGGGGCGGTACCACCAGATGAAATGGCCATCTGGTATCAGTTAGGTGATGCTTTTCTGTTTGCTTCCCAGTCAGAAACACAAGGGATGGTTATTCTGGAAGCGATGGCCGCGGGCTTACCGGTGGTCGCGGTTCGTTCAAGCGGCATAGATGATGTGGTCGAAGATGAGCATAACGGCTATAAAACACCGGCGAAGCAAGCTTTATGGTGTAAACGAGTCAAGCAGCTTCTCGACGATGCGCCTTTACGCAAGAGCTTGTCGGAAAATGCGCTGGCTTTTGCCCGTGACTATTCTGTTGACAAGTTCAGTTGCGATGTTCGCCACATATACGCAGAAACCCTGGCTCGCTATCATGAAAAAAAATAGCGTCACAAAATGTGGTTACCAAAAACCAGTAGCTCACAGACAACCACGGCTGTTGTGAGTAACACTCGAATTCGGTAATAACCCATGTATGAGGTCATTGCCGAGCTGCGGGCCAGTTTCTGCTCGAAGAACAGTAATAACGCAAAGCCTATCATTTGCAGCGCCAGAGACCATGCCGGGGAATGCAATAACAAGGTTAACCATGCCAGTAATGCAAAGACATTACTTAATATGAGTGAGCCTTTGGTTTTCTCACTTTCAGCCCGGTGTAATGCATCACCCCATAACGTGCCACCCAAAAAAGTGAGAATAATGGCACCATAAGTAATTAAAAATTCTAAAGGCAATATGCCCCATAAGGTCCCCGTATGCATTAAGGCTGCAAGCGATGACGCCAAAAAGGGCACTAACCCAAGAAAACCTAAAGTATAAATAAGTCCGTTCTTACCTGAATTCATAGTCACTCTGAGCTTTCTGTTATGGCTTTATAGTGTAGTACAAAAATTCTGTTTCAGAGGATCTCAATACCTTCGCATTTGTAGTGACCAATTAAGTGATCGTCATGCAATATATTGCCTTTAAGGTCGAAGACGAAAAAGTAAGTTTCCGTTCTGTCACCCACTTCAACGCTTTTCAGTCCAACACATTCGTTTGGGTGGCCGGGCAGAATCTTGAACGACGAAACACCTCGCTCAGCGACGATGTCGCCTACGCTAATGATCTCAATATCGTTAAAGTCTTCGGACACAATGAACAGCTTATTGCTGCCACAACAGGTTTCGTCGTACTCTGGGTCGAAGGCTCGGTCGGATATTTTTCTTGGAAAAAACAGCCATTTTTCCAGTTGAGGGTGCCACTCTGCAGCTTCGTGAACAATATACCCATCCTTGTCTACGCCGGCGGCTTTTTTCAGCTTGTTGTAGTTATTATGCCAATTGATGCTTTGTAAACCGTAGTTGCGACCAATGACCTTTATCCACTCTTCTGTTGGTTTTTTGCCATGACTGCCAACGATCAATTCGTTACCTTTTACGGTGGCCCATTCGCCTTTGAAACCTTTAAACTTTTCGTCGCCGCTTCCTGCCATGAGAATTTGTCGGGGGATGAGCTGGTTCTGATTGCGAATTTCGCAAACAAGGCCGGTACGATCATCAAACGTCATCAAATGTTTACCAAACATAACCAACTCGGAGAATTCGGCGCCTCGGCCTCCTTCTGCAATTAAGCTAATGAGGTGGTGCTCTCCGCCATCTTCTTCTGCAATTTCAGTCAATTCATACTCGCCTGAGGCCGATCGCGTAAGTTCGTCATGACGGAGCGTTGAGCGCCAGGCGGTTTGACCATCATCCAGCTCAATCTGCGATGAATCGTCTTCATCTGTAATAATGGCGAGTCGGTACTCCTCTTGTTGTGAGGAATAACGGCTTAGTCGTTGCTGATCAAGAGGACGCTGTTTCATTTTTTTGTTTCCTTGTCTTTAGTGTTGCTTCAAACAGACATTCGCCCTGGTCTGCATTGAGTTGTTTTATGGTTTCCGGCACACCGGTTTCGCCAAATTCGACCAGACCAATGCCGGAGTGGTTCCATAAGCGCTCGCCGGCATCTCTTTCGCTGGGAAGTCTGGGAAAAACACGAAACCGTTTTCGTTTTGTGAACCAGTTCAAAGGGGAGTAAGGGGCATACAGCCAGCGGTTAAGACGATCGAGCCACTCTAAAAGCGAGTCCGGGAACTGATTTTTGATACCACTGCTGGTAATTTGCCAGATTCTTGGCCCGGGCTTTTGGTGCTTTAGCCGCACGTCATAAGCAAAAGAATAGTGCACATCTCCCGATAAAATCGTGAAGTTTTGCGGCGTACCGCGATGCGCAAAAATATTGAGCATGACTTCTGCTGAACCGGGGTGGGCCATCCAGTTTTCTGCGTCGACTAATAGCGGCTTTCCTAAAAAGGTGAAAATCTCCTGGATGGTCTCAATGAGTTTGACACCGAACATGGGCGCGGGCGACACCACAATCACCGATTTTTGGTTCAGAATTTTTTGCTGAAAGTCTGATAGTGCTTCCCAGTCCATTAATCCGGATGGTTTGGAGCGGGCTTGCTCACTTCTCCAACGACGGGTTCGGGTATCCAGAACGACAACCATTGGTTCACGGTAAATCTCGTACTGCCAGCCATCAAATGACAGCAACGAATCGATTAACGCGTCTAAGTCAGTGGTGTTGTAGTGACCGTTAGATTCGGAGACCGCTTTAAACTGAGAGACTAAAGCGTTAAGTGAATCTTTCGTGTTGCCCCAGCCCTGACACAATAAATAGCCCGCAAGCGCGTTACCGACAATTCGCCTGGAAAATGGGTGTTCGTAGGCGGTTATTTCCCATAGCGCGGAAAGGTTCCAGTCATCGGTAATGTCGTGGTCATCAAAAATCATATAATTAGGTACATTGGCCATAGCTCTAGCCGCTTTGGGCAAGGTATCGCAATATTTTGTCAGTGCGCTTTGCTCTTGCTCATAGGTTGCAAGTTGCTCTGGTGTTAGTGACGGAGGCGCTTCAGTGGCTAGTCGTTGCCATAAGACGGGGGACCAGGTGAGTAGGTAGATGCCGATGTACTCACTAAAACTAATGAGATGGTTTTTGGCATTACTGGAGGTGAAAATAGGTTTTTTAACACCGCCAAAAAATTTCTCCGTAAGTGCTTCGTTCATTTTAGTGTCCGGAAGCAGCTGGTCTCTGCCATAGTAATTCGCATCAAGCGAACGAAGTTCCGCACTGTCGTTAAAGTTTGTGCCGCTTATGGCCTCTTCGTACAGCCCCAGTAATTCAATCGTGTTGTGTATTGCTGAAAGCATTGGTCCGGCAACGTCATCAACATAGACTTGATCGCCGCTGTGCATTAATAATGCCGGCCGTTCGCTCGGCTTGTTCAGACTTTCTTCCAGCTCGGCGTCGACCCTCACTAAGCCATCGGGAGCAGTGTGATGAGGTCGCCGGCAGGAACCATGAAAAACACGATCAATGGACTTTTTAAAGACAAAGCCAGGACGGTTTTGAGTGGGGTACAGTAAGTGTGAAGCGGTCTCTGAAAGTCCTTTCTCATCAATAACAATGTCGTATTCAATGTACTGATCGTGAGTCAGTCGCTGTTTAGGCGTGAGCTGAAGCCGCTTGATGACAGCGTGCGTGCCAACCCGTACCGACTCGATCTCTTGATGCTTCAGGCCAACAGAGAGTTCTGCGGTCAGCGGAAAGTCGTCTCGGCAGACGAGCCACACAACAACACTGTCTTCATCGACAGCGCGTAATATTGGACCACAGATAATAGGCGGTAGTGAAGAATGACTCAACGGCGTTCCTTTTAGCTTTTATCTAGACTGTTTGTCACTATAAAGAACAATCTGGGCATTACAAAATATGACTAGCCATAGCTAGCAAGAGTTTAAGTTGCTTTAGCAAAAGTCAGTCGATACTATTCTGGCCCTTTTACAATGAGTGGTGCTATTGCTCGTGGGTCATGACGATGAATAAACAGATCTTGGTTACCGGAGGTTGTGGGTTTATCGGTTCGCACACGGTTGTCGAACTGATGCTCAAAGGCTACCAAGTGATTGTGATTGATAATCTGAGTAACAGCAGCGCTTCAGCCATTGATAAAATTGAGAAAATGACAGGCAAGCGGCCGGCCTTTCGTCAAATAGACATTTGCGACCGGAAAGCTTTGGAAAGTGTCTTTCGCGACTACGTTATTGATGCAGTTATGCATTTTGCTGCGCTTAAGAATCCTCAGGAAAGTTATCAGCTAACCGACCAGTACTTTCTGACTAATGTGGAGGGTACAAGACAACTTATCGCTTTAATGGAGCGGTTTTCAGTAACCCGCTTGGTCTTTTCATCATCTGCGGTGGTTTATGGCGTACCGTCACAGGTTCCGATTGCTGAATCAGCGGCTGCTGGAGAGGTAACAAACCCTTATGGCGAAACGAAATATCAGTCGGAATGCGATCTAACCGAACACTGTCAAAACAATTCAGAGTTTTCGGCTGTGAGTTTGCGTTATTTCAATCCGGCAGGGGCACACCCGTCGGGTGCCATCGGAGAGCAACCGCTAAAACCTGCCGCTAATCTGATTCCCGCCATTGGTAAAGTTATTATGGGTCTAGCGGAGTCGGTGCCAATATACGGTGATAATTATCCGACCTGCGACGGCACCGCAGTTCGTGACTATATCCATATTTGCGACCTGGCGAGCGGTCATGTTGCTGCACTGGAAGCCGTTCTTGCACAATCAGGACACCAGATTTTTAATTTGGGAACGGGCAAAGGTGAGTCTGTACTGGGAGTCGTTCGGGCTTTCGAAAAAGCCAGCGGGATGCGTATTCCCGTTGAGTTTTTGGCGCCGCGAAAGGGCGATGTCGGCAGCTGTTATGCTGAGGTTAGAAAAGCCCGTACTGAGTTGAATTGGCAAGCTGATTTCGACTTAAATACAATAGCTCGGGACTATTGTCATTGGTTATCGCTATCTAACTGATGTAATGCTATTTCGTTATTTTCAACCGAGGGCTCCTGATAAGCGCACAACAAAAAGGGGTGTATCTGGAAATAGGTTGCCGATTTTTTCTGATGGTGAAGCGGGCTTTCCAGCACGTTGAGTAAAGAAGCCCCGGACGCTTTAGCGAAGGCTTCTGCTAGAGTCCAGTGGTGAAAGAAGTCTTTTTTGGTCAAAGCACTACCCGCCAGAAAGCCATCTTTATAATGGTCGCGAATGCGCTGATAATCTTTATTGGTACTCAGGTCTTCGAGGTCGATACCTATCTTGTTGGTGCTTGAGTAGGCCGCAGCGATACAGCCTGATTTATGAGTAATAGAACAATACACGGAGCGCCCGTCGACGGTTAAAAGTGGCGCACCGGAATCGGTTTTATCGACGACGACCTGCTGAGATGCCTCGGTTGCCCCGTATTTTTGTACAAGCTGAACCAATAACTCCCGGGCTTCTGCTGAAACCTTTAGCGGTGATGCTGTTTTGTTGTATAGCCTATATCCGATAACCATATGCGATGTTATATTTTTGAAATGTCGAGTGAGATTCTGTAGTATTCCGCTTCTTTTTTGAGTGTCTGCCCATAATCCTATGCGAGCTTTTATAGCTGATAGTACATTAGTCGAAACGGAAAGTCGTGAGCTGCTGAAGCAAATCCCGGCTGCAACCCGGCGTCGCCTGAGTTTGTATTCGAAAGTACTGGTCACAGCCATTCTGCAGATAGGTGAGCGGCAGCCGCAACTGAAAGATACTCCAGTGATCCTGGCGACCCGCCATGGTGACTTGCACCGTACTGAAAAGCTACTGCGCGAGTTGGTGCGTGGTGAGGTTTTGTCACCCACGCAGTTTGCTCTGTCAGTGAATAATGCGGTGCTGGGGCAATACAGTATGGCGGCCGATAATCGACAAGCAATGACAACGCTGTCGGCGGGTGAGCAAACCTACCCTTTGGGCTGGCTCGAGGCGATAAGCCAACTACAAAGCGAAGCGAAGCAAGTGCTACTGGTGTATGCTGATGAAGTGCCCCCAGCGGTCTATTCAACGCAGATTCAATCACCGCTAAAAGGCTTTTCGCAAGCGATTTTACTCGATAGAGAAAACGGACAGGAATTGATTTTGGATCGCCGGATTAAAAAAGAAAGTCAGTTACAGGATGACGTCTACTCAGTTGCGAACAACGTGCAACAAATATTGGATGCGCGCGGTGGTAAAGTGGTTAATGGCTATAACGGCGTGATTTGGAGCTGGCATGCTACTTAATCTTTGGTGAATAATAAATCGTACTTGGCGGCGTTTCGCCACCGGGCTTTGCTTTGCCATTTTTGGGTTCGGTGGTTTATTGCTGTCGGTTACAGCTTTACCTCTGCTAACGTTATTATCCAAAGGACAACAGCAGCGCGAAATCCGAGCCCGGCGTTTAGTGCAACTGACGTTCCGATGGTTTATTGGTGTGATGAAATGGACGGGAGTGTTCCATTTCGATTTTAAAGCCATTGAGCAGCTAAAAGGCGTTCGGGGCCAAGTCATTATCGCGAATCACCCTTGTTTGATTGATGTCGTTGCGTTGATTTCTTTTGTGCCGAATCCTGACTGTGTGGTTAAGTCTCACTTATGGAAAAATCCTTTTATGCGGGGGGTTATCCGCTCGACAGGGTATTTAAGTAACTCTGACCCAGAGGACTTAGTCACCGATTGTGAGCGTTCGCTGGCGCAAGGAAATAACCTGATTATTTTCCCGGAAGGTACGCGGACCACGCCCGGAGAAACGGTTAAATTCCAACGCGGAGCAGCCCATCTGGCACTACGAACCCGGGCGAAAATAACGGCACTGAGAATTGACTGTTCGCCGGTCACTTTAATTAAGAATGAGGCTTGGTATTGTGCGCCGGAGCGAAAGCCGACCTTATCAGTGCATTATCTTGGAGAGATAGAGTCGGCCAAGTATTGCGACACGACAAAACTGAGTATCGCTGCGCGTCAATTGACTCGTGATTTACAGAGTTACTATGAAAGGGTAAGAGAAAATGACAGAGAGCCTGAAGCAAGAGATCAAAGCCTTGATTATCGAGTCGCTGGATCTTGAGGATGTTGAAGCATCAGATATTAACGATTCTGCCGCCTTGTTTGGCGATGATGATGATGGCTTAAACCTCGACTCCATAGACGCACTGGAATTAGGTCTGGCAATTAAGAAAAAATATGATGTGAAGCTGGATGCCAATTCAGCGGAAACAAAAAGGCACTTTTACAGTGTGAATACGTTAGCGGAGTTTGTCGCTAACAATCGTGGTGAGTGACGAGGGAACGATGAAGACGAAAGACGAAGTATATGCAAGGTTAGTTCAGATTCTGGAAGAGGATTTTGAACTGGAATCTGATGATATCTCTTTGGACGCTAACCTGTATCAGGATCTTGACCTTGACTCTATCGATGCGGTGGATTTAGTTGTTAAGTTGCGCGAAATTACCGGAAAGAAGATAAGCCCGGATGCGTTTAAAGCAGTACGTACAGTCGAGGACGTTGTCGAAGAAGTCTATAAACTTGTTCACAACGACTAATGACAAACGGACCACGTTTATTGATCGGTGGTTTGCTCATTGCTTACCCGCTGTTGGTTTGGTGGCTGGCACAGCAAGGATTAACAACCTGGTTAATCCTGGTGCTGCTGGCACTGCTGAGCTTAAACGTTGTTTTACAGGGTAGGAATCATCCCAAAAGCTGGCTGTCGGTAGCGATAATACTGCTGGTCTTAGCAACGGTGTGGTTTACCGACCAGTTAACCGGTGTGCTGTTTTATCCTGTTTGGGTCAATGCCGCGCTATTATTGGTCTTTCTTGCATCATTGTGGCGTAAACCTGCAGCTATTACTCGATTGGCTCTGTTGATGGAAGGTTCGCTGTCAGAAAAGGCTGTTGCTTATACTGAAAAGGTTACCCTGGTTTGGGTACTGTTCTTCTTTGTTAATGGTGGCATTTCTTTGGCAACGGCTATCCATGGTGACCTCGATCTCTGGACGTTATACAACGGTTTTATTTCCTATGTTCTGATGGGATTACTCTTTGTGATTGAGTGGAGTGTGCGACGTGTTGTTAGAGATAAGCACTGATCATTGGGAGCTGCGCTGGCCGCGTTCAGAGACGCAAATAGCGGTCATAGGTGAAGAGCCGATTAACGTGACGCGCTGGCTCCGGGATGTCGCAGCTGCCACGCAGTGGTTAGCGAAAAGTGAAGGTAATGCGCTACTCTATCAGCGCAACTGGTATCGTTTTAGTGTGTGGTTTTTCGCCCTGCTGAATTGCCAAAAACGTGTCATTTTGCCAGCTAACGATAAGCCCGCCACCTTGACTGAATTGTCAGTTCATTATTCGTTCAGAGTGCCTGATGAGTTGCCGTCGTCGGTCGGTTTGGATACGCCGGAATTCGGCCTGGCGGGGCAATTAGATGCAGGTGTTACCTTTTTTACCTCTGGTAGCAGTGGTAAGCCTAAAGCAGTAGAAAAAACCTTAAGGCAGTTGTGGCTTGAAGTCATGACGCTGGAACGGACATTTTCAGAGCAACTCGGAAGCGCTGATGTTGTTACCACTGTGACGCATCAGCATATATATGGTTTCCTGTTCACTGTGCTTTGGCCTATTGCTGCGGGGCGCTCGGTGACCATTCCTTTAATCGATTACCCAGAGCAGCTTCAGCAAATATTGGCGAAAGCTGGCCGCCAGCGTTACGCTCTTATCAGCAGTCCGGCACATTTGCAGCGGCTGGACAACTTGTCGCGATTAACTCAGTACAGTCAGTCACTGGCAATGATTTTCTCATCAGGCGGGCCGCTGCCAGACTCGGTGCCAACGGCATTTGCAGAAAACGGCTTGATGGTTCCGACCGAAGTTTACGGAAGTACTGAAACCGGTGGTATAGCCTGGCGCCAGCGAACCTCTGGTTCATCGGATAGCTTTACGCCTTTAGCCGGCGTTAACGTGAGTTGCGATGAAAACGGAAAGCTGGTTATTCAGTCGCCTTATCTTAATAACGCTAAGTCTTCTTATCTTACGGAAGATAAGGTTGAGCTTGAGGAACAGGGTGGCTTTCAACTGCTGGGACGTCAGGATCGGATTGCGAAGATTGCTGAAAAGCGGGTCTCATTAAACGAAGTTGAGGCGTTTGCGCTACGCCACGACTGGGTTGAGTCCGCAAAGGTCTGCGTGTTGCATAGCCCACGAGTTGAGTTGGGTCTGGTGTTGGTTTTAACGCCGAAAGGGAATGCTGAGCTAAATAGCCTGGGGCGGTTTAAAGCGCGACAGGAACTTCGTCACCATTTACTGCAGCGGTTCGATAAAGTGGTGGTACCTAAGCGTTTTCGCTACCGACAGCAGTTGCCGTACAATGACGCAGGAAAGATAACACAGGCCGATTTAATAGCGTTGTTCGAAAAGGATAAGTAAGGGCATTAATGCAGATTCATTTACCAGATTTTAGTCAGCTTTGTGAAAGCCGGAACGAGAATGATAAGCCGGTGCTAAAGGGCCTGTTCACATTGGCTTCTGACTGTGTTTATTTACAGGGGCATTTTCCGTCAGCACCTATTCTGCCGGGGGTTGCCCAACTGGAGTGGGTGGTTCAGCTGGCGGCCCGCTATTGGTCGACACCAACATCAATTCAGCGTATAGAAGTATTAAAGTTTAATGACATGATTTTACCTAATGCGACAGTCAGTCTTCTGATTGAAAGAAAACGCGACGACTGTCTTATCTTTAAATACACAGACGGTGATAAAGCATTGTCGTCCGGGCGCCTGGTAATAAATTAATATGTCCCAGTATTGTTTTCTTATTCCTATTTATAATCATGATAAGACCATTACGGCGACCATTGAAAGGCTGCTGCCTTATGAGCTTCCTATCATTATTGTTGATGACGGTTCAAATATCCATACCAAGGAGGTTCTGGCCATCTTGGCGGAAGAGCATAAGTCGCTTATCTTGTTGTACACATTACCTGAAAACAGGGGTAAAGGTGGTGCAGTTATGGCTGGGTTTCAGGTGGCTACTGAAGAAGGCTTTACCCACGCGTTGCAAATAGACGCTGACGGCCAGCACGACAGTGACGATATTCCAAAGTTCTTAGCCTTGTCTGAAGAACATCCGGGGGCGTTAATCAGTGGTCACCCTCAGTACGATGAAAGTATGCCAACCAGCCGACGCATTGGCCGCAAGATCACCCACTTTTGGGTGCATATCGAAACCTTATCGATGCAAATAAAAGATACAATGTGCGGCTTCAGGGTTTATCCGTTGTACCAGACGGTCGGCGTAATAAAGAACGGGCACATTGGCACACGCATGGATTTCGATATTGATATTATGGTTCGTTTATTTTGGGCTGGCACGCCGGTTCTATTTATCCCGACGAACGTGATTTACCCTCAAGGGGGGCAGTCACATTTCCGGGCTTTGCAGGACAACGTAAAAATTTCCTGGCTACACACCCGTTTATTTTTTGGCATGTTGCCGCGCATCCCTGTTTTGTTGTTTCGTAAATTCAGGACCTGAAGATGAGCGATAAGCACTGGGCGAAAAAAAAAGAGCGAGGAAGTTATTGGGGCATAGTGATTGTACTAAGAGCCTATCAATATGGTGGTCACTGGCTTATGCGCTTAGTTCTGGCTCCCGTCATCACCTATTTTTTCCTGACCGGAGGTACAGCTCGCAGAGCCTCATTGAATTTTTTGCAACGGGTACATCGATTTGCGCCACAGCAATCGCCTTTTGCCAAAACGCCTGGCTGGCGTCACAGTTGGTATCACTTTTGGCAATTTGGTCTGCACGCTTTAGCAAAAATTGATGCCTGGGTTGGAAGAGTTTCTAAAAGTCAGGTGCGAAACTGCGGTGATACTCACTTTGATGAGTTAGAAAAACAGCCACAGGGCGGCATTCTTATTGGTAGCCACTTGGGTAACCTGGAAGTTGCGCGGGCGCTGGCTTCCAAAAAATATACCCGGCGCATGAATGTGCTGGTGTTTACTCATCATGCACAGTCGTTTAATCGGGCTCTGAAAGAAGTGAATCCAAAGGTCGATATTGACCTAATTCAAGTGACCGAAATTGATATGGGTCTGACCATACTGCTGAAAGAGCGTATTGAACAAGGTGAGTTTGTGGTCATTGTGGGCGATCGTACTTCGGTGACTCAGCCCGGACAGACAGTTGAACAAGACTTTTTGGGTGAACCGGCTGATTTTGCCTTAGGCCCGTGGATATTAGCCAGTGTGCTAGAATGTCCTGTCTACTTTTTATTCTGCTTAAAAAACCCCGATGACGGACATTACGATTTGTATTTGAACTTTGCGTGTCAGCAGTTAAAACTGCCCCGTAAAAGCCGCAGAGAGGCTCTGCAACCGGTGCTGAAAGCCTACAGCGAAACAATGGAAA
This sequence comes from Idiomarina solivarensis, assembly GCF_033052755.1. NCBI lineage: Bacteria > Pseudomonadati > Pseudomonadota > Gammaproteobacteria > Alteromonadales > Idiomarinaceae > Idiomarina > Idiomarina solivarensis. The sequence continues at coordinate 170,184 of NZ_JAVFHZ010000004.1, read as the reverse complement.
AATTAGCGATACGTTACCCGTATCAGTGGTTTAACTTTTTTGATTTTTGGAAAAAGGACAGTCAGTAGTATGACAACATCGATTATAGCCTTTGGTGGTCGCTCGCTGACCATTGAAGATGTGGTAGAGATAGCTAATGGCAACGCGCGGGTGGCCTTAAGTGATGCCCCCGAGTTTGTCGAAAAAGTCGATGCCGGTGTCCGTTTTCTGGATGAATTACTCGAGCAGGATGGCGTTATTTACGGGGTGACTACCGGCTATGGCGACAGCTGTACGGTATCGGTGCCGGAAAACCTGGTTAACGAGTTACCGATTCACCTTACGCGTTTTCACGGCTGTGGGCTGGGTGATATCTTTGACGAACAGGAAACCCGGGCCATTTTGGCGACCCGTCTGAGTTCTCTCGCACAAGGGTATTCGGGTGTCAGCTGGGAGCTATTGGAACGTTTGGTGCTTATGCTGAACGAAAACATGCTACCGCTTATTCCAAAAGAAGGCAGTGTAGGCGCCAGCGGTGATTTAACGCCGCTATCCTACATTGCTGGTGCGTTGATTGGTGAGCGTGATGTGCGCTTTCGCAATAAGGTCATGAACAGCGCAGAAGCGTTTCAGCTGCTGGATATGCCGGTTCATAAGCTGCGGCCAAAAGAAGGCCTGGCCATTATGAATGGCACTGCGGTAATGACCGCGTTGGCGTGTTTGGCGTGGGACCGGGCAGAGTATCTGACGCGGTTGTCGAGTAAAATTACCTCGCTGGCCAGCATCGCGCTGGACGGCAACAGCAACCACTTTGACGACTTACTGTTTGCGGTGAAGCCACACAAGGGGCAGCAGCAGGTGGCCAGCTGGATCCAGCGGGATTTGAACCATGTTAAGCACCCGAGAAACTCCTCACGCCTGCAGGACCGCTACTCTATTCGCTGCGCACCTCATATTATCGGTGTACTGAAAGACAGCCTGCCGTGGTTTAAAGACACTATAGAAAACGAACTTAATAGCGCGAATGACAACCCAATTATTGACGGGCTGGGCGAGCACGTCTTGCATGGCGGGCATTTTTACGGTGGCCATATCGCGATGGTTATGGACTCAATGAAGACCGCGGTGGCGAACCTGGCGGACCTGCACGATCGACAAATGGCGCTGTTGATGGATACCAAAATGAATCACGGTTTGCCGGCAAATTTGTCTGCAGCTGAAGGGCAACGTAAGGCGATTAACCATGGCTTTAAAGCGGTTCAAATTGGTTGCTCTGCCTGGACTGCCGAGGCGTTAAAACTGACTATGCCGGCCAGTGTTTTTTCACGCTCAACCGAGTGCCATAACCAGGACAAAGTGAGCATGGGAACCATTGCTGCCCGTGACTGTATCCGTATTCTTGAGTTAACTGAGCAAGTCGTGGTGTCGACCTTGCTGGCAGCTTATCAGGGAGTTGAGTTACGCCAGCAAACCGCAGCTCAACCGATGAGTCTGGCCTCAGGTGTGTCTGAAATAATGGAAAGTGTGGCTGAACAGTTTGATCTGCTGACGGAAGACCGTCCGCTGGAACCCGAACTGCGTTATTGGCTTACCCAGTTACGGTCAAAAGTCTGGAACTTGTATCAGGAGCCAGCATGAAACAGGCCAGCTTAATCATTGATGTTCCTTTTTTCGATGTCGACGCGATGCAGGTTGTCTGGCACGGACACTATATAAAGTACATCGAAATGGCGCGCAGCGAGTTATTACGCACCTTTGACTATGACTACCCAACCATGGAAGCCAACGGGCATTTATGGCCGATTGTGGATCTTCGCCTAAAGTACGTTGCGTCAGCAACTTACGGACAACACATTCGGGTCACTGCGATCCTAGTGGAGTGGGAGCACCGATTAAAAATAAACTATGAAATTCGCGGTGTTGAAAGCGGTGAATTGCTGACTAAAGCCACCAGTGTTCAGGTGGCAGTGTGCAAAGAAACACGTGAGATGCTGTTTGAGTCCCCCGACATTGTCTTTGAAAAACTGGGAGTGGAACGCTCATGAACCGCATTCTTGCTGTTCTATTTTTATTCGCGGTTTCATTGGCTTCGGCAGCCGAAGATAAGCTGACGACACAAGCGTTAGCGGCTCTTGCGCAACAGTCTGAGCCCTTACCGGTGTCGCTGCAGTTCCAACAAAAAAAGCACTTGTCCGGTCTGCCCCGGGTTTTGGTGAGTTCGGGGCAGTTGGATATTAGTAAAGATGAAATCATCTGGACAACCGAGCATCCGCAACAACAGCAGTTACGCATCAACCGTCAGGGTATCTTTGAACAAGGCAGCGACACGTCTATCAGTGGCAGCGAAACGGTTGCGATGCTGTTATTAGCGATTTTGCAGCAAGATGATGTGGTGCTTAAGCGGCTGTTTAAATTGTCCTTAAAACAGAACTGTGTGGTGATGACTCCAAAAGAAGAGGCATTAGGCAGTGTGATTGAAAAAATACACAGTTGCGGAACTGACAGCGTTGAGCTGGTGACGCTATTTGAACAAAGCGGCAACACCACCCGTATTGAGCTCAGCAAAAGGTAATATCAGATGATTCGTGCGCGAAGTTGGATAAAAGCTCGACTGTTGCTGGTCGCTGTTTTTTTTGTCGGTATTGCGGCGGCCCTTTTCATGCAGCTATCGAATACTCAGTGGAGCAGCAGTCTGGCGGATGCTTTACCTAATGAGGTATCCGACTTACAGCGCAGCTATTTAAACAGCCAGCAGCCGAGTGCGCAGCAACTTTTGCTGGGGTTTGAGTCGACACAATATTCTGAAGCTGAAATCCTGAGTGTTGTGCAGGAGCAATTAAACGTACTGCTCAATGCCGAGCCGACGATCCAACTGGCTGCAATGACAAACCCTAAGGCGGTGCTGTCCTTTTACCAGCAGCAGGCAGGGCGTTTAGCAACCCCCAATGACAGAGAAGCGCTCGCGAGCGTAAACTACGAAAAGCTGATACGCAGCGCAGAAGAAACCTTACAAAGCCCAACCCCTATTCTAATGCCATTGCAGCAGGATCCCTTGTTGTTGACGCAGCGCTTTGTGCAACAGTTACCTGACCTGATGCCGGGGTATAAAAGCCGCGATGGTCTATACACGCGGACGGCTAATGACATCCACCAGGTACTCCTGCCGCTGAGAATTGCCGGTGATGCGTTAAGTGTGACTCAGTCCGGGCAGTCAGTCCGGGTTCTTAATGCCTTTATCGATAAGGTTGGTGCGCAGTTGCCGGGCATTAATGTGTACCGCAGCGGGCTACTTTTTCATTCCGATGCGGCGGCGAAGCAGGCCAAACAAGAAATGACCTGGTTTGGCGGGTTATCGTTACTGCTGGTGTTGCTGTTACTACTCTGGGTGTTTCGCTCCGGGCAGCAGTTATTTTACACGTTGTTGTTGTTGGGAGTGTCTGCAGCCACCGGACTATTGGTCACATTATTGTTAAGTTCCCGGCCCCATGTGCTGATGTTAGTGTTCGCGACCAGCTTTATCGGGTTATGCATTGACTATGTTATTCATGGCTTTATTGCCCGTAGCTATGGAGCCAAGGCCTGGTCAGCATTGAAACCGGCTTTATGGCTAAGCGGTTTAACCACTATTGTCGGGTATTTGTTGCTGTTGCTGTTGCCACTTCCGTTGCTGCAGCAATTGGGCATTTTTATGGCCGCGGCTTTATTCACCGCAATTGTTCTGGTGTTGATGACGTTACCCTGGTTACCGCAGCCTCACGAAGCAACCCCTGGCTGGCAGCAATTTTGCCTTAGTATGACGATGCTTTATCGTCAAATGAGGCAGCCAACTACAACCCAATGGTTGAGCGTGATGTCGCTGACAACAGTGGGGCTGTTGGTCTGGTCTTTTACGGCGAATGACAATATCCGCCTACTGGCCAGTTCCCCGGACTCTTTATTGCAACAGGAAGAGCACCTGCGAAAAACGACCGACTTTTACTTGCAGCCCGATGTTATTCTGGTGGCAGGGGATACTCCTCAGCAAGCACTTGAGCGCACCGGTGAGCTACGTAGCGTTAACGGAAGCATTAGCCTGTATGACTACGTATTGCCTGTATCGACGCAACAAGAACTGCTGCAAAACCAGCAATTATTATTTAAAAGCCAGGCCGGGCAGGACTACCTTCAATGGCTGGGTATTGAGCAACCAGCCTTAGCCAATGACCCGCAACAACATCCATTACAGCACCAGTTTTTGTACCCAACAGACCAGGGTTGGATGAGTGTTGTCCGGCTGAAGCAGCCGTTTAATTCGGAAGATATTAGCGAAAGCCAGGGCCAAGTGGAGCACTTTAACCCTATTGAGCACGCCTCAAATGCGCTGACTGAGTATCGTCACTCCATGCAGTTATGGTTAGTGGCCTTGCTGGTTATTGCTTTGCCCATATTGGCGCTATTTTTACGTTCTCAGCAGGGTAACAGGCAGGGTTTTGAAGCCGCCTGGCAGGTGAGCTGTGTCATGACGTTGTCCGTGTCTACCTCTTTGCTACTAGCGCAGTTGATACAACCTCTGAACCTGTTTCACTTCATTGGAGCCATGTTTGTGCTCGTGCTCAGTATTGATTATGGCGTCTTTTGCGCCGGCCGAATGAGACGTGAACATGCGTTACAGGCAATTTACTTATCTGCTTTCACTACTATGGTAGCTTTTGGCGCGTTAAGCCTCAGTTCAACGCCTGCCATTGCTGCTTTTGGAATTATAGTGCTCATTGGGGTGTTGATGAGCGCTCTGTTCAGCCCGTTGATAATAGAGTCGCCGGATAGCTAAGGAAAGGAATCATGCAGGAATCGGTTTATGATGTCGTCATTATTGGTGCGGGGCCAGCAGGAGCAACTGCCGCGGCAATGCTGGCTAAGGCCGGGAAACGTGTGCTGGTGGTTGAGAAACAGCAGTTTCCCCGATTTTCCATCGGGGAAAGCTTACTGCCGCAATGTATGACTTTTATTGAAGAGGCGGGCTTACTGGATGCCGTGCTGGAGAACGCCGAGCGCTTGGGGTTCCAGTACAAAGCAGGCGCTGCCTTTTATCATAACGGCAATAAAGTCGACTTCGACTTTCGTAAGAAATCCAGCGCTGGTCCGGGCACCACTTATCAGGTAAAACGTGAGCACTTTGATCAACTGCTGGCGCAGGGAGCCGCAGAGAAAGGTGCTGAAATAAGGCATGGCGTCGCTCTGGAGGCCATTGATTTTAGCGACCCTGACGCGGTCAAATTGCATTTATCCAGTGCTGCCGGAGAATATGAAGCAAAGGCACGGTTTGTATTAGACGCCAGTGGCTTTGGACGCGTATTGCCTCGATTATTATCGCTAGAGTCGCCGTCGGATTTCCCGGTGAGACAAGCGGTTTTCTGCCATATAAAATCGGATCTCACCGGCGGAGAGTTTGACCGAACAAAAATTCTTATTACGGTGCATCCAACCTATCCCGACGTCTGGTATTGGCTCATTCCTTTTGCGGATGGCACAGCGAGTATTGGTGTGGTTGGCTCCGCTGACTACTTTGATGAGAATGACAGTGAAAAGGAAGCGTTGTGGAAGCTGGTCGCCGAAGAGCCGTATTTGCTTGAGATACTGGGAGACTACAGGGTCATTCGCGATGAACAGCGCATTACCGGCTATTCGGCCAATGTTAATCGTTTATTCGGGGAGCGTTATGCGCTTTTAGGTAACGCGGGTGAATTCCTGGATCCGGTCTTCTCTTCGGGCGTGACCATTGCAATGCAGTCTTCATCACTTGCTGTACCGCTGGTACTAAAAGAGCTGAATAACCAACCTCAGGACTGGCAGCGCCAATACAGTGACCCCTTACGTGTGGGTATTACAACCTTTCGTACTTTTGTAAAGGGTTGGTATGATACACGCTTTCAGGATGTCATTTTCTATCCAAACCAGCAACAACAGGTGAAAGAGATGATTTGCTCTATTTTGGCGGGTTATGCGTGGGACACGAATAATCCCTATGTTCAAAACAGTGAGCGGCGTTTAAACGTATTGGCGGAGCTATGCGGTTAGTCTCCCCCAAAGGCGTTACTGCGCTATTTCTGATCATGATAGTAGCCGGTTGTCAGTCTTTGGGCGGGCAGTCAGTTCAGGTGCCGGTTGCCGAAGGGCACTATCAGCTGCAGTACAGCTGGCCGAAAGCACCAGTACAGTTATGGCAGAAGGTGGAATGGCAAAAAGGAGAAGAACAGCGCACGTTTATGGTGTCGTCTGTTTTTGAGAGTGATCGCTTACTACTGGTTGCTCTGTCTCCTTTGGGTTACGAATTGTTTCGAAGCGGATTGAGTAACGCCAACGGGCTCACCTTTAAGGGCAGTAAAGTATTTAATGACTCGCGCCTGGCATTGCAGGTTTGGTCGGACTTACAGCTGGCGTTATGGCCACTTAAGAGCATTAACGCGAATTTGACCGGTGCGACTCTGCAAGCCTCTCAGAGTCGTCGTGAGATATGGCATAATGGTCAGTTGTTATGGTCATCCACTAATGAAAACAGGAATTTGCAGCGGGTGATTCAGAATAATCCAATGGGGTATCAATTGACAATAACCACCCTTGAGCACGAGCGATTAAAAACTGATGACAGTAACATTAAGTGAGCCCGGCGCGGTTTGCGCGCTTGGCCATAATTGTGAAACGTTATGGCGGGCGGCGCTCGCTGGGGATCAAGCCGGCCTGAAAGCGTCAGCCTTCGTCACTAATGACGGCACGTCGCTCTTTGCTGGCTCAGTAGCCGACTCAGTGCTGCCCGTTATTGATAGCCTGCCGGAAGCCATGCGCACTCGCAATAATCAGTTGGCCGTGGCAGCGTTAAAACAAATTGAGCAACCACTGCAGGCACTGATCCAGAAGGTAGGCTCTGATCGTGTTGCGGTGGTACTGGGCACCAGTACCTCTGGTATCGCCTCGGGCGAAGAAGCGCTGGCACACGATGAGACAGAGGGTGGCTTACCCGGCTCGTTTTACTATTCAATGCAAGAAATGCTGGCGCCCGCAGAATGCATCGCTACCTTAATGGGTATCACCGGGCCCGTTTACAGTATTTCTACGGCGTGCTCATCCAGTGCACGAACGTTTATGAGCGCACGCTCTTTGTTGCGACTGGGAGTTGTTGACGCGGTTGTGGTGGGTGGTGTTGATTCGCTTTGCCAGCTGACCTTAAACGGCTTTAAAGCGCTTGAGTCTACGTCTGCGGGTCGATGCAACCCCTTCAGTGCGAACCGGGACGGCATTACCATTGGAGAAGCTGCCGGACTTTTTATTGCAACCCGTGCGGAAGATAAGTTGCAAAGCTCGGCAGTGACCTTAACGGGCGCTTGTGCGACCTCAGACGCTCACCACATGTCTGCACCACATCCACAGGGGCGAGGAGCTCTGGGTGCGATGCAGGGCGCATTGGCGGATGCCGGAGTGACGGCTGAGCAACTGAGCTATATTAATTTGCATGGTACGGCCACACCGCTGAACGACCAGATGGAAGCTTATGCGGTGAATGAGCTAGGCGCCGCTAAGGTGCCGGCAAGTTCTACAAAGGCGCTCACGGGCCACACTTTAGGCGCTGCAGGCGCTATCGAAGCGGTATTTTGCTGGCTGGCGCTGGCGAAACAGAACGGATTACCGAAACACGTCTGGGACGGAGTAAAAGATTCTGAGATGGTGGATATTAACTTGTATGAAGGCGGTTTAGCTCACGCTATTGAACATTGTCTAAGCAACTCCTTTGCGTTTGGCGGCAACAATGTGTCTCTCGTTTTTAGTCGGAGGAATCCGCATGGCGCATAATTTAGATGAGCTTATAAAGCACCAGCCCCCAATGCGGCTGATTGATGAACTCTGTTGGGCAGAGCCTGGTAAAGGGCATTGCCAACTGACCGTCAGTAGCGACAACTTGTTTTACAGTGAGCGGTATCAGGGGCTACCAGCCCATGTCGGTATTGAACTCATGGCGCAAAGTATTGCGGCTATTGCTGGCTATCAACATAAAGCAGAAGGCGGAGAAATTAAGTTGGGCTTCTTACTGGGAAGCCGCAAATATCAGTGCGATGTTGACAGCTTTAAACTGGGTGAACAATACGATGTTTTTGTTGAAGAGCTGCATGCGGAGTCTTCAGGACTCAGTGTTTTTGAGTGTGACATTCGACACTGCAGTGAAGTAGTAGCAAAGGCCAGGCTGAACGTTTATCAGCCACCTGATGAAAGTGCTTTTATAGAGGAAAACTATGGTTAAACGTAAGGTTAAACCTATGACTGAACGCGTGCTTGTCACCGGTTCTGGTAAAGGAATTGGTCGGGCAATAGCTCTGCAATTGGCAAAAGACGGTTTTGATTTAGCCATTCACTGTCGTTCCGATAAAGCATCGGCTGAGCAAGTCGTTCAAGAAATTCGCGATTTAGGCCAGCAGGCATCTTTGCTAGTGTTTGATGTAAGCGACCGTGACGCCGCACGAACTGTAATTGAAAACGACATTGCAGACAATGGTGCTTATTACGGCGCGGTTTGTAACGCAGGCATTACCCGCGACGGTGCTTTTCCATCGTTGACCGAAGACGACTGGGACAGTGTGCTGCAAACCAACCTGGGTGGCTTCTATAACGTATTGCACCCACTCATTATGCCCATGATTCAGCAACGTCGTGGCGGCCGCGTGGTCACCATTGCATCGGTTTCCGGTATTGCCGGCAATCGGGGCCAGGTCAATTACAGTGCGTCCAAAGGTGGTGTTATTGCTGCTACAAAAGCGTTGTCGCTGGAATTAGCCAAACGCAAAATTACGGTTAACTGTGTGGCTCCCGGTCTCATCGAAACGGATATGACCGGAGGGCTTGAGCATGAAAAAGAGATTTTATCGATGATCCCCATGCGCCGTGCGGGTAAGCCCGAGGAAGTTGCCGGTTTGGTTGGTTATTTGTTTCAGCCCTCAGCAGCGTACATTACGCGTCAGGTTTTCTCGGTCAATGGTGGGTTGGTGTAATGAAGCGTGTGGTGGTAACAGGCATGGGCTGTTTGACGGCCTTCGGCGATAACTGGGCAAGCTTTCGGGCCCGGCTGGAAAGCGGCAAGAATGCCGTTGTTACTATGCCGGAATGGGAGCGTTTTGAAGGGCTTAACACCCGTCTGGCTGCCCCTATTCAGCCGGCTTTTAAAAAGCCGTCACATTACTCCCGCAAAGCAGTGCGCTCCATGAGTAATGTCAGCTTGATGGCGACCCGAGCGACTGAGCTGGCGTTAACCGATGCCGGGTTGCTGGATCACCCCTGCATTAGCGATGGTAACTGTGGCGTGGCCTATGGCTCTTCGACCGGCGACACTGATCAGATGAAAATTTTTGGCAATATGCTGGAAAACGGCGATATGACCGGGTTGAATGCCACTACGTATATTAAAAGCATGGGCCATACCACTGCTGTGAATTTGGGTGTCTTTTATGGTGTTAAAGGGCGGGTGCATACCACCAGTTCTGCTTGCACGTCGGCCTCTCAAGGCCTGGGGTACGCTTATGAGGCTATTCGTTACGGCCATCAAAAAGTGATGATAGCGGGCGGAGCAGAAGCGTTATGTCCTTCGGAAGCGGTGGTCTTCGACACGTTGTACGCGACCAGTACCTGCAATGATACGCCTGAAAACACCCCCAAGCCGTTTGATAAAAACCGTGATGGACTGGTTATTGGTGAGGGTGCAGGCACCTTTATTCTCGAAGAGCTGGATCATGCGTTAGACCGGGGGGCAACAATATACGCTGAGCTTATTGGTTTTGGCACCAATTCTGATGGCGCTCACGTGACTCAACCTACCGCGGAGACCATGGCGGTGGCGATGCAATTAGCGTTAAAGCAAGCACAGATTGAACCAAACACTGTCGGTTACGTGAATGCGCATGGCACGGCAACCGACAGAGGTGATGTCGCGGAATCGAACGCGACTGCAAGCGTATTTAAACGTGCGGTACCGATCAGTTCTCTGAAAAGTTATCTGGGTCATACTTTGGGTGCTTGCGGCACGATTGAAGCCTGGGCCAGCATTAATATGATGCGGGAGAACCGTTTCGCGCCGACATTGAATCTGACTGAGGTTGACCCGGAATGTGGTGATCTGGACTACATTACCGGGCAAGCGCGTGAACTGAATACAGACTATGTCATGACCAATAATTTTGCCTTTGGCGGCATAAACACGTCATTGATTTTTAAACGTTGGAATCACTCTAAATAATAAGGAAATAAGAAATGAAAAAGCTGTTTATTACTGCTGCCGTGTTACTAAGTTCAATGTTGTCACTGCAAGTTGAAGCGCGCGATGACCTGTTAACTCTGGAATTAAAGCCGGTTATGGAAAGCAGTAAAGCGAAAGAGGCACTGCTGGATGTGCCGGTTTACTTTGCCGGTCAGTCACACCCGGAAGTGACTGACTCAATGGGTGTTGTGACCACCAGCCGTAAAACCAACGCGTTAAATAAGTCGGACCGTGAAGCCTGTGAGTGGGTATTATTGTCTGCACTTAAAGTGTTGCAAGACAGTGCTCGTGATAACGGTTACGATGCTGTCATCAATATTAAATCGAACTATGAACATAATGAATTCAGTAGTGCTGAAGAATTTCAGTGTGGCGCAGGCTTTCTAATGGCAGGTGTCGCCTTAAAAGGTGAAGTAGTTAAGTTCAAATAAGGATAATAACAATGAAATATCTACTGGGAGCGGTAGCCGTCAGTTTGCTGACCGCCTGCTCACAAAATGTTAAAACAGAACAAGAGGCGAATACGCAATCTATGTCGTATCCGGAAACGCGTAAAGGTGATGTGACTGATACTTATTTTGGTACTGAAGTAGCAGACCCGTATCGCTGGTTAGAAGATGATCGCAGCGAAGAGACCGAAAACTGGGTTGAAGCGCAGAATGAAGTCACTTTTGCACATCTTGAGTCCATTCCTTATCGCGAGAAGATAGAAAAGCGTCTGACCGAATTATGGAACTACGAAAAAATCAGCGCACCGTTTAAAGAGGGTGACTACACCTACTTTTACAAAAACGACGGTTTGCAGGATCAGTACGTAGTGTACCGTAAAAAAGGTGATGAAGAGCCGGAAGTGTTTCTGGATCCTAATACGTTTAGTGAAGACGGCACCACTTCGCTGGCACAGCTGACTTTTTCTGATGATGGGTCGTTAGCGGCGTATTCAATCTCAGAAGGGGGTAGCGACTGGCGTAAAATCATTGTGATTGATGCCGAAACCAAGGAGCGTTTAGAAGATCCTTTAGTGGATGTGAAGTTTAGCGGCATTTCCTGGGTGGGTAACGAAGGCTTTTATTACTCTAGCTATGATAAGCCAGAGGGCAGTGAGCTGTCGGCTAAAACGGACCAGCATAAACTGTATTACCACGAGCTGGGCACCGACCAGTCTGAAGATAAGTTAGTGTTTGGCGGAACTGAGGCTGAGAAGCATCGCTACGTTGGTGGTTATGTCACCGATGACGACCGTTACCTGGTGATTTCAGCGGCAAACTCAACTTCTGGTAATAAACTTTTTATAAAAGACCTGACCGATGAAGACAGTGAGCTGGTTACTATTCTTGACCACACCGATTCTGACACTCGTGTACTGGATAACGATGGTTCAAAACTTTACTTGGTGACCAACTTAGATGCGCCAAATCAGCGTGTTGTGACGGTCGATGCCGGCAACCCAACTCCTGACAACTGGCAGGACTTTATTGCCGAAACTGAGAACGTGTTGAGTGTCTCAACGGGCGCGGGTTACATCTTTGCCGAGTATATGGTGGATGCGGTATCTAAGGTAGAGCAGTATGGCTACAACGGCGATATGGTGCGCGAAGTGCAGTTGCCCGGAGTAGGAAGTATTGGCGGCTTTTCTGGTAAAAAGAAAGCAGAAGATCTGTATTACACCTTTACTAACTACAGTACGCCATCAACGATTTATCAATTCGACCCGGATACCGGTAGCTCGGAAGTGTACGCTAAGTCGGGTGCCGATTTTGATTCTGAAAACTATGAATCAAAGCAGGTGTTCTACACCTCGAAAGACGGCACTAAAGTGCCCATGATCATCACCTACAAAAAGGGCACTAAGCTTGATGGCTCAAACCCAACCATTCTATATGGTTATGGTGGTTTCAATATTAGCCTGACACCATCGTTCAGTATCGCTAATGCCGCTTGGTTAGAAATGGGTGGTGTTTATGCGGTTGCTAACCTTCGTGGTGGTGGTGAGTACGGTAAAGACTGGCATAAAGCCGGCACTAAGATGCAAAAGCAGAACGTTTTTGATGACTTTATTGCCGCGGCTGAGTACTTGATTGATAAAGACTATACGTCACCGGAGCGGTTGGCCATTCGTGGCGGCTCGAATGGTGGTTTGTTGGTGGGTGCAGTAATGACTCAACGACCAGAGCTGTTTGCGGTTGCTTTACCTGCAGTGGGTGTTCTGGACATGCTGCGCTATCACACCTTCACTGCTGGCGCTGGCTGGGCATATGACTACGGCACAGCGAACGACAGCAAAGAAATGTTTGAATACTTGCTCGGCTATTCGCCAGTTCACAACGTGAAAGAAGGCGTTGCTTATCCGGCTACTCTGATCACTACCGGTGACCACGATGACCGTGTAGTGCCTGCGCATTCCTTTAAGTTTGCTGCGCAGCTTCAGGACAAAGCCGGGGGGAATAATCCTCAGCTTATCCGTATTGAAACCAACGCAGGGCATGGTGCGGGTACGCCCGTCTCAAAAACCATTGAGCAGTATTCCGATATCTTCGGCTTCACCCTGTATCACATGGGGTTTGAACAACTTCCCGAATAATCTCTGAAACGCAAAGGCTTTGCTATTGACTGGCTAGCCTTTGCGTGATTTTTCAGCAACTTTTTTCTCTTCCTGTTAATCTATATCCCCTTCGTTTCTCGTAATGAGAGCATTGCGTTAAAAGGATCGAATAATGACGAGCGACTTTAATATTATGTGGGCCGTGGCAGCTGTGATTGTCGTACTGTTGCTCATTGCGTCAGTGCGTATTGTGCCTCAACAAAACGTTTACCTGATCGAGTTATTTGGGCGCTATCGTCGGATGCTGGCTCCGGGCCTTAACTTTATTATTCCGCTTATTGAGCAAGTGGCTCATAAGCAATCAATGAGAACGCGTCAGCTTGACGTGGACGTGGAAACAAAGACAAATGATAATGTATTCGTCGTTGTCAGGGTTTCCGTGCAGTATCGAGTTAGCAATGAAGAAGCGGTTTATAATGCGTTTTATCAGCTGGAAAACCCCGAGTGGCAGATGCAGTCTTATGTATTTGATACGGTGCGCGCTCAAATTCCAAAGCAAAACCTGGACGCCGTTTTCGATAATAAAGATTCAATTTCCAAGGATGTTAAAGCTCAATTGCGAGATACCATGGAAGAGTATGGATTCGAAATTATCGCCTCATTGGTCACTGATATTGACCCAGATCAGTCAGTTAAAGATTCGATGAATCAAATTAATGCAGCGGAACGCGAGCGTCGCGCGGCCGAGCACAAGGCTGAAGCCGAGAAGATTATGCTAGTGAAGCAGGCCGAAGCGGATAAAGAATCTAAAATCTTGCAAGGTCAGGGTATCGCGGGTCAACGCTTAGCTATTGCCGAAGGCTTACGCGATTCCATTGCTATGGTCACCGATCAAGCAAATGATATAACCTCGAAAGATGTTATAGATTTGCTGAAGTTTACTAACTATGTCGATGTATTGGGCTCATTTGACACGGCCGGCAGTAAAGTCATTATGTTGCCGCAGCCGACAGGCCAGCTGGATTCATTATCATCCGATATTCTGAGTGCGATGGAAGCTGCTAAAGACAGTAAAAAAGATGCGTGAAACCTTTCCGTTACTGGCGGCTCAACCAATTTACGATCGCAAGAACCGATTTTATGCGGTTGAACTGCTTTATCGTAGTGCATTGAATTTGACGGCCGAAACCGTTGGAGACACGGCTGCGACCAGTGAAGTGGTCTTTAACCTGTGCGCCGGCATAACCACTCAGACAGAGCAGTACGATGCCACCGCGTTTATCAATGTGTCTACTGACTTTCTGATTTCTCAAAGCTTCCTGCCGATAGAACCCGACAAGGTGGTTATTGAGTTAGTCGAGCGCATTAAGCCGACCAGAGCAGTGATTAATGCGGTTGCGCGCTGGTACGAGAAAGGCTTTAGGTTTGCACTGGACGACTTCGAGTTCGACCCTGCCTGGGAACCTTTGCTGAAATATGCGTCATACATCAAAGTGGACGTATCGACCTTAACCCTGGAGCAGGCTAAAGCCTTTAAGCAAAAGCTGAGCGGATTCAAAGGGAAATGGTTGGCGGAGCGTGTCGAGGACGAAGTCACTAAGGACGCTTATGAGGCTTTGGGCTTTGAGTTGTTTCAAGGTTATTACTTTGCAAAACCAAAAGTGATTTACGGTACACGGCTGGAACCGTCTTCGTTGCAACTGGCCAAGGTGTTGTCCCTGTGTTTTGAAGATGAGCCAGACCTAACCGAACTGTCGAACGTGATATCGGAAGACCCTAAGCTCTCCGTCAGTTTACTGAAAATAGTGAACAGCCCGTTATACCCCACCGCAAGTCCTATCACCCGGGTTAAAGACGTCATTATGCGGTTGGGTATCGAGAAGCTCCGCCGGTGGATAGCGCTAATTGGCTCGGTATCGGCCAGTAGCCCTGAGGCGTCGCGTATGGTCTTAGTGCGGGCGCAAATGTGTTACGAACTGGCAAGAAGGCAGAACTCTCCTGATTTGGATCCGGATCAATGCTATTTCGTTGGTTTACTTTCTGGTATCGATATTATGTTAGGCGTGGATAAAGCGTGCTTTTTTGAAAAATTACCGTTGTCTGAAGAAACTAAAGCGGCGGTTGATAACTGTGCGGGTCCAATGGGAAGGTGCTTAAATATTGCGCTTAAACTGGAGCGGTTTATACAGATGAAAGAGCGGCTCGATAAAATTGAACCGCGTTTATTGGGCACTTACAACACCGTTTCCACTGATGTGCAGGAGCTGTTTAATACTCTCTAAGGTTGGGCTTGACGGGCTTTTGCTAGTTGCTGAACTTTCGCGACTATCGCTCGTAAACCATTGCCGCGGGTGGGTGTAATATGGTTTTCTAAATCCAGCTGAGCAAAGTAGTTATCGATATCAAACGCGAGTATCTGCTCCGGTGTTTTGTCATGGTAAGCGGCCATGACCAGCGTTAATAGACCCTGAACAATCACCGCGTCGCTATCCACATGCAGCAATAGCTTTCCGTCTTTTTCTTCACTAATAAGCCATACGTTACTTTGGCAACCCCGCACCAGATACTCATCTTTGTGCTGACTTTCCGGTAGGCCAGGCAGAGCTTTACCTAAATCAATGATGTATTGGTAGCGTTGCTCCCAATCGTCTAAGAACTCTAAATCATCAATGATTTCATCCGTACTGGGTAAATTCATGCTGGCAATAACCTTCAGTTGCTAATTAAAACGATAACTAATATTAAAAGAAAACACCGGCTTCAAGTTGAGCTTCTTCGCTCATCATGTCGCGCGACCAGGGGGGGTCAAAAACCAAATCAACGTTCACGTTTTTAACGTGAGGCACTAAAGAAACACGATACTCAACATCACCGACTAATACTGGTCCCATGCCACAGCCTGGAGCAGTAAGCGTCATATCAATAGTCACGACATGAGAGTCCTGATCAATCTCCACTTTGTAGATAAGCCCGAGCGACACTAGATTAATTGGAATTTCCGGATCGTAGATGGTTTCTAATGCATCCCAAACTTGCTGCTCAGAGATCTGCCCATCCGTCGGTGCTTCAAAGTCGAGCTTTTCCGGTTTACGGCCGATGGCATCAGCGTCAGTACCGTCAATGCGCAGCATATTCCCCTGAAAAGTAACCGTATAATTACCACCTAAATCCTGGGTGATATTAACAAACTCACCTTTAGGAATAACTTTGGGTTCACCCGTTGGTACGCGGCGCGCTTTAACTTCACGGGTGGTAGACACCATTTTCTGCTGCATAATCTAAAGTTCCGTTACTGCACGTTGAAGCTTTCGCCGCAACCACACTCATTGACAACATTCGGGTTGTTAAATTTTACAACGCCGTTGATCCCTTCTTTTACGTAATCAATTTCGGTATTACGCACCAGTTCGAGTGCATTAGGGGCAATCGCGACTTTGATATTGTCATTGATATCGACAACTTCATCGCCGTCTTCTATCGCGTCGACTGAATCAAGCACATAGGCATAGCCTGTGCAGCCACTTTGTTTAGTGGACAGACGAATGAGTTTGCCCGCTTCGCTTTGTAAGCGTGACTCAAAGTAACGCACGGCACTTTCTGTCATCGAGATTAACGATGAAGATGATGGTACAAATGTTTCTACAGACATGAGTCTCCTCCTGCCATCAGGCTAACATTAAACGAGCTTTGTTGATGCCTTCGAACAGCTTATCAACCTCGTCCAATGTATTGTAAATGGAAAATGACGCGCGCGCAGTACCCGGTACATTCAGGCGCTTCATTAATGGCTGCGCGCAGTGATCGCCGGTGCGAATCGCGATACCTTGTTTATCCAGCAAGAAGCCAATATCAGCCGGGTGTGCACCGTCTATAATAAAGCTTAGCACGCCAATTTTATTGGCTGCATGGCCAACAATGGTTAGGCCGTCCGTTTGCTCAGCTAATGTTGTCGCTTTTGCCAGTAGCGCGTTCTCGTGTGCCAGAATATCAGCGGTATCAAATTGTTGTAACCAATCAATTGCAGCAGCTAAGCCAATCGCGCCGGCGATATTCGGAGTGCCAGCCTCCAACCGGTTAGGTAACTCACCCCAGGTAGCGTCCTGATAGCTAACCGTCGCAATCATCTCGCCACCGACTAACCATACTGGCCAGTCTTTTAATACTTGGTAGCGGCCCCAGAGTACACCGATACCGGTAGGTCCGAATAGCTTGTGTCCGGAAAACGCGTAAAAGTCACAACCAACGTCCTGCACGTCAATAGGACCATGGGCAACGCCTTGTGCTCCGTCAATCATCACCAATGCATCTTTGGCCTTGGCTGCTGCGGTAAGCTCTTTAATTGGGTTAATAGTGCCCAGGGCATTTGAAATATGCGGCATAGAAACGAAAGCGGTCTTGTCACTTAGCAGGGCATGGAATTGCTCTATGTTGAGTGAGCCGTCTTCGTTAATGGGAACCACTTTTAAACTGGCACCAGAGCGTTTACACGCTTGTTGCCAGGTCACCAGGTTCGCGTGATGCTCCATTTCGGTAACCAGTACTTCATCACCGGCTTTTAGTCGTTGGGCAATTCCGTTGGCAACCAGGTTAATGCCTTCGGTTGTACCACTAGTCCAGATGACTTCTTCCTGACGGCTGGCGTGTATGTAGTCAGCCACGGTTTTGCGTGCGGCTTCGTAACGCCGAGTTGCTTCATCGGACAAGTAATGAGCGCCCCGGTGAACATTCGCGTTGCACTGAGTATAATAATCCGTCAACGCATTAATCACTGCCTGGGGCTTTTGCGTGGTGGCTGCGTTATCCAGATAAACCAGAGGTTTACCGTTCACCTGCCGGTGAAGTATCGGAAACTGCTCACGAATTTGTGCAACGTTCAGGCTCATTGCTTCTCCATCATGCTTTCAAACCGTGCTTTCAAAATAGGTTGCAGCCAGTCTGCCAACGCCTTATTTGGCATTTGGAAAACCATTTCCTGAACAAACCCGAAATTCAGCATAACCAATGCCTGTTGCCGGTCGATACCGCGTGTCAGCATGTAATACAAAGCTTCCTCATCGATTTCGGCTACGGTTGCGCCGTGGGCGCACTGGACATCGTCAGCGTATATCTCAAGCTCTGGCTTGGTATTGATTTGCGCACCACGGGTTAGCAGTAAGTTACGGTTATTCAGTTCAGCCAGGGTTTTTTGTGCATGGCGGTGAATATGAATGCGACCATTAAATACGGCTTTGGCTTTGTCGCCAATAATACCGCGAGCGTTTTCCTCTGTCGTTCCGTTAGGAGACGCGTGCTCTATGGTACTGTGCAAATCAAAATGTTGGCGTGGCGCTAGCAAATACACATTATTGAACTTGGCAAACGCGTGCTCGCCAGCGTGTTCAATATCCACATCTAAGCGCGTTAATTGGCTTCCATAGCCAATTAAAGTGCTGTTCATTTTGGCGTGGTCGTGAAGTTTAAAATGACTGCCACCAATATGAATGGCTTCGCCCTCGTGAAGCGCAAAGCGGTAATGCTCTAAACTTGCTTTTTCGGCTATATCGTATTCAGCAAACGCGGTGTTCAGGCTATTACCTGAGCCACTGCCGTGTTCGATAATAGTTGCCTGCGCGTTCTCACCCACACGCACCAGCGTACGCTGATGAGACTCGATGCCAGCAGACGCAAAGTTTACGATACGAATAGGCTGTTCGACTTTAGCACCGGCTTTAATATCAATGACAACGCCTTGCTGAGCTAATACGTCGTTGACCAGACCGAATAGATGGCGACTGGGCTTAACTTGTGCAAACAGTGCTTCTGCAGGCTCGCTGGGTGCTGCAAGTTCACTAATAGTGACCCCATCGGGCAGCTGAAGCTTGCTGATATCAGTATTGAGCTGGCCATCGACGAAGACCAGATCAAGGCTGTTAAGGCCTTCAATTAAAGGCGCTTCAGCCGTATTGTTGGCTGCGCTTGTTTTTAGCTGTAAGTCGGCAACAGGGTGCAAGGACGTATAGCGCCATGCTTCAGTACGGCGGGTAGGCCATTGCTGCTGCTTTAAGGTCGCCAGGGCTTGTGCCCGGACCGGAGATAGCCAATCGTCAACGGTCGAGGCACGCTCTAAAACGTGGTTTAACCATTGACTCATGCATCTGCTCCTTCTGCTTCGGCTTCCGCTAACCAGGCATAACCGGATGCTTCAACCTCTTTAGCCAGTTCAGGGCCGCCACTTTTCACAATCTTGCCTTTTGACAGAATGTGAACGTAGTCTGGTTGAATGTAGTCAAGCAAGCGTTGGTAGTGAGTAACGACGATGAAGCTGCGTTTACCATCGCGTTGGCTGTTGACACCATTCGCAACCACTTGCAAAGCATCAACATCGAGCCCGGAGTCCGATTCATCAAGAATGGCCAATTTAGGCTCCAGCATGATCAGCTGCATAATTTCGTTACGTTTTTTCTCACCGCCAGAAAAGCCCTCATTGACGCCGCGCTTTAAAAAGTCCAACGGCAGTTCAACTTGCTTGCATGCTTCTTTGGCTTTTTTCAGAAATTCGGCAGAACTTAAGGCACTTTCACCGCGTGCTTCACGCAACGCGTTAACCGATTCCTTCATAAATTCCATATTGCTAACGCCCGGAATTTCCACTGGGTATTGAAAAGCCAAGAACAGGCCAGCCTGAGCACGTTCTTCAACTTCCATCTCCAGCAGGTCTTTGCCTTCCATTTGAACGCTGCCGCTTTCTACTTCATAACCGTCACGGCCAGATAAAACATAACCCAGGGTACTTTTACCGGCACCATTAGGACCCATAATAGCGTGTACTTCACCGGGTTTTATTTCCAGATTCAGGCCTTTAAGAATCGTTGTTTCTTCTACACGTGCGTGCAGATCTTTAATAGATAGCATGTTTTACCCCACTGAACCTTCAAGACTGATTTCAAGCAACTTACCGGCTTCCACCGCAAACTCCATAGGCAGTTCACGGAACACTTCTTTACAGAAGCCATTTACAATCATTGAGACTGCTTTTTCAGGGTCCAGGCCTCGTTGCCGACATAAGAATAATTGATCGTCACTCACCTTAGAGGTGGTGGCTTCGTGCTCAACAATCGCGGTTGGATTGCTGCTTTCAATATACGGGAATGTGTGTGCACCGCACTGGTCGCCAATAAGTAGCGAGTCACATTCGGTAAAGTTACGTGCGCCTTCTGCACCAGGTCCCATGCGGACTAAGCCACGATAAGCGTTATTACTGCGACCGGCAGAAATACCTTTGGAAATGATGGTCGACTTGGTGTTTTTACCTAAATGAATCATTTTGGTGCCGGTATCGGCTTGCTGCTTACCGCGCGTTAAAGCAACTGAGTAGAACTCACCGACGCTGTTATCGCCCTTGAGAATACAGCTCGGATACTTCCAGGTAACCGCAGAGCCAGTCTCTACCTGAGTCCAGGAGATCTTCGCATTTTTCTCACACAGGCCGCGCTTGGTGACAAAGTTGTAAATTCCGCCTTTACCGTTTTCATCGCCGGGATACCAGTTCTGTACGGTCGAGTACTTAATTTCTGCGTCATCTAAAGCTACTAGCTCTACCACTGCGGCGTGCAACTGATTTTCGTCGCGCTGCGGAGCGGTACAACCTTCCAGATAACTTACGTGACTGCCTTCTTCGGCAACTATTAGCGTGCGCTCGAACTGACCGGTGTTCTGCTCATTAATTCGGAAGTACGTCGAGAGTTCCATAGGGCAGCGGACGCCTTTAGGGATATAGACAAACGAACCGTCAGTAAAGACTGCGCTGTTCAGCGCGGCAAAGAAATTATCGCCGCGTGGAACCACGGTACCCAAATACTTTTTAACCAGATCCGGGTATTTATGAAGAGCTTCGGAAATAGGGCAGAAAATAACGCCAGCTTCTTCCAGTTTTTCGCGGAACGTTGTTACCACGGAGACTGAGTCGAATACCGCATCAACGGCAACGCCCGCTAACATTTCCTGCTCATGCAGAGGAATACCCAGTTTTTCGTAGGTGCGCAGTAGCTCAGGATCAACCTCGTCTAACGACTTAGGTTTGTCTTTCATGCTCTTAGGCGCGGAATAATAGGAAATTGACTGGTAATCCACTCTTGGATAATCAACATGCGCCCAGTCGGGTTCTTCCATCTTAAGCCAAGTCCGATAAGCCTTTAAACGCCACTCGAGCATCCATTCAGGCTCTTCTTTAATGGCGGAGAGACGAGCAATAACGTCTTCGTCCAAACCAATTGGAAAAGTTTCTGACTCTATTTCTGAAACGAAGCCTGCATCGTATTTACGCGCAAGCGCCTGATCAATCTGTTCACTCATGATTTACCCACTCTAAAAGCTGCGGATGGGAATTTCGCCCGTTACTAGGCAATAGTATAAAATACCTGACTAAAACACTCAACTTTATCTGTTGACCGACATTATACGGGATTCCAGCCTTTTTGTCGCTTACTTCACCGACGGACGCTAAGGTTATCTCTTCTTTATACGGTTGGCGGGAATATTCAAAAATAGAACGGTTGTTACATTTTGTAACATGTTCTAGGCTGTAAAAACTTTCGGTACAAAAAGCAATCGTATATTATAAAGGGTCACATCATTCGTTGAAAAAATGTAATTTAAATAAACGATGTATCGAAGGTGTGTTTTAAGTTTAAGGGATGTTATGGCGCGTTTTACTCAGTTAGCTTTAATTGAACACCAACAGCGTACGCAAAACTTAGGGTTGCTTGCAGAATCCTTAGAAATCTCCGTTGTCCATCGCACCCTACCTGAGCTTATTGATAACCCTCCTGAACAAGAAACAATGGTGGCTTACTCACTCGGTTCAGAACAACTCTCCCGCTCAAACATTACCAATGAAATTGCTGCATTGACTAACACTTACCCACTGTTTTTAGTGAATGCGAAGAAGGACTCGATTCTCCCAAATCAGGCGTTAAACCTGGGAGCCAGAGGACTTATTTATGAAAATGATCACCTGGATAGGGTACTGACCGCCATAAAAGTGATTAGTCAGGGAGAACTGTATTACCCTCGTTCACTGCTTTCCGGTAAGATCGAAGAAATGATGCTGCGCCGGCAAGCTGGTGATGACTCCTTTACTACCGCCTCTCTTATCAATTCCTTAACACCGCAAGAGCTGAAGATTATTGAATTGGTCGCAACGGGCGCCCGCAATAAAGAAATTGCAGAGAAATTGAATATTAGTGCGCATACGGTAAAGACCCACTTGTCTTCTATTTTCCGAAAGACCGGAGCGCGCAACCGGGTGGAATTACTGAAATGGTCCAGTTACGCAACTTCGGTGTAACATTAAGTTAACTTTCAGAACGCCAATAACCCATTTGTTGTCCTTTCTCTATAAGCTCAACGAGCGCTTTCTCCATCGCGTGTTTTACTGATAACTGAACCGGTTCATTAGTAGAATAACCGCCTTCAAATTCAGCTAGACGGTTCAGAGAGACGTATCGGAAGAGGCCAGCGCGCAACTCTTGTGAAAACACTTTCTTGTTAGCTGATACCGAGAGCAGTACTTGCCCGGTATAGACATCTACTGCGCGGAGATAAATGGAGACTTGATCTTCCCGATAGAGCTCGGATAGCCCGATACCAAAATACTCAGCGCCGATTCCCCCGGTACTGACATTAGTGTCATAGCTGATAATTCCGCCTTCTAATAAGAGCCTGGCTTCACTTAACGGAGGAAGCTCTTTATTGTCACTGGAATTGTGGATCTTTCGTTCCGTCAGTAGATTTTGCAGATTTTCTCGTTCCATTGGCAGAAACCAACCCGATTCAAGCAGCATCTGTGTCAGCATCGATGTTGCTCCCTGGGTTACCGCTGTCGAAAAACTTGAAACATTCTCCTGCGGTTTGTATTGACCCGTTTGATCGCGAAATGCATAAACGGATACGGGAATGCGAGTTTTTGGTAAAGGGTTTTGCTTTAAGGACACCATCATTGAACTAGGGGCATCAATCTCTGCTGGTTTAACATTAATATCGGTCGGCTTAGGCACCAACGCACATCCAGTCATTACTAATGAGGCAATAATAGGAAGAACTTTACGCATTTTTATTCTCCCACTTATATTATTGGCATGGTGATAATGGTCTGCTCACCCGTTTCATTATGGGTGATATAGACAATCACGCTGCCATCAGGTTGACCAACGACTTCAACCGTATATTCCCCAGTATTATAGAGGCCTTCGACGATCTCACCGTCAGCAATACGACGTGTCAGTGAGTTAATGATATTTCGTTCTAGCGCCTCTCTGAACCGGTCAACAAAAGACCTGTCTGAATCGGGTGCTGTATGAGCATTCTGACTTTGAGCTTTTTGTAGTAAAAAATTTCCGTTTAACGGATTTCCGCCAAAACTTGGGTTGATTGGTTGATAAACAATTTCAGTTGCTGTTGCATTTGCTGCGACAAAAACACAACTGATGACAAGCCAACGTAATTTCATAGTCTTCGCCTTTAAAATGTATTGTTCTGCGGCGTATCAAATACGGAGTCTGCTTTTATGCGTGCGACTTCGTTAATACTGATAAGAATTGCTTGCTCGGCCAACTTTTTTACGTCGTTTTGACGCCGACCAAAATAGGTTTCAAATATTTTTTTGCGTTCCATCTCTACCCATAAACGGGTGCCTGCCTGCGGGTAAATTTGTTCGTGAATGACGACAGTAATCCCGTTAGTTGAAGGAATGTCACGCCAATAACTGGTGTAATAAAAGAAGAAGTCTTTACCGAAGCGAGATATGGTTCTATCTAACACCATTCCGCCAAGCTCGATTTCATCAGCTTGACTTATTGGGGTTAAAAGCAGCGCGAGTAATAGTATTTTTTTTAGCATAAAGAGTAAGAAAGCGGCTGCAAAAAGCAGCCGCTAACATAACAACTTAGTACTGGACAACAGTAGCGACGTTGTAGTCGCCTTGCTGATAGACGCTCATAACGTTACCGTTACTTGCTTGACCGCCGGTAACGACGTTGTAGTCACCAACCTGCTGTATATCAACGCTGCCGTTACTGCCTCCAACAACGAATGAACCTTCGTCGCCGGCAATAACGTTACTGTTACCTTCTTGGTAGAAGCTAATAAGGTTAGCATCGCCACCGATGATGGTATCGATTAAGTTGATGTCACCTTGCTGTTCAGAATCGATGGTATTTCCTGACGTTGTGCCAGCATCGTATGAGTAGGCTAATGTTACGTTGCCGTCACCCTCCTGACTAGACATAACATCGTTGTCGTCTCCGGCAATGACAATCTCTGCATTATTAGCATCACCGCGTTGACGGCTCTGAATGTCATTAGAAATGCCCTGCGCCGCTACACCATTGAAGTTATCATCACCTCGGCTGCTCACCATAATGTCATTTTGCTCGCCGTAAGATTCTCCTACTGCAATGTTGTTGTCGCCTAACTGCTCAAGCTCAACGTTATGCATGTCGCCTTCAGTTGCAAATACTGCGTAGTTATTATCACCGCGCTGATAGGCATCAATTAAATTGTCATTACCCACCATGCCGTTAGCGGCTTCAACAATGTTTGAGTTACCTTGTTGTTGCACCACGAGGAAATTAGCGTTCCCTTGTATCGGCTGAATTAAGAACTCGTTTGCTGAACCGTCTTGAAAGACATCAGCGAAGTTTTCGTTACCTTGCAAGTTCTCAGCAATAAAAATGTTGGAGGAACCAAACTGTTGGGCATAAACTTGGTTGTCGTCGCCATCGGCGCCAACCACGCCCGCTACGTTTCCATCGCCGCTTTGAATTGCTTCAAAGCTATTACGATCGCCTGTCGCATTAAAATAACCGGCTTCATTAAGTGAGCCAGACTGGTCACTCAGGAAGATATTGTCATTGCCACCGATTTGGAAGTTGCTCCAGTTGCTATCGCCAGATTGATAAATTTCCGCAGCATTATAGTCACCAGAAAGGTCAATGGATGCTTCGTTAGTTGCACCTGACTGTTCGGCAATTGCAGTGTTACCGTTGCCTTGAAGGACAATACCAATGGTATTTGAGGTGCCTTCTTGAAAGGCTGATAACCAGTTTTCGTTACCAACAACATCGGCATTCGAGATGTTCCAAAAACCCGATTGATCGCCCTCGACTACGTTAAAATCACCTGTTACGTAAGCGTAGGCTTCTTGCCAGTCGTCGAACTGGAGTAGTGAGGTGGTATTGCCTTCACCGTACTGATCTGCGTAAGCCCAATGCAAAAAACCGGCTTGCTCCACGTACATTTCGTTGCCAAGTTCAGTGGCACCGGTAGAGTCCTGGTTAACGACCGCAATGTGTGTATCGGCAGCAGCTCCACCGGCGAATGCAAGCGTTAGAGCAAGTGCGACAGCGCTTTTCTTAATGGTCATTTTAGACATGATTGTTCTCCATAATTATATTTATCAAAACTGCGTGATGGACATTTCTGCAGCAGAACCGGATTGTTGAATAGTGATGGCGTTGTTATTGCCAAGCTGTTGTAACTGAACGAGGTTGTTATCGCCCAGTTGCAAAATGACTGCTGAATTACCGCGTCCCGATTGTTCTGCCGTGACAGAATTATTGAACCCTTGCTGCTCCAGGCTAAGTGAATTTCCGAAACCTGACTGAACCAAATACGCATAATTTTGCTCACCTGACTGGATAACTGAAGTGAGGTTGTACGATCCGAGTTGAGCAATCTCTGCATGGTTTGCAAGGGCCTGCCGCTCCAGTAACCCTGCTAGTGCAACAGGTATGTCTTTTGCCACTCCGGGGAGTGAGACAAAGAGCAAAACCAGTGCTGCTAAAAGTTGTTTTTTGTAAGTCAAAGCGGAACACCTTTTGTTAATAATTCCGTTAACAAGAATAGGGCGTTGCTCAGCCTAAACAATCGTATGAAAGGGGTATTTTCAATTGATTATCTAGTGGGTTTTTGAATGTTAATATCTATAAATATCAAAGTTATATATATTTTTCTTCTTGCGTCAACACCAAACGGGCTAGTCCTTTCGTCGTATTTATAAGGTGAAAACTCAAAAATATATCTTTAGCGATACTATAACGTCAAAAATATGCTAGTTATTTTTTAGTGCTTTCACTTTTAGGCACGAAATACTTCGATAACAACAAAACAGAGGAAACAAAATGGCTAATATTAAAAAGTTAGTCATTGGTATTTCTATGGCGTTAGTCGCAGGCTCTTCAGTTGCGGCAACAGATAAGAAAGCTGATGATGATTCGTTGCTGGTCATGTTTAAACACTCAGTAACCAAGGAACAACGACAGGATTTAATCAGAAATGCAGGGGGGAGCTTACGAGCTTTAGATGACAGTGGTCGTGATTTGGCTATGCGACATATTGCTGATGGACGAATTGCAAAAGTTAGAGTGCGCAATGCGGCACAGCGTGATGCGCTCATAAAGCGTCTGTCTCAGCATCCGTTAGTCGAGGTCGCTGAACCGAACTATATTATCAGTATTAACGATCTTAAAGATTCACAATTTAATATTCTTGCGACCCCAAACGATCCTGGTTTTGGTGATATGTGGGCCCTGGAAAATACCGGACAAAGTGGTGGAACGCCGGGCGTTGATATTGATGCGCGTCCTGCATGGGATATTACTACTGGTGACAGCAACATCGTAATCGGTGTGATTGATAGTGGTGTTGATTATACCCACCCCGATTTAGCCGGAAATATGTGGGTTAACCCCGGCGAAGTTTGCGATAACGGTGAGGACGACGATGGCAACGGTGTCGTTGATGATTGTTATGGCTACTCTGCGGTCACCTCCACTGGCGATCCAATGGATCAGAACGGTCATGGGACTCATGTTGCAGGAACTATTGGTGCCAGTTCAAACAATAGTGCCGGGGTAGCGGGTGTTAATTGGGATGTGCAAATTATAGGCTGTCAGTTCCTTGATGCGGATGGCTTTGGTAGTACCGCAGCTGCTATTGAATGTATCGACTATATGACGAATTTAAAGGTCAATCATGGCGTTAATTTAGTGGCCACAAACAACTCCTGGGGCGGCGGTCCTTACTCAGAAACTTTGCGGACGGCGATTAGCGACAGCACTGACCAGGGTATTATGTTCATTACTGCCGCAGGAAACGACGGCATAGATGCTGATGTTACGCCAAGCTATCCTGGTAGTTATGATTTAGATGGTATTGTCAATGTCGCTAATACGACGCGTACAGACAGTATGTCAGACTCATCAACTTACGGCCTGGAATCGGTAGATTTAGGTGCGCCGGGTACAGAAATTCTCTCAACTTATCTGGATGGCGGTTATGCAACGGCGAGCGGTACCTCAATGGCGAGTCCGCACGTCGCCGGTGTTGCCGGTTTAATCTGGTCGATAGCACCTGACTTAACCATTGCGGAAGTTAAGCAAATTCTGATGGACTCGGGCGAGAGTATTCCTGCGTTATCGGGTAAAACCGTTTCTGGCAGACGATTGAATGCCCTAAGTGCTTTAGAAGCTTCCGATCCTGATCCAGCATTTCGCTTAACCCTTGCTCCTGCGATGCAGGAAATAGTGGCTGGCGACAGCACAACCTTAACTCTGGATGTTGGCAGTATTGCGGATTGGTCGGGTACCGTTGATTTAAGTGTTTCCTCCGACCCGCAAGTGGACGTTTCTTTGTCGGCAAATCAGGCTGGGCCAGGGGAAAGTGTTGATGTTCAGATGATTACGACGGACCAGACGCAATGGGGAGAGTACACCATAACCGTCACAGGTTCAGACGTTGAAACGGGTGAAATTACTCGTGAAGTCAGCTCTGCTGTGTATGTGTTGCCGCAAGGCCTGTCTGACTTCTATTACGAAGATACAGCTGGCGTTGATATCCCTGATGATGACAGTAACGGCATCACACGCATAATCAATGTGCCAGAAACCGGTATTGTATTTGGTGCTGATGTTAGTGTCGATATTACCCATACTTGGCAGGGTGACCTGATTGTCAGCTTAACATCACCGGAGGGAACAGAGCATGTGCTGCATGATCGTACCGGCGGTAGCGCGGACAATTTAGTCCAGAGCTGGTCTGTAGACAGCTTTAATGGTGAAAATATGTCTGGTGACTGGACATTGAATGTTTCAGATAATGCGGGTGCTGATACCGGCGTTCTGAATCATTGGTCGTTGACGTTATCCGCTGTTGAAGAGGAAGATGGTTTACCAGATGCCCCTGTTGCAGGCTTCGAGACTAGCGTTGATGATTTAACGGTAAGCTTTACCAATACTTCAACAGACAGTGATGGTGACATTGCTAGCTATTTCTGGGAATTCGGTGATGGAAGCACGTCTACGGAAGCAAATCCGATTTATGCTTATTCTGAAGCTGGCGTTTATGATGTGACGTTAACCGTTACGGACGCTGCTGAACTGTCAGATAATGTCACGCAATCGGTCAATGTGAGTATTACGGATATTGAGCTGAGCGTTTATCGTGCTACGCATTTACGTAATGACACAACCTTGGTTGATCTGCGTTGGACCGGAGCGGCTGGTGACGTTGATCTATACCGCGACGGAGAGTTCGTTGAAACGCTGAGTAACTCGGGCCGTTATCGCGACCGCTTTAAGTCGGACGGAAGTGATGTTGTTTATGAACTGTGTGAAGCTGGAACTCAAGCTTGTCAGTCAGCGACAGCAAGCTTTTAATGCAACATTGAATTAACAATTAATGTTGATGTATATTGGGCGCCGACGTTTTTGGGCGCCCTTTTTTTAGGACCACGGAAGATGAAAATCGCAAAAGGATTTACCTTAGTTGAGTTGATACTTGTTGTCGCCATACTGAGTATTATGGCAGTCGCGGCTTTACCTCAGTTTATTAATTTTTCATCAGACGCTGAACGGGGCCGAATAAAGGCACTCGCAGGGGCGTTAAAAAGTGCTACCGATATTGTCTATGCGAAAGCCAACGTAAAGAGTCTCCACGAAGCAGCGGTAACCTGTCTTGGCGGGAAGATAGATACGGCAACGGAAACCTGTCCGGATGGAGGATTATTAATTCACTTTGGTTATCCGGCCGCAAGCGAGAACGTACTTAAGCAGGTGATTACTTTGGATGATTGGGTGACATCCAGTGTTAGTGCTGGATTACCCGGCGGTATCCGAATTGCTGCTACAGATAAGGACATAACTGCGTGCTATGTACATTATGAAGAAGCGACCCTCGGTAGTGAAGCTGAAATAGAATTTAACACCGATGGCTGCTAGGCGATGGGCTTTGTCAGCGTTATACAGAGACACGGCTTAGCAAGAGCCGCACTCCGCTTTTTTGGAATAAAACCGCGCCGAGACATCCGGATGGGAGCGTTTCCTGCCCTTCATTACATTTTCTCCCACGTTATGTAGCAATGGGTTGTTCGGATCGCTGGTTGGCCCCTTGGCGTGCTTTGCTAACTTTGGAGGAAGCTTCAATACCGGAACTGATGCATCCAATTGGGCCGCCATGAAAAAGGCGGAAGAGTATCGGGTAATACCGGGTTTTGGGCTTGAGACCCGATGATTTGTCGCTTTTAAGTAACCGTTAGAGGCGAGCTCCAGTAGTTCACCAATATTGACCACAAACGCACCAGGACGAGGATCAACTCTATGCCATTGCTGCTGATATTCCACTTCCAGTCCACTGTTTTCGTCTTGCAACACTAAAGTGAGGTAGCCCGGATCTTTGTGTGCCCCAACGCCTTGCCCGGAAGATTCTGAGCTGCCGGGATATTTGATAAGCTTAGTGTGACGATAGGGACCTTTATCAACCGTTTTTGCGAGTGCATTGGCTGGCTGCCCTAAGCTTTCACATAATGCTTCTAATAGCTGCATTGACACTTCGGTTAGCTTATCCTGCCAGGTTAAAAGCTCTGCTTTCATAGCGGGCAGTTGCTGCGGCCATTGGTTAGGTCCAATAAGGTTTTGCCACTCATGGACCGTCGTTGAACGCTCCATTGCCGGTAATTCGTCCATAATATCAAATTGTTCGCGACGATCGCGTTTACCTGCTGTTAACTCCGAATAGTTAGCCGAGTACCCGCGGAAATGTGGTGAGTGAATCATTTGAACTCGCTCCTTCGCATCACCGTCAAGCCGGAAAAAGGCTTTGGTCATGTCCAATATTTTCACTTGCTCTGTCAGCGAAATTCCGTGGTCTTCTAAGTAAAAAAAGCCGACGTCACGCGCCGCTTTACCGAGCTCGGCAATAAAATCCTCACGCTCAGTGGCACTAAGATAGAGCTTTCGCATTGATAATACAGGTATCGGGCTTCTCATAACGGACTCAACTGGTTATTGCTGCGGTGGAGTTTACGCTGCTTGCTTGCGGCAACTGAAGAATCAAAATGTTCTATGGTAGATGTGTTGGCTATATTGAGGCGGCTGTGTAGAATTACCGCCTTATTCTTTTAAACATGAGATAACGAAAATGGGTCGCGCCTATCAAAACCGAAAAGAGTCTATGGCAAAAACGGCGAATGCAAAAAGCAAAGTCTACAGTCGTTACGGCCGCGAAATTTATGTTTGCGCTAAGCAAGGGGGCACTGACCCCGACGGTAACCTGGCACTGCGAGGACTGATAGACAGAGCAAAGAAAGACCAGGTCCCTGCGCATGTTATCGAAAAAGCCATCGACAAGGCTCAGGGTGGCGCGGGTGAAGACTTTTCTCCGGCACGTTATGAAGGTTATGGCCCAGGCAATTGCATGGT
Source organism: Idiomarina solivarensis (assembly GCF_033052755.1). Lineage (NCBI taxonomy): Bacteria > Pseudomonadati > Pseudomonadota > Gammaproteobacteria > Alteromonadales > Idiomarinaceae > Idiomarina > Idiomarina solivarensis. The sequence goes on along the minus strand of NZ_JAVFHZ010000004.1, from coordinate 139,661 downwards.
TATTGTTGACTGTTTAACGGATAACCCGAACCGGACGTTTGGCGATGTGCGTAACTGCTTTACCAAAAGTAAATCTAAAATAGGGGCTCAGGGCAGTGTTGCTCACTCCTTTGATCATTGTGCTATTTTTGCTTTCAAGCATGAAAGTGAAGACGAAGTGCTAGAAGCCTTAATGGAAGCTGATGTTGATGTCACGGATGTTGAGCACGAAGATGGACTGGTGACGGTATTTGCGCCTCATACAGAATACGCCGCAGCTCGTCAGGCACTCACAAGCGCTTTTCCTGAGGTTGATTTTGAGGCTGATGAAATTCAATTTTTGCCACAGGTAACCACCAGCATCAACGACGATGATCAGCCTATGTTTGAGCGTTTAATGGATATGTTGAACGACTTGGACGATGTTCAAAATATTTACCACAACGCCGAACAATAGATTGATATAGATCAACTCAGTCAATTAATAAACCTTATAAGCTTTATGGGTATTCATTAACAAGGAGTTACCCATGAAGCTTAAAGCGTTGTCTTGTGGTGTATTGTTAGGGTTGTTAAGTACCTCCGCATTAGCAAATGATTTTTCTATTAATGTTGGTGCTATCTCTGTCATGCCGGATGATAGCAGCCGTCATCTCAACGTAGTTGAAACGGTTGCTGGCCTACCTGAGAACAGTACCGGTGTTGGCGTGAATACTAATACCCAGCTTGGTCTGACGTTCGATTATGCGTTAACCAACAGCTGGACGTTAGAGTTAGTTGCAGCAACGCCGTTTAGCCATGATATTACCGGAACAGGTGCATTAGCCGGACTAAAAATAGGTAAAACGCAGCATTTACCGCCGACCTTGTTGGCTCAGTATCACTTTGACCTGAATAGCGATACCTTTAAGCCTTTTGTTGGCGTGGGAGTTAACTACACGGCTTTTTTCGATGAGCAAGTTGATCCGCAGTTGCGGTCCACATTGGACGCACTGGGTGTTGTTACTGATAGCGACGATGTTTCGCTGGCACTGAAAAACAGCTGGGGCTACGCGTTACAGGCTGGTGTTAATGTTAAGCTTAGCGAAGATTGGGGTCTGCATTTTATGGTTAGCCGCATGGATATTGATACCACCGGTGATGTTCGCGTTAACGGCACGACCATTGAAAGCGTTGATGTTGATATCGACCCCTATGTTGCTATGGCTGGCGTTCGCTATTCGTTCTAGTGTCCTTCCAGAAACTTTTGCGCCGCCCTATAGGTGGCGCTTTTTTAAAGCGACGGACAAAACTTATGTTTCAGTAACTTCATGAAAGCTTCGGTGTCCGGATCTTTTATGGAGTAATACACGGTCTGAGATTCTTTACGTATGGTGACCAAGTCTTGTTGGCGAAGTACCGCCAGGTGCTGCGAAAAAGCCGACGGACTTAAGTCGAAGTGTTGATGGAGCTCACCGACGCTTTGTTCGCCCAAAGCTAATCGACATAAAATTTGTAACCGGTGAGGATTACCTAAAGAGCGCAGGAAGCTTGCGGCATTCTGCGCTTCTTCCTGAAGCATCTCTTGTGATTCAGTAGCACTCATAGCGTCTTTATTTTCCTGCTTTTTCTAACTCACGCTCTGTTTTTAACCCTAAAACTTTTTTCATAAAAATGCTTGCAGGACAAAAACCAGTGAAAGATTGTTGAAATAAGTTTGCGCCAACAAATACCGTTAGCCATATCCAATTGGGGTGAACCCAGTAAGTTAACGCCAAGGACAACAATACCATAAAGCCGGCAAAGGCGGTTAAAGCTCTTTCGACACTCATTGTAAAACTCCTTCAGTTTTCGTATTAAAATGCATACCGCATCCGCAGATAGGCATTGTTGTTTTCAGTGAATTGTCCAAAGAAAGTATCTGAACGCTCACGGAAAAATAAGTTGAAACCAGCGCTAAAGGACCAGTTATCGTCAATACGATAATCTACTGTCGGGCGTAGGTAGCCGTCGTTCTGGTTGGGTGAAACGAAAGCGAATAATGACAGAGTGAGATCGTCGCGCTCGTCGCGCCAGGTTAAGCGTGTGGTCAATACAGTTCGAGTTTGCGCGTCACCTTTTTCAACGTAAGCCTGAAAGCCACCGGTAAAACGGGTAAACAGCTCTTGCTCATAACCTATTAATGCGCGCCAGTGATCGGCTTCTTTATGGCTATTATGGTGCGCCACTTCTGTATTAATAATGCCTGGGCCTAAGGTTCGTCGAACGGAGGCGCCCACGACAGTTAAGCGGCCGAAGGTGGGCTGATAATCTTCAGTAACCGTTTCAGGACTTTTGGTAAAACCATCGTAACCATAAAGGGCGTATTCAACACCGTTGTGATTGCGGAACAGCCTCAGGGCATATTCGTCGCGCTGGGGCTCAATGAATGTAACGCTAGGGTCATAGCCCGTTAACGCGCCTTTTAAGGGACTAAAGTAGGAGATACGTTTGCCGTTAATGTAATTGTCAGGGTCAAACTCAGGGCTCCAGACAAAATCGACGTTAAAAAGTGAAAAGTAGCTGGTGACTCGCAAAGCATCCGACGGCGCTTTCAAATACTCCTGATCGCGGCCAGTGAAAAACGATTGCCAGTCTTTTGGGAACATATCGTTCAGAAACAGATAGTCCCCGGTACCCCAGGTAAGAACCTGACGACCGACTTTTATATCGGTATTTTCAAATACCGTAAACTGCGCGTTTAACTCCCGAATTTGTCCGTGCCAGGTTTCATCAAAGCCGTCATACCAGCCGTCGGCTTTTACTGTCCAGGTAATATCTTTCCAGCGCTCGTCAAAACCCAATTGCAGTCGAGGTTCAGCAATAGACAGACGCTTGTGATAGGGGGAGGATTCAAACCGTCCGCCTATTGCCGCCTCAACAAAACCGTAGACATTAATGCCCTCGTCTTGTTCCGTAACCCAGCTCGATTCCCATTGCTCGTCTTGCCACGTGTCCTGTGCCGCCGCGCTGCACGCAATAGCAAATAAAACTGTAAAGGTTAAAATATTTCTGTGTGACATTACTGCTCTCTCAAGGTTAACCATTCAACTGGTGGATTACGCAAGCTACGTTCACTGAAAATACTGTCGGGTAAGCCAATGTTGTAAGTAATAAAACGGAACTGCATTTCAGTATTACCGCCGCCATTGAGGTCTGAGATACGTGAGTGAGTAACGGTCGGATGGCCTTGAATAGTTTCGATTTTTAGTACTTCCATTTTCCGGTAGGCTTCACCACTGTCGTTATAAAAAGTGCTTTCTACTGGTAGCATGTGTTCTTTGTTGATGACCACGTGGTAGTAGGCAAACTCGACATTGCCCGGGGTTTTGGGCGTGCCTTTCAACACGTATTGGTTGTCGGTTTCTGATAAAATTTCATAATTATCTAAAGCCGTGTCGCGGCCGGAAACATCCTCATAGAAAAAGTGTGATCCAACAAAAGAAGTGCGCTTGTCTCCAGCAGAGATACGTTTAACCAAATCCAAATCGGGTAAATATAACCAACGGTCGTCATCGCTGTTCACCTGCTTTACTACCCGGAACACCGTGTCGCGGACATCGGCGGGGCGAGAGAAAAACACCATTAAATCTTGTACACCACCGTCGGTCTTATCTTTACGCAGAATCGTAAACTGGCGCAATTGCTGTCTCCCTTGACTGTCGGTGATGATCATACGAGCAGCACTGCGCCCGTCGTCACCAGCGTAATAGGCATTAAGCTCTGCTTGTTCAACAATGTCACGGGCGCTTTTTTCTGCCCCCAGAGTATGACCGCTAAGCAGCAAAAAGGCGGTAGATACCACCGTTAGAAATACTGTTTTCATGACTGACCTCCACGAAAGATTAGGCGGCTAAAGGTTGTCATAACCGCCGGAAGCATAATAAGTGTCACTATGGCGGATATCGCCATAATGCTGGCTAAAAACAGACCCACTGTGATGTAAGGAACCAGGGGGGCGAATAACAATGGCGTAAAGCCAATAGCAATTACGATAGCGTTGCGGGAAATAGCCCGGGCGGGCTCATCAAACAGAATAACCAAGGTATCTTTCCAGTTTCCTGTTTGCTGAAAAGTTGCCCGGGTGCGCTCAATAAAGTGAATAGCGAAATCTACTGACAGTCCGAGTGTCAGCGACGACAACACAGCAATAGGCATGTCGTAGTCTTTTCCCACCCATCCGATAAGTCCGTAAATGAAGGCAATAGTGAGACTGAGCGGTAACATCGCCAACACACCGAATATCACTGAACGGAACAGCAGCACCATCATGATAAAGACCGCAATAAAGGCACTGATAAGGCTGTCTAACATGCCTTCGACCATCGCTTCTTGCCAGACAACATTAAGGTAAGCCTTGCCTGCCCAATCCATTTCTATATTGTCCGGCAATGGGTGTTTTGCCAGATAACTATCGACGGTGTTGACTACTTCGGTGACATGCTGATTATCACCGCTAGTCAGTTGTAGCCACACTAAACTCTGTTGATAGTCCGGAGTAACAAAGTGCCAAAGATCCTGAGGCCGGTGCGATGATTGATATTGCAGTAAGGTTTGGGCAACACCATTTGCATTATCGGGAAGCTCATAGTCCTTTTCTCTACCGGAACGCAATTCGCGATTGACGGTTTTTACCACATCGGTGAGGCTGTTGGACTTGCCTACCAGCCCCGTTGTCTGCAAATACCTTTGTAATTCACTCATGTACGAGAGCAGCTCGGGGCTTTGGAACACCTTACTTTTTGAATTCAGTTGTTCCAGTTCAGTCATTAGCGACTCTAATGGCTTAAGCTCATTTGCATCGACGCTAAAGAGCAAGTCGTCTACAGCAATAATCCACTGATTAAAACGAACATCTTGTTTCGCCAGTAACTCGTTTAAAACCTGACGCGAGTGCCCTGACAGAACAGGGCTGTTGAGAGTGTTCTGCACCGCATCGCGCGCTTTGCTATCAACATCCAGAGTACTTTTAAATACCATGTAGGCGTTATAAGTCCCGGCAAAATGCTTGTTCAAAACCCTGTCGGCAACGCGTATCTCGTGTCCGGGTTTAAACCAGCGAACCGGGTTATCGTTAATGGTAATTTGCTGAATTCCGTACCACGAGAAGACAAGAATCACTAAAAAGAAGGCAATCCATAGTTTGGCATGACGAGCGGCCAGGTCACCCATTTTTTGCAGCCAACCTGTTTTATGTTCGTCGTGAGTAAGCTGAGAAAAGCCTTCCAGTGTTGTTGGTTTAAGGGCAGAAATGTACGCCGGTACAAAAAGAACGGTAATAACAAAAGCCAGTAAAATACCGGAGCCAACGAAAGCGCCAAATACCTGTACTGGCGGGATGGGCGTCAGCATGAGGGAATAAAATCCAACCGCTGAGGTTATCGAGGTAAATAGCATAGGTTTGAATAAATGGCTTAATACGGCTTTAATTGTGTCCTTTGCGTTGCCGTTTTGCTTATAGCGGTCGGAAAATTCCGACATGATATGGACGGAGTCGACTACCGCTATCGGCATCAGGAAAATGGCGATCATTGAGGACATAATGTGTACGGTAAAGCCCAGAGCAATCAATGACCCCATGGTAATGAGTACGGTCGCAACCGCGACAATCATTGCTGCACTGATAAAACGCACGTTACGGAAGAAAAACCAAAGCAAGGCAAAGATAACCAGCCCGGCTATTGGCGCTGAAATACCCATCTGCACAAACATTTCAGAACCAAATTGGTCTTCAGCGACAGGTAAACCCGTGATGTACCATTCATCTTGTCCTTTTAGTGTCTCGGTTTTTTCTCGTAATTTTTCTGCCAGAGCATAGCTTTGATTTTTATCGCGAATGGGCACGTATATAGCGGCAGCCTTGGCATCACCGGCAACAATGGTGTTGTAAAGCAAGGGTAAGTCTTCCACTTGCTGCTTGATGTACTGTGCCTCGGCGTCATTTTCCGGTGGTTGTTTCATCATCCATTCAAAGCGAATGGTGCCTGGGCTTTTCTGAGTTATATTGTCGACATTCGCCAGTGACATCAGGTCATCGCTGATAACTCCGTCGAGTGATTCGGCGTAGTTAGAGAGGGTATGTAAATCGGTCAGCGTCTGTTTGTTGTAGACGCCATTGTTATTAACAACACCGACAACAATCATGTCATGCATGGAAAAGGTTTGTTTGACCTGATTATGAAAAAGGCGCTGAGGATTATTATCCGGCAGCATGTTCTCCGGATCGGTATCGATAGTAATGGACGGTATAAAAGCCGTAATGGCAATAGTGATCAGCGTCAATAACCAGAAGACGCTTTTGCGGTAACCTGTTGCCAATTTCATGATGACATCGATCATGTTAATTCCGTATTATCTAATTTAGAATAAAGCGAAATATAATCGATTATTTCTGATTTGTCACCTTTCTCGTTTTAAAAATGACAGGATGATTCCTATGACCACTCCCCATATTTCGGCTAAGGTCGGCGACTTTGCTGAGCTGTGCCTGTTTCCGGGTGATCCATTAAGGGCAAAACATATTGCTGAGACGCATTTGAGTCATGCTGAACTGATTAGTGATACACGGAATATGCTTGCCTTTACCGGTCAGTTTCGCGGTACTCCGGTGTCTGTCATGGGCTCTGGAATGGGTATGCCGTCCTGTACTCTGTACGCGCAGGAACTATTTCAACATTTTGGCGTTGAGCGCTTAGTTCGTGTTGGCAGCTGTGGCGCCGTATCGCCGAACCTTAGCTTGAGTGACCTGGTTGTGGCTCAGGGGGCTTGCACCGACTCAGCAATTAACCGGCGTTTGTTTGGTGGCTATGACTTTGCCCCCATCGCTGACTACACACTTCTAAGTGAGTTTGTTGGCTACTGTCAAAAGAAAAACCAACCGGTGGCGGTGGGTAATGTGTTCTCAACCGACTGCTTCTATCACCCCGATAAGAAGCTGGAATCCAGGCTGGAGGCTATGAATGTGTTGGCTTTGGATATGGAAGCGGCGGCGCTTTATGCCATTGCGGCCATTCATAAGAAGCAGGCACTGGCGGTTATGACCGTGTCGGATGAAATAAGAACAGGAAATGGGTTGTCGGCTAACGAAAGACAAACCGCGTTTAATAAAATGACCGAAATGACCTTGGAGAGTTTGCTGGTTTCTTGATCGTAATCAAGTTTTAATTACCTAGTCAGTAATAACCCTTTATTTCATGTGACTAATGTCGATAAACAGGCAAAATGACGCGTTTGTGGTTGCAGACTTTGCCTGTAGTGGAGTGGTTATGAAGTGGCTCGATTGGTTAACTCGCCCTGTCCAGAAGTTGTTTAATTTACTGAGCTTTAGAAGAAAATTCGGTTTCATCGGATTCTTATTGTTCCTTCCGGTTATTGTGTTGAGCGCCTTAATGGTCAATGACTCGTTGGATAAAGCCCATCAAGTTGAGCAAAAACAGCAGGTCTCTCAGTATTGGTCTGAGTTTCGGGGATTGTTAGAGCATATTGCGATGCACCGGGGCATGACCGGAAGCGACGCACAGCGGGGGGAATTTTCAAATGAAATTAACCGTTCGGTGCAGGCGGTTAACCGCCATTTAAGTTCGCTTGAGGCGTTGCAAAAGAAACATGGTTTTCTATCAGCTGCAGACATTGCTCAACTAAGCAGGGAGTGGCAACAACTCAACGGTTCTACAGGGCAATTTAAGCGACATTCTGAGTTACTTAATTACACCAAATCCCTATTAAAAAAACTCAGCACACACTCACAGCAGCTACTGGAAAGTGATTTAGCCAGTCTTTACCTTGCACGGTTAGCGGTGGAAGAACTCCCCCAATTAGTTGAATACAGCGGCCGCTTAAGAGGTCTGGGGGCACAATGGTTAAGTGGGCAGGGTAGCGCAGAGCTGCAACAGACGGTCACAACCTTAAGTTATGTATTAGAAAGCCAGGTTGAGGACTTTGTCGGTATCGTAAAGAATTTATCCGAGGAAACAAACAATAGCGCTCTGTTGAAACAAGCTGAAGCCGCTGAACAGCAACTCACGCTATTTAGTGAGACGGCTTCGCGTCGATTGTTGAACCGCCAAATGGCAGCGGGCGATTTTTTCCGGGAAGGCACTGCAGCCATAGGGGCTCTATTTGGTTTCTATGACAGCGTCATTCCTGCCTACCAAAACAGGCTAGAACAACGCGCTGCTAAACTAGACAGCATCGTCTGGACCAATATTGCGCTGCTGCTGGGCGTTTTGCTGCTACAATTGCTGCTCTTCACAAGCTTGTATTTGGGTATTCGCCGGGCTGTCTCCGCGAATATCGAAATGGCTAAGCAGTTGGCTAATGGCGACCTGAACAGCCTGGGCACTACAGAGGGCAACGATGAACTTTCAAAAATCACCTACTACTTAAATTCGGTCGCCATAGAAACCAGTTATTCAGTCGATGCTATACGTAAGTCGAGCGACGGCATGGACCGGCTGGGTGATGGAAACTACCAAGCCATAAAAGAATTGGCCGAGCGTGCTAAAGCCCAGGCGGCACAAATGCAAAGTGCCGCTGCGGCGGTAGAGCAAATGACTGCTGCAATTAGTGAAGTGTCGGAATCGACGCAAAAGGCGGCGACGGAGGCAGATAACACTTTAGTGTCGGCGCGAAATGGTCAGCAGGTGGTTGATACCATGGTCGCTGCTATTCAACAATTAGAGCAGGAAGTGTCGGAGTCTCAGCAAGTCATAAAAACCTTGTCGGAAGACAGCCAGGCCATCTCGAAGATCCTGCTGACCATTAACGACATTGCCGATCAGACGAATTTGCTGGCGCTGAATGCCGCGATTGAGGCAGCCCGAGCTGGAGAGTCCGGGCGTGGATTCGCTGTGGTTGCTGATGAAGTCAGACAATTGGCGCAGCGGGTACAGGCATCAACCGGCGAAATACAAAATGTGATTGGTCGGCTTGAAACCAACACCAATAATGCCGTTCACTCTATGGAACGCAATAAAACACTGGCTGGTGAAAACGTGGAGCAGGCGAACAAGGCATCAAATTCGTTAACAGACATTGTTGAAAATGTCGGTGTTATTAATGATTTAAATATTCAGATAGCCTCCGCAGCGGAAGAGCAGTCAGCGGTGACTATGAATATCCAGGAGAACATCAACTCGCTGTCAGAAAGTGCCAGAGTTGTGGATGAACGCTCGCAGGAAGCATTAGAAAGCTCTGCCCAGTTAACGACGTTAGGCGGTGAGATTAAATCCCTGGGTGATCGCTATTACATTGAAGAGGACGTTATAGAGCGGCGTCTATCGGAACAGGATGTCCTGATTGAATGGTCATCGAAACTCGATGTGGGAATTGAAGAAATTAACCGTCAGCATCAGCGTTTAATTTACATTGCTAATGAGCTGTACCGACTGAAGCTTCGGGATGGTGATCAGCACGCGCTGCAACGTCTGGTGGACTCCTTAATAAACTACACAGCAACGCACTTTAACTACGAAGAGTTGCTGATGGAACGGAACGGCTATCCCGACTTAGAAAACCATAAACTGAAACACCGCGACTTAGTGCAGGACGTGATGCGGTTCAAGCATCGGGTTGATAACCACGAGGACGTGATTGATGAGTTGCTGGAGTTTGTTAAAGCCTGGCTAATGAATCACATTATGAAAAGCGATATGGCGTACAAAGGGCATCTGAACAGCAAAGGTATTCGCTAATCGTTACCGTATTATAGCCCCAGGCTAATCACAGGGGCTTTTTCACTTTCCTGTCTATGAACAAAGTCGTCTTTATTGGAAAGGTTACGCCAGTTTGCGGCCACCAGGCTTTGTCCGGTGGCACCGCCCAGGCTGTTACCAGGTCCCAGCAGCAATAATTTATCAGGAGCAAACTCTCTTAACGCAACGGTAATGGCTTTAGTGTAGTCGTAATACTCGGTTACCTGATGGCCAAAGGTGTAGTTTTGCAGTGCATTCAAATCACATCCGGGCGGCTCCCAAATGACACCCCGACCATCTATCAATGGGAGTTCGGGCTGTCGGAAATAGTGCGAGTTCCATACCGCTAATGCTTGTTCTGATGCTGCTTTCATTAGCGGCGAATGGAACGCCGCATGGCCAGGCAGAATCATAGGGAAACGGTCATCGACCGGCTCCAACGCTTTACTGGCTGCGTTAATTGCGTTCTCAGTGCCCGCCAGCAATACGTAGCCACCGTAACGAATCGATAAGAACAATTCTCCGGCATGTTTCATCAGTAATTGACTTACTGCCTGTTCCCGCGTTTTGTCCGGTTGCCATTGTTCGTTCATTACGGGGTAGATCAGTTGCGCGCCTTCAGCTTCCGCGGTGCGCTTTGCCATATCGGTGACAATCGACATTGCGTTATCAGCTTTCCATACACCGGCGCAGGCCAGAGCGGTATACCAACCCATAGAATTTCCGGTAACGGCAACAATCTCGTACTCTTCCGGGTTGACCGTTTTAAAGTCGGCATAACCAGCGGCAAAAATTAAAGCGGCGGAGTTCTCCGGCTTTAAATGCAATCGGCGATCAAATTTACTTTTTTGGTCCAGTTCGGAAACGCTAAGCAGTCCTTCGTTTTCCCGAACCTTGTCCAGGCTGGAAATAAGCCTATTTTGCTGTGGCAAATGGCGGTGGCTGATAGAGCCTAACTCAGGCTTGTTGTAACCACCACGACCGGGACAGACGATAACGGCAGTTTGTTTCATTGGCCTAAATGCTCCTGTAAATAATTAAGAATATCCGCCTTTCCGGGCAGTACTTTATAAGCGGCGGAACCCAAAGGAATAAAGCTGTCTTTAGCGGTAATGCGATCAATACGCTGCCAGTCACTCTGGTGTTCATGCAGGGCTGTGAATAGCTCTTCACTTAATGACCCCCGGTTGCGACACTCATCGACAATGAGAATGTGCTTTGTTGAACCAATCGCATCTATGATTTTCTCAATGTCCAATGGAACTAAGTAACGCAAATCGAGAATGCGAATGCGCTTTTCACAGGACAGTTCCTGGCACGCCTGTCGACTTAAGTAATAGCCGTTACCATAGGTGATGATGACCAGTTCGTCGCCTTCACCATAGTGAGCCGGTTCACCCAAAGCGGGCAGAGGAGTATTTGCCTGCGGAAATTCACGCAGCCAGCCTTTATCACCCTCTTCAAGCAAATCCCGAGTCATGTAAAGCGCTATGGGTTCTAAGAAGATCACCAAGCGCTTTTGGCAATGAGCCAGTTGCACGGCCTGTCGCATCATTAATACGGCGTCGTATCCGTTCGATGGGCACATAACAATAACGCCCGGAATGTCGCGGAACACGGCAAAAGAGTTGTCATTGTGAAAGTGGCCACCAAACCCTTTTTGATAGGCAAGGCCGGCAATACGAAGCACCATGCCGTTGTGATACTGACCATTAGAGAAAAAGGGCAAGGTTGCAGCTTCGCCTCGGATTTGGTCTTCGGCATTGTGCACGTAAGCCAAAAATTGTATTTCCGGTATGGGTAGAAAACCTTGTTGAGCCATACCCATCGCCAGCCCAAGAATGCTTTGTTCATCCAGTAAGGTGTTGACTACACGGTTTGCACCAAATTGCTCAACCAAATGGTGAGTCACATGATAAACGCCGCCTTTTTTCGCGACATCCTCACCAAACACCACCGTGTTCTGATAGCGGGCCAATATTTCATGCAGTGCCCAGTTGATCATCTTACCTAAGGGTTGAGGCTTTTTTATGTTGTGTTTGTCGAAGGCGAACAGCGCTTGCTGTTGTTTATTATCGAGCGCGTCAGCGTCATTGCACTGGGTTTTCGGAATAATAGAGGCCATGACCGAATCTGCCGATTCGAGCCGCGGACGGCTGGAGGCTTCGGCTCCGACTCTATGAATACGTTGTAACCAACAGTGTGCTTTTTCCGCCAATTCAGCACCAGAACACGCACCACGCTCTATAACCTGAGCGGCAGTTTGTAACAGCACATCCGTTTCAAAGCTTTGCTCTATCGACTCAGTGCTTCGGTAGGCAACCTCGGCGTCGGCACCCGCATGCCCGAAAAAGCGCTGCGTTTTTAAATGCAAAATAGCGGGTTTTCGTGTGCGCCTGATATATTCGGCCGCCTGACAGGCTACTGCGTATGATTCACTGACATTGGCACCGTCTGCAAAGTAATACCGTATTGACGGGTAATTCTGAAGTTGCTGAGCGGTCCAACCATGGGGTGTCGATGTAGAAATGCCGATGCCATTGTCTTCGCAGACGTAAAGTATCGGCATTGGCATGCCCTGGTACGCGCTCCAGCCGGTGGCATTAAGTGCGCCTACGGCAGTGGAGTGGTTTGCAGAGGCATCACCAAAGTTACACAGCACAATAGCATCGTGCGGCCAGTGGCCTTCTTGTTTGAGTCGTTTGCTTAATCCAATAGCGTAGGCGGTGCCCATGGCTTTGGGTAAATGCGACGCAATGGTGGAGGTTTGCGGTGGTATATTCAGCGCTAAACTGCCCAGTACTTTGTGGCGACCGCCGGAGATTGGGTCATCACTGGATGCGCAGAACGACAGCATTAAGTCATACAAAGAGTGCGCACCGTCGGACTGTTTGGCGCGTTGCAAGAAAAAGGCCCCGCTTCGGTAGTGCAGGAACGCGGGGTCGGTTATCCGCAGTGCTGCCGCAATGGCTGCATTACCTTCGTGCCCGGCACTGCCAATGGTATAGAAGCTTTTGCCTTGTTTTTGCAAACGTCGTGATTCTATATCGGTGAACCGGCTGAGCACCTGACTGTGAAACAGAGCAAATAAATCGGCATCACTTAAGCTGGAAGGGTGCGATGCAGGCGCAGGTAAGTCTTCCTGCGCCAGTCGCTCCATGAAGTCCTGTTGCCAGCCCTCAATATCGCAACGCATGGTAACCCTCGCTATTAAAACGCAGGAATGTCGGTCTGAGAACGACCTAAAATCAGCGCGTGAATATCGTGGGTACCCTCGTAGGTATTCACCGCTTCTAAGTTCATTACATGGCGAATAACGTGGTACTCGTCGGCAATGCCGTTGCCACCGTGCATGTCTCTCGCCTGACGGGCAATGTCCAGTGCTTTGCCGCAGCTGTTACGTTTAATCAGCGAGATGGCAATGGGGCTCAGAGTGCCGTTATCGAGCTCACGACCGGCCTGTAAGCAACCCAGTAAGCCCAGACTGATTTCGGTTTGCATGTCGGCCAATTTTTTCTGTATTAACTGGTTAGCCGCCAGTGGACGACCAAACTGGCTGCGTTCTAACGTATACTGTCGCGCTGCGTGCCAACAGAATTCTGCCGCACCCAGCGAGCCCCAGGCTATGCCGTAACGGGCTTTATTGAGGCAGCTAAAGGGGCCTTTTAGACCTTTCACTTCCGGGAAAATATGGTCTTCTGAAACTTCTACACCGTCCATGACTATTTCGCCGGTTATGGACGCGCGCAGAGAGAATTTACCGTCAATTTTCGGTGCGCTCAGACCTTTCATACCTTTTTCCAGCACAAAGCCTCTAATTTCACCGTCAAGTTTCGCCCAGACCACGAATACGTCGGCGATAGGCGAGTTGGTTATCCACATTTTTGAACCCGACAGCACGTAACCGTTATCAGTGCGCCTGGCGGTGGTGCGCATACTGGCGGGGTCTGAGCCGGAGTCCGGTTCTGTTAAACCAAAACAACCAACCCATTCGCCGGTTGCCAGTTTCGGTAAGTATTTTTTACGCTGTGCTTCACTGCCAAACGTGTAAATAGGGTGCATGACTAAAGAGGACTGAACACTCATGGCACTGCGGTAGCCGCTGTCGACACGCTCAATTTCGCGGGCAATAAGACCGTAACTAACGTGGTTTACACCGCTGCCGCCGTATTCTTCTGGTAAAGTTGCGCCTAATAGACCCATCTCACCCAGCTCGTTCATAATATTGCGATCAAAGTTCTCGTTGCGGTTGGCTTCCAGCACGCGCGGCATGAGCTTTTCCTGAGCATACTGATGAGCGCTTTGCTGAATCATTTTCTCTTCATCGGACAAAGCGTTTTGCCAGTTGAGAGGATCGGACCAATTAAAACCAGCGGATGACATGTAACCTCCTGAAATAGCGTTATGCGACGCGGCGCTCTAAGGCATTTAAATTGTTAATGGTCAAAATAGACTGCTTGGTATCGATAAGGGATTGCTCCTTTAACGAGGTAAAAATACGACTGACGGTTTCAACAGCCAAACCCAGATAGTTGGCAATGTCCGTCCGTGTCATTGGCAGTCGGTATTCATTGCGAGACAAGCCATGTTGATGCATATGCGTACTGATTGAAAGCAAAAAAGCGATGACTTTTTGTTCAGCGCTGGTATTCACGACGTTGAGGTAGTGCTTACTGCAGTTGGCTAAGCGCCGACTCATTAGCTGCAGGAGATTATTTTCGACTTTGGGCAGCTCTTGAGCGAAGAGTTTATTTAATTTAATTTCGCAGAGCATCGAGGTCTCTAACGTTTCGCAGTAGGTGGCGGCTTTACCGCTGGCCAAGGCTTCCAGACCGACAATATCGCCCACCAGGTGGAAACTGGTGATTTGCTGCTTGCCATTGCTGTCTATGGTGTAGCATTTGACTGAACCGCTTTTTATGGCAAATACCGAGTTCAGGGCGCGATCTTCGCTATAAACCACGCTGCGCTTATTATAAAGGTGTGGCTCGCGGCTACTTTTGTCGAGAATTTCAACGTCGCTGGGAATTAAGCCCGCCGGGACGCAAATCGATTGCATACTGCATTGGCTGCATTGAATTGGGGTACGCATAGTCATCTCATCTACTGAATTATTGATCTGGTTCACTATACAAAACCCTCCTGATGATTTATCTACCTCTAAAGAGAGAGGCCGTTACCTCTTTGCTTGTAGAATGTCGACGGCTTCAACCGGACAGACCACGTAACAGTTGGGCGTATCGTAATAACCTTCGCACTCTACGCACTTGTCCTGATTCACTTCGTAAATACTGTCGCCCATAGCAATAGCCTCGGTTGGGCACTCTGGCTCGCAAATATCACAGTTAATACAACTCTCGTTAATGACAATCATGCCACTTTTCTCACCGCTGTTTCTTTGACTAGAAAACAATAAGGAATGTCGTTCGCCTCTATCGTGACTGGCGTCTGTATTTTTACTTGGTAGCCTGAGCCGGGTGCCCGGATCATGGCTTCGTCTTTCACTGACTCCATGCGCGCTAACTGAAACCGATAATTTCCTTTCGGCGTCATTAGCAATAGATCGTCACCAATAGAGAATCCATTTTTCACCGCCACTGAGTAAATTGACTGGCTGTTTTCGGAACCATGCAGTTGACCCACTAGGATATGTTCGCCTTCACTGTGCGAACGTTCGTAGTTTTGCAGATCTTGTGGGGTATGACGTTGCAGGAAGCCAGCGGTAAATCCGCGGTTGGCCATACCGTTTAACTCGTTCAGCAGTTCGGTATTAAAGGGTTTACCGGCAATAGCGTCGTCAATTGCGCGGCGGTAGACCTGAGCGGTTCGTGCAATGTAATAGTCTGATTTGGTACGGCCCTCAATTTTTAGCGAGTGCACGCCCATTTCAACCAAGTCGTTGACGTACTCTACAGCACGCAGATCTTTGGAGTTCATAATATAGGAACCGTGCTGGTCTTCATCCAGTAGCATCAAGTCCTGTGGTTGTTTGGGATCACCAAGAAGTACCGGCTCATATTGACCGACCGCATTTTCCTTAGCTTCGTGAACTTCGTAACCCCAACGGCACGCATTGGTACAGGCGCCCTGATTTGGGTCGCGCTTGTTCATATAACCTGATAGCAGGCAGCGGCCGGAATAAGCCATACATAAAGCACCATGAACAAAGACTTCAATCTCAATACCCGGCACCTGCTGGCGCATTTCTGCAATTTCTTTTAAGCCGAGCTCGCGCGACAAAATAACGCGTTCAATGCCTTGTTGTTGCCAGAATTTCAGTGCGGCCCAGTTAATGGTATTGGCTTGTACGGATAAATGCAGGGGTTGTTGCGGGAAATTCTGCTGCAGCAGCATGACCACACCCGGGTCAGAAACAATCAGCGCATCGGGCTTCATTTCGACAATGGTGCGTATGTGATCAACAAAGTTCGTCAATTTGGCGTTATGCGGCGCAATGTTGACCACAACGTAAAAGCGCTTTCCCTGTTGGTGGGCTTCGTTAATGCTTTCACCTAAATTCTTCAGGGTAAAACTGTTGTTGCGTACTCTTAGACTGTAACGGGGTTCGCCGGCATAAACGGCATCCGCACCATAAGCAAAGGCCATGCGCATAGCATCGGGGCTACCGGCAGGGCAAAGCAATTCGGGACGGAAATAAGCGGCTGACATAAAACACCTGTTTGACCAAAGTGGCGGCAAAGATTAGCAGAATTTTCATAAGCAAAAGTTGATGCATATCAAGGGCTGTGGCGCACAAATACCCCCTTAGTGGTAGTTTGGGCCCTCTCTTCAAGGGAATTTCGCTCTATAGCGGGCTCTACTAAGCTGTGCACACTACGCCGAGCTACCGGCTCTAAGCCCTTTCGTTAAGGGTATGAACGGTACGCCGTGGCAATTCAGCCACCAGGGTGCTCTTGGAAACGACAGTACCTCCCGAACTTGGAAAGGTGTGATATGCAACAACTAAAAGATCGCTTCAAGCGTCGCTTTACCTATTTGCGTCTGTCATTGACTGAAAGCTGCAACTTCCGCTGTGATTATTGCTTGCCCGATGGCCCCGACTGCAGCTCTCGTAAATATGAAATCACCCTGCCGGAAGTACGTCGTTTGGTAACCGCTTTCGCCAAACTGGGCACGACCAAAATTCGTTTAACGGGTGGTGAGCCTTGCCTGCGTAAAGATCTCACTGACATTATCGCCACCTGTAAGTCCGTACCGGGCATTGAGAAAGTCGCTATTACCACTAACGGTTATCGCATGAAGCGCGACTTACCCGCGTGGCGCGATGCGGGACTGGACGCAATTAATGTGAGCGTCGACAGTCTTGACCCCAGCACTTTCCATTTGGTGACCGGACAAAACAAGTTGCCGGAAATTATTGAAGGTATCGATCAGGCGGTTGATATGGATTTTGCCAAGGTAAAGGTCAACACAGTGCTGTTAAAACAATACAACGGTGGTGAGCTACCCGAATTTCTGAAGTTTATTAAAGACCGAAACGTGGCACTGCGCTTTATTGAGCTGATGCGTACCACCGACAATACGGAGTACTATAAGCGTCATCATGTGAGCGGCGATACCATTAAACAAGAGCTTCTGTCCGACGGCTGGTCCCTTACCTCAAAGGCCGACAATGCAGGTCCTGCGCAAGAGTTTGCACACCCTGATTATAAAGGAAAAATGGGGCTGATCATGCCGTATAGCAAAGACTTTTGTGATGACTGTAACCGCTTGCGTGTTTCCAGTCTGGGTCAACTGTTCTTGTGCTTGTTTACCGAACAGCATCAGGACATTCGCAAGTACTTGCAAAGTGATGATCCTGAACCGTTAATCAACGCGCTGCAGGACAACATCATGCTTAAAAAAGCAACTCATGGCCTGCACGAGAATAACAGCGGAGCGACACGCCATCTGGCGATGATAGGTGGTTAACATGTCGAGTGCTTCTTTCAGTTGTATTCTGCTGGCTGGCGGACGTTCTTCACGTATGGGGCAGGATAAAGCTTTGTTGCGTTTCGGTTCGGTCAGTTTGCTGGAGCACATGCAGACTAAATTGTCAGATCTTGGCTGCCAGGACATTCTTATCAGTCGCAATCAGCCGGGCTTCATCTCTGACATTATTCCCGAACAAGGACCTCTTTCAGGCTTACACGCCTGCCTTGCACATTGCCAGTTTAACAAAGTACTGGTGGTGCCGGTGGATATGCCGGCGTTAACCGCGACTACCTTGCTGCCACTGCTGAACGTGGAAGCGTCAGCGGCTTATTATCGGGACTGTGCGCTGCCTTGTGTGCTAACAAACAGCAGCGAGTTGCAGGCAGACATAAACCAGCAATTGGCCGTTGATAATGGCCGACGTTCGGTTTTTGCCTTACTGCAAAGGCTCAATGCAACGGCCTTACCGTGTCACCACGAAGCGCAACTTATCAATACCAATACCCCACAACAATGGTCGCAATTATGTCAAATTCAGGACCAGACTCAGGAGTGGAAGCATGAAAGCCAATAAATCATTTAAACCGCTGAATATTGCTGTCGTGACTTTCTCCGACAAACGCAAGCGGGCGGATGACAGCACCGGCGACCTACTGCAGCAACTGATAGAAAATGATGGGCACAAGGTCACCGAACGCAAGGTCTTGCCGCACGACAAGTACCGGATTCGGGCATTGATCAGTCAGTGGATAGCTGACGAAGATATTCAGGTTGTGGTAACCAACGGGGGCACTGGGTTTGCGGTAGATAATGTAACGCAAGATGCTCTGATGCCGTTGCTGGACCGGCATATTGACGGGTTCGGGGAGTTGTTCAGGCAGCTTTCTTTTGCTGATATCGGCACATCCAGTATGCAGTCACGCGCTTTTGCTGGACTCGCAAACCGAACCTTAGTGGCGTCAGTACCGGGCTCTGGCGGCGCTGCACAATTGGCCTGGGATAACTTGCTGGGCCCGCAGCTGGATTCCCGGCAGGGCCCCTGTAACTTCGTTGGCCATCTATCTTAAGGAAAAATTATGAGTGAATTAACCCATCTGAATCAGCAGGGTGAAGCCCATATGGTGGATGTTGCTGACAAGGCCACAACCACACGCATAGCGGTGGCGCAAAGCAGGTTACGCAGTCGTACCGACGTTATTGAACTGCTGGAAGCGGCCGCTGCAAAAAAAGGCGATGTTCTGGCTACTGCTCGTATTGCGGGCATTATGGCCGCTAAAAAGTGCAGTGAACTGATTCCTCTGTGTCATCCGCTGGCCTTAACTAAAGTCACTATCGACTTTGAGCTTGATCGCGACAAAGGGGAAGTTCGCATTCAGAGCTTATGCAAGGTGACGGGAACGACAGGGGTAGAAATGGAAGCACTAACAGCGGCTTCGGTTGCTGCTTTGACCGTCTACGATATGTGCAAGGCGGTGGATCCGGCAATGGTGATTACTGATACCTGTCTGCTGGAAAAAGAAGGCGGCAAAAGAGGCCACTGGACCAGAGGAGGTACGCCACTGTGATAACCGTAAAATTTTTTGCTGTCTTGCGGGAGCGCCTGGGACTGGCTGAAACGCAGATTAATGCGGATGTCGGTACGGTGCAAGAGTTGGTGCAGGTGTTAAAGCTGCAGTCCGACCGCTACGCCAAAGAGCTGGAGCGTTATCAGTTGCTTTGTGCCGTTAACCAGAACTTATTGCCGCTAAGTACCGAAGTGAAAGATGGTGATGAAGTGGCGCTGTTTCCACCGGTCACCGGCGGCTAGGGGTCATTGATGAGTATCTATGTTCGGGTTCAGTCGGAAGATTTTGATTTAGCCGCGGAGTACCAGCGCCTTGCACAGAACCACCATTGCGGTGCGGTGGTGACGTTTACGGGGTTAGTTCGGGATTTTGCCGAAGGCGGCTTGTGTGGTCTTGAGCTTGAGCATTACCCGGGAATGACTGAAAAGGCGTTAACTGCCATTGCGGAAGAGGCCGGGGAGCGCTGGAATCTTAAAGGGGTCACGGTGATTCATCGAGTCGGTTATCTGGCTCTGAATGAACAAATTGTTATGGTGGCGGTTGCCAGCGGACACCGTCAGGCAGCGTTCTCAGGGGCTAGCTTTATTATGGATTACTTAAAAACACAGGCGCCATTTTGGAAGAAAGAACACACAGAATCAGGTGAGCACTGGGTAGAAGCTAAGGAAAGTGATCAACAAGCCGCGAAGCAATGGAGTCAGCAGCAGTGAGACTCTGGATGTTGTCCTTGTTGTTGTTATCGTCGTCGGTATGGGCGGTGGATCTGACCATAGCCGCCGCATCCAGTTATCGACCCTTGTTGACGGAGCTGGCAGCAGAGTTTGAGCAACGAGAGGGTGTTTCATTGCGTCTGGTGTTTGCCTCCTCGGGCAAGCTGGCTACGCAAGTTCAGCATGGCGCGCCGTACGATCTCTATTTTTCTGCCGATGACAATTACCTTCAGCATTTACAGCAAGCTGGTTATTTAAGCGGTGATGCGATCACCGACGGTTATGGGCAGTTGGTTTTGTGGAGCGCTAAAGCTGGAACGCTGCCCGACTCCGTTGAGCAATTGGCGGGGATGAAGTCTGTGACTCTGGCCATAGCACAGCCGCGTCATGCGCCTTTCGGTAAGGCGGCGATGCACTTTTTAGAAGGCCATCAGCTTGCCGATGCTGTTCAGGGGCAATTGGTTTACGCGGAAAATGTCGCTCAGGCGGCACAAATGGCGTTAACCGGTGCGGCGGATATGGCGTTAGTTGCGCTCTCGGTACTACCGGTTGAGCAACGCAATAACAACCAGATGCTGCTATTGCACATGACCGATAACTTTTTATTAAAGCAGTCTCATGCGGTGCTGAAGCGGGCAAAGAATAAAACGCTGGCAAAACAGTTTAGCCAGTTCACGCAACTGCAGGAGTTTGATCAACTCAAACGGAAGCATGGATTAATAACAGGAACCACCAATGAGTAGTGCCGACTGGCAGGCTGTTGTATTAACCCTCCAGTTAGGAGCGTTCAGTACAATTATTTTATTGCTACTGGCAACCCCCATTGCCTGGTGGCTGGCAAATCAACGCAGCTGGCTGGCGGCTCCGGTTCAGGCAATCGTGGCTTTGCCGCTGGTATTGCCACCAACGGTACTGGGTTTCTATCTGTTAATCTGGCTAGGGCCTAACGGCTTTATTGGTTCCACGCTGGAATCCTGGGGCTTAAATCACCTGGCGTTCAGTTTCGAAGGCATTCTCATCGGTTCGGTTATTTATTCCTTACCTTTTGCGGTGCAACCACTGGTTGAATCTTTTCGGCAACTGGGCAAAGAGCCTCTGGATGTTGCGGCAACCTTGGGTGCCGGATGGTGGCGACGTTTCTGGACCATAGTATTGCCGTCCTGCCAGGGTGGGTTCTTAATTGCGGCGACACTGAGCTTTGCTCATACCTTAGGTGAATTCGGCGTTATTTTGATGTTGGGCGGGAGCATTCCCGGAGAAACGCAAGTTCTCTCGGTGCTCATTTACGACCACGCTGAAGCGATGAATTACGATGCTGCCGAACGGCTGTCTCTTGGGTTGTTACTTTTTGCCTTTACCGTCCTGGTCGCCGTTTACGCCTGGCAGAAAAGAACTCTGAGTCGAGGCCGATTATGCTAACGGTCAATATTGAACAGCGGCAAGGCGATTTTTGTCTACAACTGGCGCACAGCTTCGCCGACGACCGGGTAACCGCAATTTTCGGTCCTTCAGGCTGTGGTAAAAGCACCTTACTACGTGCTATTGCTGGTTTAACGCAAGGGTTGAAGGGCAGTGTACGCTGGCGTGATGCAGTCTGGCATTCGCGCAAGTGCCGCTTAAATCCGGAAAAGCGGGGTTTGGCTCTGGTGTTTCAACAGGCTCATTTGTTTACCACGATGTCAGTTGAAAATAACTTACGCTACGGCATGCCAAAGCGTGTCGATGAAAATGAACTGACGATTGGCTTTGCTGAAATTGTCGATATGTTGTCGCTGCAGGAATTATTGCAGCGCAAGCCCGAGCAGCTTTCCGGAGGACAGCAACAGCGTGTCGCTATTGGTCGGGCGTTGCTGTCACAGCCTCAGTTACTGTTGCTCGATGAACCGATGAATGGTTTGGATGCCGCGGCGAAAAAACAAATTTTGACCGACTTGCGGCGCATACAGACCCGCTTTCGTCTACCCATGCTACTAGTGTCGCATCATGTTGAGGAAGTGGTGCAGCTGGCTGATGACGTGGTGATCATGGCCGAAGGGAAAATGCTCTCCAGTGGTACATTGCAGACTCAAATTGATTCATTAGCAGGGCACAGTGAAGGACCATTGTCGGTATTATCAGTAACGCCTCCAGACAAGCTGACAGGCCGATTCAATGCGGCCGATGAGTTGCTTGCCTGGCAGTTAGCGGATCAACAACTTTGGTTACCGGTAAATGCTGCGATCGATGCGGCTGGTGCGACGGCAAAGAGTCGGGCAGGGCGGTTACTTGTGTGGGCACGTGATGTCAGTATTGCGACTGAATACTTGCCTAATACCTCGCTAACGAATCAAATTGCCGCACGCATTATTGATTTTGAGCCTGCTAAGCATATTGCTGAAACGGTCGTTGTCTTGACGGTTGGTGATGAAATATTACGGGCATTGGTGACCAACGCGTCCGTGAAACGCTTGAACTTACAACTGCAACAACAGGTTTACGCTTCATTTAAAGCGGCGGCTATGCATTAAGAAAACGGTAGGCAAAGCGGTTAAGCCTTTCGGTTCGTGTATTTGCCCCTAACTCAATTTCAATAAAAGACACTTTCTTTGTTTGTGCTAACGCCTGTTCAATGGCGTCCTCAAGTTGCTGATGTTGATTTACAGAATAGTAGTCGCAGTTCATGCTTTGGCTCAGTTGCTGGTAATTCCAGCCGTTCAGGTTGGTGCACTCAAGCTGAGGAGAAAAAGCCTGGATCATGTCCCAGCAGCGATTATTGAAGAGCACAATAATGGGGGCATACCCGTGTCGCTGAAAATGACCCAACTCCAGCCCGGTCATCAGAAAGGCGCCATCGCCAACCAACACCATCGGGCGCATTCCGGTCGCTGCCTGAATGCCGTAAGCAGCGGGAATTGCATAGCCCATAGACGCGTAGTAGGCGGGCGCAAGGCAAAGACTGGGCTCAGCCTGCAGCGAGGCAAAAAGACAATCTCCGACATCGGTAACAAAGGGAACGACCTGTTCACTCTCGGTCAGTTGTTGGTGAATGGTTCGCATAACATTGTCGGCATTAAAGGTATCGTCATAGGAACAATTGGCAATTGCTACATCAGAATAGTGATACGCTGGCAGGCTGCTTTGCTCCAATTTACGGAATAGCTTATCGAGCCGCACATGGTGGTAAGCACTTTTCTCAATATGACAATGATTTTGCTGGATATCGACCAGCTTTTCGCTGCTAAAAAGCGGGTTATGGGCGGCAAAATTACTATCGGTGCGAATAACTCCTGCGGCTATGATCAAATCGGACTGCTGTAAAAGTTGATACGTTTGAGTGTCGGCGTCATCAAGAAAAATACCAGCGAAATTAGGGTGTGTGTGATCAATCACAGCACGACCAAGAAAGGTGGTGATAATCGGAATGCCGGTATTGCTGCTAAAGCTCTCCAATGCAGCAGAAGCATTAAAGCGGCGCACATCAATACCGGCTAGAATGACCGGCTTTTCAGCTTTGCTTAAACGTTTCCTGAGCTGTGTGGATAGGCTGGCCAACTCCGTATCCGGCATGTCCGGCAAGGCCATGATCTTCGCCGGTTTCACGGTGAAGTCGAAGGCGCTCCGCGCAACTTCGATTAATACCGGTCGAGAGTATTTACGGCAGGCACTCAATGCTTTTTGCAGTTGTTCGGTTGCGGTTGCCGGCGTGTTAATGCGCACTTGGCAACACGTCACTTGCTCGTAGATGAGCCGTTGCGAGTCAACCTGCTTAGCCTGATGGTGAATGCTTAAGCCACGGTCAATTTCTTTTTGATCTGGAAACCCCGCAATGACAATCAGTGGAACATGCTCTTCATAAGCTTGGGCAACTGAGTTAACGGCGTTGAGCGCACCTGCACCATAGGTGAGAAACACCGCGGCAGGGCGGTTGCAAATTCGAGCCGCTGCATCTGCGCAGAAAGTAATGGCAGGCTCGTGGCTGAGGTAATGAAACGGCATGCGTTGGCGACTTTGAATGTCGGCCAGTAACGGCAGAATAAAATCGCCCGGAATACCGAACAGTTCGTTTATCCCCAGTTCTTCAAGTTGATCTAATAGTACGTCTGTAAATTTCATGGACACCCTCCCCGAAGGAACAGTGTCCATGTTTTGAGTCAGACTGAATTGATGCTAATCAATATTTATCGCAACAGCGTGGAAAAGGGTAGAACGGTCACTTCCTCACCGGCTTTTACCGTGTCGCGTTCTTGTTCCAGTCGAATAAAGCAGTTGGCGCGTCGAAACGTGCTGAGCACTGCTGAGCTTTGTGAGCCCGCGCTACTGACTGTCAGTTGTCCCGCCTTATTTTGCTCAAGCCAGCCACGCTGGAAATCGGCGCGGCCCGGGCGTTTTTTCAAACCTTCTGCGGCAACTGCCTGATAAGCGTCACTGCTGATGTGTTTTTCGCCGGCCAGATGCTTCAACACCGGTTGAGCCAATTGGTCCATCGTCACCGCAGCGGCGACCGGGTTGCCCGGCAAACCAAAGAACCAGGTGTTTTTCAGCTTACCAAAGGCAAAAGGTTTACCGGGCTTCATAGCCACTTTCCAGAAAGAAACAGAGCCCAGTTGTTCTAATGCCATTTTAGTAAAGTCAGCATCGCCCACTGAAACACCGCCGCTGGTAATAACAGCATCGCAACTTTGTGTCGCATCTTCTAATGCCTGGCTAATAGCGTCTAAATCATCATTGAGACGCCCCAGGTTCACAACGTCAACGCCCAGTTTTTCTAGCATGGCGATTAATAAATAGCGATTGCTGTCATAAATTTGTCCACTTTTTAGTTTGTCGCCCGGTGCAACTAATTCGTCGCCCGTTGAGAACACGGCCACTTTGGGTTTACGAAAAACGGCCACTTCAGCAATGCCGAGTGATGCCAGTAAACCAATGTCGACAGCACTTAGGCGGGTACCGGTAGGAATCACTTCTTCGCCTAACGCAATATCACTGCCGCGGCGGCGAATGTTGTCATTTTCCGGAACGTCTTGTAACACGGTAATTTCACTATGGTCCGAATTGGCTTCGGTATTTTCCTGAATAACAACAGCATCCATGGAATTGGGTATGGGGGCGCCAGTCATAATACGAACACAACCGTTTTCTGGTATGTCGTCGTTAAAAGGGTGGCCTGCGGCCGCAACCCCAACAACTGTTAAACTAGCGCCTTTGCTGGCTTCACTGCTGCGTACGGCGTAACCGTCCATTGCTGAATTGTCGTAACCGGGTACATCCAATGTTGAATTCACGGGGCGGTTCACAATGCGCCCCAGCGCTTGCGGCAGTTCCACCGTTTCTTTGTCGGTTATTTTTGAAACGGTATTGAGCATGTTCTCTAGTGCCTGCTCAACAGGCATTAGCGACGGGTTACTCATATCTATTCACCTTGTTGATTGACCATCCAGACTGCGGCTTCAACACGGGAGCGCAAGCCCAGCTTTTTCAATAAGTGTTTAACGTGAACCTTAACCGTGCCATCGGAAATATCCAGTTCGCGGGCAATGACTTTGTTGCTCATGCCTTTGGCAATTAAGCTTAAAATTTCATGTTCACGGTTGGTTAAAGTGCTTAATTGAGACGTTGCCGATTGGGTCGGTTGACGTAAAGCCGTTGCCAGTATTTCGGTAATGGCTTCACTTAACACCATTTTTCCGGTAACGGCACGGTGGATCTGTTCCAACAGCAGCTCGGGCTCCATATCTTTTAGTAGGTAGCCATCCGCACCATTGGTAATCGCTGCAACGACATCGTCATCGGCATCACTGACTGTGAGCATAATAATGCGCGAGGTGACTCCGGAGTCTCTGAGTCTTTTGAGGGTTTCTATGCCATCCATGCCATGCATGTTGAGATCAAGAACAATAAGATCAGGATCATGCTCTACTGCTAAAAGCAGAGCATCAGGTCCATTGCTGGCCTCTGCAACAACGGTCATGTCATCTTCCATTGCAATCAGCTGCTTTAGTCCTTTTCGCAGCAGTGGATGATCGTCCACTAGCATAATGCTGGCCGCTTCGGTTGTCATAGTTTTCTCCCTTGTTGGTTTAACTCGATTAGTTTGACATAGCTCGTGTATAAATTCAGCGCACATAAGCGGAACTTACACCTTTGAGTAAAAAATTTACCCAAAAATAGGTAGCGCGTTACCCAATAATAGCTCTAAAAGTAACTCTTGATGTGAGTTGTATCTGATTTGGGTTAGTAGCAAAGTCATCAGTTACTGAATAACACAGATTAAAACGGTTTTATGGATAAAGCTTCGGTTACCAACTCACTAAGCGACTTGCACGGGAACCTCGGTTCTCACGCACTTTTGCGATGGTTAACGCTGGGCGCTTTACTGCTTGGTGTGACGTTTTGGGGCAGCTGGAGTGTTATTGTGGTGCTGCTGGCAAAATCAAACGCTGAGTTAAGTGCCAGTCAGTTGATGTCGCTAGTGGCGATAGCTGGCGGCAGTGGAGCAGCCTCGCGTTTGCTGGGAACTCTGGTTGTTAATCGACTGGGGCGTTGGATGCCGGCTGTCATCGCAATGATTATGTTTATGGTCAGTGCTGACAGCTTTGTGCAGTTTTCGGCAACCGAAGTCACTTACTCAATGCTGGCGCTGTTGGCTGCTATGTCAGGTATAGGATGCATGATGTTTGCGCCGGCGTTTGAGTTAACTCGCCAGTCTAAAACGTCGTTAAATTTACCGTTATCTATGAGTGTGGTTATTGGCATGACCATATTCTCGTTGTTCTTGGCGCAGCTAGCGGTACCTCTGTTGGCAACCTGGCCGTTAGGAAGCATAGACTCATCGCTCGTGCTGGAACGCAGTAGCGGTAATTTCTTTGCACGCGTTGATGAAGGCAGGCATATTCTGTTAAACAGCTTTAGCTGTGTCTGGGCTGCCTTGTTTGCTATAGCGGCTGTTTTGAGTGTCGGCGCCGCTGTGTTGTCCCACGACCAGCCGTCATTGCCTAAAGTAAGGGTAAGAAAACTTCTGACTCAGAATGGACACGTCTGGTACTGCAGTATTCTCTACAACATGACCTTTGGTAGTTTTATTGGTTTTGCTATGGCATTGCCATTGGTGCTGGAGCTTGTGTTTGGTTACAGCACCTTAATTTTGGTGTGGATGGGGCCTTTTATCGCACTTCTGGCCCGCCCCTTCGGTCGTTGGTTGGCCGGAATTTTCGGGGGCGCTCTGGTGACGCAAATTAGTTTAGTGCTCATGATGGTATTTGGCGCAATTGCGGGGCGTTATATGTACTTTGCTCAGCATGGTCAAACCGAGCTGTACTTTGAGCCTTTCTTTATGAGTATGCTGGGTCTTATTTTTACCAGTGCGCTGGGGAACGGCTCCGTGGTGGTTACTATGACCAAAGTTTTCCCTCGCATTTATACACATCGGGTATTAATTTGGGCCGGTACTATCGCCATGCTGGGAGCTGTTTACTTGCCGCTGCGTTTTGCCTGGGCGTTAAAGTCGCAAAGTATCGACACCGTTTACATCGACTTTATCGTTTTCTACGTGATAGGGCTTTTTCTCAATGGTGTTATTTATTTGCGCCGGCATGGGCAGTTTTATAATCCATAGCGATTTTTACTGCAGCAGATAGTCCGGAGTAAAGGTAAATAAGACCTCGGTACCGCCGTCGTCCAGTCGTGACATCGTAATCTCACCAGCTAAATTGCGGCTGCGCTCCTGCATAATGGCTAATCCATAGTGATTCACTTTTTCAGCATTTTCCGGTAAGCCCACACCATCATCGGTGATGCGAAGCTCGACGTCCTGCCCACCGGGTTGTGACAAGCTGATTTGAACCTGACTGCCCTGACTATGATTCACTGCGTTTTGACTGGCTTCACGAATAATCTGCAATAAGTGAATTTCTTCGTGTGGCGCTAACGGGATATTATTCAGACGATAGTCGAGGTGAATGGACATATCACTTTGCTCGGTTAACTGCTTAACTGTGGTTTGCAACGCGTTATAAAGCCCTGAGCCGTCCACTTTTAAGCGGAACGTTGTGAGCAGCTCACGCAATTGGCGATAAGCGGAGTTCAGGCCTTCCCGCAGCTCACTGCTGACATCATCAATGGTCGCTTTATCATTCTTTTCAATGCCCTTGTGCAATCGTGTGACTTGTATTTTTAGATAGGATAGGGCTTGTGCCAGGGAATCATGAAGCTCTCGGGCAATCACCGTGCGTTCGTGCATTAGAGCCAATCTGCGGACTTGCTCTTCTTCGGACTTCAGGCTTTGTGATAAGGCCAACTGATCAGCGGTTGAACTCATCAGTTGCTGCTGCCAGGTCGCCAGCGGTTGATTTTGTTCACAACGCACAATGAGCACGCCGTAATCATGGTCTTCCCGTTTTAACACAAAACGGTAAACAAGCTTGTCCTCAATAACGGATGCACCTGGTCCGGCCTTAATACAGGTGGCACAGCTGATTGCTGCACAAGGCTCATGTGAATTGGGGCGTGGCTGTAATTGCAAGAACGGACGGCTGCCTTCTTCGGTCAAAAGGCACAACTCAATGTCTTCAACTTCGCCCACTTCGTAGAGCTTCTCTATGACTTCCTGGTAATTATTGTAATCGTAACTGTGAACAATAATAGAGCGGGCGGTATCGTACAAAAAGGACAGTACTTTATTTTTACGCGACAATTCTTGAGTTTGTTGCTCTACCCGCCGTTCGAGGCCACCGTAAAAATAACTGACGGTTTCTGACATTTTATTCATGGTGCGGGACAGATGACCAATTTCGTCGTCGTTATCTATTTTTGACTTGGCCGTAAAGTCACCCTGGCCCAGTCGTTTGGAAACCGATAGCAGGTGCATAAGGGGCTGGTCAATTTTGCGCTTAAGGACAGTGAGTAGAAAGAAAAAGATAGCGACAATGACAAACGAAGCTAGCGCCAGGGCACTCCGAACCGTCTCCATTCGCTTTTCTGAATGTTGCTGTAACTGACCCACCAGAGTATCAAGCTGGTTAACGTAATTATCGATGGCCTTACTTTGCGCAACGGATAAGTTGCCGAACCCTTGTGTGGCTATCTCAGATTGTAAGCGCTGCCACTCGTTTCGGGCTTCTTGGCCTAACTGTTGGACATTGCCGCCCGCTTTTACTAAATGACGATTCAGGAGCCGCTGCTCCCATAATGCTTCTATGTTCTCTGCCGTTTGCTTTGCCTGAGCGGTTTCGCCGTTAGATAACTGAAACGCAAATTTATAGGCTTTCATGCGGTGCGAACCGGCCACGTTGATCAATTCAGCATCCTGCTCTGATTTTTCCAGCAGCCAAAATGCCGACAGCGACGAGGCACTGGCCACGATCACGATAAGCGCAAGCGATATTCTGAAGACATTAATAATAGAGGCGTTGCGTATCATTCCAAACCATATTCAGGATAACAAAACAGGTACATCATATAGCATTTTCAAAGAGGGAAACAACAAGCGATAACTTTGGGCTACCTCTTTTTTACCACTTTTCAAGATAACTAATAATCAATCGCAATTAGACTAATAAAACTCCTTAGAAATCAATCTATACGGACTAAACTAATATACCCCCTTAGTGGTAGTTTTTAATATATATCAAAGAGTTAAGGGTTTTTAGCTGCTGGCAAGTCGGCTCAGAATCGCGCACACTTCTGCTCACGTATTTATTAGTTAGTGTTAGACGTGGACTGGGAGTCTAATTATGAGTCGTCTGCTTGAAAAACTGCGTTTCTTTAAAACGCAAAAGCAACCATTTTCGGATGGACATGGTGTTACTACCGATGAAGACCGGACGTGGGAACAAAGTTACCGCCAGCGTTGGCAACACGATAAAGTCGTGCGCTCAACGCACGGGGTTAACTGTACCGGTTCCTGCAGCTGGAAAATTTATGTCAAAGATGGTTTGGTGACCTGGGAAACCCAGCAAACCGATTATCCAAGAACTCGGCCTGACTTGCCAAACCATGAACCTCGTGGGTGCCCCCGGGGTGCTAGCTATTCCTGGTATATTTACAGTGCTAACCGCCTGAAGTATCCAAAAGTACGTCAGCAGCTAATGACGTTATGGCGTGAAGCTAAAGAACAACATAAAGACCCGGTCAAAGCCTGGGAATCTATCGTTACCGATCCTAAAAAAGCCAAAAGCTACAAAGAAGCGCGCGGCATGGGTGGTTTTATCCGTGCAGACTGGAAAGAAGTGAATGAAATTATCGCGGCCTCTAACGTCTACACGGCTAAAGAATATGGGCCGGATCGTATCAGTGGTTTCTCACCGATTCCTGCGATGTCGATGGTGTCATACGCCGCTGGCGCGCGTTACTTGTCCTTAATTGGCGCAAACTGTCTGAGTTTCTACGACTGGTACTGTGACTTGCCTCCGTCATCACCACAGGTATGGGGCGAGCAAACAGACGTACCGGAGTCAGCCGACTGGTATAACTCCAACTACATCATTGCCTGGGGTTCTAACGTACCGCAAACTCGCACACCGGATGCGCACTTCTTTACTGAAGTTCGTTATAAAGGAACGAAAACCTGTGTTATTACACCGGATTATTCAGAAGCTTCTAAGTTTGGTGATACCTGGTTAGCACCTCGTCAGGGTACGGATTCTGCATTGGCAATGGCTTTTGGTCACGTCATCCTGAAAGAGTTCTACGTCAACAAACAAAGCCAGTATTTCCACGACTACGTCACTCGCTACACCGACATGCCCATGCTGGTCATGCTGGAGCCGGGCGAGAAAGTATTGAACCAAGGCCGTTTCTTACGCGCCGCCGATTTGGTCGATAACCTGGGTGAAGAAAACAACCCAGACTGGAAAACCATTGCAGTTAACGGTAAAGACCAGCGCCTGACCAGCCCTAACGGCTCCATCGGCTATCGCTGGGGACAATCGGGCAAGTGGAACCTGGAACAAAAAGATAAAGACGGCGATGTCGAATTACAATTGTCACTGAAAGACAATAACGACGAGATTGTCGAAGTGGGCTTCCCATACTTTGGCAGCGCGCCACACGAATATGAGTATTTCCAGCACACTGAGCACGACGAAGTTCAGATCCGTAAAGTGCCGGTGAAGAAAGTCGAATTAGCCAATGGCGAAACCGCTTATGTGGCAACGGTATTTGATTTGATGCTGGCGCAATACGGTGTTGATAACGGTGTCAATGACGAAAACCGTGCGAAAGACTACAACGATGACGTTCCTTACACGCCAGCATGGCAAGAACACATTACCGGTGTAAAGCCAGCCGATGTGATCCGTATTGCCACTGAGTTTGGTCGTAATGCCGACAAAACCAAAGGTCGTTCAATGATCATTGTGGGTGCCGGTGTTAACCACTGGTATCACATGGATATGAGCTATCGCGGCATGATCAACATGCTGATGATGTGTGGTTGTGTGGGTCAATCCGGTGGTGGCTGGGCGCACTATGTGGGTCAGGAAAAATTGCGTCCGCAGACGGGTTGGACACCTCTGGCCTTTGGTCTGGACTGGCAGCGTCCGCCACGTCACATGAACGGTACCTCGTTCTTCTACAATCACTCGAGCCAGTGGCGCTACGAGAAGCTGGACATGAGTGAAATTGTGTCGCCGTTGGCGAACAAAAATAAATGGCAGAGTACCATTTTAGATTACAACACGCGTGCTGAACGCATGGGTTGGTTGCCATCGGCACCACAGCTGAGCCAAAACCCGTTACGTATCGCTGAAGCGGCTAAAGCCGCGGGTAAAGACGTAAAAGAGTATTTGGTTGAGCAGCTTAAAAGTGGTGATGTCCGCTTTGCCTGTGAACAGCCCGATGATCCGAAAAATTTCCCTCGTAGCATGTTTATCTGGCGCTCAAACTTGTTGGGCTCTTCAGGTAAAGGTCACGAGTACATGCTGAAGCACTTACTCGGCACCAAGCATGGTTTGTTGGGTAAGGATTTAGGCGAGTTTGGTGGTAAGAAGCCGGAAGATGTTGAGTGGGTTGATGAAGCGCCAGAAGGCAAAATTGACTTGTTGACCACGCTTGATTTCCGTATGTCGACGACTTGCCTGTATTCAGACATCGTTCTGCCAACGGCGACCTGGTATGAAAAAGACGACATGAATACCTCGGACATGCATCCGTTTATTCACCCATTAACGGCAGCGGTTG
The DNA here is from genome assembly GCF_033052755.1 of Idiomarina solivarensis. Taxonomy (NCBI): domain Bacteria; kingdom Pseudomonadati; phylum Pseudomonadota; class Gammaproteobacteria; order Alteromonadales; family Idiomarinaceae; genus Idiomarina; species Idiomarina solivarensis. The sequence goes on along the minus strand of NZ_JAVFHZ010000004.1, from coordinate 107,609 downwards.
ACCCGGTTTGGGAAGCGCGCAGTGACTGGGATATTTTCAAAGGTATCGCGAAAGAGTTCTCTCGTGCGAGTGTCGGTCATTTGGGTGTCGAACAAGATGTGGTTACGGTACCACTGCAGCACGACTCTCCCGGAGAGCTGGCACAGCCATACGGTGGTAAAGCCTGGTGGAAAGGTGAATGTGAAGCCATTCCGGGCAAAACCATGCCGAACATCACCGTGGTCGAACGTGACTATCCGAACACCTATAACCGTTTCACCTCGCTGGGTCCGCTAATGGACGAGCTGGGCAACGGTGGTAAAGGCATTAACTGGGATACCAAAGAAGAAGTTGAGTTTCTCGGTAAGTTAAACCGCAAGCACGTTGAAGAAGGCATTAATAAAGGGCGTCCTAAAATTGAATCCGCGATTGATGCATGTGAAACCATCTTGTCGCTGGCGCCTGAAACCAATGGTCATGTGGCGGTGAAAGCCTGGGCTGCGCTGGGCAAACTGACGGGGCGGGATCATACCCATTTGGCCAAGCCGAAAGAGGAAGAGAAGATCCGCTTCCGCGATATTGTCGCGCAGCCTCGTAAGATCATCTCTTCACCAACCTGGTCAGGTCTGGAAGATGAGCATGTATCGTACAACGCCGGTTACACCAACGTTCATGAACTGATCCCATGGCGCACCATTACGGGTCGTCAACAGTTCTATCAGGACCATGAGTGGATGCGTGACTTTGGCGAAACCTTATGTGCGTATAAGCCGCCAATTAACCTGAAAACGGTTGCTCCGGTATTGAACAAGCGCAAAAACGGCAATAAAGAGATTGTTCTGAACTGGATCACGCCACACCAGAAGTGGGGTATCCACAGTACTTACTCTGACAACCTGTTAATGCAGACCTTGTCGCGTGGCGGACCTATTGTATGGCTCAGTGAAGTGGACGCGAAGGCCGCGGGCATTGAAGACAACGACTGGATGGATATTTTCAACGTGAACGGCGCAATCTGTGCCCGTGCCGTGGTATCGCAGCGAGTGCCTGAAGGTATGAGCATGATGTATCACGCACAGGAACGTATCTTGAATATGCCGGGTTCTGAGTTAACCGGTACCCGTGGGGGTATTCACAACTCAGTCACGCGTGTGGTTATGAAGCCGACCCATATGATCGGCGGCTACGCACAACAAGCCTATGGCTTTAACTATTACGGGACAGTTGGCTGTAACCGCGATGAATTCGTGGTGGTCCGCAAGATGGACAAAGTCGACTTCCTGGACACTGAATAATTCGGAGTGGGGACAACACGATGAAAGTAAGAGCTCAAATTGGCATGGTGCTGAATTTGGACAAGTGTATCGGCTGTCATACTTGCTCCATCACCTGCAAAAACGTCTGGACCTCGCGTGAAGGGGTCGAGTATGCCTGGTTCAACAACGTTGAAACCAAGCCGGGCATTGGTTTCCCGAAAGAATGGGAAAATCAGGATAAATGGAACGGCGGCTGGTCACGCAATAAAAAGGGCAACCTGGAGCTGAAAATTGGTAGCAAACGCCGCGTGCTGGCGAACATTTTCGGTAACCCGGACTTGCCTGAAATTGACGACTATTACGAGCCGTTCGATTTTGACTACCAACATCTGCACACGGCTAAGCCGAGTAAACATCAGCCGACCGCACGTCCGCGCTCGCTGATTACCGGCAAGCGTATGGAAAAGGTTGAATGGGGTCCGAACTGGGAAGAGATTCTGGGGACTGAATTCGAGAAGCGGAAAAAAGACAAGAACTTCGACGATGTGGTGCAAAAAGACATGTACGGTCAGTTTGAAAAGACCTTCATGATGTATTTGCCTCGTTTGTGCGAACACTGCCTGAACCCGGCCTGTGTCGCGGCTTGTCCTTCAGGCGCTATCTACAAGCGTGAAGAAGACGGTATTGTTCTGATTGATCAGGACAAGTGTCGTGGCTGGCGGATGTGTGTTTCTGGTTGTCCGTATAAGAAAATTTACTATAACTGGAAAACCGGTAAATCAGAAAAATGTACGTTCTGTTACCCAAGGATTGAAGCCGGTCAACCGACTACCTGTTCTGAAACTTGTGTGGGTCGTATCCGTTACTTAGGCGTGTTGCTGTATGATGCCGACCGCATTGAAGAAGCGGCAAACACACCGAACGAGCAGGATCTGTACGAAGAACAGCTGGGTATCTTCCTGGATCCTCATGATCCAGAAGTACAAGAAGCGGCACGCAAGGAAGGCATTGCCGAGAACTGGATTGCAGCGGCTCAGCGTTCGCCCGTGTACATGATGGCAATGCAATGGAAAGTGGCACTGCCACTGCACCCTGAATACCGCACCTTACCGATGGTTTGGTATGTGCCACCACTGTCGCCTATTCAAAGCGCGGTAGAAGCGGGTCACGTCGGCATGGACGGTGAAATTCCAGATCTGAAGTCACTGCGTATTCCACTGCGTTATCTGGCTAACCTTCTGACCGCCGGCGATGAAAAGCCGATTGTTCGGGCACTGGAGCGGATGATTGCGATGCGTTCTTATAAACGCTCGGAACATGTCGACGGTGTTGAAGACTTAGCGGTACTGGAACAGGTTGGACTGACCAAGAATCAGGTGGAAGAAATGTACCGTTACATGGCGTTGGCGGATTATGAAGACCGCTTTGTCATTCCGACCAGCCACCGCGCTTACGCCGAAAATGCCTATGACGTTAAAGGCGGCTGTGGCTTCAGTTTCGGCAACGGCTGTAGCGACGGAAACAACGACGTGAACTTGTTTGGTGCTAAAAAGCAGACGGTTCGTCAAGTCATCCCTGTGACCATGAAGGAGTAATCAGCATGCAGGTATTACAAGTGATTTCTTTTTTGCTGGATTACCCCAAACCCGAGCTTTTAGAAGCTCGGGCGGAGTTAGAGCAACTGATTCAACAGTCGCCTTTAGGCGCTGACGATAAGGCAGCGTTGGAAGCCTTTATTGAACACCGAGCCAATATGTCCTTAATGGACTGGCAGTCGGAATACGATGGCTTGTTTGAGCGGGGCCGTGCATTGTCGCTGCTTTTGTTCGAACACGTACATGGTGAGTCTCGCGATCGTGGTCAGGCGATGGTGAACTTGATGAACCAGTATAAAACCGCGGGCCTTGAGCTGGACGTTAAAGAGCTGCCGGATTATATCCCTTTGTACCTTGAGTTTTTATCCACTCAGGGCGATGAAAATGCGCGTCTGGGCTTAGAGGAAGTGGCTCATATCCTGGCCTTACTCACCGCAAGACTGGAGCAGCGTGGTAGTAATTACTCACTGTTGTTCCAGACACTGCTCAGCATTTCTGGTGTGCAGATAGACCTGGATGATGTCCGCCAGCAGATCGCTAATGAAAAACGCGATGACACCAGTAAAGAGCTGGACAAAGTGTGGGAAGAAGAGGCCGTTACCTTCGCGGGTAATGACCAGATGCAAGGTTGTCCAACCGCGCAGAACCGTCCATCAGAGGGTCAGCGCCGGGATCAATACGTGCCATTGAACACCGACGATTTAGCACAGCCGCGTAAAGTGTCGGGTATTTGAGGAGATTACCATGAGCTATCTAAATATGTTGGCCTTCGGCATATACCCTTTTATTGCCCTGGCTGTCTTTTTTATCGGAACCTGGATCCGCTACGACCGTGAACAGTACACCTGGAAAACGTCGTCGAGCCAAATGTTAGAAAGTAAACAGCTGCGTAAGGGCAGTCTGCCGTTCCATATTGGTATTCTGGGTATCTTTTTTGGTCACCTGGTCGGCTTGTTGATGCCCAAACCCGTTTGGCACCTATTAGGTGTGAGTAGTGAGATGAAGCAATGGATTGCTATTATAGCCGGCGGTATTTTTGGGTTAATTTGCTTGTATGGTCTGGCTATCTTAATTAACCGTCGTATGAGCAATGTTCGGGTTCGGGCCACCAGTAGCCTGATGGATATTCTACTGCTGTGGTTTTTACTGTTACAGCTGGCTTTAGGTTTGATTTCAATTTATTACTCCGTCAGCCATGTTGTTCATGGTGCCGAAGGCGAAAAAGCGGGGGTCATGTTGATGTTAATGACCTGGGCTCAGAATATTTTCACGCTGGACCCTATTGAAGCGGTAGCGGCTATCAGTAACCCTCAAATTGAGTGGGTATTTAAGTTGCACGTGTTTATCGGAATGACCATTTTCTTAATCTTTCCGTTTACCCGGTTGGTTCATATGTTCAGTGCACCAATACAGTACTTGGGACGTCAGCATCAGATAGTGCGTAAACGTTTCGCTCGTCAGCTTTAGGTTTATCGAGAGGGGCAACCCTCTCAAGGAAGGTCGTTATGATACAAGTGAATCAAGTAGAAATTGCGGAGAAAGAGATACTGGCCGAAATGCAGTATCACCCGGCCGATAGCCATGAACAGGCTATGGCGCAAGCCGCTGAGGCTTTGGTTATTGGCGAGTTGTTCAAACAGCGGGCAAAAGAGTTAGGCATTGAAGTGCTGGATGATGCGTCACAAGGCAGTGAAGATGACTTCATTGAAAGGCTGATTGAACGTGAAGTCGACCGTCCAGAAGCCGACGACCAGTTTTGTCAGCAGTACTATGAACAAAACCCGGAGCGCTTTAAAACATCCCCTATTGTTGAAGCTCGTCACATTTTGTTAGCAGCGGCGCCAGACGATGATTTGGAGCGGGTGAATGCAAAACGTATGGCTGAGCAGCTTATTCAGCAATTGCAGGAAGGCGATGACTTGGGTCAGCTTGCGCGCCAGTACTCTTCATGTCCGTCAAAGGAAACCGATGGGAATCTTGGACAGTTGAGTAAAGGCCAGACGGTTCCCGAGTTTGAGCGTCAACTGTTTACAGCTGAAGAAGGTCTGGTGAAATACCCGATAGAAACCCGGTACGGATTTCATGTGGTGTCGGTTGATCATAAGATTGAAGGCAAGCCGTTACCCTATGACGCAGTAAAAGACAAAATTGCTGAGTATCTTGAAGAGAAGGTGCATCGCAAAGCCGTTTCTCAGTATATTCAGGCATTGGCTAATGAGGCCAATATTAAAGGCTTCGATTTTGCTAATACGGGCTCACCTTTACTGCAATAAGCAGCACTACTTTTGATACTATGGCACCCAAATGGGTGCCTTTTTATTTTTTGGAGTAAGACAATGGAAGCCGTATTTTGGCATGATCGTTGGAAAAATCAGCAAATTGGCTTTCATCAGCCGAACACTCATGAATTATTGCTTAAGTATTTTTCAGGTGTTGTGAAACCGGGAGCAAAAGTATTTGTGCCATTATGCGGCAAATCAAAGGATATGCTGTGGTTATTAGAAAAGGGCTATCGTGTTTTCGGTATTGAATTGAGTGAACTGGCGGTAAAGCAGTTCTTTGAAGAGAACCAGCTAACGCCCACGGTGACCACACGAGGAAACTTCAAGGAATACGCACAGGATGAACTAGTGATATGGGTTGGCGACTTTTTCGAACTGGCTAATAGTGACCTGGCTGACATTGATGCCTGGTATGACCGTGCCGCGATGATCGCTTTACCGCCAGAAATGCGGCAACGTTACGTTCAGCAGCTGTGTCAGCAATTACCGCAACAAGCTAAAGGTTTGTTAATTACCTTACAGTACCCCGATGGCTTCCGTGAGGGGCCGCCGTTCTCCGTCTCCGAAGGGGAAGTGGAAATCGGTTACGGTCAGCGTTTTAGCGTCGAACAATTGGAGTCCGCTGGAAGTACGGTGAATGGAATACAATCCGGCGATGACTCAGTTGCCGAGCAAGTATATAAGCTGGATTAATTCATTAACTTATTACGCTGTAAGATCTTCTCTGTGCGGCGCGCTAGTTTTTCCATAAACACTAAATCGGCCAATGTTGGCTCTGCCAATTCATTATCGAGGTCTGCCTGCCATTGGCTGACCTCAGCATCCAGCATTTCCATCATCTTTTTCGAACACCCACGACAAATGCCCTGGCACATGTCTGCTTCTTTCAGGCCAAAGGGAATATGCTGGCGAATAACACCGAGTAACTGATACATGGCCGTTTTGGTATCGGGTTTACGCGTCATTTTTCCTCCAGTAAGTTCTCCGACATGTTCTGGATGTGTTGATTAACTTCGCGGTTGTACTGCTCCATTTCTTCGAGTTTCATTTGCGCCAGTTTGCGGTCATCTGTTTTGATCGCATCGACAACGGCTTGTGCGCACAAATGTACTTGATCGTGAGGCGCTTCAATTGCCTGATAACTTGCGTGTGATTTAAAGCGCTCGCGGAACAACTCTGAGTAATACCAACGGGCGATGCCGCATTCGTCAGAGTCAACGACATTACAATCGTGAGCAGCCAAGGTGCCTAAGTAAACGCGGTAAACGTCCATTCGCAATTGCATTTCTTCAATATTGGCCAGTTCAATTTGAGCCAGTAACGCACTGTTGGAAATGCTACCGGTAAGCTGCTTAATGTGTTGATTTTCATCAGCCAGCGATTCTAGATAACGCTTGGTTGAATCGATATTGTCACGGGTTGTCTGGATAGCTTCAACACTGCGGGAATGACTTAAATCAACGCCCTGAACGATTTGTTCAACTTTGTCGTTAATCCTGTCGGTTAACTCGGTTGTGCGTTGAGACAACGAGCGGACTTCATTAGCGACAACGGTGAAGCCGCGACCATGTTCTCCGGCCCGAGCCGCTTCAATATTGGCGTTTAAACTGAGTAAGTTGGTAGTCTCTGCAACACCACGAACATCGCCGCTGGTTTGCTCAATTTCTTTAGTGTGACTTTTCAACGAGGCAATACTGCCTGAGGTTGATTCAATATCATTAACGATAGCACCCAGGTTGCCTACCACGGCTGCCATTGTTGACTCACCCGTCTGGTTGTTTTCGTCAATGGTTAAAATGGTTTCGCGCTCACGTTGAAGCAAGTCACTTAATCGGGCGAACGTATTTTGATAGCCAGCCAGAGACTCGGTGAAGTTTTCGATAAACCCGAACCGTTGTTGGTAGTCGCTGAGCTCTTTTTCTTGTTGAGACAGGGTTTGGTTGGCCGCTTCCAGCTGTTGAGTTAACTGAGAATTTTCGTTCTCCAGTTGAGTAATACGACGTTGCAGTAGCTGCTGGGCGTCGGAGCATTGATGGCGGCGGATAAAACCCAATTTTTCAATCAGTTGCATTGAGTTTCCTTCAAATTTGAATGCAGGCCTCTGCGGTTGGCAGAGGCCTGACTGGTTGGGGTTACACAGATTTGTGCTTTAACCCTTTTACGACTTGCCAGCTGATGCCTAAGGCGCCGACGATGAAGACCATGTCACCCACGGTACGGAACCAACGTAGGTTCTGAAGCAGAGGCTGTTGCATGAAGGCTTCACTGCGGGCGTACCACAAACCTTCAGTCGCAGCTGCGTAGAACTGGATGAAGCCGACTGGTAGCAAGCTGGTGAAGAGCATCAGTGCCAGACCAATGTTCATGGTCCAGAAGGCCATTTTCATCAGTTTCTCGTCGAACTGCAGGTTCGGACGAATGTAGCGCAGTATTAGCAGTACAAAGCCCAGTGCCAGGAAGCCGTACACACCGAATAAAGCTGCGTGTGCGTGAGTTGGCGTGGTGTTCAGACCTTGTACGTAGTACAGCGAAATAGGCGGGTTTATCATAAAGCCTAGTACGCCGGCGCCGAGCATGTTCCAGAACGCAACGGCAACGAAACACAGTAATGGCCACTTAAGGCGTTGCATCCAGTCTGCACGTTTTTGCAGGCTGTAGTTTTCCCAGGCTTCATAGCCCAACACGATAAGCGGCACCACTTCCAGAGCAGAGAAGGTTGCACCAACCGCCATGACCGGGGTGGTAGTACCTGCAAAGTAGAGATGGTGGAAAGTACCCGGTACGCCACCCAACATGAACAACGACGCTGAAGCAAGCGCAGCAACAGTAGCCATACGTCGGGAGACCAGTCCCATGCTATGGAAAATGAAGGCTAGTGAGGCAGTGGCAAATACTTCAAAGAAGCCTTCTACCCATAGGTGAACAATCCACCAGCGCCAGTATTCCATGATAGAAATGTGAGTACGCTCTCCGTAGAAGAAGCCGGCACCGTAGAACAGGCCAATAGCAACAACAGAAGCAGTAAATAAAGCCAGTAAGTTCTTGTCGCCTTTGGTTTTAAATGCACCGACAACACAGCGCATCATGAGTATTAGCCAGAAAACGATACCGAGGAACTTACCAATCTGCCACAGACGACCTAAATCGACGTATTCATAGCCCTGGTGACCTAACCAGAAGTTCAGGTGTTCAGGCATGATTTGCGCTATGGCTAACCAGTTACCGATAAAGGTACCTGCGACAACCAGAACCAATGCCCAGAACAGGATGTCGACACCCAGTTTCTGATACTTAGGATCTTTACCACCGTTAATAATCGGGGCAAGGAAGAGCCCTGCAGACAGGAATCCGGTCGCGATCCAGAACATAGCAGCCTGAATATGCCAGGTGCGGGTGAGTGAGTAGGGGAACCACTCGGAAATATTAATACCGTAGAATTCTTGTCCTTCTACTGTGTAGTGCGCGGTAAGACCACCCATTAACACCTGGAAAGTGAACAGAGCAACAACGATAAACAAATATTTGCCCAAGGCTTTTTGCGATGGAGTCAGCTTAACCTTAGCAATAGGATCATGCTCTGGCGCAACCAGTTCCTCTTCTTCTTTGTCGCGTAAGAATGCCCACGCCCAAATTAAGAAACCAATACCGGCAATTAACAGAATAACACTGACAATTGACCAGATAATGTTTTCTGCGCTTGGCACGTTATCTATCAATGTTTCATGTGGCCAGTTGTTGGTATAGGTGATGTCTGCACCAGGACGCTCAGTAGCAGCTGCCCATGCTGTCCAGAAAAAGAAGTCATTCATTACCGCGCGGCGAGCTTCCGAAGGCAGAGTGTTTTCCTTCATTGCATAGCTTACGCGAGTAGGACGAAGCTCCGGGTCATCGCTGAACAGTTTTGAGTAGTACTCACCGGTTTGCTCAATAGCCTGGATGCGTCGTTCACTAAGAATAACGGTGTCTGAGGCTTTGTCGTAGGCGTTGGTGCGATACTCTTCCTTAAGTTCGTACTCAAGTTGGTTCTGTTGTACACCAGTAAGCTGTTCATAAGGCTTATCGAAGACTTCGTGGGCGCGAATGTCTAACCAGGCTAGCAACTCACGGTGTAGCCAGTCAGCTGTCCAGTCAGGGGCTTGATAAGCACCATGTCCCCAAATGGAACCGAGCTGCATGCCGCCAACCGACTGCCAGGCTGTTTGTCCATCTAAAACCGATTCCTCGGTTGCAATTACGTTACCATTAGTACTCATGAACTTATCCGGAATAGGCGGAGCCTCCCGGTAAACTTCCGTTCCAAAATACCCTAAAACGCCAAAGGTAATTGCAAGAACTGCAATTAGTGTCCACCAAAGCTTACGATACCCGGCCATTGTTGACCTCCTTGATGCTGAACAGCTTCATGTTGTTACTCCATAGGTTTATGAACAGAGAATTTCGATTAATTCACTATGCGCTGACCTAATAGCAATATTGAGGCCATAATTTAACTAATTGATTATTATTAGAAATATATTCATAAGGGTTCTAATGACTGAGTTTTGCTAGGTTGTTTTCACTGTTAGGGTTAAAAGTACCTTAAAGGTTATTTATACCCTAAAAGAGGTATTGCTTCGGAGTAATTGGGCGAATGCTTCTTTCTGCTTAAACCTTGAGCGGGATCAAAGCACTCTTAGCAGAGTCTCCTATGCTAGAAACACAATATGTAGTGCTTAGTTTTAAATAATTAACGATATATGGTGTTTTATGCCGGTTTACCCTACAAGCTTACATTACAGTGCGGAGCAAATTGTCTGGCAGGAGGTTCCTGGAAAGGTTGCCTTAGCGTACACCATTACCGGCTGCCCGGTTGGCTGTAAAGGTTGTCATAGCGTCGATAGCTGGCCTGTGGGAAGCGGTTCGCCGTTGACCCGCGAGCATTTGGCAACGCAGCTGCAAAAATACCATGGACTCATCAGTTGCGTTTTATTTCTGGGCGGTGAATGGCAGCCCGCAGCACTACTCAAATTACTAAAGCAAGTAAGAAATGAAGGCTTAGAGACTTGCCTATATACCGGCTATGAAAATGTCTTACTGACGCTTCGTGAACAACTGACTTATTTGAAAACAGGGCCTTGGATCGCATCCCGGGGAGGGCTGGAAAGTCCAACGACCAACCAACGCTTTTATGATTTACGGACACAGCAGTTATTGAACTGCGAGTTTCAAACAGGAGAATAATTATGTTGCGCTTAAACGAAGAACAAGTCACTGGCAAAGTCGATTTCATTCATGAGTATCTGCACGCACAAAACGCGGCTGACGGCTCTAAAATGGATGCAAACGCCAACGTCACACAAAAGAATATAGCAACGCTTGAAGCCGAATTAATGAAAGACTTCTTTGTGCAAGTTAACCGCAAACAGGTCAGCAATAAAATTAGTGAGCTTTTTGGTCATGATTTGGCGAAAGAGTATGTTCGTCAAATTGAAGATCACGAAATTTACGTACACGACGAGACCAGCCTGAAACCCTACTGTGTTTCGGTCACCATGTACCCATTTTTACGTGACGGCTTAACCAAGCTTGGCGGCGAATCTCTGGCGCCTAAGCATTTGGAGTCATTCTGTGGGACTTTTGTTAATTTTGTTTTTGCCGTCAGTTCGCAGTTTGCCGGTGCTGTGGCTACGGTCGAGTTTTTAACTTATTTCGATTACTTCGCCCGCAAAGACTACGGTGACGACTATTTAAACACCCACCGTCACCAAATAGAAAATCACCTACAACACGTGGTTTATGCGCTGAATCAGCCTGCGGCGGCGCGGGGTTACCAGAGTGTGTTCTGGAACATTTCTATTTACGACCAGCATTACTTTGAGAGCATGTTTGGCGAATTTGTCTTCCCAGCCGATTTCACTAAACCCGAGTGGGAGTCAGTGAGCGCATTACAGGACTTCTTCCTGGACTGGTTTAATAAGGAACGGGAGAAAACTATTTTGACTTTCCCAGTCGTGACAGTAGCCATGCTGACAAATGAAGGGAAATGCAAAGACCAGATGTTTGCCGAAAAAATAGCTGGCGAAATGGCAAACGGGAATTCTTTCTTTGTTTATTTATCTGATAATGCCGACTCGTTAGCGTCGTGTTGCCGACTACGTAGCGAAATTAGCGACAATACGTTTTCTTATACCTTGGGTGCCGGTGGGGTTGCGACAGGCTCCATTAATGTTATCACCATGAATATGAATCGACTGGTGCAGGATGGCCGGGACTTAGAGGTAGAAATCAGAAAAATCCATAAATATCAGGTGGCTTACAGAAAGCTGATGGAAGAATACAAAGAAGCGGGTCTGTTAACGGTGTATGACGCGGGCTTTATTACTCTGGACAAGCAGTTTCTGACGATTGGCATTAACGGCATGGTTGAAGCGGCGGAATCGCAAGGCATTACTGCAGGGAATAATTCGGGCTATAAAGACTTTGTGCAGAGCCATTTGAAAGTGATTTATGACGCTAATAAAGAGGCTAAAAAAGAGTACGGTTATATGTTCAACACCGAGTTTGTACCAGCCGAAAACTTAGGTGTTAAAAACGCCAAATGGGATAAGGCGGACGGATATCAGGTAAGCCGTGACTGCTACAACTCGTATTTTTATGCGGTAGAAGACGATGATGCCAACGCGCTGGATAAGTTTGTGCTTCATGGTAAAGAGCTTATCGAGTATCTGGATGGGGGATCAGCGCTGCATTTAAATATGGATGAAAAACTGAATACCTCAGGCTATTTGTCATTACTCAATATTGCGGCAAAAACAGGGTGTAATTACTTCTGCATTAACGTCAAAATCACCATTTGTAATGCCTGTGAGCAGATTGATAAACGCACCTTAAGTGAATGCTCCAGTTGTGGTTCTGCGGACATTGATTATGGCACCCGGGTTATTGGCTATCTAAAACGCGTGTCGGCATTCAGTGCGGGCCGCCGTAAAGAACACCATTTGCGTCACTACCACCGCAAGCAGCCTGCAGAGGTTGCTGTGGGGGCTGCTCAGGCCAATATCGGTCTGCGTAAAGCCAGTTAAAATACCGCAAAGTACCCACAAAGAGGGAGTTGATCTCCCTCTTTTTTCACGCCTTAAATTTGTGCCTTTATGCTATTCTCCGCGCACTTCCGGAAATTTAGGTGAAGCCATGGAAATCAATAGCTATAAAGACTTTATCAACGCAGCAAAACAACAACACGAGCCACAACGCTTGTTGTTTGTACTGGCAAAAGCGCAGCTCCCCGAGCAACCGACGGACAATCAGAAAAAGCAATTCGAAACACAGGAAGGCGGCACCTTAGAGCCGGTACTGTGTGTCGACAAATTGCCCGAAGAAGTTGAGGACTTTTCTGCTCTGGTGGAAGAATCTAAACGTACGGATATTGATTGGGACATCGCGTTTATTAGCGCAATGGACGGTCGCGGAGGTCATCCAATTTCAAGTGACGAAGCCAGCCAACCATTGGAAATGATGGTGCAGCAAATTCAGGCCGGCATGATAAAACACTTTTTAACCATTAACCGACAAGGAGAGTTGGTGCAGTTACTGTAGAGGGAAACTGCGCCCTATGCGGCCATGACAAAATTTCTGACTACCGTTATTTCACTGTTTTTTTCGGTATCGGCACTGGCGGCAGAGTCCGCCTCCTCTCCTATTGATTTAACCCAGTCTACCGTTGGCTACACCGCCCTTATTATCTTTGTTCTTGCGTATATACTGGTCATGGGCGAAGAAAAGCTCCATATGCGAAAGTCAAAACCGGTGTTGGTTGCTGCGGGCCTTATCTGGATTTTAATTGGCTGGGTGTATACCGGTGAGCAGGCTGCGGTCGCAGAATCCGCGTTCCGTCATAACCTACTGGAATTTGCAGAGTTGATGCTCTTTCTGTTGGTGGCAATGACTTATATAAACGCAATGGAAGAGCGCCGGCTATTCGATGCATTACGAGCCTGGTTACTGAAAAAGGGCTTCAGTTACCGCAAATTGTTCTGGATAACCGGTATTCTGGCCTTCTTTATTTCCCCCGTTGCAGATAACTTAACCACAGCACTATTGATGTGCGCGGTGGTGATGAAAGTGGCTCAGGATGACAAAAAGTTTGTGGCTTTATGTTGTGTCAGCATTGTAATTGCCGCTAACGCGGGCGGGGCCTTTAGTCCCTTTGGTGACATCACCACGTTAATGGTCTGGCAGGCCGGCCAGGTGACGTTTACCGAGTTTCTGCGTCTGTTCTTGCCATCGGTCGTAAATTACTTAGTACCAGCAATTGTGATGAGCTTCTTTATTGAGAATAAGAAGCCAACCACACTGCATACCGAAGTTGAGTTGAAACGCGGCGCATTACGCATTACTGCGTTATTTCTGCTGACGGTGGCCACTGCTGTTACCTGTCACATATGGCTGCATTTACCGCCGGTACTGGGCATGATGATGGGACTGGGCTATTTGCAGTTCTTTGGCTATTTCTTGCGAATGACCTTACCGGGTTCTCTGGCTCGTAAGAGAGCAATGGCGGAAAGGACCGGTGACCAGAAACGTTTAGAGCAATTGGGTAGTGTGGTGCCTTTTGATGTGTTCAGCCGGGTTTCGCGTGCGGAATGGGACACGCTGTTGTTCTTCTACGGCATTGTGCTGTGCGTTGGTGGGCTTGGTTTTATGGGCTACCTGAGCCTGCTTTCAGAAACACTTTACGGTGGAATGAGTGCGACCATGGCAAACAGCATTCTCGGTATCGTTTCTGCGGTAATCGATAACATACCGGTGATGTTTGCCGTACTGTCGATGGATCCAGAAATGTCCCATGGTCAGTGGCTGTTAATTACCCTAACCGCCGGAACTGGTGGTAGTTTGCTGTCCATAGGTTCAGCGGCGGGTGTGGCTTTAATGGGCCAGGCCAGAGGCTACTATACTTTTGCTTCACATTTAAAATGGACGCCGGTCATAGCACTGGGCTACATAGCCAGTATTCTGCTTCACCTCTGGCTAAACGAAGCTACTTTCCATATCTAGCGTGGCCGGTGAGAGAAAGGACTCTCTTGCGGTTAAGGCTTCCACCTCAGAGAGGCGCCTGCAAGTACGTCCCTGTAAGGCTTGGGTGGCGCCATCCCTGGCGCCACACACTCTCTGAGGTGGAAGCCCTAACCATTCGACGCCCTTCCTTATTTCCCTCTGACTATCGTGTCGAATGAAGCTCGCTAAAGTGGCAAAAAATGCTTACAGAAAAGTTTTCAATTTCCCGATTTAAGTAGCTCTCATAATTCAACTTTCGTGGTAATCTCCGCGCGAAAATTCCTGCCGGAATCGTCAAACACTGTTAACCCTTAATCACCACTCAACAAGGAGAGTTGGTGCGGTTTATCCACTGAGTGTGAACTGCACTGAAAAAACGCTATGAAAAAAATGCTGTTTACCGTGATTTCGCTGTTGTTTTCGGTATCAGTACTGGCTGCAGAACCTTCTGCTGACCGTATCGATTTGACTTCCTCGACGGTCGGCTATGCCGCTATCGTCATTTTCATTCTTGCTTATATCCTGGTAATGGGTGAAGAAAAACTGCATATGCGCAAGTCCAAACCGGTGCTGGTAGCGGCGGGGGTTATCTGGATATTGATAGGCTTTGTTTACAGTGGCAATAACGCAGTGCTTGCAGAAGAGGCGTTTCGGGAGAATCTGCTGAAGTTTGCTGAGCTGATGCTGTTTTTGCTGGTGGCAATGACGTACATCAACGCGCTGGAAGAGCGGCGTTTATTCGATGTGCTCAGTGCCTGGCTGCTTAAGAAGGGATTTACTTACCGTAAATTATTCTGGATAACGGGCTTATTAGCGTTTCTCATCTCACCTATTGCCGATAACCTGACCACTGCGCTGTTGATGTCGGCTGTGGTGATGAAAGTAGCGGAGGGCAATAAGAAGTTTATTGCGCTGTGCTGTTCGAGCATTGTTATTGCCGTTAACGCCGCCGGTTCGTTTAGCCCGTTCGGTGACATTACGACGCTGATGGTATGGCAATCAGGAAAGGTGGATTTCACTGAGTTTTTGCAGCTGTTCTTGCCGGCGTTGGTCAATTACCTCATTCCTGCCGTTATTATGAGTTTCTTTATTGAGAACAAAAGCCCGGCAACACTGCACAGCGAGGTGGAACTTAAGCGTGGTGCGTTGCGTATTACTTTCCTGTTTTTGCTGACCGTAGCGACAGCCGTGTTCTGCCATATTTGGCTGCACTTGCCGCCGGTGCTCGGCATGATGATGGGTCTGGGGTATTTGCAATTTTTCGGTTATTTCCTGCGGATGACTCTGCCCGGTTCACTTGCGCGGAAAAGAGCCATGGCTGAACGCGAGGGGGACCAGAAGCGTCTGGAGCAACTGGGTAGCGTCGTGCCGTTTGATGTCTTCAGCCGAGTTTCGCGAGCAGAATGGGATACATTGTTATTTTTCTATGGAATTGTTTTATGTGTCGGCGGCTTAGGTTTTATGGGTTACCTGGGCTTACTGTCTCAGTCTCTGTATGGCAATTTAGATCCGACGATAGCCAACAGTATTCTCGGGGTTATCTCTGCTGTTATTGATAATATTCCGGTGATGTTTGCGGTGCTTTCAATGGATCCTGACATGTCCACGGGGCACTGGCTATTGATTACATTGGCCTGCTGTACCGGTGGTAGTTTGCTGTCGATGGGTTCAGCGTCTGGTGTGGCATTAATGGGCCAGGCCAGAGGGTATTACACCTTTATGTCCCACCTAAAATGGACACCAGTTATAGCAATAGGCTACGCAGCCAGCATCCTACTCCACCTCTGGCTAAACAAAGCCACTTTCCTCAGCTAGGGGTAAGGAAAAGGCTCTCTCGGAAAAGGACTGTTGTGCTCAGAGAGACGCCGTGAACCCATCCCTGGGGGCTTGAGTGGCGCCATCCTTGGCGCCACACACTCTCTGAGCACAACAGTCCTTTCCCTCAACGCCTTCCCCTGTTGCCCTAAAGCTTGTCGGAGGCCTTTTAATTGCACTCGCTTTTCGGGTGCTGCCGTTTAGCGCTCTACTAAGGTTAGCTTTCTGAAGTCAGCTGATAGAGGTAACCCGGTCGCAGTATGCGCCGGGGAGAGCCTAAGAAAGTGTGTGGCGCCAAGGATGGCGCCACCCAAGCCCTACAGGGAAGTACTTGCGGGCGTCTTTCTTAGGCTCTCCCCAAGCGTATGAAGACCGGGTTACCGCCCCCAGCCGCTAGACGACTTTGGAGTAGCGGTTTTGGCCGTGATCGAGGTATTCGTCGAAGCAGGCGCAGATGCTGCGTACCCAGAGGCGACCTAAGTCGGTAACGCGCAGCTTTTTATCTGATACGTCAACTAGGCCATCTTCTATAAAAGGCTTCAGTAATGGGATACTTTCGGCGAAATGTGCCCAAAAATCGTCGATATTCCATTCGGCCTTAAAGGCTTCAATATCGAGCTCGAAGTGGCAAATCACCTGAGAAATAAGTGCGGCGCGCAATTTGTCTTCGTCGGTTAGTGCCATACCCTTGATAATAGGCTTCTTGTCGCTATCAATCATTTTGTAGTATTCGGGCAGTTCCTTTTCGTGTTGCCAGAGTACGCCATTAACCTGGCTGATTGAAGAAACGCCAAGGCCTAATAATGCGTCTTGCCCGTCGGTGGTGTAGCCCTGAAAGTTACGCTGTAAGCGACCTTCACGCTGAGCAATGGCTAGTCCGTCATCCCTTTTCGCGAAATGGTCCATACCAATAAACTGATAACCGGCTTCGCTCAGCTGTGTAATGGCCTGTTCCAGTAAACTCAGTTTAACGGACGGCTGTGGAATGGATTCTTCCGGTATCTTTTTCTGGCCAGCAAAGCGTTGTGGTAAGTGTGCATAGCTAAATACAGAGATCCGATCCGGATCCATCTCAATCACTTGCTCAATCGACTTTCTGAAGGTTTCAGGGCGTTGATACGGCAGGCCATAGATTAAGTCTAAGTTAATCGATTCAAACCCCAGCTCTTTACTTAATTCAAGCTGGTGTGCAATCAAATCGACATCTTGTACACGGTTAATGGCTATTTGAACTTTCTTGTCGAAATCCTGCACGCCATAACTCACACGGTTGAAACCTAAAGCTCTTAAATGCCGAAGCTTTTCGTCGCTGCAACTGCGCGGATCTATCTCAATGCTCACTTCCGGGTTGCTGACGAACGTAAAGTTCTGATGAACCAAGTCCATTAAGCGGGTCAGCTGTTGCTCGGTCAAAAAGGTTGGGGTGCCGCCACCCAGATGAATCTGGCGAATTTTTTTGTCTTTCACCATAGGCTGATACATCGCCATTTCCCGAGCGAGGTAATCAAGGTACTTATCGGCTTTATGTTGGTGGCGGGTAATGACCTTATTGCAGCCGCAGTAGTAGCAAAGTTTATGACAAAAAGGTAAGTGCAAATACAAACACAGCCCGTTATTTGAGTCTTTCAATGCAGCTTCAATACGACTTTCTGAAAATTGTTCGGAAAGCATCAATGCCGTAGGGTAAGACGTATAACGAGGCCCATTAATATTGTATTTTTCAATTAATTCTTTATCCCAGGTAACTGCACTCATAATACCCTCTTGACCTTCGTCAAAAACTATTTAATTAACTTGAGGGTATTGTTTCACCTTTTTCTTTATAAATAAAATCGCTAAGTCGGTCGCCTATTAAAAATAAAGGCTTTGGTAGCTTTTGATTTACCTCAATAGTGTCTAGGAAGTTCTTTAAATGTAACCCTAATTCGGTATTGCCTTTTACCATTAACTTTCTGTTAAAAAATAAAGTGTCAGGGTCAACCTTGCCATAGATCAACAAAAGTAGTGCGTCACCATCAGCTGAGAGCTGTACATCGTACTTGTCCTGGCTTTTAAGTGTTTTTATCTGGTTGTCTGTTAACGTAAAAAAGAGTGATAAATCAATATCTTTCACTTTTATTTCTATGACTTTACCAGAAATAAAATCGAGATCGCCGGCAATAATCTCTTCTTTGAATAAACGGTTTAATAATTGTTCTGAGCCAAAGTTAATAATTGTTTCTGGTATTAATTTATTTATTGGCTGAATTATTTTAGGTATAGAAGATACCCAATTGTTGGTATTCATTTTTTGCTCCATAGATAACAACAAAACTAAAGACTTGGGCACTATAATAAATAAACAAATAAGGCGCTACCAAATAGTTAAATAGAGGTTTCAGATGGAATTACTGTGTCCGGCCGGAAGTATCCCTGCGTTAAAAGCGGCTGTAGAAAATGGTGCCGATGCGGTTTATGTGGGGCTAAAGGATGAGACTAATGCGCGCCACTTTGCCGGTCTGAATTTAAACCAGATGAAGCTATCGGAAGCAGCGGATTATGTGCATAAGCATGGGAGAAAGTTGCACGTGGCCATTAATACCTTTGCGCACGCTAACAGCTGGGAAAAATGGCGACAGGCTGTTGATGATGCTGTACTGGCGGGTGCTGACGTATTAATTATCGCTGACTTGGCGGTGTTGGCATACGCGGCTGAACGGTATCCGAAAATTGAGCGACACTTGTCGGTGCAGGCCTCTGCGACCAACGCCGGTGCTATTCGGTTTTATCAGCAGTTTGGTGTTTCACGGGTGGTCTTGCCGCGGGTTTTGTCTATGCAGCAGGTACGAGCGCTGGCTCGCACCACAGAGGTGGAGCTGGAAGTATTTGCCTTTGGTAGTTTGTGCATTATGGCGGAAGGGCGGTGTTATTTGAGTTCGTATTTGACCGGGGAGTCGCCGAATACGGCCGGTGCCTGCTCACCTGCCGCTTTCGTAGAGTGGGACGAACAGGATAATAAGCTGGAGTCTCGATTGAACGGCGTATTAATCGATCGGTTTGATGAAAATGAAAAGGCGGGTTATCCCACGCTCTGCAAAGGAAGATTCTCTGTTGATGATGAGGTTTACAACGTATTGGAAGAACCCACGAGTCTCAACACCCTAAGTTTGCTTCCACAGCTTTATAAAGAAGGTATTGCCTCGTTAAAAATTGAGGGGAGGCAGCGGAGTCCGGCGTATGTTGCGCAAATTACCCGAGTGTGGCGACAGGCTATTGATGCCGTCATGGCGGACCCCGACAACTTTGAAGTCGCAGATAACTGGAACTCGGTTCTGGCCTCACTTTCTGAGGGCAGTCAAACTACGCTTGGCGCGTATCACCGGAAATGGAAATAGCCAATATGAAGTTTTCCTTAGGGCCTATCCTGTATTTTTGGCCTAAACAACAGGTCTTCGATTTTTATCAGCAAGCGGCGGAGTCCGATGTCGAGCATGTGTATCTCGGCGAAACCGTTTGTAGCAAGCGACGCGAGCTAAAGCTGGATGATTATCTCGCCATAGCTCATATGCTAAGAGAAGCCGGAAAAAAGGTGACGTTGTCGACAATGACGCTGCTAGAGGCGCCCGCGGAGTTGAGAGAGTTGGGGAAATACTGCGACAACGGTGACTTTGATGTTGAAGCGAATGATGTCAGTGCCATTAACCTATTGCAGGAGCAGGGGCTGAGTTTTACCGCCGGGCCTGCTATCAATATCTATAATCATCAGAGTTTACGGCGTTTAATTGATATGGGCATGAACCGTTGGGTCGCGCCCTTTGAATTGTCCCGGGACTGGCTACAGGATATTTTGCAACAAAACCTGATCAATACCGTGAGAGACTGCTTTGAAGTCGAAGTGTTTTCATTTGGTCATATGCCATTGGCTTGGTCGGGTCGCTGTTTTACCGCCCGCTCTGAAAACCGGCCGAAAGATCAGTGCGAACTGTGCTGTATTAAATACCCGCAAGGTCGCGAAGTTAAAAGCCAGGAAGGTCAGCAAGTGTTTGTGCTTAATGGTATTCAGACACAATCCGGCACACGTTATAACCTGATAAATCAGTTATCCAGTATGAACGGGCTGGTTGATATTGTTCGTATTAGCCCACAGCCCGAAGGAACTTTTGACTGGTTACAGCGTTTTCGTAACAATGTTGACGGTGAACACGCTATCAAGCTCGACAGCAGAGAAAGTAACGGCTATTGGTTGCAACTTGCCGGATTAGCCACAGCGTAAATACACAACAATAAAGGACAGTTATGTCAGACGCAATCGCAAAAATTGGTGTACTAACGGTCAGCGACAGAGCCAGTGCCGGGGTGTACGAAGACATTTCCGGACAAGCTATCAAAGACACCTTAAGCGACTATTTAACCTCGGAGTGGCAGGCTGAGTACCGGGTTATTGCCGATGAGCAGCCGGTAATTGAATCGACCATAAAAGACTTAGTGGATAAAGAAGGCTGCTGTCTGGTGGTGACAACCGGTGGTACCGGGCCGGCCAAACGCGATGTGACACCAGAGGCGACTGAAGCTGTGTGTGACCGGATGATGCCGGGCTTTGGTGAGTTGATGCGGCAGGAGTCACTAAAATACGTGCCTACCGCTATTTTGTCGCGCCAGACGGCTGGCCTTCGCGGCTCTGCCTTAATTATTAACTTACCGGGTAAGCCCAAAGCCATTCGGCAGTGCCTGGACGCCGTTTTTCCAGCTGTACCTTATTGTATCGACCTGATGGACGGACCTTATTTGGAATGCGACGAATCAGTCATTAAACCGTTCCGCCCTAAAAGTAAGTAATTACGCTTTCTGCCGGAGCCGTAGCAGGCTTCGGCACAGTCCAGTAAACGTCACTCCCCAGACCAACAAAGCGATGTAAAAGAAGGTTGTGGGTAATGTGTATAAGAACGAGAACTCCATAGCCTGCAACATCACATAAGTGGAAGCGGAATACATCCCCAGCGGGAAGACTGCACCCCAGTAAAGTGGGTCGTAGGTCAGCGGGAACCGTTTAATAATATGTCGCCACACACCAAGAATAAGCAGCATAGGGATCCACCAGCTTCCGGTAGCCCAGTAAAAAATAGTGAAGCCTTTAATAAAGGGAGCCAGACTTTCTAGAAAAGGCGCGTTCGGCGAGTTGATGATGAGTAATGATCCGGCCAGCGTTGATATGGCCATTGCCCCCATATTGATCCAGTAGGGTGGTGCCAGATCGCTGGGCACGAACTTGAAAAAGGTGTAGCGATAGAAAATCAGTGACATCATCCAGATGTAGAGCATGCCACCCCACAACCACATGGATAACGCCAGAAAGTTGAGCTCAAGCCGCCAGGGCTGCGAGGTCTGACTGGCCAAGTGGGCACTGAGTACGGCGACCGCCTGCGTTGCAACCACCGCCAGAAGCCAGGCGCCGCTAATACCTTTGTCGAGTGTGGGCTTATCGCGGCGGACGGTCAGTGCGGTAAATACGGTGTAGGTGAGAAGCGCCCAGAGTAATAACGAGAGCGTCCAGGCTATGAAGGCCAACCAATAATAGCCGTACAAAACCATTAGTTGGCTGCCAACGAGGCCTGTACCTGCGACGACCGTAAAAAAGGCGGGTCCCTTATTATGACTGATTAAATCTTCTGTGAAGTCTTTAGTAAATCGCAAGGCCCGATAACTGTAAAGAAAAGTCAGAATAATCCAGCTGACGCAGGATATGAAAAATAAAGTTTGGGCAATAAAAGGCCATCGCTGCTGGTGTGCAGCAATGGCGATGATTCCTGTGGCCATCACCAGTCCAAAGTAGGCTGGTGACAGGTTTTTAGTTTTGCTTAACAAACTCATATCGTTTTGTGATTTAAGCCCTCGAACTTAGCAAGGATCCGGCGCATTCTTACGAGAGTAGAACCACCAGGTTATCACACCGCAAATAGCGTAGAACACGATAAAGCTCAATAAAGCGGCGGATACACTGCCGGTTAAACTGATGGAGGAACCATAAGCCTTCGGAATAAAGAAGCCGCCATAAGCTGCTATGGCAGATATAAAGCCAATAACCGCTGCCGATTCCTTATTGCCCTGCTTCATCGCTTCTTCTGTATCGCCCAGTTCCCGTTTGCGCTGATTTAGGAAAATAACGGGTACCATCCGGAAGGTGGAGCCGTTACCAATACCGGTCGCTATAAACAGCACCATAAAGGCTCCGAAGAAGCCCCAGAAGTTGCCCTCAGTACCGGCAATTGGCAGGAAGTACATAACACCTGCAACACCGATGATCATGAGTATAAAGTTCCAGAAGGTAACGCGTGCGCCGCCCAACTTGTCTGCGACAATGCCGCCGAGTGGCCTTGCCAGAGCACCCACTAGCGGGCCCAGGAAAGCGTAGGCTGTTGGGTCAACTTGTGGGAACAACATACCTGACAATAGAGGGAAGCCTGCAGCGAAGCCAATAAAGCTGCCGAAGGTGCCCAAATAAAGGACACACATGATCCAGTTGTGAGTGCGCTTGAAAATAACCGCTTGATCACTGAACGACGCTTTCGCTGAAGAAATATCATTCATGCCAAACCAGGCCGCAATGGAGCCGACAATAATTAACGGTACCCATAGGAAAGCCGCGTTTTGTAGCCATACTTCCTGACCGGCATTAGCCCCTTCCTGAATTATCAGCGGGTCACCTTCAATGCCGCCGAACACACTAGCAGCAATAACCAATGGCGCCAGTAACTGCATGCCAGACACACCCAGGTTACCCAGGCCCGCATTCATACCCAGGGCACCACCTTTTTCTTTTTGCGGATAGAAAAAGCTGATGTTGGACATACTAGAGGAGAAGTTGCCACCACCGAAGCCGCACAGCAGTGCAAGAATTAACATAACCATGTAAGAAGTTTCGGTGTTTTGCACGGCAAAACCGATCCAGATACAAGGCAGTAGCAGGGATGCGGTTGATATCGCGGTCCAGCGCCGGCCCCCGAATATTGGCACCATAAAACTGTAGAATATGCGTAAGGTTGCGCCGGACAATGCTGGCAACGCGGCTAACCAAAATAGCTGATTAGAGCTATAGGGAAAGCCCAGTTGGGGCATCTTAACCACCAGAATACTCCAGATAGTCCAGACTGCGAACGCTAAGAACAGGTTCGGTATGGAAATCCACAGGTTCCGGGTGGCAATGCGCTTACCCTTTTCTTCCCAGAAAGTTTTGTCCTCCGGACGCCAGTCATCCAGTACCATGGAGTTCGGTGTAGAGAACTCTGGCAGATCGCGCTCTTCACGATCTTCGCGGCATTCAACGCGCTCGGCTCTGACAATCGCAAAGTGCATCCACGCAAGCGCAGCTGCGGCAATAACAAATAACAGCATAAAGCTGCTTTGCCATACACCAACAACATCGTTTAGCATACCGAAAGTGAGTGGTAGCAAGAAGCCGCCAAAACCACCGATCATGCCGACGACACCACCAACAGCTCCGACATTTTTGGGATAGTAAACTGGAATGTGTTTGAACACCGCTGCTTTACCCAGAGACATGAAGAAGCCCAGGGCAAAGGTGAGAAACACAAAGCCGACTAAGGTTATTTCAAAATGAAAGTTATAAGTTTGGTCTACGCCTTTAACGGCGTATTCGGTGCTGGGGTAACTGAGCAAAAAGGTGCAAATGACCGATGCAATAAAGGTCCAGTACATGACTCTACGTGCACCGTACTTGTCCGACATCCAGCCACCTAAGACGCGGAATAATGATGCGGGAATGGTGTAGAGTGCCGCAATCATACCGGCAGTTTTTATATCGAGTTCGTAAACGCCGATAAGGTAATGCGGTAGCCATAGGGCTAATGCGACAAAGGCACCAAAAACGAAAAAGTAGTAAAGCGAAAAACGCCAAACTCGGACATCACCTAAAGGGGACAACTGCTCCCAAAAGCCTTTTTGCTGGAGCTCCTGACGGTTCTCCTTTAGTGGGTCTTCTTTCGCTAAGAAAAGGAACACAATACCAGCAATAGCCAGTACGGTTGCGTAAATTTGCGCTGTACCTTGCCAACCAAGGGCTATGAGCAGGAAAGGTGCGCCAAAATTGGTGACCGCAGAACCAACATTACCGGCTCCAAAAATGCCCAATGCGGTGCCTTGCTTCTCTTTAACATCGTTAAACCAGGCGGCAGTATAGGTGACACCGACAATGAATGAACCACCGGCCAGGCCAACACCCAATGCAGCAATCAGTAACATAATGTAGCTGTTGGCAAAGGTGAGTAAATAGACACAGGCTGCGGTCAGCAGCATTAAAATGCTGAAGACTTTGCGGCCACCATATCGGTCGGTCCAGATACCGAGAAACATCCGGCTGATAGACCCCGTTAATACTGGAGTCGCCATTAACAAGCCCAACTGAGTGTCAGTGAGGTTAAAGTCAGCTTTTATCTGAATGCCGATGATTGAAAAGATGGTCCAGACCGCAAAACAAAGCGTGAACGCTAAAGTTGAAACCGCTAGCGCTCTGTTGCGTTGGCCACCTGTGACTGACAGGGGTTGGTTCATGAAAGACCTCCAGTTAGATCCGTTAAGTCAGATAGCTAAACTTTACTGTTAACTGCAACAAAATGCTTTACTATCAAAAGGCTAGGGATAATAAGTTGGTTCTGATAATGCTACTTTAAGGGTAGTTTTCAGTTGGCTTCCAAAGCCTGTCTAAAAAGCATTAACTACCCTTTTGTGGGTAGTTTTTTCTGCGGAAGTAATGGTGGAATCAACTAAGGGGTACTAACTTATTTTCGCTAAGAAATAGTCGAATTCCTGATAAATAAAAGGTATATTACAAATGTACCTTTAAATAGTGAGCGGTGATAATGATGCAGATCACAAACAAACAAAACGAAGAGCAGTTAACTCCCATTCTGCGCCAGGCCTTTCGACCGCTATTTTTGCTAGGAGCTGGATTTAGCGCAATAGCCATGTTGCTGTGGGGGCTCGCCCTGGCCGGAAAGCTTAATTTGCCGGTGTACGGCAATATTATGTTCTGGCACAGCCATGAAATGCTATTTGGTTTTGTGGTGGCTATTGTACTGGGCTTTTTGCTTACCGCAGTGCAAAACTGGACTGGGCTAAGAGCACCACACGGTAATACGTTACTCATTCTTACCGTGTTGTGGGCAGCCGCACGGCTAGGCTTATTGTTTGGCAGCGAGTTGCCCTGGTGGCTGGTGGTGGCCGTTGATATCAGCCTTCTGCCAGTGGCTGCCGTTCTGTTTGGGCGGATGGTATTAAAGGTCAATCAGACCCGAAACTTATTTTTTGTGCCTATTTTGTTGTTACTTTCCGTCTGTAACCTGCTGATGCATTACGGTCTGCAGTTTGGTTATTATCATATTCAGGTGCTGGGTGCGTACAACGCGGTATTTTTGGTGACTTTATTAATGGCCATTATTGGCGGCCGGGTACTGCCCATGTTTACTGCCAACGGCACTATGACACCTAAAGTCCAACCCATCGTCTGGCTTGACCGTATTGCTTTGGGAAGCCTATGGCTTGTTTTCGCTGTTCACTTCTTAAATCTCCACGCGATTTTACCCAGTCAGGTAATGGCCATCTTGTTTTCCATTGCTGCTTTGTCAACCGCGATACGAGTCGCGCGTTGGAAAATCTGGATAACCTGGCGGGTGCCGCTATTGTGGTCGCTGCATATTGCCTATTGGTTTATTCCGGTTGGTTTGGCGCTATTCGCACTGCGTTATGCAGGTTTTGAGTTGACGCAAAGCATTGCTCTGCACGCATTAACGGCGGGCGCTATGGGCAGTATGATCTTAAGTATGATTGCCCGCGTGTCTCTGGGGCACAGTGGTCGTCCGTTACAGCCTAAGTTAATTATGACGGGTGCCTTCTTATTGGTACTGATTTCCGCATTAACCCGGGTGTTTTTAATGTGGTTAGTCCCTGAAATGGCCAGCCAATGGTTAATGTTTAGTACGCTGGCCTGGGCTTTAGCTTACGGCATTTATGTTGTGGTTTATTTTAAGGTTTTGACCACACCGCGTGCGGACGGAAGCCCCGGTTAAGTTTTACTGCAGTGAGGGCAATCCGGGTGCCGCTGAATATTAAACCGCTGCCAGTCACTGTGCAGCGCGTCAAACAGTAACACTGATGAATACAGCGGCTGGCCGATACCAGCCGCTATTTTTATGGCTTCTACGGCCTGCATGGTGCCCACTACGCCAACTAAAGGGGACAGGACACCCGCTTCGGTGCAGCTCAGTTGTTGTTCTCCAAAAAACTGACTGTAACAAGCGTAGCAGGGCGAATCCTTTTGCATGGAGAAGCTGGCAATTTGACCTTCAAAGCGAATGGCTGACCCAGAAACTAAAGGTGTTCTATTATTCAGGCAAGCTTTATTGATGTTATTACGTGTTTCCAGATTGTCGCAGCAGTCGACAATCATTGTGGCCTCTGCCGCTAACTTGTTGAGCAAGTCGCTGTCCGCCCTTAACGGTATGACGGTAATATCAGCTTCGCTATTCAGTTGAGTCAGTTGTTCGCGCGCTTGCTCGGCTTTATTTTTGCCGATACTACTCTCGGTAAACAGGATCTGACGTTGCAGGTTATGACTGTCTACCTCATCGTCATCAACTAAAGTGAGTCGACCCATGCCGGCAGCCGCTAAATAAGGTGCAACCGCACAACCTAATCCGCCCATCCCAATGATCACCACATGGGCGTTTAGCAGTTTTTCCTGACCTTCCAAATCCATAGCGGGTAAAGCTATATGTCGGTTGTACTTCAGCATCTGCTGGTGAGATAAGGTTTTACTCATAATGAGTTCCCATTATTTTCAGGTGCGAATTCGGGACGGGTTGCCAGCCAGTAACCGACGGTCATTAATACGATGCCAACAAGCCCTTTTAACCAGGCAGGAACCTGCGGGACCAATAGCCACAAGACAAGGTAGCCCGTGGCCATCATAATTAGCGCTATTACTTTTGAACGGCGTTTGATGACGCGGTTGTCGCGCCAGGCTCGTATATCCGGTCCGTACTTTGGGTGGTTGATTAACCAGGCTTCCAGACGAGGCCAGCCTTTGCTGGCCGCCCACAGTGCGGCAATAAGAAACGGAACGGTTGGCATCACCGGCAGAGCTATGCCAATGAGTCCCAGCAACACAAAAAACAATGCTACGGTGCGCCAAACCAGTCTAACTAATAATTCCCGGGTCATGACTTCATTCCCAGTCTGCCAGCCATTTTGTGCAGATTGCTAGCGTCCAGCTGTAAATCTTTAGCGGCTTGGCTCCAACTGTTGTTGTGCCGGCTGAGTGCTGCTTCTATCATTTTCCGCTGAGTATAGTTTACGGCCTCTTTCATCGAGACATTTTGCACCGGAAAATCATTGGCAGTCGTTGTATTGTCAGAAGCCGTGGGAACAGAAAGCGGAAGCTGAACATCCAAATCCAGCATTTCCGGCTCTATGGTCGCGATATCGGTTTTCTCTACCCCTTGGCTTAGAAGCTTTATTGCGGCACGGCTGATGACATGCTCAAGTTCGCGCACGTTACCCGGCCACTGGTATTGTTGTATGGCCAGTTCGGCCTCAGCCGACAAGCGAAGTGCGCGAAGTCCAAGACGTGCTCGATTCAGTTCAAGAAAATGACCCGCCAGAATAGACACGTCGTCGCCGCGCTCGCGCAGTGGTGGAATAGGTAACGGGTAGACCGAAAGACGATGGTATAAATCGGCCCGAAACGTTTCGTTACTGACCTGCTGGCGCAAATTACGGTTGGTTGCTGCTATGAGCCGAACGTCGACTTTGCGGTATTTGTCTGAACCCAGCCGTTGAATTTCACCGTTCTGTAGTACTCTGAGTAATTTAGCCTGTATGGATAATGGCAACTCCCCAACTTCATCCAGAAACAAAGTGCCCCCGTGTGCCGCTTCAAAGCGCCCGGAACGGTCACTGGTTGCGCCTGAAAAGGCGCCTTTTACATGGCCGAAAAGCTCACTTTCGGCCAGCGATTCGGGCAACGCTGCGCAGTTGACGTAAATCAGTGGCATATCGTTTCGTTGAGATAATAAATGCAGTTCGCGGGCAAAGAGCTCCTTGCCGACCCCGGTTTCGCCCAGCAGTAACACCGGTAAATCTGCACTGGCAACTACACGAAGCTCTTTGAGAACGTTTTCTATCGCCTTACTCTGACCAATAATTTCAGAATCATTGGTTTCGGTCGCACCTGCTTGCGGCATGCTGCGCTGTTGCCCCTGGCGCAGGGCTCTGACGTTTTGCTCTAACTGACCAATACGAACAGCTGTTTCAACAAATAAGCTGAACTTTTGCAATTCCAGTATGGAGTTATCGGTAAAAGTACCCGGCTGGAGAGCGTCAAGGGTGAGTACGCCCCAGCATTTATTTTCCAGATACAAGCTAATGCCCATACAGTCATGCACCGGCAGTGCGTCACCCGGCTGCCCGGCTAAAAGTCCGTCATAAGGGTCGGGCAGGGATGAGTCGTGCTCGAATCTGACGGGACTGCGGGATGCTAGTAAGGCCGCCAGACGCGGGTGCTGAGCCACAACGAAGCGGCGACCCAGAGCTTCACGAACTAAGCCCTGAATGGCGACGGGTTGCAGCACTTCGTTATCCAGTTTCAGTAACACCACTGCGCCACAGTTGAAATGACGGCGTAAGGTGTTGACCAAATTTTGTAAACGAACGGCGGCAGGCTGCTCAGTAAGCAGGTCTGCTAATAGACTTTCTTGCAACATGGTTAAATTGACTGCCCAGGTTAAAAAGACCCTTATTGGTTGGGTTGATAGTACCTTGGCGCCTCGGAGAGTCAATAATCACAATGGGGTAGAAGCTGGCCTGTTTGTTGCAAACAACTTCCATAACGAAAAAGTTGGCCGTTCAATACGGATAGAAATTCTAATTAGCGAACAGGAGTTATCCCATGAATACTTTAAATGAACGTTTACAGGCAGCTGAGCAGAAATGGCAGGACGCGACACCACAGGAGTTGGTCGAGCATATTTATTTGCGTTTTCATCAGTGCCATCGCGACCAATTGCCTGAGTTGAAGCAGTTAGCCATGCGCGTCGAAGAAGTTCACGGCGACCATGCTGACGCACCTATTGGCCTGGCAGAACACTTAGACAATATGTTGCAGGAGCTGGAAAGCCATATGATGAAAGAAGAGCAAATTCTTTTCCCTATGCTGTCGCGGGGCGTTTATCCCGGTGGGCCAATTTCAGTGATGGAAGAAGAGCATGTTCAACATGAGGGTGAGATCAATAAAATTGATGAGTTGACCAACAACTTAACACTGCCAGAAGGTGCTTGTGGTACATGGACTGCACTTTACAACGGTCTGAAAGAGCTGCAAGACGATTTACGCGAGCATATCCACCTGGAAAACAATGTACTTTTTGTTGAGAAGAAAGCCGCGGCACCAGTGCACGGTAAAGATTTTTGCTGTGGATCTTGTCAGTAGCCCTGCTGGATGTACATTCCGTTTTCCAAATACCGACGGCTCTCCGCCCTGGTTGGCGGCGAGCCCGACGTCATTATGGCCGTTATTAGCGCGGTTCATTGAGCCTTTTTATTTTTAGCGCCTAAATTGCGCTTCACTTCCTCTGTTCAAGCTTTTACATTAGGGAGACATAACAAAAACCCTAAGCACTGTTTAACGGTGCATAAAACAGCAGGAATGAAGATGCGCAGTCTCAAATTAGCGGCACTGCTAGCCGCCTCTTGGTTGGTTATGCCAACTCACGCACAGCAGCTTTCCGGCGAAAGCTCATTACTTCCCGAAGCCAACTACAGAGATTCAGCAGTGACTGTTGAGCAGGTTTTGGGTTATCCGATTGGCAGCAGAATAACCAGTCCGGCGGACATGAGCCGTTATTTTGAAGCGCTTAAGCAGGCGTACCCTAATCAAGTAAAGCTGCTCGAGTATGGTGAAAGCTGGGAAGGCCGACCGTTGCATTACGCGGTTATCTCCAGTGAAGAAAATATAGCGGACTTTGATGGCTTTATTAAGGGAATGCAGGCTTTAGCCGACCCGCGAAAAACCGATAGCGATAAGGCGGAGCAGTTAATTGAACAGCTGCCCGGTAGTATCTGGCTGTCTTACGGCGTTCATGGCAATGAAATTTCATCACCGGAAGCGGCTATGATGACGGCCTACCATTTATTGCATGATCAGCGTGAGCAAACTCAAAGTTGGCTAGACAATACTCTTGTCTTTATCGATCCGTTGCAAAACCCTGATGGTCGCGCACGTTTTATCGATCGCTACTACATGACTGTCGGGTTGGAACATTCAGCTGACCGCCGCAGCGCAGAGCACAATGAGCCCTGGCCAAGCGGACGTACGAACCATTACCTGTTTGATATGAACCGGGACTGGATAGCGCTGACCCAGCCGGAAATCAGCGGGCAAATCGATGCGTTACTAAAATACTATCCCTTGGTGTTTGTTGATTTGCACGAAATGGGCGGTGACTCTACCTATTATTTCACGCCTGAAGCCCGTCCTTATAATCCATTGATTACCGAAGCACAGCGCGAAACACTGAACTGGATTGGTAAAAATAACGGCCAGTGGTTCGATAAAAAGGGATTTGATTACTTCACCCGGGAAATTTTCGATGCTTTTTATCCGGGGTATGGTGCCAGTTGGCCGCTGTATCACGGGTCAGTGGCTATGACTTATGAAATGGCTTCTGCTCGTGGGCATCGGTTTAAGCGTGAAGACGGCGAAATCTTAACTTACGCTGATGGTGTGCAGCAGCATTTTATTGCGTCACTTTCAACCATTCAAACAGTGTCTGAGCGTCGCGAAGCCTTGCTACAAAAGTTGTGGGAATACCGCAAGTCAGCGATTGAAGCCGGCGAAGACGGCGAAGTTCGCTCATTAATTCTGCCGGCTAGCGACGACCCGGCAGGCGCACGTAAATTAGCGTCGTTACTGGTTGAGCAAGGCGCCGAGGTTCAGCAAGCGGAACACGCCTTTGATGTGTGTGGAAGGGATTATAAAGCGGGTGCCTATATCATCGATATGGCCCAACCGGCATACCGGCTAATACGCACGTTAATGGATAAACAAGTGGACATGGCCGATGACTTTCTTGCGGAGCAGGAACAGCGTCGTAAGAATAACCTCCCGGATCAGATTTATGATGTAACCGGTTGGTCATTACCCTTGATGTTTAATATTGAAAGCCATGCGTGCGATGACCTGCCCGATGTTGCCACTGCGTTTGTCAACGAGGGGCGGATTAAGCCGGGCAAAGTGATAAATCCCGACGCCGAAGTTGCCTTTTTGGTTCGCTGGGGAGACATGAATGCCGGTCGTTTCCTGACGGCGGCTTTGCGCGAAGGGCTTGAAGTGCGTCAGAGTGAATTGGCTTTTACTCATACCAATGCGGGTACATTCCCAAGCGGATCACTTATTCTGACTCGTGCCGCTAACGAGGGCGATTTACCAGAAAAGCTTAAGAAACTGGCGGCAGAATCGGGCGCGATCATTGAAGGCGTCGATTCAAGCTGGATAACCGAAGGTCCGAACTTTGGTTCGCACAACGTCATTGAATTAGAAGCACCGAACATCGCTATGGCTTGGGATGAACCGGTCAGTGCTTATAATGCCGGGCACACACGCTTTGTTATTGAGCACCAGATGGGGTATCCGGTAACGGCCATTCGCACCATGCAACTCATCCAGAACGATCTCGATGGCCTGGATGTGCTTATTTTGCCTGAAGGCGGTTACGCCGATGTGTTTAACGACCAAATGGTAGAAAAACTTCAGCAGTGGGTGTCGGGCGGTGGTGTCTTGCTGACTCTCGGTAATGCATCGGCCTGGGCTGTCGAAGCGGGATTATTGGATACTAAGCTGGAACGGAAAGTGCCGGAAGAAGGCGTTACCAAGCTCCCTGAAGAAGTCAAAGTGGATGGTAAAATCATCGAGAACCGTGAACAGTTCTTAACCGAAATTAAGCCTCATGGAGCGGATCCAGACTGGGTGCCTGGTGCACTATTAAACGCTAAAGTCGATACCGCACACTGGTTGAGCGCAGGCGTTAAACCGCAAGTGGTCAGTATTTATAACGGCAACGATGTGTTCTCGCCTATTGATATCAGTCACGGCCGCAACATCGCCTGGTTCGCAGATAGAGAAAACATGCTTGCCAGCGGCTTCTTATGGGATGATATTGCTCGGCAACTGCCTTACAAACCATTGTTAATTTGGCAGCCGACCGGCAAGGGGATGATTATCAGCTTCACTCAGGAACCCACGTATCGTGCCTACATGGACGGCTTAAACACCTTGCTGATGAATGCGCTGTTTCTGGCACCGGCAAAAGCAGAATAGGAGTTTGATATGGCCCAGTTTGGGATTATCGGTCTGGGGCGTTTCGGCGCCCGGACGTCATTGGAGTTACTGGAACTCGGACATGAGGTTATTGGCATTGATTCCAACGAAAAATCGGTTGAAGAGCTGGCAGATAAGCTCACTCATTCAGCCATCTGTGATGTTACTGATGAAAAGGCCTTACAAGAGCTCGATTTGTCGAATTGCGATGTGGTGTTGGTTGCTATTGGTGAAGACTTACAAGCAAGCTTGTTGTGTGTTTTGCATTTAAAGACTATTGGTGTCGAAAAGATCTGGGCGAAAGCAACCTCTAAGTCACACCATCAAATTTTATCGAAGCTGGGTGTCACTCGTATTATTCATCCTGAAGAAGAAATGGGGATACGTGTTGCGCAGGCGCTGAACTACCCGATGGTCAATGAATATATGTCGCTTGGGCATAACTGGTTCTGCGTCGAAATTGCTTTAGGTGAGAACCTTAAAGGCAAAACGTTAAAAGATATTTCGCCTGATAACACCGACAACTTTCACTTATTGTTATTGAAAAGGCGCGATGATGTCACCATCACCCCGAGCTTGGAAATAACCATAGAAGGAAACGAAACTCTGGTTATGGCGGGTAGCTTAAAAGCATTGAAATCGAGCGCACCGAAGTTGGCTGAAGAGTCATGAAGCAATGGTTACCCTCTTTTTTGATGGTGTATACCAGAGCCAGACGGAGTCAGCATAAGAAGTTTAAAGCGAGCCCTCCTGTTGTTCTGGCAGGTGGCTTCTTACTCTTAATTTTGTTCGGGGCTTTGCTGCTAAAACTGCCCTTTGCCACCGTTGAGTCGATTGGGTGGTTGGACAGTTTATTCACTGCGGCTTCCGCGGTAACGGTCACAGGCTTGGTGGTGGTGGACACTGGACAAGCATTTACTCCCTTTGGACTCACGGTTATTGCTGTCTTAATTCAAATGGGCGGCATTGGGTTCATGACATTTGCTATTTTAGCGGTGATGTCTATGGGTGGAAATATTGGTATTAGCTACCAGCTTGTCGCTAAAGAGGCAATGCAGCAGACCAGCCTAAAAAACATTGCGCGAACGGCCCGGACTGTTTTTTATCTCGCTTTAATTGTCGAGCTACTGGGAACGGTCGTTTTGACAATGACCTGGTGGGGAGAATTCGGTTTTTGGCGCGCGCTGGGGGAAGCGGTCTTCTATTCAATTTCCGCATTTAATAATGCCGGCTTTGGGCTTTCAGCGAATAGTTTAAGTGATTATGTGGGCAGTATCCCCGTTAATATTGTCGTCACCTTTATGTTTATCGTTGGTGGTTTAGGTTTTTCCGTATTGATGAATGTATTTGAGAAGAGACACTGGCATCAGTTTTCGGTCTATACCCGCAGTATTCTCATTGCAACACTCGTTATCAATCTACTTTCTGCTGTTATATTTTGGTTATTGGAACACAACAATCCAAATACTCTGGGAACATTATCAACGCTACAGCAGACTCTGGCATCCTGGTTTCAGGCAACAACACCGCGAACGGCAGGATTTAATACCGTTGATATCGGCCAGTTAAATGAATCGACATCGATGTACATGATGCTGCTTATGTTTATTGGTGGTGGCTCAATGAGTACCGGGGGAGGTATCAAGCTCGGCACGTTTATTGTGTTGATGATGGCAACTTACGCGTTTTTAAGACGACGAGAGCATGTGACACTGATGCAGCGGAGTATTGAGCAGCAAATGGTGATGAAGGCGCTGGCTGTTTCGATGATTACCTTACTAATTGCTTTTCTTGGCATCTTTTTCCTAATGATTTTGAATCCGCTGCCGTTTATAGATGTAAGCTTTGAAGTTTTATCAGCGTTAGCGACAGTCGGACTGTCACGAGGAATTACTGGTGAATTGACAGAAGTGAGCCAAGTGCTAGTGATTTTTCTCATGTTTGCCGGACGGGTCGGACCTTTAACCCTGGTTTACTTTTTAACGACCCCCCATAGGAAGCGGGTGCGTTATCCAAAAACAGAAGTGCAAGTGGGATAATTAAATAAAAACAATCTCACACTGAGATCATAAAAAGAGAATAAGAGATGCTCCCGAGATGCTTAAAAAATTAAAGTTTACGCATAAAGTGATTATTGTTGCGTCATTAATACTGGTACTTGTGCTGGGTGTTTTTACGTTGACCAACTTTTTGCAGATGTCCACTCAGACGCGCACTAATTTGCAGCATCAAATGGGGGCTTTGTCTGACTCAGTATCAAACAATATTTCGCAATGGTTTAACGATCGCATGAGCATTGTGCAGGCAACTGCTGATGTCTATAGCGTTAATGATTCGACGAGTCGCGCATTAGAGCGAGTACAGCAGTCGAAAGCAGCCGGCAATTTTAAAAATGTCTATTATGGGCTCATTGACGGCACTTTCCTGCTGGATGACCCCAGTATTGATTTGCCCGATGACTACGATGCCCGCAGCCGTCCCTGGTATCAACTGGCGGTGGAAGCGGGTCAGCCGACTTATACGGTTCCGTACATTGATGTCACAACCAATGAGCTAACAATTACCGCTGTGGTTCCGATGCGCCGTGGCGGAACTTTAGTTGGGGTTGCCGGTGGCGATATGATGCTGGATGAAATTTCGAGTATCGTTAATGACATTGATTTTATGGGCCTTGGATTTGCTTTTCTGGTCAGCGGCGACCGCAATATTTTGGTGCACCCAAATGAAAAGTGGATAGAAAAATCGGTCAATGACTACATTGGACAGTCGGTATCTCTCACGCCGGAATTATCTGAGTACAGTATTGGCGAAACTGAACAATTGGTCTCCTTCCATAAAATAGAAGGGATCCAAGGGGTTGATTGGTATTTGGGCGTTGTTATTAACCGGGACGAAGCCTACAGTAATGTTTCCACATTTGCCTGGACAGCCGTTATTTACCTGGCCATTGGCATTATCGCCGTGGTGGTATCTTTAACCTGGCTGCTACGGTTACTGCTTAAACCATTAAGACGCCTAAATGAAGCGGTGACGGATATGGCTCGTGGGGAAGGCGACTTAACCCAGCGCTTGCCGGTGGAGTCGGATGATGAGTTTGGCCTGGTTTCACGCCGCATGAATGAATTTATTGAAAAAATTCAGCAGGCTTTACTTGAAGTGAATGCCGCCGCCCAACAAGTGGAAGGTAACATTCGCAGTATGGTTAAAGCGAACGATGACTCAATGGACATTGGTAGCGAGCAAGCCGGCAAAGCTAGTTCGGTTGCAACGGCAATTAACGAACTGGGTGCCAGCGCCGGTGAAATTGCTGAAAATGCCGCGAAAGCGTCGGAACAAGCAAGTGCTGGTACCGAAAAAGCGTCTTCAGCGAGAGATTCGCTGCAACATAACCGGCAGCAAATTCAGCACTTATCAGAGCGAATGGATGCATCCAGTCAGGCAATTCACACACTGGATGAGGACACGCAAAATATCGGTAAGATTATCGAAGTGATTAAAGGCATTACCGAACAAACCAACTTGCTGGCGCTTAATGCCGCTATTGAAGCGGCAAGAGCGGGTGAAGCGGGTCGTGGTTTTGCTGTAGTCGCCGATGAAGTGCGCAACCTCGCACAACGAACCTCGTCGTCGGCAGCTGAAGTTGAATCAATGATAGAGCGCGTCCGGGCCGGTACCCGCAGCGTAGTTGAAGTCATTAAGGAAAGTCAGGAAATCAGTAATGCGTGCGTATTGAGTGCCGAAGAGTCGGCTGAGCATATGTCTGAAATCAGCGGTATCATTGCGAGTATCGATGACGTCAATCATTCGGTAGCCTCAGCAACTGAACAGCAGACGTCAGTGATCCAAACACTGGATCGTGACATTATGGATATCAGCAGTATGAACGATCAGAGTGTCAGCAATCTAAATAATACCAAGCAGGCTTGCCGTGAATTAAATACGGCTTTTGAACGCTTGGAACAATTGGTGACACAGTTTAAACTGAATTGATTGATATCAATGATTGGAGAAAATTATGAATAAAGCATGGATGATTGGCGCCTTAGCAATGCTGGGCGGCCCTGTTCTGGCAACAGCACAGGCAGCAGAAGCAGAACGTACAGAAGCAACACAGGATGCGCAGGCTTATATCATTTCCCCGCAAGACGGAGAAGTGGTTGGTCAAACGTTTAAAGTGAAATTTGGCTTAACTGGCATGGGTGTCGCGCCGGCGGGTGTTGATGTAAAGCACACCGGGCATCATCATTTGCTGATTGATAAAGATGAATTGCCAGCGATGAACCAACCAATGGGTGGCGATGTTATCCACTTTGGTGGTGGCCAGACAGAAACAACAGTGACTTTAGAACCAGGCAAACACACGTTGCAATTAATCCTGGGTGATAAAAGCCATATACCGCATAACCCGGCAGTTGTTTCTAAAAAAATTACTGTTACGGTTAAAAAGGACTAATCCAGCTCGAGCTCGAGCTGTAACTGTTCGTTGGGGTCAGGTAGTGCTGCACTGATCCCCAACAACCGCACTCCTTTTCCTTGCCCGCGCTGCCAGGCTTCATCCAGTAACTGGTAAAACAAGCTGGGTGAAATAAACTGGGAACTACGTGAAACTGTCGTTTGGGAAAAATCAGAAAACTTCAGTTTGAGGGTTTGGCTACGAATAGGCTGCTCTCGCCAATGCGAAATTTTCATTCGTTGGCGCAGTTTCGGTAATAAATTGTCCTGAACATAAGCTTGTGCCGTTGATTCCAGCCGCATGTCGGTGCTTAACGTTTGCTCAACGCCCACGCTTTTCCGAACGCGCTCAGTCACCACTTCTCGGCGGTCCCGGCCGTGACAGCGCTCAAATAAAACGTACCCGGCCTTTTCACCAAGAATAGCCTGCAGTTGCTGTAGTTCAATGTTTTGTATGTCTTTACCAGCGGTAAGTCCGTGATTGGTCAATACCTGCTGACTTTTAGGACCTACGCCTGGAATTTGTTTCAGTTTTAAACCCGCAATGTAATCCATGACTTCCGACGGGTGGACAACAAACTGACCATCGGGCTTGCGCTCTTCACTGGCTATTTTTGCCACCATCTTCTGGTTAGAAATACCCGCTGACCCTGTTATTCCAAGCGTTTTAATTTGTTCCCGCACAAAGTTCATTGCCAGAGTGGCACTGCCGCGGAAAGCTTCCAGGTGGGTTAAATCAAGGTAAAACTCGTCAATAGACGCAGGCTCAATGCGTGGCGTCAGCTCATGTAAAATATCGAGAACCTGGTTTGACAGTTCACGATAGTAATTACCATCGGGTCGTATAAAAGTTAACTGCGGACACAAGCGTCTGGCATGGCTGCCAGGCATTGCGCTTTTTACGCCGAACTGGCGAGCCAGATAATTTGCGGTGGCGACAACGCCGCGGTCACCTCCACCACCCACTGCAAATGGGCGAGTTTTAAGGCTTGGATCGCGTAATTCTTCCGCAGAAGCAAAGAAAGCGTCCAGATCCAGCAAAGCTATTTTGCGA
Organism: Idiomarina solivarensis; assembly: GCF_033052755.1. Taxonomy (NCBI): domain Bacteria; kingdom Pseudomonadati; phylum Pseudomonadota; class Gammaproteobacteria; order Alteromonadales; family Idiomarinaceae; genus Idiomarina; species Idiomarina solivarensis. The sequence goes on along the minus strand of NZ_JAVFHZ010000004.1, from coordinate 69,780 downwards.
GCAATTTCAGCCAAGTGTTTATCCTTTGCACATTTGTGGTTATAATCGCATCCACTAACTGGGCGTGCAAGAACACCAGCCATTTGTAGGAGAAACCAGTGAGAGTTATGAATTCATTTTTTGTTAAGAGCGTTTTGGGTACTGTTTCAATGTTTTTTGCACTGGGCCTGAGTGCCGCATCCGTGCAGGATAATATGTCACGCGAAGCAATAGCCGAGCGTATTGAGCCGATAGGCGAGAATTACGTGGCTGGTGAAAGCGCTGCTGCTGAAGAAAGTAGCAGTGGTCCTCGCTCTGGTGAACAGGTATACAATACTTACTGTACCGCTTGCCACACCAGTGGTGTGATGGGTGCGCCTAAAAAAGGCAATGCGGCCGATTGGAAACCACGCCTGGATCAAGGTATGGAAACGGTATTGAAACATGCAATGGAAGGGTTCAATGCTATGCCGCCGATGGGTACCTGTAGTGACTGCTCAAAAGAAGAAATTCAAGCCGCAATTGATTACATGATTAAAGGTACCTAAGTAAACGAACGTTTTGTTAAAAAGGCTGCCAATTGGCAGCCTTTTTTTATGTCAATTGACGTTATCTTTTTGTTGAAACGTTGCATTCGAATTATTTTTGAACAGTTCTTTTCTATTTTTTCACACAGGTCTATACTGTACGACTGTTATTAATACTAACAAGTGTTAAAAAAATGTGTCTTCGGTAAGAGGTGTCAGTGAAGAAGGGTAAGCCTGAATGACAGGCCGTAAGGTTAGCAAGGAACAGGTTCAGGAATTACAGACTGAAAATGAACGCTTGCAAAAAGTCATAACCCGCTTAAAGGGTTTGACACAAAAATACCGGTCGGCAGAAGTCGTGCAAAAAGCGCTGTTCCGAATTTCGGAACTGGCGGCTTCTGCGCGAGAGATGGGTAATTTTTATCAATCTCTGCATACCATTATTGGCGAGCTGATGTACGCCAGAAACTTCTATATTTGCCTGTATGAACCGCAAGAAGAGTTAGTCGACTTTGTTTACTTTGTTGATGAAATCGATCAGGACACCTTATTTGAGCGCATTCCCATTGAACAGCTAAGTCGAGGGTTGACGGGTTATGTACTAAAAAAAGGTCAGTCACTTTTATGCCCGCCTGAAGTGTATCAACGTTTGATCGAAAATAGCGAAATTGAAGGGTTGGGAGCAGAACATCAGGACTGGCTCGGGGTTCCGTTAAAACGAGGCGACGTGACTATTGGGGTGATGGTTGTTCAAAGTTACAGTGCCGATGTGCGTTATGACACTTCTGATGAAGACTTGCTAACATTCGTTTCGCAGCACGTGGTCAACGCATTAGAGCGGCTCAAACAGCGCGACTTGATGCAGAGCGAGATAGAGCATCAGACAGCTGAGCTACGGCACGCCAACGAAAGTCTAATGAGTGAAATTACCATTCGCGAACGCGCGGAACAGCAGACCTCGGTGCTGTTCGCAATTTCAGAACTGACCAATACCTCTGACGATATGAATGCGTTCTACCGACAACTGCACAGGCAGATCGGTAAGCTGATCCACGCTGATAACTTTTATGTCGCCTTACTATCGGATGACAAGAAATTTCTACACTTTCCTTATCACGTGGATGAAACGGGTGCCAAAGCGGAACGTCGTAGAGTGGGCAAAGGCCTGACTGAGTACGTGATTAAGAAACGAGAGCCTGAGTTCATCAATGCGGCGGTACGACAAAAACTGCTGAAAAAGAATGAAATCGAACTCGGCTATGGTGGAATGAAGTTAGCTAAGCAGTGGCTGGGCAGCCCGTTAATGATGAATGGTCAGGTGTTTGGTGTTATAGCGGTTCAAACCTATGACGGTGACTTCTTATATCAGAACGATGATTTAGAGCTGCTGAATTTCGTTTCGCAGCATGTTGCGGTCGCTATCGACAGGAAACGCTCAGCAGAAGAAATTCAGCGAGTGAATCAGTTTCTTGAAAAGAAAGTAGCAGAGCGCACCGAAGAGCTGGTGTCGGAAATAGAACGTCGTAAAAAAACGGAATCAAACCTATTTCACGCTGCGCACCACGATAACCTGACGGGTTTACCGAATCGCATTTTATTCAATGAACGGTTGCAGCAGGCCGTAGCTCACAAGCGACGGCACCCCGAGCATCATTTCGCGGTGCTGTTTGTTGATCTTGACCGTTTTAAAAATATTAATGACACCCTCGGTCACTCCGCTGGTGATGAATTCTTGCTGGAAGTCAGTAAGCGCATTGGTGATTGTGTGCGTGACAACGACATGGTTGCACGATTAGGTGGCGACGAATTTGTTATTCTTCTGGACACCATTACCAGTATTGAGGATGCCAAAGACGTTGCCAAAAGAATGATTCAACAAATGAGCGAACCATTCCAGCTGAATGGTCAGGAACATTACTCAGGCGCCAGTATTGGTATTGCCGAATGTCTTGAGGAAACGGACTCAGCTGAGCGTTTGTTGCGCGATGCCGATGCCGCGATGTATCAGGCTAAAGGTATGGGGCGTGGTCGTTACGTATTATTTGACGATAGTATGCATGAAACTCTGGTCGACAGTGTTCGTAAAGAGACGGCGCTGCGTCATGCCAAGGTTGATAAAGACTTTGCTGTTAATTATCAACCTATCGTGGACTTAACCACAGGCGACGTGAAAGCGGTAGAAGCCAAGCTCATGTGGGAAGATCCCCGTTACAGCTTTGACAGTGAGGAGCTCTTACCCTTGGCTGAGCGGACAGGCCTTATCGTGAAACTCGACCGTTTTGTTTTGCGCACAGCAAGCCGTTGGTTAATCGACAACAGTGTGAGTGCAGAGACGCGTTTACACCTTAACTTATCGGTGAGACATTTATTAAAGACCAGCCACTTGAATGAGTTAGTTAACATTGTAATGGATAGTGGTGCCAAACCAGAAAATATCGCGCTAGAGTTCGATGAAACTGACCTTGTCAAAGACGGCAGGCGAGTACTGGCCAGCTTAAGGCGTTTGTCTGAGTTTGGTTTTACCTTAGTGATAGATAACTTTGGGAGCGGCTCGGGACCACTTCAGTTCCTTTACAACTTCCCGTTCACGGTCTTAAAACTAGACCATCATTACATTGCCCGCTTAAGCAGCAATAACCGAGCTCAGGCTATGCTCAAGCATATTGTAACGTTGTGTCATGAACTGAATATTGAGGTTTATGCCGACGGTCTGGAAACACAAGGGCAAAAAGATGAGGTTGAAAAGCAGGGCGTTGTTATCGGGCAAGGCAGTTTTATTGATGAGAATTACGAGAATCGTGTAGTAAAAGATGACGACAGCAGTTTCGTTTGTGCATAACGGTTCAATTACTTTAGCGCGTTTTTAAGCATCTCCAGCCCCTGGCTTCTCTGCTCTTCTCGTTCCTCATCCGATTTTTGTTTACGATGTTCCCACTCTAAATCGTCCTGTGGTAACTCTAACAGAAAGCGACTGGGCTGAGGCTCGGTTTTCTCGCCAAACTGGCGGCGTTCTTTCGCCATAGTGAACACTAACTTATGCTGGGCTCGGGTAATGCCTACGTAGGCCAGGCGTCGTTCTTCTTCAATGTTGTTTTCATCAATACTGCTTTGGTGTGGCAGTAAGCCTTCTTCCATACCGACCAAAAATACGTGCGGAAACTCCAGACCTTTGGAGGCGTGCAGCGTCATCAGTTGCACCTGTTCAAACTGCTCATCGTCTTCATTGCGGGACATCATATCGCGTAGTGACAAGCGGCTGACCACCTGATCTAATGCCATAGGTTCATGTTCGGCGTCGCCTTTAAGCATATCGGATACCCAACGGTGCAGCTCGTACACGTTTTTAATTCGCATTTCGGCCGCTTTGGCACTGGGGCTTTGCTCAAACAGCCAGTCTTCGTAACCAATGTCGCTAAGCAATTGTCTGACCGCATCGTTGGCGTCCTCCTGATGATCGGATTGTCGAGCCAGGGTATCAATCATGTTGCGGAACACATCCACATGTTGGAAAACCCCCGTGCTGAGTTGTGTTTTTAAATGGGGCGACTGGCAGGCTTCAAATAAACTGCAACCGAGCTCCTGCGATAATCGCCCGATACGCTCAACGGTTTGAGGACCAATGCCGCGTCGTGGTGTATTAATTATTCTCAAAAATGCAGTGTCGTCGGTTGGGTTCACCAGCAACCGAAGGTACGCCATAATATCTTTCACTTCAGCACGGGCAAAAAACGACTGGCCACCAGTTATTTTATAAGGAATGCGGTTGTTCATCAGCGCCTTTTCAAACAAGCGTGATTGATGGTTGCCTCGATATAAAATGGCAAAGTGGTGATAGGGTGTTTTGCGTAAGAAGCGTTGTTTCACAATTTCGGCAATCACGCGTTCGGCTTCGTGCTCTTCGTTACGACCAAAAATAACGCTTATTGGTTCTCCGTACTGCATTTCGGAGAACAATTTTTTCTCAAACACGTGCGGATTGTTTTCAATGAGAATGTTCGCTGCTTTCAATATTCGGCCGTGCGAACGGTAATTTTGCTCCAGCTTCACGACTTCCAGACTGGGAAAGTCCTGTTTCAATAAGGCCAGATTTTTTGGCTGCGCACCGCGCCAGGAGTAAATGGACTGGTCGTCGTCACCCACTACGGTAAAGCGGGCGCGTTCGCCCACCAGCAATTTAACCAGTTGATACTGACTGGTGTTGGTGTCCTGATACTCGTCCACCAGCAGGTACTGAAACTTTTTTTGCCAGCGGGCGCGGGCGTTTTCATTGGTTGCCAGCAATAAGGTCGGCAGACGAATGAGATCATCGAAGTCGACTGCGTTACAGGCACTGAGATTATTTTGGTATTGCTGGTACACCTGCGCAAAAGCGCTTTCCTGCTCGTTACCGGCTTTTTGCAACGCCTGCTCCGGCGATAGCATGGCATTCTTCCAATGCCCAATTTGGTGTTGGCAGGCTTGAATCAGGGCCTTATCGCCCTCAAATACATCTTCAGTAAGGGCGTTTAGCAGGGCATAAGTATCCTGGTCGTCAAACAAGGAAAAGCCGGGCTTGAAGCCTAGCGTGCTGAGTTCGCGCCGGATAATATTCAGCCCCAGAGTATGGAAGGTGCACACGGTTAAGCCGCGCAGCTGCGCTTTAGGCAAAGTTTGCGCGATACGCTCTTTCATCTCTTTGGCAGCTTTATTGGTAAAGGTTACCGCGCCAATTTGCCGCGCGGTATAAATTTGCTGACGGATCAGATAGGCAATTTTCTCGGTGATCACCCGAGTTTTACCACTACCGGCGCCGGCAAGCACCAATAATGGACCTTGGATGTAGTGTACAGCCTGGTTCTGGCGATCGTTCAGCATGGGCGCCGCAGAGTTCCTGATTCGTGAAAAAGCCGATAAGAAGCTCGGATTTTACCTGAATCTCCTGCTAAGCTAAATGAATTAGCAACGATTTACACAAAGAGAGACTTATGGACAACAAAACCATTGAAAACATTGCTCGTCAAATTAACGACAACATGCCAGCTGGTGTAAAAGAATTGGCTGGAAATATGGAGCAGCGTGTCAAACAGACCTTGCAGTCACAGCTGTCGAAACTGGATTTAGTCACCCGCGAAGAGCTGGACGTGCAGCAGCAAATGCTGTTGCGCCTGCGTGAGCGCGTTGAACTGCTAGAAAAAGAACTGGAAGCGACCAAGAACCAAAACAAGGAATAAGTCAGCCGTATGATCCAATGGATTAGTGGAAAAGTGGTCGAGAATTACCGTTGGAGTTCCGGCGTTTTCAGTTTGAGAGTAGTGGCTGAGCCGTTTGATTTTAAAGCCGGGCAGTTTGTGCGCTTAGGCCTGAATATAGGTGGTGAGCAGTTATTGCGCGCGTATTCGCTTGCCAGCGCGCCGGGCGAAGCCATACTGGATTTTGTGATTGCCAAAGTGGAAGATGGCGAAGTGAGCACACGGCTAGCTCAGCTAAAACCTGGTGACGATGTTAACATCACCCAGCCCGCCGGGGGCTTCTTCACACTGGACGAAGTGCCCGAGGGCGATAGTTTGTGGATGCTTTCAACCGGCACCGGCATTGGCCCGTTCATTTCTATGCTGAGAACTGAAAAGCCCTGGGAACGTTTTAAACGCATTAATTTGGTGCACGGCGTTCGTCTGGCCGAGGATCTGGTTTATCAGGATCAAGTTGAACAGTGGCAACAAGAATACCCTGGGCAACTTGGCTACCAGCCAGTGATAACCCGTGAAAACATTCCAGGCGCATTCTCAGCACGCATACCGGAATTGATTAGCTCAGGTCAACTGAGCGATGCGCTCGAAACGCCGTTAGGTACCAGCGCACAAGTCATGCTTTGTGGTAACCCCGACATGATAAAAGAGTCACGCGCCGCGCTGGCGGAATTAGGGCTTGCCAAAAATACCCGGCGCAAACCCGGCAACGTGACGTCTGAAAATTACTGGTAACTTGGCCAAAGGTGCAATTTCTACTCTGGAGAGGTGTCATTAGCTTACAGACAGTACCATAACCACGATTTATAGTGACGCCGTTGTTCAGTCATGGAGAGACAGATGGCGTTAGCGCGAGTTTATACGCGGGCATTGATAGGCATTCATGCGCCGGAAATTCGGGTTGAGGTGGATCTGGCAAGGGGAATGCCAGGATTTACTATGGTGGGTATGCCGGCTACCACTGTTAAGGAAGCGCGCGACCGGGTTAAAACTGCGTTGATGAACGCGGGGTTTGAGTATCCGCCCGCCACGCGTATTACAGTGAACTTGTCACCGGCGGATATTCCGAAAACCGGTGCGCGTTACGATCTAGCCATAGCCGTGGGAATATTGGCGGCATCGGGACAAATACCGGATACTATTTTAGAGCAGGCAGAATTTTACGGAGAGCTGGCATTAACCGGTGAGCTTCGCGCTGTAAATGGCTTAATTCCAGCTTTACTCGCTTGTCGTAGCAAAAAGCGTCAGGCGTTTGTGCCCGTTGCTAACCAGCAGGAAGCTGGGTTAGTGAGGGAGCAAAAGAGTTGGCTGGCGGCAGATTTAGTGGGTGTTTATGAGCATCTGCATGATCATCAGCCACTGAGGGGATCAAAGCCGATAGATTGGGCAAAGGCGTCATCGGGTGGTGACGGTGATTTAGCTGAAGTCGTAGGGCAGCAGCAAGCTAAGCGAGCTTTGCTATTGTCTGCTGCAGGTAAACATCACTTGTTGTTTGTTGGGCCACCCGGAACTGGCAAAACGATGCTGGCACAAAGACTAAGTAGCATATTGCCGCCATTGACCGAGCAGGAAGCTATGGAAATTGCGGCGGTGAAGTCCGTGTCTTTTGATTACCATCATGCAGATTTGACCCGACGTGAATTGCGATCACCTCACCATACTTGTACTGCTGCCGCATTAGTTGGAGGGGGAGCGGGTAATTCTGTTCGTCCAGGGGAAATATCCTTAGCAAACAATGCTTTGCTCTTCCTTGATGAGCTTCCTGAGTTCAGTCGACATGTGCTGGACTGCTTACGTGAACCGCTTGAAAGTGGCGAAATCACCATTAACCGCGCCGGGTACAACGTGAAATTTCCGGCCAATTTTCAGCTGGTGTGCGCGCTGAATCCTTCGCCTTGTGGTCAATTCGATGGTTCCCTAGCTAACTGCCGTTCCACCCCGGATCAAATCCTAAAGTATTTAAACAAGTTATCGGGTCCGCTACTCGATCGCATTGATATACAGGTAATGGTGCCGCGGGAAACTGGGTCTATGAGTTTAAACGGTGCTGCTACGAAAACGACTGAACCCATGACGTCTGCGCAAGCAAAAAGCTTAGTTGAAAAAGCCCGCAAACGGCAAATTGAACGTCAGGGGTGCCTGAACAGTGAAATAAAGCCAAAAGCGCTGAAGCAAGTATGCGAGCTGTCAGATAAAACAGAAGCGTTTTTAGCAAAAGCCTCAGAAAAAATGAAACTGTCTCACCGGGCGTATCATCGCACCTTACGTTTGGCCCGGACTATTGCTGATTTAGCAGACAGCAACACCATAGAACAGCAGCACTTGGCCGAAGCCCTCAATTACCGAGCCCTCGATCGGCTGATTGATCAGGTTCAGAGCTTGTAACCTGATGCTATTGCATCAGGTGCGGTCTATTCGCCGTAATCTATGTGTAAATAATAATCTGTAGTGGAATGTCCGACACCTCACCTGACGTAAATAACGTCAGGCTACTGGAGCCACTGCTTAAACAGCTCGACAAAACGCTCCAGTTGTTCTCGGCTAACATCCAGATGGCATACCAGGCGAAGCTTTTGTCCGCCGGGCAGTTTAATGTCATGTTCAGACATCAGTTGACGTAGGCCTTCGGCTGGCAAAGACTCGGGCAAATCAATAAAGGTCATGTTGGTACCGGAGTAGTGAACCTGAGCGTCAGTGCCTGCCAGTACGCACGAAAGCCGCTCCGCCAACCACTTCGCGTTGTCATGGTCGTCCTGAATGCGCTCAAACTGGTGCGTTAACGCGTAATCAATGGCAACAGCCACAAAGCCTGCTTGACGCATGCCCCCGCCAACCATTTTGCGCCAACGTCGGGCGCGGGCGATAAGTTCTTTTGAGCCGGCCAGTAACGAACCAATCGGGGCGCCTAAGCCTTTTGAACAACACAAAGACACACTGTCAAAAGGTGCGGCAAGCTCAGCCATGCTGCGACCACTGGCGATAGCGGCATTAGGCAAGCGGGCGCCATCTAAGTGCATTGATAAACCATTTTGGTCGGCCAGAATCCGGGCTTTGTCAAAATAGGCCTGATCTATTAACTGTCCACCGTGGGTATTTTCAAAGGCCAGCAACCGGGTGATAGGAAAGTGTGGGTCATTGGGTTTTATCCGTTGTTTAATGGTGTCCAGCGACAACGTACCGTCTAGCTCCACTTCTACCGTCTGCGGTACTATGCTACCTAAAACCGCAGCGCCACCGGCTTCATACCGGTAAGTATGATACTCCTGGCCCACAATATATTCTTCGCCATTGCGGCAGTGGCTCATTAGTCCCAGCAGATTACTTTGGGTACCGGAACTGCATAACAAGGCATCTTCTTTGCCGAGTAGCTCTGCGACACGCTTTTCCAACGCATTAATAGAAGGGTCTTCACCATACACATCGTCGCCGACTTTGGCGTCGGCAATAGCGGTGCGCATAGCAGCGCTTGGAAGGGTAACGGTATCACTGCGTAAATCCAGCATAACAGCCTCATCTGGGGGTTAGTTATAACAACTATCATCCGGTTCTAAGCCCTAAGGTTGTTTAGCGAGCTCAGTCAAGGGATAATGGCCTAATATTGAACCAGACACTCGACAACAAAGCGAGCCAATATGAAAGTTTTTAATAATGTAATAGAAATGATCGGTAATACCCCAATGGTGAAAGTCACCAACATGGATACCGGCCCGTGTGAGCTGTATTTAAAACTCGAGCTACAAAACCCTGGCGGCTCTATCAAAGACCGAATTGCGGTAGAAATGGTTGAGCAAGCAGAAAAACAAGGCAAGCTGAAGCCGGGCGATACCATTATTGAAGCAACCGCAGGTAATACTGGCTTGGGTTTGGCGCTAGTGGCTGCGGGTAAAGGCTACCCGCTGAAAATTGTCATGCCGGACAAAATGAGTCAGGAAAAAGTGAATAACCTGCGCGCCATGGGTGCTGAAGTTGTGCAAACGCGCTCTGATGTACAAAAAGGCCATCCTGAGTACTACCAGGATATGGCCGCCCGCATGGCTGAAGAAAACGGCTACTACTATGTAAACCAATTTGAAAATCCGGCAAACGTTGACGCTCACTATAAAACCACGGGCCCTGAAATTTGGGAGCAAATGGATGGCAAACTGGATGCGTTTGTCTGTGGTGTTGGTTCAGGCGGTACTTTGACCGGTGTTGGCCGTTATTTACGCGAACAAAACAGCCAGGTGGACTTGGTCCTGGCGGATCCAGCCGGTTCTATTCTGGAGCCACTGGTTAATCGCAACGAAGAAGTGGAAGCGGGCAGCTGGCTTGCGGAAGGCATTGGGGAAGACTTTATCCCAACCATTTGTGATCTTAAATTGGCTAATACTGCGTTTGCTATCTCTGATAAAGAAGGTATGCAAACCGCGCGTAAGGTCCTGGAAAAAGAAGGCGTTATGGTCGGCTCTTCCAGTGGCTACTTAATTGCCGCGGCGTTGCGTTATTGCCAACAACAAACTGAACCAAAACGTGTCGTTACCCTGGCATGCGATACCGGTAACCGGTACTTATCCAAGCTGTTTAATGACGACTGGATGCGTTCTCAAAACTTGCTGTAATACTTGTTGTAAATAAAGGAGCCTGAATCATGGCCGACGAAAAGACAATGAAATTCGCGACGCGCGCCATTCACGGCGGGCAGTCTCCGGAGCCCGTTACCGGTGCGGTAATGCCTCCTATTTTTACCAGTTCGACCTATGCTCAGGAAAGTCCGGGCCAGCACAAAGGTTTTGAATATTCGCGCTCACACAACCCGACGCGCTTTGCGTGGGAGCGTTCGGTAGCTTCGTTGGAAGGCGGTAAGCAGGGTTTGGCTTTTGCCTCAGGCATGGCGGCAACCGCGACAATTTTAGAGTTGCTTGATAGCGGCGATCACATTGTAGCTATGGATGACCTTTACGGTGGCAGTTTCCGTTTGTTTGATAAAGTCCGTGGTCGCTCGGCGGGTTTGCAGTTCTCCTATGTAGACTTAGCTGACTTGAACGAAGTTGAAGCCAGCATCAAAGACAACACCCGCATGATTTGGGTCGAAACACCAAGTAACCCCATGCTGAAGCTGGTCGATATTGAAGCCATTGTAAAACTGGCGAAGCAGAAGAACCCAGACATTATTGTCGTGGTGGATAACACCTTTGCTACGCCGTTTAACCAGCGTCCGCTGGAAATGGGTGCGGACATGGTCATGCACTCAGCGACCAAATACTTAAACGGCCATTCTGATATGGTTGGTGGTATTGCGGTTGTTGGTGACAACGACGACTTGGTCGAGCGCATGTTGTTCTTACAGAACTCGGCCGGTGCTATTGCAGGACCGTTTGACTCTTATCTTGCCTTGCGTGGGGTGAAAACCCTGGCATTACGCATGCGCCATCACAATGAAGCGGCTATGGAACTGGCTAAGTGGCTTGAGCAACATCCTAAAGTTGAAAAAGTCATTTATCCGGGCCTTGAAAGCCACCCTCAGCACGAGTTGGCGAAAAAGCAGATGCAGGGCTTTGGCGGTATGATTTCTATTTTGCTGAAAGGCGATTTGGAAGCCGCGCGCAAATTCCTTGAGTCAGTAGAAGTCTTTGCGTTAGCGGAAAGCCTGGGTGGTGTTGAATCTTTGATTGAGCATCCGGCTATTATGACGCATGCCTCGGTTCCAAAAGAGAATCGTGAAAAGCTCGGCATTCTCGATAACTTTGTAAGGGTATCAGTTGGTATTGAAGATCTGGACGATTTGAAAGCCGACTTAGACAAGGCGCTGAACGCGTTTTAATCGTTACTAACGATTAAAAGTATAACGCTTAATATAGAAAACCGGCCTTTTGGCCGGTTTTTTTCTTTTTATTTCAACAATTTATACAAAATTTTACACTTTCGTCATAATTCAGTAGAGTTAGCCTAGTCAGTAAAAACTGATCGAAAACAAAAAATAAGAACGCAAAAGCGTTGAATAAATAACGAGAAGGAAAGACTTATGCTATTGAGCCTCATGGTACTCCAAGGACTCGTAGCCGCTTTATTGTTTTACACTTTAGTGGGCCAGTATCAGAAGCAACCACTGTGGAATTTATTAGCGGTGTTAACCGCAGGCTTTATTCCGCCGGTGAACTGGGCACTATTGGTGTTCGCTATTGGTGTCAGAATGTGGCGTCGCTCGCCTCAAACCGACACAGCACAAAACATAACGGCAAAACTCAGTCATTAATGCAGGCAATTTAGTCGTATGTCAGATACAACCAACGTAAGACCTTTTCATTTAGCCATTCCTGTCAGTTCGTTGGAAAATGCCCGGGCGTTTTATGGTGAGGTGCTTGGGCTCTCTCAAGGACGCAGTAGCGACGAATGGATAGACTGGAACTTTTTTGGTCATCAGTTCGTTACCCATGTAGCCCCCGATGTCGCCGGTTTAAAAAACCATAGTGGTGTTGATGGCCACTCGGTTCCGGTTCCTCACTTTGGTGTCGTTCTTTTGCGTGACGACTGGGAAGCACTGGCGGAGCGTGTAAAGTCAGCCGGTGTCGAATTTGTAATAGAGCCCTACATTCGTTTTAAAGGCAAACCGGGTGAGCAGGGCACCATGTTTTTCTACGATTACTGTGGCAACGCACTAGAATTTAAAACCTTTAACGACGACAGTCATATTTTTGCGACCTAAACGCATGACCAGCGTAGCGTTTCGCTTTCTGGTTGTGCTGCAACGTTACCTCCGCTCAGAACCAAGCCCACGCGTTTTCCGTGAAATACGTCTAGATTTTGCATAACAGCTGCTAAAGCAATAGCCGAAGACGGTTCAACAACTATCTTCAGGTGACGCCAAATCAGTTCCATAGCTTTTAAAGTATCTTCATCTTTTAGTACCAAAATATCGCTGATGCGCTGTTGGATAATGGCAAACGGCAGTTCGCCAACTTGAGTCAGTAAGCCGTCGCAAAGACTTTTAGCGGGTAACGCTGGCTGCCGTTCTCCGGCCTTTAAGGATAACCAGGCGTCGTTAGCCAGCTCGGGTTCCGCTCCGAATATCTGTACCTCGGTATCATCACAGGCAAGACAAGCGCCCGACAATAAACCACCGCCGCCCAGAGGTGTTATCACTGCATCCAGACCATCGGTTTGCTCCAGTAATTCAAGCGTTGCTGTTCCCTGTCCGGCAATAATATCGGCGTGATCATACGGGGGGATAAAATGGCTTTCGCCTTCTTTCAGCCACTGGGCAATAATGGCTTCGCGTGCTTCCATTCCGGGTTCGATATCAGTAATGTCTGCGTCACCGGCTTCCATGTTCTGTCGTTTTATGGCCGGTGCGTTGGTGGGTACGCCAACCTTAACGTTAATACCCAGCGCTTTGCCTGCATGGGCTAGTGCTGCCCCGTGGTTGCCGGACGACACCGTAATAACACCTTGCTGACGCTGCTTCTGCGTGAGCTTAAGTAAAGCGTTCGTCGCACCGCGAAATTTAAAGGCACCGGTGCGTTGCAAATTTTCACATTTGAAAAATAATTCACAGCCGAGCTGCTGATTTAGCGCAAGGTTGGTGAGCACGGGCGTTTTAACGATATAGCTATTGATTCTCTGTTGTGCCTGCACAACATCGGCATGGCAGGGAAGCGATAACTTCGGCATAATACGGCCCTCAATGAATAAAACGACACAGTGATAAGCATACACTGTCTGGAGCCCGAACGTGAGTCAACTCGATACCTTTCAGCGCATTCGCGAGCTGCCGCAGCAACAGCAAATTGTCATGGCGTTATACCTGTGCGAACGCATGGTGCCTAACTACGACTTCTTCCATCAGTTGACGGGGTTCGGCGACAGCAAGCCGTTGCACGGCACGTTAAATGCCTGTTGGGATTGGATCGCGAATCCGAAAAAAACCAAGGTTAACTTTGCCCGTTGGCAGGAAAAAGTCGATGAGCAAACGCCCAGCGAATATGGGCACGATATGTTGGGTGTTTACCCGGCGATGGATGCCTGCACCGCTCTGAGTACCTTGTTACAAGGGCTGATGGATGATAACGGAACCAATTTTCTGGATGTTGCGAAGATATCACAGGCCAGTGTGGCGAAATTTATTGAACTGAATGACGCGGAAGAAGTGGGCACTGACCAGCTAAAAGAGCATGTTCATAATCACGAATTAATGGAATACGAAATCGCGATTCAGCAGGCCATGATCAACTTCCTTGAACAACAGCCCGCAGTAAACAGTGCGCTAGTCAATCAGCTTAAGTTGATGCTCAGCGACGAGGGGGTGTCGAATCTTGGTCTGGCTTTGGACGCTGAAGAATAGACAGCCAGGCAAAAATGCCAAACGCCAGAATTTGCCAGCTGTCGCCTTTGCGCCAAGGGTATACCGCTTTCATGGTGGCAACAAAAACACCCAGCAATAATAAATGAGTGATAACCATAATGGCCAATAAGAGGCTCAGTAAACCAACGGATTGAGAGCTGAGCTCGCCGTTTGCGCCGGCAAGAAGCGCGAAAAGGCCTAACCAAATAACGGCAAAAACGACTTTGCCCGCAATAATGATAACTTTCATGTGATGTCCTTAGTCAGTAAACGGAAGCAAACCTGCCCATGCACCTTTTCTTTGGTGACACGCCAGTTAGGCGGAAGCTTTAATAGCCATTCTTTCTCTGTTTCCAGATAAACAGTATTGTCTGTTGCCAGCCAGTTTCCCTCATCCAGTAGTTGCAATGCTTTATCGGCCAGCCCCTCACGAAACGGTGGATCGATAAAGATAACATCGTAGGCTTTGCCGGACTCTGTTTGTAGCCAATCGAGCGCATTTTGAGTAACAACATTAATGGCTGGACTGTTTAACAACTCAATATTTTTTTGCAGTTGTTGGCTGACCGCTTTTACCGCTTCTATCAGGGTAACCTGAGTCGCCCCGCGCGAAGCCGCTTCAAAGCCTAAACTGCCGCTGCCAGCGAATAAATCTAACACACAGGCACCGTTGATATCCCATTGTAGCCAGTTGAATACAGTTTCCCGAACCCGGTCTGTGGTGGGTCGTAAACCCGGGCTGTCGGCAACGGGTAAACGTCGGCCGCGCCACCGTCCGCCAATAATCCGATAGTCGCCGCTGGCGCTTGTCTGGCGTTTTTTTCTCACTCGCAGGCTTCCTTTGTTCAGACCGTCGTCAGTTTGTTAACAGCATGGTAAACTAAAGCCTATAGTTTAACGATTCCTGCGTGTCAGTTCCAAGGAAACCAATATGTCGATGTTTTCGCTGTTTAAGAAAAAGCGTAATGAAGAGAAGGCGCCTGAGGCCGAAGAAAAGAAAGAAGATGCAGTAGTAGAAGAGGAAGAACAGCTAACGCCTGAACCCGAACAAGACCTTGAATCGGAGCCTGAGCAAGAACCTGAAGCAGAGCAAGAGCCGCCTGCGTCATACGAAGAACTGCCCAGTGCAGCAGATGACTGTGCACAAGTTACAGCAGAATCACAGGGACTAAAAGACACGGCTGAGGCCGAATCAACAGTAGCTGAGCCAAATGAAAAAGGTGAGAAGAAGGGCTTCTGGGCACGCCTGACACAAGGCCTACGCAGAACCTCGGGTTCTATTGGTTCGGGGCTTATTAGTGTTTTTCGTGGTAAAAAAATTGATGATGATCTATTCGAGGAGCTCGAAACTCAGTTGTTAATGGCGGATTTGGGCGTCGCCACCACCACTAAAATCATCGATAACCTGACAAAGCAGGCTGACCGCAAACAGTTAAAAGATGCCGAAGCATTGTATGAATTGTTACAAGAGCAGTTAGCCGAGATTCTGCAGCCGGTTGATAAACGTCTGGAAATACCAGAATCCGAGTCACCTTTCGTTATTCTAATGACCGGGGTCAATGGTGTGGGCAAAACCACGACAATTGGCAAACTGGCTAAGCAATTCAAAGCGGAAGGGAAGTCGGTGATGTTGGCGGCGGGTGACACGTTCCGCGCTGCAGCGGTTGAGCAGTTGCAAGTCTGGGGCGAGCGAAATGATATTCCGGTTGTTGCGCAGCATACCGGCGCCGACAGTGCTTCTGTTTTGTATGATGCGTTGCAGGCTGCAAAAGCCCGGAATGTGGATGTGTTAATTGCAGACACTGCTGGCCGCTTGCAAAATAAAGCCAATTTAATGGAAGAGTTGAAAAAACTGGTGCGGGTAATGAAAAAGCTGGACCCGGAAGCGCCGCACGAGGTTATGCTGACTTTGGATGCCGGTACTGGACAAAATGCCATTAGTCAGGCCAAGCTCTTTACCGAAGCCGTTGGGGTTTCGGGTATTGTTATGACGAAACTCGATGGTACCGCTAAAGGTGGCGTTATTTTCGCCGTTGCAGACCAATTCGCTATTCCTATTCGCTATATTGGTGTGGGCGAGAGTTTGGACGATTTGCGACCTTTTGTGGCAAAAGACTTTATTGCAGCGCTATTTGACCGTAACGTAGACGACGAATCAGAACCGACAACAGCGAGTTAACCATGATCCGCTTTGAGCAAGTCAGTAAAACGTACCGTGGGGGCCATCAGGCATTAAGCCATGTGGACTTCCATGTACAGCCCGGCGAAATGGCCTTCTTAACCGGTCACTCGGGTGCGGGTAAAAGTACGTTGCTCAAATTGATCAGCTTAATGGAAAGACCAACCGCAGGGCGCGTGCTGATTAACGGACACGACTTGCGCAAAATTAAGCCGTCGCAAGTGCCGTATGTGCGCCGTGATATTGGCATGATTTTTCAGGACCACCGTTTATTAATGGATAAAACGGTATTTGATAACGTCGCGCTACCATTGATTATTGAGGGGTACAGTGTTCAGGAAGCGCGCAAGCGTGTTGTTGCTGCACTGGAAAAAGTCGGTATAGCCGATAAAGTGAAACATTATCCACAAATGCTATCCGGTGGTGAGCAGCAACGTGTTGGCATTGCCCGCGCTATCGTGACTAAGCCGCCTCTGCTATTGGCGGATGAGCCAACGGGTAACTTGGATCCGAAGCTGTCGATGGAAATTATTCGTTTGTTCGAAGAGTTTAATAAGGTGGGCGTTGCCGTACTCATTGCGACCCACGATTTAGGTCTTATTGCGCGTTTGCGGTACAGGACTCTGACGTTAAAAGACGGGCGTATGATTAACGATGGCCTGGAGGACAGTGAACTATGAGTTTATTGTTCCGTAACCGTTCTGTTGAAAAAGGCGCAAGCAACCGCGGGCGTTTACCCTGGTGGCGCCGTTTGCTTATGGTGCCGGTGCATCACGTTCAGCAGGCCATAGCCAGCTTGGGCGAACTGTGGCGAAATCCTTTTGCTTCTTTTATGACGATGGCGGTACTGGGCTTAAGTCTGACATTGCCGTCATCACTTTACGTTCTAGTAAAAAATACGAGTAATATTGCTGACAATTGGCAGCAAGCGTCTGAAGTTACTTTGTTTTTGAAGAAGAACCTGCAGCAGTCTGAAGTTGATACTCTAAAAACGCAAACAGAACTGTCGGAAGGCGTAGCGTCGGTGCGGCTTATCCCAAAAGAGCAAGGCCTCGAACAATTTAAAAAGCAGTCAGGTTTCGGTGAAACACTCGATTACCTCTCGTCAAATCCGTTACCCGATGTGCTGGTCGTGATTCCTGCTGAGTCTTATCGTTCGCCACAGCGTGCAAAAGAGCTGCTTAACCGGCTGGAAAAGCAACGTGAAGTGGCCTACGCAAAAATGGACTTAGAGTGGCTTAATCGGTTGCAGGGTATTCTTAATCTCATTGAAGACATTCTGGGTGCGTTAGCCGTGGTGCTGTGCTTGTCGGTAGTGCTTATTGTCGGGAACACAATTCGATTGAATATTTTGTCTAAGCGCGATGAAATCATGGTGATGAAGCTAGTGGGGGCGACCAATGCTTTTATTCAGCGACCTTTTTTATACACCGGCGTCTGGTATGGCATCATCGGAGGGCTTGTAGCCTGGTTAGCAACAGCGTTATTGATCTGGTGGGTTGAGAGTGCCGTAGTGGATTTAACCGAACTTTACGAAACCCCATTTAAATTAAATGGTCTGACGTTTGGCGAGCTACTCATCATTTGGTTGGTCGCCGTTGGGTTAGGTTTAGCGGGTTCTTACCTGGCTGTAAGGCGTCATATACAAAGTATTGAACCTGAATAAAATGGGGTTGCGAAAGCCATAGGCTTAGTTATACTAAATTACCTGATCGACAACGATCATAATGGAACTTTTAGACTCAAAAGGGGTCTTAGAAGCTGACTGAAACGCAGTAATTAAGTCGGTATTTTAAGTAGAGGTTGTTAAATGAGCACTGAATTAAACACCATGGCATTATCGGTTCCCCAAGGGGGAGGACTGGACGGGTATATTCAGTCAGTCAACCGTATTCCAATGCTCACCGCCGAAAAAGAAAAGGCGTTGGCGACAAGACTATACGAAAACAGCGACTTGGATGCAGCGAAAGAACTGATCATGTCGCACCTCCGCTTCGTTGTGCATGTAGCTCGCAGTTATTCGGGTTATGGCCTGCCGCAAGCGGATTTAATTCAAGAAGGCAATATTGGCCTGATGAAAGCAGTCAAACGTTTTGACCCATCCGTTGGAGTGCGTCTGGTTTCGTTTGCTGTTCACTGGATTAAAGCCGAAATTCACGAATACGTGCTGCGTAACTGGCGCGTTGTTAAAGTGGCAACCACAAAAGCACAGCGTAAGTTGTTCTTTAACCTGCGTAAAATGAAAAAACGTTTAGGTTGGTTTAGCCAGAAAGAAGTTGAAACCGTTGCGAATGAGCTGGGTGTCAGTACCAAAGAGGTACTGGAAATGGAAACCCGCATGAGTGCTCATGATCAGGCGTTTGAACTTAGCTCCGACGACGATGACTCGAAAGAAGGCAGTGCCTATTCGCCCGCCATGTATTTGGAAGATAAGCGCTCAGACCTTGCATCCGAAATTGAAGCCGAAGATTACGAAAACCATACGCAGCAGAAATTGTTCAGTGCTATGGGTCATTTGGATGAACGTAGCCAGGATATCGTTCAGGCGCGTTGGTTATCTGAAGATAAAACGACGCTGCATGATTTAGCAGCAAAATACGAAGTATCAGCAGAGCGTGTTCGTCAA
Organism: Idiomarina solivarensis; assembly: GCF_033052755.1. Lineage (NCBI taxonomy): Bacteria > Pseudomonadati > Pseudomonadota > Gammaproteobacteria > Alteromonadales > Idiomarinaceae > Idiomarina > Idiomarina solivarensis. The sequence continues at coordinate 50,927 of NZ_JAVFHZ010000004.1, read as the reverse complement.
TTAGAACAAAACGCAATGAAGAAACTTCGTCTCGCAATGAGCTAAATGAAGTGCCGCGTTGGTTGCGGCGCTTGCTGCATAGCACCCTCTATTAGTTCCCCCATCCCCGGAATGCCTAATGGCAAGCCGGCGGGTGTGCGTTGTGTTCAACTCAATGAAGATAATTTGTGCCGTTTATTCGGTCGACCGGAACGGCCAAAAGTCTGCGGTGAGTTTTCGGCTGATGAAGAGGTTTGCGGCGAGAACCGTGAAGAAGCGATTATTTTGCTGACGTCGCTTGAAGAAGCGACCCATTAAGCTCTGTCATCGCAGCTAATTCAGACACAAACACTAATTCAATACCTTGCTGCTTTAGTTGTGGCAATTTTTTCTTAAGGAAACTCAATGTTTCTGGATAAGGATGCCCAATTCCAATGGCCTGACCATTGCGCTTTGCTAAACGCAACAACTGATCAAATTGCTGTTGAAGGTAAACTTCATTTACCTCATTATCCAAAAACACATGACGGCGCGATACTTTCACCCCAAACTGACCCGCAATGTGTTCCGCTACGCTAAACTCTGAAGTGCGGCTATCAATAAAGAAAAGTTCGCGTGCGGCGAGTGTTTCCATAACCGCCTGCATGGGCAAAGGTAACTGAGTCAGTTTGCTGCCCATGTGATTATTGACTCCCGCTACGTATGGGATAGAGTCCAGTGCATTGACCAGTTGCAACTTTATTTGTGCACTGCTCATATCCGCAGTCACAACGCCCGGACCCGGGTGGTTATTTTCCACAGCTTCCATTGGCATATGCAGCAATATCTGCTTTTTCTGATGATGTGCACGCAATGCAAAGGCCCGAGCGTAAGGAGTATAAGGAAGTACCGCGAAACTGATATTGCCGGGTAAGAGGGCGGCTTGTAAGTCGCTTCTATGATTACCAATGTCATCGATGACAATGGCAATTTTGGCGGCAACGGCTGTATTAATTAAAAGTGCAGATAAGAATAAAGTGGCGAAAAAACGGCGCATTAGCGTATCCAGTTGCTTGGGTTTTGAGGTCGCCCTTGATGACGAATTTCAAAGTACAGTGCTGGGTTATTACGAGAACCAGACTGCCCCATCAGTGCAATTTCTTCATTCTGACGAACTTTATCACCAACGGCTTTGATGAGTGTCTGATTGTGCCCATAAAGACTCATGTAGCTTTCACCGTGGTCAACCACGATGACCAGCCCAAAGCCTCTTAGCCAATCTGCGTAGACAACGCGACCATCGGCAATAGAGCGTACAGATTGTCCGTTTTGGCCTTTTATAAGCACCCCTTTCCAGTCAACTGGCCCCTCGCGACGTTGACCAAATAGACGTTCAACTTCACCATCACTCGGCCATTGCAGTTGACCTTTTATCGGTTTCAGCCCAACCAGACGAACATCTTTCTGACGAGCTAACGCTGTCTCTATGGCTGCCAATACCTGTTCCAGTTGCTCCCGGCTTTGTTCCAGTTGATTCACCCGAGAGCGGTCCTTGCGTTGTTGCTGTTGCAGCTCTGCTAATTTTTCTTCCTGCCGGTGCTGTTGCTGTTCGAGTTGATCGCGCTGCTGCTGTTGCCGCTGCTGCAATTGAGCCAATGTGTTCTTTTGTTGTAGTAACTCTTCCGTGAGCTCAGTGATTTTTTGCTGGGTGGCGCGAATAGCCTCTATCTCTTCTACCCGGGCTGCATTGAGATATTGGTAATAACTCAACATTCTTTCGAACTGCCCGGGGCTTTGCTGGTTTAAGAGCATTTTAAGGAAGTCGTGCTGGCCGTTCATGTAGGCTGATACCAGTTGGTCTTCCAGCAATGTCATCTGCTGTTTTTGTTTTTTCTGCAATTGGTCGCGCTGTTGTTCTGACTCAGCAATATTACTGTTAACTTGCTCCAAGTCGGTTTCCGTTTTACGCAACGCGCCGGCTATCTCTGCTGTTTTTATCTCCAGGTTGCGAAGCTCACGCTCGGTTGAGTTAAGGGCGCTGCTGCGCTCCCTAATTGCTTGCAGACGTTTTTCCAGCTCTGCATTTACCGCCGCAATTTCGGCCTCAGTTGAGGCTTTGTCGTCTTCGCTATAGTCCTGTGCTACCAACGGGCTGGTAAAAATCAGCCCGGCAATTACCAGCAAGATGGCCACTAATGGCATGGTTTAGTCTTGCTCCTGCTCTAAAACCATTAATGGAGTTCCCGTCATTTCTTCAGGTTGCTCCATGCCCATTAAGTGCAGTATCGTCGGGGATACATCGGATAAGCGCCCGTTTTGAGCTTTAGCCGGACGGCCGACATAGATGAAAGGCACCAGCTCGTTGGTATGAGCGGTATGTGCCTGCCCCGTTGCGGCGTCACTCATTTGCTCGGCGTTACCGTGATCAGCCGTTATCAGGCATTCTCCGCCAACGGCCTCCAATGCTGACACGACTCGACCAACACTATGGTCCACGGCTTCACAGGCTTTAACAGCGGCATCAAAGTTTCCGGTATGGCCCACCATGTCGCCGTTAGGGTAGTTGCAAATCACCACGTCAAACGCTTGGGATTCAATCGCTTCAACTAATTCATCAGTAAGCTGCTCTGAACTCATTTCTGGTTGTAAATCGTATGTCTTCACTTTAGGAGACGGAATTAATACCCGTTTTTCTCCTTCAAATTCCTGCTCGCGACCACCACTAAAAAAGAAAGTCACGTGTGCATACTTCTCAGTCTCAGAGATGCGTAACTGAGTTTTATTGTGCTTTGCCAACCACTCACCCAGTACATTGTTTAAAGGCTCCGGCGGGAAGGCACTCGGTGCTTTTAACGTGTCAGCGTATTGGGTAAGCATGACAAAATCGCTGATATCGGCGCGCGTTCCACGGTCAAAACCGTCAAAATCCTTCTCGGTGAACGCTTGTGTCATTTCGCGGGCGCGATCCGCCCGGAAGTTCATAAAGAAAACGGCATCGCCATCGGCGACAGGCGCAGATTTACCGATAATAACGGGTGTCACAAATTCATCAGTCTCACCGCGTTCATAAGCGTCTTCCAATGCATCGGTAGCGTTCGGCGAGGTTACGCCGGAAAGCCCGTGATAAATGGCTTTGTAGGATTGTTCAATGCGGTCCCAGCGTTTATCGCGGTCCATGGCATAGAAACGGCCACTCAATGTGGCGAAGCGGCCTTTACCCAATCGGGCAAATAAGGCTTCAAAACGTTCGATAGAGGCAAGCGCTGATTTCGGTGGGGTATCGCGGCCATCTAAAAAGGCGTGCAGATAAACGTCTTCAGCGCCTTGTTCAACCGCCATTTCGATCATCGCAACCAAGTGGTCTTCGTGACTGTGTACACCACCCGCTGAGAGTAGGCCCATAATGTGGATAGCACCTTTGGCGGCCCGCGCCTTTTTTAACGCATCGCACAATACGGTATTACTATAAAAACTGCGATCAGAAACGGCTTTGCTAATACGAGTAAAGTCCTGATAGACGATTCGGCCAGCGCCCAAATTAACATGCCCGACCTCGGAATTGCCCATCTGACCATCGGGTAAACCGACTGCGCCTCCAGAGCCATCAACCAGGCAATGTGGGTAGTTTTTCCATAAGCGATCCATAACCGGTGTATTGGCTTTTGAGATTGCGTTATCCGGCGCATCTTCACGGTAACCCCAGCCGTCCAGAATCAACAGTACCAAAGGTTTTATCGTACGAGTCATAGTGGGCCTCATTGCTCGGTTTTTCGATGATGAAATTGAATAACATTCTACTCGATTTCCTGAGCTTACGCATCCATCCAAGATTTTTCTGGAAACTGCGATTTGTACAGGTATACTCTTGACCCGCGACTCTTTTCTGTTACCCACGACTACTGGTAGGTCTTATGCAAGAAATTTTGGAATTTGTCAAAAGCAACCCCATGATGAGTGGTGTATGGGTGGTCCTGTTACTGGCGCTTATTGTGACTTCTGTTCGTGCAGCAATGTCACCGGTGAAAAGCCTGGAACCACAAGAATCAACCGTGTGGGTCAATCGCGGTAATGGGGTTTTTGTGGACATTCGGAGTAAGGATGAATTCAATAAAGGACACATCCATGGTTCGATGTCGTTACCCGCTGAAAAAATAAAACAAAAAGAGCTTTCAACTATTGAAAAGTTCAAAGAAGCCCCCATTGTGTTAGTCTGTGCAACAGGAATGACGGCAAGATCGGCTGCCAGCCAGTTGAACGCTGAAGGCTTTAATCAAGTTGCTGTGTTGCAAGGTGGAATTAATGCTTGGCGCAGTGCAAAATTGCCGGTTTCGCAGAAAAAATAATAAAATTCGTCTAAAACTTAAAATGAATAGGAAGTAAAACCATGGCTGAAGAACAGCAAGCAAACGGCGCGGCCGCTGAGAACGAACAGCAGCAAGTACAATTCGCTATTCAGCGTATTTACGCTAAAGACATTTCTTTTGAAACTCCAAGCTCTCCGGCTATTTTCCGTGAAGAATGGAAACCCGATCTTAAGTTAGACCTGAACGTTAAACACGAAAAGATTGAAGACGGTGTTTATGAAGTAGTACTGACGCTTACGGCAACCAATAAAGTTGGAGACGATGTGGCTTTCCTTTGTGAAGTACATCAGGCCGGTATCTTTACTATTGGTGCAGAAGTTCAGGAAGGCCAGTTGGCGCATATGCTGGGTTCTTTCTGCCCTAATATTTTGTTCCCTTACGCTCGTGAGTGTGTTTCAAATCTTGTTAACCGTGCGACATTCCCACAGTTAAACCTGGCTCCTGTTAACTTTGATGCGATTTTCCAGCGTCATATGCAGCAGCAAGCTGAGCAGGCGCAGGGTCAGCAAACAGCAGACGCGTAAGCGACGACAATAATGCAGACACCTCAGGTGACAGTATTAGGGGCGGGCTCTTATGGGACCGCCCTTGCTATATGCTTTGCGCGTAAAGGTATTCCGACCACTTTGTGGGGACGGGACGCTGATAAAGTTGCGATCATGCAAACCGCTCATGAAAATGAAGAGTATTTGCCAGCCTGCCCCTTTCCTCAGTCGTTAACGGTGACGGCCGATTTAAGTGAAGCGCTGCGCGAGGTTAAAAATGTTGTGGTCGTTGTGCCCAGCCATTCATTTTCGTCCATGCTAAAGCAAGCCAAGCCTTTGTTGGCTGAACACGCTCGCGTGGCCTGGGCCACAAAAGGGCTTGAACCCGACAGCGGACGCCTTTTGTATGAAGTGGCAGAAGAAATTCTGGGGGAAGAGCATCCGTTAGCGGTATTATCGGGCCCTACCTTTGCTATTGAAATGGCAAAAGGACTGCCCACCGCAATTTCTATGTCGTCGACTGACCAGGCGTTTGTCGATGAGCTTTCTGAACTCTTGCATTGTGACCGTTCTTTCCGGGTCTACACCAATAACGATTTCATCGGTGTGCAGCTGGGCGGGGTCGTAAAAAATGTCATTGCGATTGGTGCCGGTATGGCCGATGGTATTGGTTTCGGCGCGAATGCACGTACCGCGTTAATTACCCGGGGATTGGCTGAACTGACCCGGCTGGGTCTGACTTTGGGCGCTAAAAGCGATACTTTCACGGGTATGGCAGGCTTGGGCGATTTAATCCTCACTTGTACTGACAATCAGTCGCGCAACCGGCGTTTTGGCCTGGCGTTAGGTCAGGGTAAAGGCGTTGAGCAGGCGCTGAAGTCAATAGGGCAATCAGTTGAAGGCTACCGTAACACTCGCGAAGTGGTTGCGCTGGCTAAACGCTACAAGGTTGAAATGCCAATTTGTGAACAAATCTATGCGGTCCTTTACGAAGGCAAAGAACCACAACAGGCCGCTATTGATTTATTGAGCCGTGAACGTAAAACAGAGTGATTTGCTCTATACACTGACCCGTTTCACGTTCCACCCACTTAGGCACTGATTAACTGCTGTTCCATTACTTGCCATTGAGCCGATAGATGCTCGGTTGGCAAACGCTTAAAGTTAGATCGTACAAACTGACTGATTTTGCCATCGGCATAGCTCAATAGCAGATTCGCTAACACCGCTTCATCGACGATAAAACGTTGCTGCTCGCGCATGGCTTTTTCGCGCAGTACCTGCTTAATTGAGCTTTCTATACGGTTGAATAGATCTTCCATACGGCCGCGCAATCGGTCGTTTTCTCCCATTAACGCATCACCAGTCATGACTCGTGTAATACCGGGATTACGCTCTGCAAAGGTCAACAATAGCTGCAAAATAGCATAGCAACGGGAGAGCGTATTTTTCTCTTCGTTCATAATCATATTAATACGGGTGAGCAAGGTATCTTCCACAAACTCAATAAGCCCCTCAAACATCCGGGCTTTGGATGGGAAGTGGCGGTATAAAGCCGCTTCTGATACACCTAAATTAGCCGCCAGTTTTGCGGTCGTAATGCGCTGTCCGGGGCTGGTTTCCAACATTGCTGCCAGCGCCTGTAGAATTTCCTCGCGACGGTTACGTTTTTGTTCTGCCATGAAAGTCACTTTCCTTCTGTGATCGACCAGAATTATTGGTGCTCAGAGTTATGAGCGACCAGAATGCCCAAAGCCACCTTCGCCACGCTCACTCTCGTGGAACTCATCAACAATTGACATTTTCGCCTGTACAACGGGTAACACAACCAACTGCGCTATGCGATCGCCTGGTTCAATGGTGTAAGCTTTGTCGCTACGGTTCCAGCAGGACACTTTAAGCTCACCTTGATAATCGGAGTCGATTAGTCCAACCAAATTACCCAGCACCAAACCGTGTTTATGACCTAAACCGGAGCGTGGCAAAATGGTCGCCGCGTAATTTGGGTCGCCAATGTACATCGCAATACCGGTGCCAATTAACTGGGTTTGTCCTGGCTCAATAGTCAATGGCTGCTCCAGGCACGCGCGCAAATCCATTCCAGCTGAGCCTTGAGTGGCGTATTCAGGCAGGGGAATAGACTGACCAATACGGTCATCTAAAATCTTTACTTCGACTTGCGTCATGGCGTTCTCACTTTCTTATTAATTAGCTGTATTATCAAAATAGCGTTTAGCAATAGCATCAATAATGGCCACCGCCATATCATGCTTGCTCATGGTCGGAAGTGATTGCTCACTGTCCTTACTTAAAATTAGCGCGTTATTATTGTCGCTGTTAAAGCCAACTCCTTGTTGACTGACATCGTTGGCAACAATCATTTGCAGTTGTTTTCGCTCCAGTTTACTTAGCGCATTGGCTTTCAAATTTTCGGTTTCGGCTGCAAACCCGACCGTAAATGGGGGTGTTTTTGAGCTGGCTACGTGCTGCAGAATATCCGGATTTTGCACCAGTTTCAGTTGTGGTGTCTGGTCGTTCTGTTCTTTTTTGATTTTCTGCGAGGAGACCTCGGCAACGCGGTAATCTGACACGGCGGCGCAGCCAATAAACACATCGCAATGCCCCAACTGCTGCTGCACGGCATTGAGCATTTGCTCAGTGGTTGCTACGTCAATTCGTTTTACACCGTTGGGTGTCGGCAGTTGGGTTGGGCCGGAAACCAAAATCACATCGGCACCAGCACGGGCGGCGGCTTCAGCCAGCGCATAACCCATTTTACCGGAACTGTGGTTACTGATATAACGAACCGGGTCGATGGCCTCGCGGGTTGGGCCTGCGGTAATCACAAAGGTTTTACCTTGCCACTGTCGTTTGGTCGCTGGTGCGTCAATTAACGCCTGTACAATCTCCGTAGGGTCGCTCATGCGGCCATAGCCGACATCGCCACAGGCCTGCTCTCCGCTTCCTGGACCAATCATTTGCACACCGCGGCTTAGCAGAGTTTCTATGTTGGTCTGAACCGCTGTCGCGGCCCACATTTGCTGATTCATGGCCGGTGCAATGGCAACAGGTGCTTTGCTGGCTAAAACCAGTGTGCTCAACAAGTCATCGGCAAAACCGTGGGCGATACGTGCGATGGTATTAGCGGTTGCTGGTGCAATAATAATTTGGTCAGCCCAGCGAGCCAGTTCAATATGGCCCATAGCGGCTTCTGCTGTCGGATCCAACAAGTCATCACTGACCGTAAAGCCTGACACAGCTTGTAAGCTAAGTGGGGTTACAAAGGCCTTGGCACTGTCGGTCATCACCACACGAACTTCCGCGCCTTGCTCACGCAAACGACGCACCAGATCAGGTGCCTTATAGGCGGCAATACCACCAGTAATACCTAAAAGTATGTGTTTGTTCTGCAATTGTGCCATGCGAACCCCTTTTGTTAATTCGTGTAAAGATAACATGAGACCCTTTAACAGGGTAGATGGTCGTTATACTTCTCTCTTTAGAATTGAGGAGAGAGCAATGAGCATCAAGGAATGGCCCGTTTCCGAGCGACCCAGAGAAAAACTGCAAAACCAGGGAGCCGAATACCTGAGTGATGCTGAACTATTAGCCATTTTACTCGGTAGTGGCAGTCAGGGACAGGACGTTGTCAGCTTCTCTCGGCACTTATTAAGTCAGTTTGGCGGTATTGGTGCCTTATTAACGGCCACTCAGGAGAAGCTACTCGCTTGCAGTGGTATTGGGCCTGCGCGGGTGAATCAGCTGCAAGTGGTGATGGAGTTGTCGCGACGCTACCTGAAATGGCAGCTGGTGTAAGTTCTATCGCTAACTGATAGTATCCAATCAGTTTCCATTAATAAATAGAAGCGCAATGAATTTCTACTCCTCAAAAGTGAGAAAGATTGGTGTTACTACACGAAGTGTATCTGGTGTTGTTCCGGACATAGGTTCTTTTGAGTCTTCACTTGAAAGAGACTTTATGGAATTGACTCGCTTTGATTCAAATATCGAAGAAATAATTCCACAGCCAATGACCATCGGTTATTTCGATACACAAGGCGGTTCTCGACACTACACTCCTGATGGCCTTTTAACGTATAAGCTGGAGTTAAACACTCCTCCTATTCTCTATGAGATAAAGTACCGATCTGACTTCAAAGACCAATGGAGAAACTTGATTCCTAAGCTTCGCGCAGCAAAACAGTTTGCTAAAAGTCGGGGCTGGATGTTTAAGGTGTTTACAGAAAAGGAAATAAGAACAACTTATTTAGATAATGTGAAGTTTCTTTGGTCATTCAAGCAACGAGAAGCTGATGAAGAAATGACGTCTTATATCCTTTCAGTTATGAGTGACCTTCAAGAAGCAGATCCGGCATTACTGATCGCTGCTCTATTCAACTCTAAAAAGAACCAGGCAGCTGTCATTCCACTACTATGGAATTTAATCGCGAACTTACGTATTGGCTGCGATTTAAATGAACCGTTAACAATGCACAGTAAAATTTGGACAAGAGAAGACTTATGAACTCAGTAACCCCAGGCAAAGTCGCCTACTGGAATGATCAATCTGTTCTTATATTGGAGCTAAAAGGGTTCTCTAAAGCAATTGTCCGAGTCATTGAAACTGACTCTACGGATATTGTTCCGGTTCGTGATCTAGCATTAAATCCAGCTGAAGCAGCTAAAAACCATCAAAGCAAACACCTAGTCGCCGAAGATAAGGAGTGGGAATTGGCATTAGAGCGCTTCGAGGTAATAAAATCTTTACTGGATAACCCTGGCAGAACCGAGAATGACGTTAAGGAAGTTGCTCGAAAAGAAGGAAAAGGAACAACTACAATTTATCGGTGGTTAAAACGCTTTGAAGAAACCGGCTTGGTCTCTTCTCTGTTGAGACAAGCTCGAACTGACAAGGGCGATCATAAATTAGTTGATGAGGTTGAAGAACTAATACAGGCTCAGATAGAGAAAGAATATCTGAGAAAAGAACGACCTTCAGTATTGAAGCTCTATAGAATAATAAAAGCTGAATGTATAAAAGCTGACCTCCCAGTCCCACACAAAAATACGGTATACGCTCGGGTGCGTAAAATCGACGATAAAGAATCTATTAGAAGGCGCATAAGCCCAAAGGCTGCAAAACAACAGTTTCAGCCTATAACTGGCCGATTCCCGGGTGGGAATTACCCAAATTCCGTCGTCCAAATTGATCATACAAAAGTCGACTTAATCATCGTGGATGAGGCGCACCGTCTGCCAATCGGGCGACCTTATCTTACTATCGCAATCGATGTGGCGACCAAAATGATATCAGGATTCAAAATAACATTAGACCCTCCGAGTGCCTCGACTGTCGGACTGTGTGTTGCTCATGCAATCATGTCCAAAGACAACTGGCTTGCTAAACGAGACATAGATGCTGAGTGGCCCATATATGGGAAAATGGAAAAAATACATGTTGATAACGGGAAAGACTTTCGCAGCAATATGCTTAAAAGAGCCTGTCAGCAACACGGCATCATTCTAGAGTTTCGCCCTAAGGGGCAGCCTAATTACGGCCCTCATGTAGAAAGAGCATTTAGAACTTTCATGCAGGAAGTACAAACGATACCGGGAACTACTTTCTCATCTGTGAAAGATAAGCTCGATTATGACTCGGAAGGTAATGCGTGTATGACATTGGCGGAGCTTGAGCTTTGGTTTACCAATTTCATTGTTTATTACTATCATCATAAGTCACACAAAGGCATTAATAAAATGGCGCCGATCAAGCTTTATACGGAAGCTGTTTTTGGTGATAAATATAAACCAGGTATTGGACTGCCTGCTCCTGTCGAAGATGAGGAATCCCTTCGTTTGGACTTTACGCCTTATGTAGAGCGTACTGTACAGAGACAAGGCGTTATCATAGACAATATCCACTATTATTCAGATGTCCTGAGAAAGTGGATCGGTGCAAAGGAAGTTAACGACCGAACGAAGAAACGCAAATTCATATTTGCACGAGATCCTAGGGATATAAGCGTTATTCACTTCTTTGATCCTGATACTCACAGGTATGTATCGATCCCATACCTTAATCCTTCTCGTCCAACGATAAGCTTATGGGAATTAAAAGCTGTCGCCAAATCCTTAAAAGACGATGAGCAGCCGCTTATTGATGAAGATGCAATTTTTAAGGGTATCCAGCGGATGCGTGAAATTGAAGCTGAAGCCGTTGAAAGAACGCGGTTGGCTAAGCAACAGCGCGCGACAGAAAAACGAAAACGGAGAATGGCCGAAAGACGAAATAATTGGACGGTAGAGGATAATAAGCCAGATAAACATGATGAGCCGAAGATACTTGGACCGAATGTTGATGACGCCGAAGACTTCGATGAGACCGATTTTGATGATATCCAACCGTTTTCTGATGTTGAACTGAACTAAGGGCTAAATATGAATTCATACCCTCACTTACATAAAAACTGCATTGAAAAGTTAGAGTGGGATGCAGAAGCTCGAGTTAAAGATATAGCACAACCTAGGTGGATTGGTTATCCTCGAGCTCATGAAGTTCTTCAGCGGTTTGACGATATTTTAGTCCATCCCCGGGTATCCCGAATGCCAAACCTTATGTTGATAGGTAGAACAAACAATGGGAAAACAGAGTTACTGAGAAAATTTTGTCAACAACACCTTCCAGATCCGAATAGCTCAGGAGATAGCTTTATAGCTCCAGTCATGTATATGCAGGCGCCTCCTTCTCCTAATGAGTCCGATTTATATGTGCAGATACTTAATAGTCTCTATGAGCGGGTCCCGGCTTCTTCTATATCGGCCAAAAGAAGTCGGGTAATCGATGTTTTGAGGACAATTGAGCTTAAGGTGTTGTGCATTGATGAACTACACAACTCGCTAGCAGGCTCCTCCGTGAAGCAACAGAATTTCTTAAATACTCTGAAGTATTTAGGTAATGAGTTAAAAATCTCATTTATTGCTTCTGGCACCGAAGATTTATTAAGAGCCACAAGTATTGATACCCAAATTCAAAATCGATTTGAGCCGATCCTGTTAAAAAAATGGACGTTAACTAAAGAGTTTCGCCAACTACTACGCACTTTTGAATCGATATTACCTTTAAAGCGGCCCTCGAAATTGTATAGTGGGTTATTGAGTAAAAAAATACTTGCTCTTTCTGAAGGAACAATCGGAGAGTTATCATCCCTATTGAATAAGGCGACAGTTTACGCCATTAGGAGTGGGTCAGAGTGTATAGATATTGAAGTGCTTTCAAATTGCGGTTATATCTCACCAAGTGATCGAATCAGAGATTCCGCTCTCGGTATCTAATGATGCTCCCAGTTCATCCCAGGCCGAAGAATAATGAGTTATTGTCTTCGTGGCTAACGCGGTTGGCAACAGAGAACGGTTGTTACTCGCACTCCTTTTTCACAAATGTAATTGGCTTAAAAGAAGATATCGTTAGGACAGATGTTGATCGAAGTAATTCCACCGAACTTATTGGAAAGTTATCGCAGGTTAGTGGAGTAAGTACAGATGAACTATCAAAGCTACGTCTGAGTTCATTACAAGGTGAAGTTTTTTCGCATGACAGTCTCGGTACTTGCGTTCGTTGGGTTCTGCCACTTGGCTTTTATCACAGAATAAAAAGAAAAAGAGGGATAGTCTATTGTCCACTTTGCTTGAAAGAAGATGAAGTAAGGCACTTTCGAAAAAGCTGGCGATTGGCTTTTATTAATTTATGTGAAAAACATGGGTGTGTCCTTTGGGATCACTGTTATCACTGTAAAGCCAATGTTGATTACCAAAGAGTAGGAATAGGGAGCGCAGTTTATGATCTTCCAAATAAAGACTTAGGATTCTGCTTTAATTGCCATAAGCCGCTTTGGGATTCTCCTACAAAAGAGCTTTCACTAGATCTCGACAGATTTTCTGCACCCTACAAAGACTTTATATCGGTATATGAGTCGGGAGGCTCTGTTTTGCCTACCTTAAACCAGCCACTAAACTTACAAGTGTTTAATGGACTTTGGATTTTGGCTGGAAGGGTGACTTCAGAACGAGGCGGAGAAGTGAGAGAGCGAATTCTTCGGGAGACAGGAATAGAAATTTTACCTTTAAGGAAGAACTACAGTTTCGAAGGATTTCCGCTTCAGCAAAGACTTAATATTTTTATCGCTGTCTTATACTACTTGCAAAATTGGCCCCATAAGTTCATCAACTTGGTAAAGAAAACGCCTTTCACAGTTACTGCATTTGGAAATGATATTGAGCAGCTCCCATTTTGGTTAAGCTCAGTCATTTTTGAGCACATGAATTCGACTCCTTACGCTACGACTGAGCGAGAAGTAATAAATGCAATGAAGTACCTACAAGCGGTAAATCCAGGCTTCAAAAAAGTAGAATTGGCTAAACTGCTAGGGATTGACATTTGCACTCTGAATAAACGTTTGAAGGGCATGAAGAAGCTGTAAGCTAAGGCGCGCGCTCCTTTACTATCCCTCGAGGTAAATACCACAAAGCTTGACTGATTGAATATAAGCAATATACATTAATATTTGATAGTGAACCCCTCTACCTTGGTAAGAACTTAATTTGTCAAAGCCTTTAAAGAAGTTACTAAAGCACCCAGGCATTTGGCGTGTTGACGGCTATAATAATTTAAAACTGCACGCCAACAGAGTGCCACGAGTCTTTGTGTCTTTATCACGGATCGAAGAAAAGGGACTCGATGCCGCCTTATATAATGAGCAAACTACGGATGACAAGTTGTGGACAAATCAGCCGTTAAGTCGAATTTCTGATTTACTGATAGGCTCATGTTGGCGAGGCGGCAAGGATGGTGGTGGAAAGCGTATTAACCGTCCGGCAGCAATGAAGAAAAAATTTTTGGTTGATACGTCTAAGGTTCAAATTGTAGAGCTTGGTCAACCAGTTACCCTTAATGGAGTAACTTATAAATCTGTACTTCCATCTGGGGCGATTAAGTTGAGTAATAAACAATCGGAACGGATGGAACGCTCACTTTATGCGGTGGTGCCTGTTCTACGAGACCACTACACTGAGTTCTTGGTTATTTCATGTTACGAGCTATATCGTGCTTATTTGGGCGTAAGTGACAGGTTCACGAACAGTCTTGTTTATGGAGATTTGAGCCGATATTTCAAATGGAACGATCCTAAGTTAAAAGTTAATAAACGCTTAAATAAATTGGAGCAATTTGTTGCTTACCGTGGCCATTATAATCAGGAAGGACGTGACTGGTTCAATATGCCTTCAAACCATCTGAAAGCAATAGCTGTGCCAAATCAAACTTCGTCGGCTGAAAGGCAAGAACCTCTGATATTGAAATCAACCTTCCCGTTCAAGGGATTAACAAAACTCACTGTTGCAGGAAAGAAGTTTCAAAATACTTGCGGTGAGCAATCAGTTTGGTGTGTGTTCGCTGCGAATCTTCTTCATTGCAATAAGAGTGTTGATTTTGATGAAGTGCTTGTAGAAAGTGATCATTTCTCCATAAATCCATTACCCTGGGGTAATGATACCGGAGGAACATCTTCAGATGACGACGATCCATTTGATGATGAAGATACACCGGGAACCGAGGATCCGCCAAATACTGCAGGCCCTAGAATAGCTCTATTAGAACCTAGTAACTTTTTTGGTGCTATGCAGCAGATTCGATTCAAACACACTGCTACAGGAGAATCGAAAGATCCAGTCTACGAAAATGACTTGGGAGAGCCGGTAGACACTTCTTCAGGAGAAGAGCTTGAACCAAAATCAGAGAATGATCCCTATATCTCGCCGTTAAACCGATTTGATTCTCATGTTGATATCGTCGATCGAAAACTCTCAGATTTTATTAAAACAATTATCCTTCTAAGAGAACTCGTAGCTAAGCGTAAGTGGGTCGTGAGGACCAGATGTCGTGGTTCTTCTGTTATCACGGTCGAAAATGAAATTGTGACTACGTTTTTAGACACTCGGAAACCTCGCCGAAGGTGGCACCGCATCGGAGAAGGAAATGATGCCAGACTGAGACAGATAGCTTGGGTTGAAATCGCGATTAGCGATAGCGAGTTTATTTATCTAATGGAAATGGAATTAAATAATAGTGCTAAAGGTCGGAGTACTCTTTGCGTAGTCGCCAAGGATCGTGGTTATATGGATGAGGCGGATTTTAGAATATTTTTGTCAATGACTGCTGCAAAAAACATGTGGCCACGAGCTCACGATAATTGGGAAAAGCTAAAAGCCGAAGCCAAAGAGACCGCTATAAAATATTTCGATATCTATAAACACACAAGCATAAATCATCCTTGGACTCATTACACTGAGAATGGAGAAAAAAAAGCAATTGATGAAGAGGTTTTAAAAACTAAGTGGGCTTCAGATTTAGAGACACACCTAGTTAACATTCTGGGCCTGGAACGTTGATCTGGTTTGGGATTTCAACTTTTCTTTTTTTGCTAATAGTCAGAAACTATTAAGTATTTTAGCAACCGTGCTCGGCCTGATGTCTTTCATTGAAAGTAAAGCTACAACTAAGCCATTAATGGTTGTGACTATCACGTACCAAGTGGTTCCTTTTGAGCCTTACTGGTATCCTTACAGAAAGTCTAACTGAAGGATTAGAAATGAGTCGAGCAGGAATTCAGTCGAATAGAGGTGATGGTTACCAAACACTGGTTGCGTTTGATCTAGCACTGACTGTTCTGTCTGATCCGGCTTACGAGTGGCTCGAAGTTGATTCGGTGCGATGGCTCGTTGACGACGTCGTAATCGGGAAAGAAAATGGAGTCGTCATTTGTTGTCAGTGCAAGAAAAATCAGCCACAACATAGGGCGTGGACAGTTTCGGATTTAGAAGATGAGCTTGTCAAAGCTATCAAGCTGACAAACCGAGATTCAAAAGCACTTATTCGCTTTTACTCACGCAGTAACTTTGGTCATATCTCAGCGCTCAAAGAATTCAGCATAAACTACCCTGACGAACATCTTTATAAGAAAAATTTAACACAAGCTCATAAAAAAATAGATGGAAGCTTAGGTGTTTTGCTTAAGGAAAACTCTTCCTCTCTCTCTACATTTCAATTCCTTCAATGCCTTTCCTTTCAAGTCAGTCCGCCACTGGAACGTATGAGGGAGTTGATTAAAGAGCGTTTGAGAAGTTTAGTGAGCAACTCATTATCTGCATTTGATATTTTATTGTCCAGATTAAGCCATTTAGCAATGCGTGAGGAAAAGGGGGAGACAGGCGTTGCTTGTCAGCACCGGCTCACAAAGGAAGATATAGTTACTGAGCTTGAGGCTTGTGGCTCTCTCATAACTCCACCGATACATGAGCAAGAGATTCGTTCCTTTATTAAGGATATTTCTGCAATTGGTCGATCATGGAAGCGAGATATCGCTGGGCAAAAAATTTCCAGTGATACTGTAACTGACTTAGCTCAGGCTATAGACGCACAGCACCAATCCATCCTATTGACGGGGACTCCAGGAGCAGGAAAAACTTGCGTGATGCTGAGTTTACAAGACGAGATGGAAAAGCAAAGTAGTAAGCGGAACAATCCAGTTCCAGTATTCATTCAGGCCCGGGAATTTTCGGATACATCTACGATCGAAGAAAGAGAGTCAATTGGCTTAGCTTCCAACTGGGTAGAAAAGCTATCCCGAATATCCGAAGAACGTCGCGTTGTTGTTTTGATTGATTCGCTTGATGTATTGTCGATATCTCGAGAGCACAAAGTATTAGATTACTTTATGGTTCAAGTTGATCGCTTGCTACAGCTGCCAAATGTAACCGTCGTTACTGCCTGTCGAGACTTTGATAGGGAGTACGATAAAAGAATAGCCCAACGTTCTTGGGATAAAGTAATATCATGCTCGCCGTTAAACTGGGAACAGGACGTAAAACCTCTACTTGAGAAGTTAGAGATAGACGCGACTATTATCGATGATGCAACTCGACAATTAATCAGTAATCCGCGTGAACTTGAGCTGTATGTTGAGTTGGCCGCCCGCGGTGGTAGCTTTGATGTGATTAATAGTCAGTCACTAGCTAAAAAGTATCTAAGCACAGTTGTCGAGGCCGATAATGAGTTGGGTTCTCCTGCTATGGAGGCTCTTGAATCTATGGCTGATAAGATGTTAAAGGAGCGACGTTTAACGATTCCTGCTCAACAGTTTACTGGCACCAAAAATATTCAAAGAAAGCTGCTTTCCAACCATGTATTGCGCGGAACCCAATACGGCCACCTCACTTTTGGGCATCAAACGTTGCTAGATGTTCTAGTAAATAATAGTGCCATTCGTCGCGACCTGACACTCTACCAATTTATTAAAGAGTTGCCGGCTGTTCCATTTGTCCGGCCTAGTATAAGAAGCTTTACTTCCCTAATTGCTTCTGGCTGCAGGAAGGAATTTCGTAAGCAAATACGTAAGGTGTTAACGAGTGACTTGCCGTTTCATATTCGTCGATTAGTTGCAGAAAGCTTTGCGGGCTTGAGTCCAGAAAAGGATGACTGGCCATTACTTCGAAGCTTAAGAGACGAGTATCGAAATATCTTTCTCATCATTTACTCAAAAGCTCACAAAGGGAAATGGTGCGAATTTTGGTTTGAATATTTAGTGCTATATTTACGGGATGTCGACGATAAAGAAGCTTTGAGAGCTCATGCTGAACGAGCATCAATATGGGTGAATACGAAGCCACAAAAAGTTAGCAGCTATTGGGACGAACTATTTGTACAAGATGAGTTAGATCCAGAGCGCTTTACGTTCTTAGTCACCAGCGCAGTAACTAAAGTTAAAGAGTCTAATGTCTCTGCTTTTATTCCTTTGTTAAAAAAAGCCATAAAGCTCTCTAATTTGCAGTATGACTTTTTGGGCGAAGCTATAGCTCGCAGCGTCAACTTGAACTATTTAAGTGATGATGAACTATGGTCTTATATTGTACGAGACATTAGCAGTAAAGACGTCTTAGATTATCGGCTTAATGGCAAGCTAAAGTGCGGGCCCAGTGAGTTTGGTGTCAGGTCCGACGGCTTTCTAGGAAACCGGATGGTCGAGTCGCCCAAGCTACTAGAACTAGCTATTAGAGCGGTGGAGAGGTGGAGTTTCGAGCAGCAAGCTAGCTATTCTTCTGAGGTCACCTTAAGAGAAGGATTTCTTCGTTGTACTTCTTATGAGAAAAAGCATTCCCAGCAAGATATACGCGGTTACGAAAGTATTAATGTTTTATTTGATGCGATTGAGAGTGCGATAAAGAGTAATGCTGAATTAAATACCAACTGGTGGATATCAAACTCCGAGAAGTTGTCGCAAAGTTTGGATGGCTCACTGAGATACTTTACGGTTTTAGCGTTTACCCTATACCCGACTAAAAACCTTAAAGTGCTCAGTCAGGCGGTATGTCGCGAAGACATCTTGCATTCAAGTTTGGACTACGAACTGGGCAATTTGATTAAGTCTTCTTTCGTTGCTTTAGAGCCTGAAATACAAGATAAATTGCAGTCACAAATTTTAAATTTATATGAAGAGCGCTTTTGCGAGAACAACTTAGATTACTGGATTTTAGAAAAAAGAGTCCAGTTACTCTTAGCTATACCTTGTCACCTTCGCTCTGAAAATGCTGTTCAGCTCATACAAAGATATGAAAAAGAAACCTGGCCCCTATTGAGAGAACCAAGCATACAATCAAGAGGCGGGACAGTTAGAGCGCCATTCTCGTTTAAAGAGTTCTTAGAACTCAGTGATAAGGCAGTTATTAGGCTGCTTGAACACTATGAAGTTGAGCCGACTACCCACCATTGGGATGAATTTCTGGTAGGTGGTAAGAGAGAGGTTGGTCATCAATTTGAAGAAGCGACTTCACGAGCTCCCATTAGGTTTTTCAATTTACTGGATAATAATTGGACTCAGGTTCCTGAAGCATTTCGCGACAACATAATGAGAGGTTTGGCTAATCACATTAGCGGACTTTACGGAGACATGAATTTAAGCGATAGCTGGGAGCCTCTTGAGACGCCAAAGCCTGAGCGGCTGGCTTCTAAAATAATAAACGAGCTAAAGCATCACTTGGATTATTGGTATCATAACCGTTCAGCTTCAGAAGCAATAAGAAGCTGCTCTCATGTGATTGAAAGTAAAACTGATGTTTTACTTTTTTCGTCGTTGCTAAATGACTACATAACCTATGAAGAAGAGTTCGAACAATCAGATTTAATTTTTGCCGGCCTTAATATGAAAAAAGGGAAAGTCGCAGAGGCTGCTGTGATTTTGGTGATAAAACTTTCTGATAAAGGAACCTCAATTCCAAACGAATTAATAAGTGCACTAACTAAATTTTCTAAAGCCAAAGAGCCCGGCGTTAGGGCTATTATTCTGAGACGACTGCCTCACTTGCAAGCGATTAACCAAAAGCTCGGGTGGGAACTGTTCGGTTACATTATGGATAATTCAGAAGAAGAGTTTTGGGCTATAGCTGAAAAATGCTTATATCACTCTTACTACCAAAATTTCCAGTTGGTCGCGCCGTGGCTTGAATTTATAGTTGATAGATACGATGGTAAGGCCCTGGAGACTTGGGCCAGAATTTCGGCTTTAGCCGCATTATCTAACAAAGTTGAATTTCCGGTATTTCTTGAAAAATTGACGGAACTTGACCATACCGATGCCTGGTTGGGGGCTCTTAGCGTTTGGACTCATCCGGAGAATGCCAAGAAAAGTAGCGTTCAATGTTTTAAAGGGATTTCAGAAAGTACGATAGACGAAACAGAGTGCGCCAAAATGAATGCTCGGCAGCTTCAAAATCTATTCCAAGCTGATAAGCCTATAATAGAGGTTCCTCTCAAACTGCTCGAACGATGTTTTCATCTACTTGAATATCAGGATAGTGAGCAACGACCCAATATATTTGGTGTTGAAGAGTGGTTAAATGCTGTATCAATGAACAACGCCCATTATTGCATTAATGCGCTAAATATATTCATTGAGTTTGTAAACCGTACTAATTACCCGTTATATGGGCACCGCAAAAACTTCCCTCAACTTCTCACTCGATTGTTTGGTGAAGCTGAAGAATACGAAGAGTCAGATAACGGGGATATGCTAGAGAAGGTGATCGCTATACAAGACTTGCTTCTAAAACACGGCGTCAATGGAGTTTATGAATGGCTTGAAGCAGCGGAGAGACCTTGATCAGTGAAATAACATTTGTCATTTGTTAAAAGTATTTGGTAAAGCTTGGGAGCCCAATTTTTCGAGCATTCTAACTCAAACATAGACAGCTTCTTGGAATAAGTTGTGGATAGCTTAGTGAGCTGAGTCGAATATTTGAGAGGTGGAGGAAACCGCCGAAAATATGTTTCGGCGGTTCTTAGTGCTCAAGCGAGAGGTGATTCCACTCAAGACCGTAACGCTTCATACCTACACCAACCCGTTTTACCAAACTGTCAGAAATACTCAAGTATTAACTTCACTGCGGATCACTATGGCTGCCAACTTTGAGCTGGTTTCGACTCAGCAGTCTAATTCCTGATAAAGTTTTCTTGCTAAATTGATCGGGTTAAAGCTGCTTATAGCAGAAGTACCGAGATTAACCATGCCAAAATACTTGCTTGCATTGTAGCGGGTTGCCTTCCGACTAAAGTGCAAAACTTTAAGTTTAATGAAAGATCTTGCTGGCACAATTTAATCGATAAAGTCGATTGATGTGTATCACAATTAAACTTTTAAAGTTTGTTACTTAAAAACATCAGCTTCGCAACATTTTCTTACACTTTATTTACCTTAACGTTTTTGCAGCTAGTTTTGGCGAAAACTAGCGGTAGCTCAGGTCTAGTATGCCTTTCTGTTTAATTAAGAAATATTTTTTATTCTTAACTTACGTATGTCGGTCTAATATGTTGTTGAATTTATGTGTTTAGTTGTTACTTTTTTGTTTCGGGCCGCTCTGGCTCGGAAACAATTGGAGCTCGTAACTACAGAGAGTTTCAATATTTTAAATAGTAAAGAAGGAGACAGAAATGTTTAATTTTATGGCTAATCAAGAACGCTTGTCAGTTGCAGAAAGTTCAGGAACAGATCAAGCAACTCCACAATGGAAAGCTCTTTTCGGCAGTTGGTACGCTTTAGCCGTGCCAGAGTAAGTGGCAACCATTTAATAGTAATATAACAAAATAAGGAAATTATAATGTTTAACTTTAAGACTGACAGCGCAGCCATCTCTCAAGGAGATACTGTTACTGTAAATGCAAGTTCTGCCGATTGGACTGTTTTTGTAGACTCAAAAAATTGGGCGTTAGTAGTTGCTGATTAATTAGTCGCGGAAATTTGTATGAAAAAGGAGCCATATATTTGGCTCCTTTTATTCCTTGTTAAGGAGAACATTGTGAACTCTATAAAGAAGAAAGTCCTGGCCTTTTATATAGGGTCAAAGAAAAGGGGACTAAGAAGATGCCTAGTTTGGCTTTTCACTAACATGAGCAAGTTTTCAATAGAAAAAGATATAAAATCTGATGTTCCTTGGCAGGTAAAACCGGTTGGTGAACTAGTTTTTTTACTATCGGCGTTGCACAAGGCAGGATTCTCGAGTAAAGAAACAGAAAGACTGAGTTCATTTTGTATTGACGAGACTAAAACTTTCGACTGGCATGAATTATCGGCTTATGACCCGTCAATTGTGACCGTAATTTTCTCACTTCATGAGTTTTATAACATTAAGGGCTGCCAAATCCCTTGGGAAAGCGACTATATCAAAATGCTACGCCAAATTAGCTTTTTCGAAGCAATGGATAGAGTACCGTATCGAGAAATGGATCATATCCACTCTCTTTCTTTGATTGACAAAGATGTAGATCTTACAGAACTTATTCAGTGGTTTGACGATACCTCATTTGGACAAAATCAGAACATTGCCCGCTATACCATTGACGACATGTACTCTCTCACTCACGCGCTTTTTTATATTACTAATATGGGAACCAGACCAGTAACAGCTCTTTTGAAGGAGGAAGTGATATCCCGGATCCACCAGGTGTTAATCTCACTTGCCGTATCGATTGCTAGAGCTGATAACACTGATGTTCTGGGAGAGGTGTTGCTCTGTTGGATTTACACGGATGTTGCTAAAAATGAAAGAAACGCAATGATTTTTGATTCATTACTTAGACACATCCTTAAATTTCAAACAAAGAGAGGTGCAATTGCACCAAACTTGCGAACTTTCAATAGAAATCAAGGGCATGAGGAAAATTTCTTCGATCTTTACCATACGACGTTGGTTTCTACACTGCTCCTGGTTAATGTCCATAAGTGGGATAAGCGAGTGACTTTATGACATTAGAAAATACCAGCTTTTGTAGAGAAAGCATTATAAAAATAATAAAAGACTTTGAAACGCTTCCGTCTAGTGAAACATTCTTCGATTTGGGTACTGTGCTCGAGGTCTTAATTCTATCTAAGCGTAAAGCGTCTATTCCAGAAATAACAGACTTAGCCACGAATGCAGCATTAAAGTGCTTAAGAAATGGCCTTATAGAAAACGCGTTATATTCCAGTATGGATAATACTTATCATTGTGCATTATTTTGCCACTTCGCTTCTATGGACGCTGAATTTACAGCGATTGATATGCAGGTGATAGATTCCCTCTTATCAAAAGGACTAATAGCGAGAAATGAGTTACCAGTCATTAGCCAATATTCAATCAAGTTCCACTTTAGCTGTGCTGGCTCAAAGTCCTCGACTACAGCTCTAGAAAGACGGAATTTGTTGACAATGATTGATAAGCGGCTTTTGAGAACCCGAACTGATGAATATGACTTGGTCGTCTTAATCATGTTAGCGCAATGTTCTGAGCTTCTTGTAGATACTTTACCTGATGGTTTTGGAAAGCTTAATCAAGTTTTACTTGCTCAAGCCATCCGGTCTTCTGATATTAACCGTGTTTCGGTGTTGCTTTTAGTTGGGTGTTTTTTAGGGGTACTACCAAGCTACTTAAGGAAAAGTTCAGAGTCTTTCTTAACACTTAATAATCCTAATAATAAATTAATGCCTCTACCGACTAGTGGAAAAATAGATAACGAGTATATCAAAAGAGCCAGCAAGGGACTCAAGCTACGCGGAGCCGTAGCTCAAGCGATATATTTCTCTCTTTAAGGAAAAACTATATGTCTTATTTACAACTGTTATCAATAAACCAAGCTGAAACTACACTGAGCGAATTAGATCGACTCCGAGAAAAGTACCAGGATACGCAACCTTTACTTCAGACATCGTTTGCTATCAGTTGTATTTTAAAGCTATACCCAGAACTCTACTCTAATAATGAATTGAGAAAGGAGTTCGAAACTTTAATCAAGGAAATCGGTAACCGAGCGGAAACAGAAGCTGCAGATCCCCTTTTACTTCTGCTAACTCTAGTCAATTACCAAGCTTTGAACATAGAAATAAATGAAGCATTACCAATCTTAGAAACGATGAAAAAAGAGCTGCTTAGCCAACCTGATGAGGTGTTAGAGCTCGGGAGATTGCATTTAACCAAGCACCTTCTAAACGAGTTAGGCATAAAGTTACCCAAATTACCGATCGGGAAAGATATGAGTGACTTCCTACAGTCACCCGAGGATTGGCTGACGGCCTCTGACGAGCAACTTAGTAACCTAATTGACATTATGCTGGCTAATCAAAGTACAATTTCAACTGCTGATAGCGATATTCTATCCCTGATTGCTATAGCAGAGCTACGAAATTATAAGGTTGATTTGGGTAGCAAAATATTACGTTTTGTTATTCACCATGGAAAGGCCAACGCTATGGTTCAAGAGGCAATACAGTTTGCAGCTGTTCAGCGTCGCCAAGACGGCTTATACGGTTTCTTGAATCCTTTCAAGGAAGAGAATATGGATGATGAAATGTCACTTAAAGGCTTCCATCTTCCGATGACCTTAAACGTCCTGTGGTTGATAAGCTGCTTACAGAGTGCCGACAGTGAGAATGGAGTTGAATATGTCAAATACGCTTAAACTACTGGTTCTTCTCAAGCCTTACTGGCGCTCCTATTCACTTGCAATCTTAGCTCTTAGCGTAGGCACCATGAGTTTTTTGTTTGTTCCTCCTCAAATCGGAAAGCTTGTAGGAGCCATCGGAGAGATCACTAAGGGAACTATAAGTAACGAGATATGGTTTACTATTTTAAGTGTAGCTGGTCTTTTGATCTTACAAGCTATTTGTTCGGCTTTCCATGCGTTTTTGGTATCAAATGCGTCTGAAAAAATCACTAATGATTTACGTGTGTCTTTTTTCTCAAGTATAGTTGGTCGTCGATTACATACAGCTCAGAGAGAGCCTAGTGGACAGATCGCATCAGAGTTTGCCTCTGACTTAGTTATGATTCAAGCCGGATTAGCCGATAACCTAATAAACTTTCTCAGAAATGCGTTATTTTCAGTAGCGGCTTTTATAGCTCTCTTATTTATCAGCCCTAAAATAACAGTCGTTACCTTAGGAGGCGTGTTCATAATATTTTTAGTAATAATGACCTTCGTAAAAATGGCAAATAAGTCAATATTAGCTGTACAAAAACATAGGGCGAAAACAGTATCTCTTCTTTTAGAAGCAAGTAATAACAATTATATAATCCAAGCGTATCAACGTGTCGACTATATGAACGAAAGGTTTGCCAATACAATTAACCTCTCATTTGAGAAGGTTAAGCGACACCTGCTTCTAATGGCTTCCATTAGTCCCATTAGTCTAATTGTTTTCTCACTTGTTATGGCATTGTCGTTAGCATATGGGGCCGGACAGGTTTCTCAAGCCAATATCACTTTAGAAGAGTTCATTACCTATATAACTTACGCCGTAATCATGGTCGCCTCAGTCAGCCAGGTTGGGTTACTATTTGGAAAGCTAAAACAGGCTGCTACTTTATATATTAAGCATGAAGAGCGGTTTAACTGTGAAGTTTCCACTAAAGAATTATTAGATAGAAAAAGAGGAGAAGAGGAAAATTCATCCTCTCTTCTAGGTGTTAAACTAGAAAACGTATCATTTTCCTATTTTAACCAAGATAAACCTGCTGTTGATCATATCAGCTTCGTCACTCAACCGGGAGAAATAACTGCATTGGTCGGGAAAAGTGGAGCTGGGAAAAGTACTTTGGCTGCGTTAATAGGTGGGCTTTTTAATCCTTCATCGGGCCAAGTAACTTTTTACTCTGAGTCAAGCCACTCAATTCCTTCCTTCCCGCCCAAACCCGAACAGGTTGCTATCGTTCCCCAGGAACCTTTTCTGATGTCGGGTTCCTTTTTAGAAAATATCACATTTGGTAGGCGTGATATTTCATATGAACAAGCGAAATCAGCCGCAAAACTGGCTCGTATAGATGCTTATATAGAGTCTCAACCGGAAGGTTATAATACTTGTATAGAAGAGTCTGGAGCTAACCTATCTAGAGGCCAGAAACAAAGAATTGCATTAGCTAGGGCCTTAGTCTTGAATCCAAAAATACTGTTACTGGATGAAGCAACAGCATCAGTAGATGTAATTACTGAAAAAGCTATTCGAAATATGATTGAAGAGCTGGAAGGAATGATGACTGTGGTCATTATTGCGCATCAGGGACAGTTGCTTAGCGTCGCTGATAATGTGGTTGTATTGGAGCAAGGAAGTATAGTATTCGACGGAAAAGCGGAAGAGTTTAGGAAGCAACTCCATCAGGACTCTTTCTCCAGAGAGTTCAAAGAGGCAGCATACATATGAAGAATAAAGGTGAGCCTCTGCTAAAAATAAAAGACACAGTGATCACCTCCTTAGATGGAGAGCATTTATTTAAGATCGACGATAGTACGTTCAAAAGTGGTGTAACAGCGTTGTCTGGAGCCAATGGTTCCGGCAAATCGACACTATTAAAGGTACTTTCGACACTTCACCCTGCGAGGTATAGTAATATTACATTTGGTAGTTTTGACATAAAAAAAAGAAAATCATCTTACCTACAACAACTGACTTACATGCCGCAAAACTTTTCAGCTTATCCTGAACTATCTGGTAACGAGTTTCTTGTTTATTTACTACGTTTAAATGGATGCTCTAAAAAGCAGGCTATTTCAATTGCTAGTTACTGGATGACTGTTCTAGGATTAGAGAGTAGCGCTCATAAACGTACTGAAACATATAGTCAGGGAATGCTTCAAAAGTTAGGGTTCGCCTTTGCTGTAAGTTTGAATCGGCCACTTTGTTTAATGGATGAGCCTTTTGCAGGGGTTGATCCGGATTCAAGGCAAGCAATGATGGATATTCTATTTAGCAAGTCTATGTCAGGCCGAATCTTTATTATCTGTACTCATCATGTGAATGAAATGAGAGATAAGGGTGCTATGGTCAGGAGTATCGAAAGTGGGCGGCTATATTAATATGTCATTTCTATCGGCTTTCCTTGGAACTGTTACTTGCGAGCTTAAAATCTTTATCAGAAGCTCCTCGACACCAGCGCTGGTTGCACTAATACTCGGGTTATGTATGATTGTTTTGCCAGGGCCGGATGCTAATTATACGATAGTCAGTTTTGCGTCTGCTAAACCAATAATGACAGTTGATGTGTATCTGGTCACTGCAGGAGTTATTCTTTCCACGATTTTATTCCCATACTACTTACTTAACTTAGGGACTCTTCAAACACGAGATCGCACTCTTTGTGTAGATGAAATATTAATGAGACTCGAGCACCTTAAGTTAATAATTGCTATGGGTCGGATTGCAGCTAGTAGCGTAAAGGTTTTGGTATTTTCCCTTTTACTAAGTTTATTCCTAAGCTTTACCTTTCTGGCTAAACTAGGCCAGTTTCCTAGTGTACACGCACAAATCATCTTTTTTCTTCTACTTGTTCCTTCTGGTCTTCTTGCAATTGCTCCAGCGATGTTACTAGAGCAATGCTTTCTTGGAAGCCGAAACATGAAGATAATTGTAGCATTGGTTCTATGGTTACTAAGCTTACTGGTGTATAACTTTGTAAATCTAGACTTCTATGGGTTCTCTGCATTAGCCTCCTCACTACCATTAGAGTACACGGGTCGCGACATGGCTTTTGGGATCATCGCCGGGAATAACTTAAGTAAATTCGAATGGTTTACACTGCCCGAGCTATCAAAAGTGCTAGAATTAAGTATGACGAATCTTCTTTACTCCTTTATTAGTCTTTTACTCCCTATTTTATTAGTGAAACATAAAACTTCAGCCCAAAATAATAGAAAAAACTCTATAAAATCAAAAGCTTTTAAAGTTAATGGTGCTCGTATTTTAAGCGAGGACTTAGCAAGCCGAGAAAGCAAAAGCAATTTTTTATCCTCTATTTTTATCGAACTAAGTAGGTTAATTTCCAGTAACGCGCTATACAATTTGATTGCAGTAATCGTATTTATTCTTTGTCTCGCAGCTCCTAACGCCACTCAGGTAATAATCCCATTAATTCTTTCTGCGCTGTTCTTTATATTCAGAAGTCATAAAATGACTTTAGATAAGTCGGTTAAGGCAATGGAGCTCGCGTTTTCTGCACTTCAATTTCCGAACCCTCAGTTGATGCGGGTTTTAGCAATTGTAATTTTACTCACAGCACCACTTTTACCACTTTTTTTCAATATAGGTTTAGAACGCACTATAGTGCTCATGAGCGCGATTATACTTTGCTCTAGTTGGTTGATTCTTACTTTTCAAAAGTGGGGACGACCTCTTTTAGGGGTGGTTATATTTACTTTGTATTGGTACGTATTTGGACTCACAAGTACTCACGATAGCTTTGATTTACTTGCCATCCATTATTTCTCTTTATCCGCTCTGATATGTAATAGTCTATTAGCAATTATTGTGTTACTTAATTTATTCAATCTCACCGGAGCTATGAGTGCCACTAAAATTAAGATTAAAGGTTACCTAGTTAGGGCTTGAGAGAAGCTGTAGATATTATGCAGTGAATGTGCCTTACGTGTTCTATCTTGACTTTGCGGAGACATCCTTTGCTAGGGAGTTACCACTAAAATGTAGTGGCAGGCTAAGTAAAACACTATTTTTAAGTTCATAAACTCAGCTGTAGTCTAAACCTCGTCGATATACCGAAAGACGAAGGTGTAGTGTGAGGCATATTTAAAGTTAATTGCTTAACGGAAAGAATGGAACTTTAAGAATAAGCCGACTTGTCCTCATAGCTAGTTTTGATACGAATAAGCCCAGCGGAGAGTGTGATGTTGAAGTTCAGAATCGAGCTTATTGATGTGGTGTAGCGTATATCTGGATTGGCTCCGAATGAATCATTGCAGCAGGGCAAAGCATCAACTTAATTGGTGGACTGCAACCGAAAAAATTAGAGAGTTGTTCGCTCATTGTTAACCGTTACAACTGAGCTTAAAGGCCCAGTCGTATGGCATTTTTTTTAAATTATAGCTTTTAAGTTCAGGTGTTAATCAGACTTTTTGACCTCGTATTCTGTCCATTACTCATAATCGCTTTCAACAAGTCGTCTGAAACTTGGTAACATTTATTTGTGACTGCTTTAACTAATTTAGATGCAAGAACTACCAATAGAAAGATTGGAGTTATATAAATTAGTAGTAGTAAAGAATTCGAGCAAACCGATTTTTCAATTGTTTTCAGCGTCTTAGTATAAATCTCTTTTGCGGACTCTTCTTCACTATTGATTAAAGCCTGAATAAAATCACTACGATTTCCAGACTCTTCTAACTCTTTACTTTGCACAAGCATTTTTGTGAAGTTGTAAATGTTAAAAAAGTGGACATTATCAGCTGCAAATTTTATACGTTCATCAACACCGGAAAAAACTTTTTTGATGTCTTTAGTCAAACGTCCTTCTACTGACAGCTGATTTTGCTTATCTCGAAGGGTATCTCTCAGTTCAAAAAAGTCAGAACGTAGCTTCTGCCTGATACTAGGCAAAAGTATTTGCTCGTATATAAAGTGGATACAAGCAAACGATAATAAAATTAAAAATAGTGTACTCATAATAATATCTCCGCTCCATCGAATGTTACTACTTGGTGTGTTGCCCTAGTAACTTTTCTTGAGCACGATTCTTTTCCTTTCCAATACGATCCATCTCTTGGCTTGATTCTTTTCTGATTACTTTAACGTGTCTTCGCCAACAGAGAAGGGCAATAACAAACAGTCCCCAACCTATATAGCTACCGCTTCGAAAGCTACCTAGCACTTCGCCAACAAAAGTGACTAGTTCATCTTGTGGCATCCTTATAACCGCAATGATAAGTATTACCGAAATAGCGAGGGGGATAAGCTGACCCCTAGCCATGGCTTTGCCTAAAATGCTTTCAATAGCCCAAGCCCAAGTATAGTTGTTAGCCTTGGGTCGTCCACCACCTTTACGTTTAGCTTTCTTCTTTGGAGTGCTCCCTGCCACAGTAAGTTCCTTTATAAAACAATATTCTAATAACAAAGAAAATAACCTAGCAGTATATGTGAAAAAAATCTTTAATTCAAAAGAACATATAAGCAGCCGCAAATATGGTCGTCATATACTTGGATGGCTAAGCAATAAATTTTTATGGGAGAAGAATAAAAGTTAATTTCCTATAGAATCTGGGAGTGTATCTAACAGTGATTAGGTCAAAGCATCGACCCGGTCAAACCAAATTGCTGTTGTGAAAAGCGTTAGCTTCTTGGAAAAAGCTGTGGATAGCCGAATGAGCTAAGTCAGAATATTTGATAGGTGTGGAGGAAACCGCCGAAAATACGTTTCGGCGGTTCTTAGTGCTCAAGCGAGAGGTGAATTCGCTCAAGACAGTAACGCTTCATACCTACACTGAACATTTTTACAGAACTAGCAGAAATGCTCAAGCATTAATTTTTTACCGTCGAGCACCATATACTACCATTTCCGAGTTGATCCGTTTAACCACGTTCCACAACCAAATCTCAATACTGCCGCCCAACTTTACCGTTACTATCCGCCAGTTTTTTTAGAGCATCTCTATTACTGCGAAACATGTACCACCTTTCACTTTGTATATCACTTAATGAAAGAGTTGGTTCTCATGGCTACTTTAGTGAGTCTATGTTAATTAATCATAAGAGCTCAGTCTGTCTGCGACTCTGATTCAGCTTGAATACGAAGGAAAATTTCTTCACGCTGAACATCAACATCATGAGGCTCATCAACCCCTAAGCGAACCTGGCTTCGAGGAGACGTTGTTATGAAGTTTTCGGCTCAGTCAGGTGCGGTAGTTACTCTGGATCTTCCAGATTACCTCTATCCGCATTTACAAATGGTTTAAACTCAGCATGAGTAATAACGTCTTTCTTTAGCGCATTTTTCGCTGTCCATTGAGTGTTATTTCTTAAAAACTCTCTATTGACTTCAGACTTAGATTTATTTACCAATTCTAAGTGATTATTCATCTCGTAATCTTCGCCAAAATTTACATATTTCCAATCGTTCATTATTTTCTCCTTTCGAGTGCACGGTGCACAAAATATATACTAGAGACGTTTAGGAGATGTTTCAAGAAGTCGACTTATGAACACTATTTAGCACAATTGCCGGTAAGCTTTACCGTGGGTCAGGTAACTGGCACCAATAAATGCGCAAACCACAGCAGATCTGAATGGCACTTCGCACCGAGGAAAGCCAAAGTACTCCGTATTGAGCCAGGCTTGCCAAAAAGTGTTTTTTATATACCCTATACACCTTTTCAACCAAGCCTAAGAACTCCATAAACAGAACCTCAACTGCAATAATGGAACCTTTTGCTTGCTCAGAAAGAGCTTACGGCTTTATATGAATTTAATTAAAAATAACATTAAAAACTTCGGCTTATTGAGGGGGCGGATTAGCGGCATAGTAATGTCACTCATATCTATATCTCTTGCCCATTATGCCGGTTTTCTATCTAACGCTCCTATTCCTGTAGTCACAGCAGCCGGTGGTGATCTGATAATCGGAGTGACTGGTACTTTTATTTTTTATATAAGCTTTTGTGCAGTCATTTCCATGGTTGTTGTTAACTTTGCTCTGCCACCTATCGCAGTTTTTGGTGTTTTCGCAAGTCGTGCGGTGCATGGCTTAAAGTTTAAAAACATCTCAGGAAAAAAGAAGTTCATAAAAGAGTATAACTCGGCCATGGAAAAGGAGAGGCCTTTTTGTACTGTGGCTCAGGCTCTATTCCTCTTAATTTTAATACCGGGATTATACCTCGACTTTGAGTTTTCAGTGTTGTCAGCCAGCGTATTGGCTTTAGCTATTGTATTGATTGTTCTGTCTTGGCTATTCCGTGCAAAGTTTCTTTTGGTGCTCAATGTTAAAAATTTTGTAAAGCGAGTAAAATCTCGCCCATCAGAGAAGGTAAACATGGCTTCTGCGACACTCTTCACTGTCGTTTCAGTATCAGTTTTAGCTGCTTTCGTGCTGGGAGCCATGAGAATAGATATGTTGATGAACTCTCCTTCTCAACAAATTACAACCCCCTATTTTAAAGGATACGCCAATTTACTCGCTAGTTCTGGTTCTTCGGTATTGATTTTGGAAAAACATGAAGGCCAAGCTCGTTTTATGTACCTAACCCCCGACTATGCACTATCTATAGAGTCTGAGGCGGGTGCGTTTCCTTTACTTGGAAATGATTCAACTGACTGAAACCCTGAACCTCTAGTTAGGTGGCCAAATTTAGTTTGCCACTACAATGAAAGGCTTGGTTGTCTCGGTCGTAAGTATTTAGGCGGTCAGCCAGTAACTACTTAACTGTAATCACTTTTTTTTCTAAGTCAGACTCAGACTTAATGCGTAAGAAAATCTCTTCACGGTGAACGTCAACATCTTTCGGCGCATCAACACCCAGACGTACCTGGTTCCCTTTAATACCGAGAACGGTAACGCTGATATCGTCACCTATTTTTAACGTTTCACCATTTCGGCGAGTGAGAATTAACATATCGACTATCCCTGTTCAAAAATTAAAGCTTAACGAAAGCTTTAAAAAATGGAAAGGCAGTTGCGGAGCTTTAAATGAGAGCCTACAAAACAAAAAGCTATTATCTCACAACAGAGGTTCGTCACCACATTAAGAGAATAAGACACCCAAGCCGCTTTGATAAAAGGGCTGGAGTAAACCAGCCCTCCGGTAATTACTCTCCAGTTAAGTCGTGGACCGGAGCGTCCGGACCGTTGGCCTTAACCGAAGCTATACCTTTATCCCGGCCTTGTGTCGTCGTATACATTTGGCTGGCTCCAATAACTTTCTCGTTACTGGCTTTTAGTACAAAATAGTATTTAAAACTTATAGAGGTTTTGCTTTCATAGCGTTCATCAAGTGGGCTGTTCACTCTTACAGAACTAATTCCCGTTTCGGCGCCTTGTTTGGCTTGATACCCCTCACTTTGAAGGATAATTTCACCGTTAGCGGCCTTTAGGCGGAAATAATACTGATCATCAGTTCCCTGGAACAATTCATAACGTGCTGACATATTACTTCTCCTTTCTCACGCCCTTGAAAGGGGTCTTGTCTGCCTTTACATTCATGAATTGCCCAGTTTCGGCATTTCGCTTCACCCAGTGACCACTGAGTGTCTGAGTTTGTGAGCGCTGTCGAACAGCACCTTTGCGTTGGTTATCACCAACAGGGGGGTTAGTCGCCATAATATGACTCCTGTTTAATTGTAAATAATTTGACACTAAACAGGAGTTAGTAGAAACTATTGTCGCGAAACGGAAGGTTCCACTAATCCTGTATTAGTAACCTCAAAAAGAAGCTGCCATTATTTAATGGTAGCTTTTTTTTGTAACTACGATGATACTAGTCAAATTGATTACGTCAAGCATTTTGATCTATTTATTCGATCTTTTTGATCGTCCTGATCGATCTAGTTGATTGGAGTACAAATGATGAGTGAATTAAGCGGTTACCAGAGAGAACTGTTAGCTCATATAGAGTTTATGGGGCGTTTTTATGGCGTCGTATCCAGAGCAGATTTAACGATACGTTTCCAGATTAGTGACGCTAGTGCAACGAGAACTTTTCAACTTTACAATTCATTAGCTCCACAT
Source organism: Idiomarina solivarensis (assembly GCF_033052755.1). Lineage (NCBI taxonomy): Bacteria > Pseudomonadati > Pseudomonadota > Gammaproteobacteria > Alteromonadales > Idiomarinaceae > Idiomarina > Idiomarina solivarensis. Next base: position 18,049 of record NZ_JAVFHZ010000004.1, on the reverse strand, counting down.
AACCTTATTTATCGACCGGATATTAGACGCTATGAGTGGCAAGATGATGCTAACCCTATAGTCGAAGTATCAGTTGAAAAGTGTGTAAATACCCTGACTGACGGTTTTGGTGATAGTTTTGCACATATAGATGTCCCGACTATTGCAGTAAAAAATACATTATTTCACGTTGATTTAGACATTCTTTCTAAAATAACACGGGCGATCAATCGAAAACGTGTTATTTCGATTTCATATCTTTCCAAGTCGTCACCTAATGGTTCAACGCGAGACATTATTCCGCACTCAATCGCAGATAGCGGTTTAAGATGGCACGTGAGAGCCTTTGATCGGGAAAGTGGTGAATTTAGAGACTTCGTGATTAACCGAATAAAATCAGTGAAAACAAACAGAATTGAAAGTGCACTGCCGGCTGAAATGCCATCTGCTGATCATGAATGGAATCAATATATAGAGCTTGAGCTGCAACCTCACCCTAAGTTAACTGAGATATCCAGCATGATTGCATACGAATACAGAATGATTTCAGGGGTATTGAGGAAACGAGTTCGAAAGGCTCTAGCCGGTTATCTCCTTGATAGCTGGAATATTGATGCTTCTTCAGATGCGCATTTAAGTGGGGAGCATATAATGCTTCATTTAAAAAACACGGATACGCTGGATTTTTCTAACAAGCGCTTAGCTCCAGGTGTTACATAACAATATTCTTAGAGCATTTCAGGCCGAAAATGCCGAAGCAAATAACCCTGCGTATAATGCACCTTGTGCTATTTGCAGACATGATTTATTTTTCAGTATAGATATATTGACTATCCATTTGTGTACCTTCTTTTTATACTAACCAAATAACTAACCTATTTGGTTCTCTCTACAGCCAAGTAGAAATTTGAAAGTTATTTTGCAATATACAGTCGTTAAAACATACTATGTTAACAACTTAGTATAATTTATTGTAAGTTGAGATTCGTATGCAGCAAACACTTGAAATGGCAAGTAACCAAGAATATAAGAATAAACTTCCTGAGTTTGAAGACCGGTTATCGGAAGAGTTAGTTATAGCGTTGGTAGGGCCCATCTCATCAGGTTGCACTACCACTGCAGAGGAAATTGAAAGGATTTTAGAGAACGAGTTTGGCTATACAGCATACAGGTATAAGTTAAGTGACATCATTCGAAGTGATTCAAATAGGACCAATACAAAAACAGCTGGTAACTTAAGCTTTTCCGATGGCGTGTCTGCTCTTCAAAAGGCAGGGGATGAATTAAGAGAAAAGTTTGGAAATGGATATTTGGCCAGTAAAGTTGTCGAAAAAATATCAAAAACGCGGCATGAAAAAGATGGCTTTCAAGATTCAGGAGAAAAAGGTTCTCAGGGCGATAGAGTAGCTAAAAAACACCGGTGGGTTCACATCATTGATTCGATCAAGCATCCGGATGAACTTAAAATATTAAAACAAACCTATGGTGAGATTTTTTGGTTATTTGGCGTATTTGCACCGATGCAAATACGGAAAGAAAGACTGAAAGACGTCGAGGTATCAGATGTTGATGCGGCGCAAATTATTACTCGTGATTATTCCGAAGCTGATAAGTATGGTCAAAAAGTAAAGGATGTATTTCATCAGTCTGACTTTTTCATTAGAAATGATAGTCAGAGCAAAGAAATCCTGTCAGCTGATATCCAACGTTTTCTGGCAGTTATGTTTGGTTCCCCTTCCAGAACTCCTACGAAAGACGAGTCATCGATGTATTCTGCATATGCAGAAGCTTGTCGTTCAGCCTGTTTATCTCGACAAGTTGGTGCAGCGGTAGTAAATTCAAGCGGTGATTTAATAGGGCTGGGTCGAAACGATGTTCCTCGTGTTGATGGAGGCCTTTATGAAGCTACGGACAAAAAAGATTCCAGATGCTATGCATGGAAAAATGGACAATGTCACAATGACTCTCGCAAAGATAAACTGTATGGCGACATATATAAACAACTAGAAAGTCGTGGGCTATTAAAAAGCAATAGTGAGCAGAATCAAGTGATTGAGGCCGTAAAATCGACAGATGTCAAAGCGCTGATTGAGTATTCTAGGGCTGTTCATGCGGAGATGGATGCAATCATATCAATCGCGAGAACTAACAAACCGGGGCTTATGGGTGCTGTATTGTATTGCACAACATACCCCTGTCACTCGTGCGCGAGACACATTGTTGCAAGCGGCATAAAGAAAGTATTTTTCATTGAACCATACCCAAAAAGTTTAGCTCTTGAATTACACTCAGACTCTATCGACTCTTCTAATGACAAAGGCAAAGTTCAATTCTTGCAGTACATGGGCGTTGCACCCAAGAATATGCTTAAACTTTTTAAAGTAGAGAAAGGAAGAAAAGCATCAGGAAAGATTGAACCTTTCGATAAGAAAAAATCTAAACCAGTTGTTAGAGTCTCTCTTGATGACTATACTATGCATGAAAAGCTTGTAGTGGCTCGGTTGCAACAAGAACTTGATGGGTGAGTAATGAAAAAATTTTCATCAGAACAACAGCTTAACCTGTTTCTTGAGTTCGAGAATAACTCTCGACCGTTGGAGCAAATGTGCGCACAAGGCAATAAATCAAAGCAAAACAATGTTGTTGATTTTCGCTCTGAAGTCAATAAGAAAGACAATTCTGAAATGTCCATTTTCCGAAAAAGAGTTCTTGATAACGTAACCAGCTATTTTAATCTTTGAGTCATCTTTATGATTCAGAGGTATTACTCTGCTTATAAGCAAACGCAAAGCGGCGTACTAAATCTTTGTTTTTAAGGACTATACGGTTCTGAGTAGTGTCATTAAGTTGGTCTAGTCGGTATCGAAATAAAAAGTAAGGTATTAAACAGCGTCGCAAATTAACTCTCCAAGTTAACTGTTTTCCAATTTCTTCCATGCCATATTCTTGGCCTATCATTGCCTGCTGTTTTTTTGAGAAATTCGGGTTTGGAATAACACTGAGCTGTTCTGACTCAATCCAGTCGTGATCCTCTGTCGCACTAGTTGGAAGTTGCCTGTTTAATGCGGCTACCTTCGTGATTCTTTGGGGGACTATATCTATGTATTCGTGACGTAATTTGTCAAAAGCTCTAACGTGCCATCGGTCGCCATTCCAGATAAAGGTATGGGGCCAGATATCGCGCTCAATCTCTCTAGCTTGCGAAAAGGACAAATAGGCAATCCTCAACCCTGTATGGGAATGAACCGCTCTAATTAATAACTGCAACACATGTTGTTGAAGCTTGCCCATGGGTTCCGCCAGAACTTCAGCTGCAATGGGGCTAGCTAATTCAGATAATATAGTTGAACTTTCGTCAGTCGCATAAAGTTTCAAAAGCGAAAGATACTCGCCTGGTTCATACTTAAAAAAGTAAGGCTCAAATTTTTCGGTAGCTTGATAGGCTCTCGCAGTCACATCATATGAAAGGTTTTGGGGAAAGTAGTTTCGATAGTCCGAAATTTCCCTCGTAATATGGTTAGGCGTAAGGTCAAATTGTTCACATATAGCTTTTCGGTTTATTTTCCCTTCCCATACCAACTTCGCTTCTAAAAAGCGTAATCGCTGCTGTTGTGCGGGGCTCAATTGGTTTAGCCAGCTTTCTAAAGCAGTCTGTTGAATTTGTTTACTTTTCTTATCAGTCTTACTCACAGCGACTTTCAGCCCAATCAAGACGAGTACCATAATTACTACTATAACATCAATTTAATTGAGTATCCTGTGAATTATGATAAACTCAAACTAAATAACAATAGTAAAGGATTTAAATGTGACTGTACAAGTCGTCAAAAAATGGTTGGATGCTTGGGGCTACTCAGCGGCCGCCGACGCCTTGTACTGTGATGGAGAAGAAGTTAGACCAGAGCAACCTTACCGACCAGAAATATTAGAATTACTCGATGGTCCAATTCAGGCTAAAGCTGTTTTCAGCATTGATGACATGCCTACAATTTGTTTTCTTGATGGAACTGGTGAGAATGTTCAATCCACAGAAAATATAAATAGCATACGAGAACGAGTCTGGAACCAAAATCTCATTTCAATTGTTTTAGTCGTAGACCATGAAAAAGCCACTGCAATTCCGGTCAATGAACGGTCTGATGACTTTGAAGTGTTGCCTTTTGATAAGGCTAATCATAGTGGAGCTTACTCTCGCAGAGATTTTGAGGCCGGTGAATTATTTTTGCGACATCCCGACTGGTTTCGGCCTGAAATGCGGGTGGATCAACTCCTGCTGCGTAATTTGTCTAGAATTGTAAAAGACTTTCAAGCCGCTGGACTTGAGAAAATAGATTCGCAGTATTTAGTTTCGCAAGTCTTATTCGTCGCGTATTTAGAACACCGCGATATTATTAATGATAGCTATCGAAGACTTCATGGCCTAGAACGACTAGACCTCCTGGTCGCCAATAACCATCGCAAAGGCATTGTTCGTTTAATTGAGCAATTGAAAGTGGATTTTAATGGTGACTTTTTAGAGCCCGGGACGGGAGCTAAAAAATTATGGATGGGTCTACCAGAGCCCGCTCTACAAAGACTCAATGAATTTTTAGAGAATAGCGACCTTGATAGTGGCCAGCAGAGTCTATGGAAATTCGATTTCCGTTATATCCCTGTTGAGCTAATCTCAGGAATTTACGAATCATTCCTTACCGATGATAGACGCAACGTTGGAGCTTATTATACGCCGCGTCACCTAGCCGTTCTGGCTGTTGACCAAGCGTTGTCTCTTTCCAGCGATATACTCTCTGAACGTATTTTCGATGGAGCCTGTGGCTCTGGCATTTTATTGACAACCGCTTATAGGAGAATGCTGGCGGTTAAAGAAGCTAAAGAAGAGCGTCGAATTTCTTTTTCTGAACGAAAAAAGCTTCTAGAAAAACATATCTTCGGAGCGGACCTCAGTGTACCTGCTTGTCGAGTTACGGCTTTTAGCCTCTACCTTTCTATGTTGGAAGGGATGCAACCGGAAGATATTTCATTACTGACAAGTAATGCTGAAGTAAAACTGCCTACATTACGAGGCCAGAATTTATTTGCTGGTGAGATAGAGGGCGACTTTTTCTCAGATAGTAATGGGCATTTACTAGCAGATTCAAAGTTCACAATTGCTCTATCGAATCCTCCATGGATTGAACCCGATAAAGAGGAGTGGTTACAAAGCGACGAATGGGCGAAAAAGATTGGTATACATTTACCTAGACGGCAAACCGCAGCTGCTTTCATGTATCGCGTGAAAGATTTTCTTGAGGAGCATGGAAAGGTTTGCTTAATCTTACCAGTGAGTGTGATGGCAGCTGCAACTAGTCAGAAGTTTCTCTCGAGTTGGCTCCAACAATATCGCTTATTATCACTTACTAACTTTGGGGATTTAAGAAAGTTACTGTTTGAAGATGCAAAGCAACCGTGTGTTATAGCTTGCGCGGAAACCCGTCAGACTGATGAATGCTGGGTCGATGGTAGTGAATCATTTGAATACTGGGTGCCAAAAGCGGATATTAGCTACGCTTTTGGTCGACTTACCTTACACGCATCTGATAGACATAGAATCAGTACCCGGTATGTTGTTAGTGACAACAGCATTCTTACCACCCTATTCTGGGGCACACGCTTAGATTTGTCGCTAATTACCAAACTTCAGTTGAAAGGCTCTTTAGGAACCCTATTACAAAAGGATGCCCGCTGGATAACTCGTAAGGGCTTTCACGCAAAAGACAGTGGAGTAAAAAATCCGGAGCCAGCTGAACCATTACGTGCAATGCCTTTTCTTGATGCAAAACGCTTCGACGCATCCTTACCTGTTTTGGATAGGGAAACGTTGAGTACCTTTCCAGAAAGAATTCAAACGGTAGCTAAAATCCCAGCAGTTCCTATTTTTGAAGGTCCGCGAATCCTGTTCGTAGATGGTCTATCGTCAATGCGAGGCATCCGAGCAATATTTTCTGATGAGTCTTTTTCCTTTAAAAGTAGTATAGGAGTTATTAAGGGCTCAGACTCTGATGCCAATATTTTGCGGTTTATCTCAGCTTTCTTGAACTCGAGTTTAGCCACTTACATACTAATGCTTACTGCTTATCAAATAAATTTTGAAAGAGAACGCATTACCTTAACAGACATGAAAAAGCTTCCTTTTGTTCCCCCTGAAAAACATGACAATCCATTGAGAGCAAGAGAAATCATTCAGGAAGTTTCTGACTACTTAAAACATTTGGAACAAGAACCAAGGTTGCTGCAAGCTGAATACAATAGAGGACATGTAGACTCACAAATTTTCGAGTATTTTGGGTTGAACATAAATGAACAAAATCGTGTACGGGAGGTTGCTGATAGAATAGCGCCAAATATTCAGCCAGGCAGTTATCAGCAACTGTCGTCGCCACTTACGGTAAAACCGACTCGAGCTGCTCTGGTTGACTATGTAGAAGCGTTAGTGGCGGAGTTGGAGCGTCGGAGAGATGTCAGGAATGGCCGTGGAATGTTTAATGTTGAGATCCATAAAAACAGGGAATCAACATGCGGCCCTCTCGGAATTATCCGTGTCTCTGTAAGTGAGACAACTGAAAATACAGATAGCGACGTTGTATTGGAAGATGATTTAGCCGTTGATGCTTTAGTTAGAGCATTTTCTGAGCATGGACTCTTACCATTGGCTATTCACCAGAATTTTTATCTGGCAACTGATGCAGTGATTCGATTTAAAGATGCTTTTTATCTAGTTAAGCCTTTAGTCTCAAGGCTGTGGATGACAGGAGAAGCTCATAAGGACGTTGACCGTGTAGTAGATCTGGTGGATGAGGTCTTACGGCAAGAAGTAAATGGGGCTGATTTATGAAAATGAGTGATGCTTGGCGACTGGCGTTTCCATCTGAATCTCGAACAGAAGTGGTTCAAGAAATATTAAGCACTTGGGCTCTTGGCTGTGATAAGCAACCGCAAAAATATTCACCGAGGCTTAGAGAAGAGATTCTTACTGAAGAGCTCTGGATATTGCTGGAGAAGTTTAAAGCGGCGTCTGGACTTAATGGAAAATGGACCTACGAAGATAGAGATGCTCGAGTTATAAAAAACGGACAAGTTAACAGAATTCGTAAAGATATCACTTACTTTTCTAACCGCTTGGAAGACGCCAACCCAGGGCCTCTTTACTTGATTTTTGAGTTTAAGAAAATAGCTCAAAGAAACCTTAGTCCGTATAAAAATGAACACGGCATACGTCGCTTTGTCGACGGTTATTACGCTACTAATTTACCGGTAGCATTTATGGTGGGTATGGTACTTGATGACAAGCAAGAAACTGTTACAAGCTTGATAAAATCTCTTGATAAACCAACCACTAGAAAAAGGTTGTGTATGGTACCAGATGAAAAAAGTAATTATATAAGGCAGTCGCCTGATATGGATGAAGTAGTTGAGTTCGAGACAGAGCATAATCGACCCATAGACTTGGCTCCTGCGGGCGGAACAATAGTTTTGGGCCACTGCTTTATAAATTTTCCGAAATGAAAATCTATGAACTTACTAATTCCTCCAAACTATTTAAATTGAGTCCTAGCGAAACGATTTTATGGAGATCATGAATGATTTCACCCGAGAGGGCTCAATTACTGAACATACAGTCTATTACCAGAGAATGAACAAACTTTTTAGGGTCCCAAAAAATAGTCCGTTCTTAAACCTTCTTAGGCGAGCCGATAAGCTTGCCGAAGTTGGGAATGTCGAAGGATTAAAGGATTTAATAAAGTTAATTCTGAGACCTATCCAGTCAGAGCACTTAAGAGACACCTACTTAATGCCTGATCATAAAACTAGGGAGTCCCTGAGTTGGACAAATGACCTTGGGTTCAAAAGCTATTTACAATTCAGCCTAAACAATACGTTTTATGGTCATAGAACTTTTATAGACTGGTGCACCTCCGAAGAGTGCGCGGTTAAGAATACTGAACTGTATCCGCGTTTAAAACTATCTTCAGATATTGTGTTGCCGACTCCTTGGCACCCTTTGAGGATTTTGAGAAACATAGGCTCTATAGGAGAGTTTCGCGCTCAGGGTACTTTCAAGTAAGACCCCTCAAATCATATTGTGATATACCATTACCCATTAATGATTGGCTGGGTTGGTGGAGGGAACCACTCGATTATGCAAGGTATTATTACCGGAGAGGGAAGCCTTGTGCCTGAAGAAGTTCACGATATCTCCCCTTTAATTGACGAAGTGTATTTTGATGGGGTTAATTGGCGAGATAATAAAGACCGTAAGATAGGTCAGCCTAGATACCAGGAATTCGGTTGGTGCTGGGAGATCGCACGAAGAATCAAAGCCTTGGAAGACTCCCCCTTTAAGGGTTAATCAGCAATTTTTATAGTATGGGTTTAAGATCTGAAGCGATAACCAAGCCGATAGCTAATGGAAACTGTAACTGAACCTTTAACGCTTGTTTATCTGGACTTCCCAACGTTCACTTAAAATCGATATAGCGCTCTAGTTCCTTAATTAATCGGCTATATGCTGTAAGTGTTTTATGTAAATCGGCAACATAGATATCTTCAAGCGACTCAAAGTCAGCCAACTCGTGTATTTTCAACTCTGTTAAAAGAGAAGAGGATGGCCATAACCCATTTGCCTCGTTCAGGCTGTGGAGCTCAAACCTGAAGTCTTTAAGTACCCTGATCTTTTCTACCATTATTCCTTGTGCTTTTTCACACTTAGCATAATAATCGCTCCCTAACACTCGGGCTTTTGCCATTAATTCGGCATCTAACAGCTCAATTTCGTTATAAAAACGATTTACCTGTGCGTTTAAATGGTCAAACTTCCAGTTGCGAAAAGTATCCTCGTTCATTTCCTGCTCTACCGCCTCTCGGAGGCTAGGTCGATTAGTTAGTAAGGTCTTAGCGCTTTTTACTCCAGTCACTAGAAGGTTATATATCTCGGCTGCATTGTTTGCCCTGAACGTCGTAAGCTCCTGCTCTCTCCAATGCTCTAGACTTTTCAGCGCAACCACAGCAAGCAAAAGTGTGCCAATTGCAGATATCCCACTCGCAGTGCCCTGAAACGTATCTGAGTCCGAGCCAACCAATATACCTAGAAATATAAGAGCCAAGACAGCCATTATTGTTACAAACCAGTCTTGTAAAGTATTCTTCATTGAACGCTACCGTCTTATTCTGATTACCTCATCTCAGCCTACATACTATTACTGTTAATGTAACCATATCCATTTACTACATTTTCCGACCACACGGAGTAATTAATCGGGGATTTCAAGCTTCGAGAGCACTTATAAACCGAGGGTAAATTGTTATGGGCATATTATGCTTCGTTTTGGATGTGTCCGTAAAATCTGGGTAGAACCCGTCTTACAGAACAGTCGATAGCGCGTAAGTTACCTTATAAGGTAGAAAGAGGAATGCCCCAGGAACGGCCTATGGTTCTCGGTTCCTTCCAATCTATGGCTATGGGGCACCTATCAAATCAGTGGCGTTCCAGTCTGAATGAGATTTATCAAGCGAGAGAAGAGTTTCACGGAAAAAGCTGAGGCTCCCTGAATCGACAGTAGAGTATAATTTTATTTGACAATTTTTCTTTAATCCTTATAATCTCCGACCAATCGCGCCTAGGCCTCTGTTACTCGTAGCAATATGAGTAATAAGTCTAGGCCTTCTTGTTTTCAGGGGATGAGAAAACTTGCCGTTATCAGCAGTTAAGCCATTCATGGATTATGAGGAGCTCATTAAGCTTCTTGACTCTCGTGGAATGACTGTAGAAGATACAACTCGTGCTGTGCGAAAAGTGTCGCAAGTCGGTTACTACAGATTAAGTGGCTTTTGGTATCCTTGTCGAGTTATAGAGCGCGATGAAGATGGTCAAGTAGTCAAAGTCAACGGTAAACCGAAGCGTAAAAGCCAGTTCTTACCTAATTCTAGCTTCAACAATACATTCCTTCTCTATAAGTTTGATAAACGTCTTCGGTTATTGCTGTTAGATGCAATAGAACGCATTGAAATTCATTTAAGAACAATAATAGCCCACGAACTAGGGCGACAAGATCCTTTAGCATACCAAAAGCAGAAATTTATAAATCCTTCTGAATTGAAGAATTACTATAAGGGTGGAAGAGTAAGAAACTCTTGGATTGAGTGGTCTACTCGACAACAGTCAGAACTATCACGCAGCAAAGAAGATTGCATCCTGTGGCACACGAGGAATGAAAAAAACCTACCGATTTGGGTGGCTGTTGAAGCTTGGTCTTTTGGTACAGTGTCAAAATACTTCGAATTATTAAAAGGCTCCTATCAAAACAAGGTCGCAGCAAAGTTGGGCGTTAGTAATTCATCTCTACTGGTTAGATGGCTTCAAGATCTAAATACTCTTCGGAATAGGTGCGCTCACCACACTAGAGTCTGGAACCAGTCGCAAAACAACCCTATACGCATACCAACTGAGCAAGGTAAAGCGGATACTGAATACTTTACAAGTCTCAACCTCGACAACAAGCATAAAAAAAAGATTTATGGCCTCATAACTATAATTTGGTACTTAGTGAGAAATATAGGTCCAAATTCAGACTGGATCCAACACGTACTCGAGGAAATAGAATCTATACCCGATCTACCATTTGATGTCATGGGAGCAATGGGAATCCCTGCAAATGGTCTATCAATCGACCTTTTCATAGACTAAAAAGTTAGATTCGGTAATTCATCAAGCTATTCAGTAGCTCTAACTTTTGTTTTTTAGAAAGCGTGGACGCTAAATAGTTAATGTTTTCAAACTGACCATCACCTTCCAAAGTACTTCCCATCTTTAAAATAGCCGCAAGATAAATGGAAAGCTAAAGGCGTTACACCAATTCTATATAACCTCAGCTCCGGTAAGAACCATCGCTATTCAGGAAAATGCCTTTAACCGATATTGATAAAATTAGTTGCGTACTACGGATAGCTTTGGAATAATCAGAAGGCAACGTTAAAACTGCCACATATTAGGTGGATTTATCACCCACCTAAAAACCGTCAGATGATTCATTGGGACTGGCGGCATTCCAAAATTTTTAGCAACTTCTGAGAGGTTTAGTTGGCCTATATTGAGATTCATTATTGGCGTTAAGGTAACCACCTATGAGAAGAAAAGCCCACCAATCTGTAAGCGTTATTACTGATATTAGCTGTGACGCTTGTGGAGCTAGTGTTGTTCCTGAGTTTCAAAAAAAGCATCGCGAGAACCTTAACGGCTTTAATGAGTTTGGCGTATTACATGCCTCTTATGGTTACGGTTCAAACCAAGATGGCGCTTCGTTTCATTTTGACTTATGCGAGACATGTTTTAAAGAGCTGTTCGATAGAATCAAGGACTTTCAGACTTTTCATGGTTTGAATAGTTGACGACTGGAAATACAACTAGGCCAGCTGAATGCTTAGTTAGAAAATCATGTTAAAAATTGAATTTCTTCGGACAGGACGAACCGCAACAGAAGCTGAAATATTGGAACCGCAACGTAAAAGCTTGCGCTAATGGAAAGTGGGGCTAATACTTATCTCGCCAATCGGCGGTCAACCATAATAAGGATAAAGCTTCATGAAATACCTACTTGTCTCGTTAATGTTTTTATTAACTTTAAGTTTTGCTGAAGCCAGTGATAGCCTAAGTGGAGCTAAAAGCGTATCAGATATAGAAAGCTCAATTGCTATAGCAGAGCAAGAAGATTGCGTTTCTCCTGACGGTGGGTCATCTGCAGATACGTTACTAAGTGAAGCTAAGAAGTGTTGTAAAGTCTGCAAGAAAGGAAAGGCATGTGGCGATTCTTGTATAGCTAAAAGCAAGACATGCACTAAAGACCCCGGATGCGCATGTGACAGCAATTAGACCAAAGCGCAGTCTTCGCCCGAACCATACAAAAAGACAGAGGAGCCATATCTTTTTTGGCTCCCCGTCTAATAATTGAAATTAGCAGCCCAACTCTGAGGTAAGCCCGCCAGTTTGCCCAAGAACAGCGCCCTCTTTATAGCTAGGTAAGTCAGGCATGATGTCCAGGCCCGAGCGATATTCCACGGTAAAACCAGTTACTTTATAGCTACAGTAGTCAGCACTCCGCGCCGTATTCTGACTGAATATATACGCTGACGATTCCACCCATCCATTATTATCAGTAATAATAACCTTGTAAGTTTTAAAGCTAATTGAAAGTGTACATATATAAATTAAAGTGCCTATTGATAAATCTTAGATTCAACTAATAACTGGAAATTCAGCTTGAGGCTCTACATCAGCAGGCCCGAAGATCTGACGTAATAATTCGGATTTTACAATAGACTTTACTTTTTAAATGGTTGTAAAGACAATGTTATAATTGCTATTTTAATAATAGCTGAGGCATTTTCTATTCATCTATTTTATAAACAATAATTTAAAAGGATTCAAAATGAGTAACAAGGTAACTCTTCCACGTCTTGCGGAAATGAAGAGAAATAATGAAAAATTCTCATGCATTACTTGCTATGACGCCACGTTCTCGGCGGCTATAAACGAAGCTAATTCTGAAACTATCCTAGTTGGTGATGCACTAGGGATGGTGCTACAAGGCCATGACTCAACTGTTCCGGTTACGATGGAACATATGATTTACCACACTGAAAGCGTTGTTAAAGCCAACTCTAAATGCTTGATATTATCTGACTTGCCTTTCATGAGCTACACCAATGAAGAAGAAGCAATCAACAATGCAAAGAAACTGCTTCAAGCAGGTGCCAACGTAATCAAAATTGAAGGTGATGGAACACTTGCTCCTATCGTTGAGTCTCTGACAAAAGTAGGTGCTCCAGTTTGCGCCCACCTTGGGCTTACTCCGCAATACATTAACGCTATCGGCAATTACCGGGTGTTCGGAAAATCCGAAGAAGAGTCAAATTCAATTTTCCAAGCTGCCGTGGCTCTGGAGGATGCCGGCGCCGTTATACTTGTCTTGGAATGTGTGCCAGAGCAGCTGGCGAAAAGAATAACTGAAGCCGTTAGTATTCCAGTAATCGGTATTGGCTCAGGGAAACACACTGATGGCCAAGTGCTGGTGTTACATGACCTCATCGGTCTAACAAGGCGACCTCCCAAATTTGTTAAAAACTTTATGGAGGGCCAACCCTCAATCCAAAGTGCTATATCGAGCTTCGTTGACTCCGTGAAAGAAGGTTCTTTTCCCGAAAAAGAGCACACATACACATGATTAATCCAGATGCAGTAATTTATCCAGGTACCAACCTATCAAGCCAAGCTAACATGAAAATTGTCGAATCGAAGGGGATTTACGTGTTCGACGATAAAGGTAAACGGTACATAGAAGGTGTTGCGGGACTATGGTGTGCAGCTTTGGGCTTTGGCAATGAGGAACTCATTGAAGCGGCAACCACGCAGATGAGAAAGAATTCATTCTCCCACCTTTTCAGTGGAACCTCACACGAGCCAGCAATTGAGTTAGCGCAAAAGCTCCGCGACATGGTTCCGATGGCTAATGCTAAAATATTTTTCGGCTGTTCAGGCTCTGATGCAAATGATTCAGTATTGAAGCTTATTCAATATCGCGCTAACAGTACAGACGGAGTTAAGCGTAAAGTCATAGCTAGGGAGAAGGCTTATCATGGCGTAACATACGGAACATCCGCTTTAACGCATCTCCCATCAAGCCGAAATTACTTTAATCCGCCAGTCGACCCTTTGGGGGTTTTGAGAACTGACCACCCCCATTATCTCCGAGGAAGGGAAATTGCAGAGACTGAAGCTGACTTCGTTGCAAGAATTATGGCTAATCTTGAAAAGCTAATCGAAAGAGAGGGGGCTGACTCTATATCCACTTTCGTTGCTGAGCCGATTGTTGGCGCAGGAGGAGTTATCGTTCCCCCATCATCCTACTATCCCGCATTACAAAAGGTTTTATCTAAACATAATATTCACTTTTGGGCTGATGAAGTCATATGTGGCTTTGGAAGGACGGGGGCGGATTTCGGATGTACTACGGTGGGTATTGAGTCCCCCTCCGTAATGACATTTGCGAAACAACTGTCCGCCGGGTTCGCTCCTATTAGCGCAATCGCCGTAAGCGAGGAGTTCTTTGAGCCCATTCAGTCATTTGCGCAAAACAAAAGCTTCGGGCACGGATTCACCTATACAGGCCATCCGGTAAGTTGTGCCGTAACCCTCAAAGCATTAGAAATTTACGAAAGAGATGACCTATTCAATAATTCACTCCGCAAAGGTCAACTTCTGTTTTCAGGGCTTACCGCATTTAAAGAAAGTCCTTTCGTTGGTGAAATTCGAGGTAAGGGACTTCTGGCTGCAGTGGAGTTTGTTCAATCAAAAGACACAATGACACCGTTTCCTTCAAATACTGTCGGGCAGTTCTTTTATGAAAGAGCAAAAGATAAAGGGCTGATCACTAGATTATTGGCCAACAACACTATTGTTCTGTGCCCGCCTCTCATCATCAATGAAGCTGAGATATATGACATTTTGGAGATTTTCAACGGTACGTTGAAAGAAACTGAAGAATTTGCTCAGAAGGTTATCAATGAAATTGTATAATAAACTCGCTATAGTTACCGGGGGGGCTTCCGGATTCGGCGAAGCTATTTGCCGTTTATTTGCTGAAGAAGGCGCTGAAGTAATTATTCTGGACAATCACGTAGAAAACGGCCAAAAAGTCGCGGACTCGATTGGCGATGCCGCCCATTTTATCCAATGTGACCTTCAAGCTTCAGCTGAAATCACCCGAGCGTTTGACTCTTTAGCAAGCAAGTACGGGAAGGTCGATATTCTTGTTAATAATGCAGGATACACGCATGCGCGGGCTCCATTAGATGAGGTCGGGGAAGACGAATTTGATAAAGTTTTCAATATCAATGTCAAAGCCATATTTTGGACATCCAAATTGGCTCTTCCTCTGATGGCAGGTGATTCCCAATCTGTTATTTTAAACATGGCATCCACTGCTGCAATAAGGCCTCGACCTGAACTTACTTGGTATAATGCATCAAAGGGAGCTGTCGTTGCTGCTACTAAATCAATGGCAATTGAATTGGCAGACAGAAATATACGTGTTTGTGCAATCAACCCCGTCATGGGTGAAACCGGCCTTCTTGAAAAATTTATGGGGATGGATGATACACCTGAGAATCGTTCAAGATTCACATCGACGATACCGCTAGGCCGATTGTCCACTCCTAATGATATCGCCAACGCAGCCCTGTACCTTGCGTCAGACGATGCAAGTATGGTTACGGGTATTGCACTAGAAGTTGATGGTGGTCGCTGCATTTAAAACGGCCCAAAACTTATTAAAAGGATGCGATATGTCAGATTGTACTGATGGTATTCTAATCATTCAGCGTTACAATTTTCTTACCGAACCGACGTTTCGAATTGGTGAGTGGTTTAAAGATAATAGTGATGTTTCTCCCCTCTACCTAATGACTTCCTGCCGACCAGAGCACGTTGATGAGAAACTTTATAAAGAAGTTCATTATCTGGACACGGATCCTGACTCGCTAATACCTGTAGCCACCCAACTGTTAGCCAACCATGGGATAACGAGTATAGTCACACACTATGAGACTGACTTTATCGCCGCGGCAAAAATCAGAGAGAGTTTTAACGTACCCGGACAAAGTGTACAGTCTGCGGAAGCTTTCCGTGACAAGTCCATTATGAAAAGGTTGTGTCAGGACGCTCAGATTCGTGTTCCAAAATTCAAAACTTTTACAACATTGGGTAGCTTGGAAGCAACAGCGACAAGTATTTTAGAATATTTTAATTTACCAGTTGTCGTAAAACCTATAGATGGTTTAGGTTCATCTGCAACGTTTCTAGTTTATACAGAGTCTGAATTAAAAGAGGGAATAAGGCAGAGTGACGATACTTTTCTCGTTGAAGAGCTAATCGAAGGAGATTTATTCCACGTCGATGGTATAGTCGAAAATAATGAGGTGTTATTCATTTGCGCCAGTAAGTATTTTGGTACCACCTTAAACTTTTTGGAAGGAAAAGCTGTCGGCAGCCACACCCTAGAACAAACGTCCGAGCTAGCGAAGCGTTTGAAGCAATTTACTTACAAGGTTTTAAGTGCCCTCCCTAAACCCGAAAAACTCACTTTCCATTGCGAAATGTTTCTCACGCCCGCGAATGAAATGGTATTTGGAGAAATTGCTTCGCGCCCCCCCCGGTGCTTTGGTTCCACAAGTTCTCAGGCACGTTTATCTATTCAATATTAATGAAGTTCATATTGGTCAACAGGTCGGCATTCCGTTCGATAGTACATCAAACAATATTGAGCTACAGTCAGCATATGCAGCATGGCTCACATTCCCACCATTGGAAGGAACTCTTTCTGTTTTAGATTCCAAAACCCCTGAGTATTTGGGTGTTAAAGAAGTATATGAAAATTTCTGTGACGGTAAACGCTACTCAGGCGGTACATCAGTTGGTGACTATATACTGGGTGTAGTAATAAAAGCAGATTGCTACCAACAGATGCTAGAGAACGTCGCCGAACTTGAGAGGTGGTATTCGAAGTCGTTTATTTTCGAGGCTTAGAAAATTTTCATGAGGATGAATTATCAAAATACAATAGTGGGTTTGCTATACCTTTTCACGGTATTTTCGTGGGGCTCCGCATGGGTAGCTATTGACGTACAGCTAGACTATGTATCTACCCAACTCTCACTATTTCTGCGGTTCATCATAGCCGCTGTAATAATGGTTTTCTGTTATCAGCTCCTTAAACCAGATGAAAGAAAACTTACAGGTTTAGATCACCTGTTCGTAATAGCTCTTGGCGCCACGAACTTTAGCCTCAATTATTTATTAGTCTACGAAGGTATCCAATATCTGGGAGGCTCGTTATCTTCCGTAATCTTCACCACATTGGTGATTTGGAACATACTTAACGCAAGGATTTTCTATAAAGTTAAGATAACCATGAGTGTAATTTTTGGATGTATCCTCGGTATTGGGGGGGTAGCTATAGCTCTTCAATCGCCCCTACCTTCAAGTATCACCATTCCAACCCTTATCAAAGGTAGTTTGCTAGTGATTTGCGCGGCCTATATTGTATCTATAGGTAATATGATTGCTTTAAGAAATTCCAAAAAAGGTATATCTGTGCTTACCGCAAATACTTATGGAATGTGCTGGGGGGCGTTGATTATAACGGCCACAATCTTCTTAGAGAGTGAACAAGATTTAGTAATTCCTTATAATTTTAGTTTCACCACTTCGACACTGTACCTGTCTCTAGTATGCACTGTGTTAGGCTTCTTTAGCTATTACTTATTAATTGACAAGATTGCTCCGAGCCTTTTTAGTTACATCATAGCTCTTTTCCCCGTCGTCTCGGTTGGGCTCGACACGGTCGTTTTTAACAAAGATCTATCCGAACAAATAATTTGGGGGATAGTTATTATCTTTACTGGTTTATTTATACTCCTTCCCCGTTCTATTTCTAGCAATCGAAGAAAGACAGGATAATAGCATCACTGAGCTTCCCAAAATAGACTCCGAAAGCAATGGCGAATTTGTTTTGCAAAAATTTATGCAATCGCTGTCCATCCCGGTGGTCCCTCAAGCTTATTTCAAAGTTTGTGTTGACCACTATACGATAACTTGTACTTGGGTTCTACCGTTGCCCCACCTACAGTTAAAGTAAAGTTAACTCACCCTTAGCGGTTTACTCGTGACCATGGCGCCCGCTCTAAGTAATTCAGAATTATTTGTGTCTGAGCAGATTCCATCCTCAGTCAGCCAACAATCTTGCGTGACAAGACATAGGTTCCGAAGGCGACGTACACAAAGTTTGGTCAGGTAGCGACATCGGTGATTTTGACAACCCACTGTTGATTCGGCCGTTTGTACTGTAAATTCACGATTCACTAGGTTCAACAGTTTATCAGCACTGAATCAAACTGAATTTAGCCTGTGCGTATTTCGGGGTCATCCGGACATTGATTTCGGTCTGAGCCGGACAAGCATTTCGGTATCATCCGGACAGTGATT